>CAZFNI010000008.1:0-20380 GCA_964520655.1 uncultured Planctomycetales bacterium
AACGTTCAGGTGAATACGTTTAACAAGGTTTGGATAGTGCCGGATAAGGCTGTTGTTTATGAGAATGCGAAGGCTGGGACAGCCTATGTGGTGGAATCAAGCCTTAAGGTCATGACGGAACAGGACTATTTGGCAACAAGCAGGCATGAAGCAACGGGTCCTGCCGCCGCATCACCTGTTTCGTCCTCGCTTAACCCATCCCCCGGTGGGGTAGCCGATGAAAAGACGACATTTCCCCTGGCGCTGCGGTCAAAACAGGATGACGCGGCGTCACCCGTTGCCGGCACAACACAAATTGTCCGCAATCTTGTCATCCCGCAATTGACTAAAGAGGTCAACACCGGTGCGAACTTTGCACAATTGCGTCAGGTCTACAATTCGCTCATTTTAGCCACGTGGTACAAAAAGAAGATCAAGGACAGCATTCTCTCCCAGGTCTACGCCGACCAGAATAAAGTGGATGGGATTAAGATCGATGACCCGAAAGAGAAGGAGAGAATATACGCGCAATACTTAGAAGCGTTCAAGAAGGGGGCGTATAGCTTTATCAAAGAGGAGCGCGATCAAATCAGCGGACAGGTGGTTCCACGGAAATATTTCTCCGGCGGGGTGACCTATATGGGCATTGATAGAGCGATGGCGGTGACCAACGATAAGGGGTGGTTATCAAGGATGAAAGATCGTGTGTTGACGATGGTCGGATGCGATCTAAAACCTGAAGGATCAGCGGAAGATCGTACCGCCTCTATTGTTCCGCCTGCCGGTGCGGTCAAGTCTGAGAGGAACTATAAGATAGATGAGCAAGGATTCTTGATCGGAAGCGTATTTGATGAAGGTTTTGTCCGCGAGGAACATCAAAGGTCTGCCGAGAAACCAACGATCGTTTTTGATATGGATGGGACAATGGTTGGCGTGATCCCTCCATATCTGAGGCCGGGAATAGCGGAAGAATTATTGAAATTAAAGCAAAAGGGATATCGGCTTGTTCTATGGACAGGGTCAAGGCAAAGTGGAGTTTATGGAAAGCTTTTATCCTATCCAGAAATGCAGGGCATATTTGATTTAATTGTAACAGCGGACAATGATAACAATATGGATCTATCTGGATTGGGAGAGCAGCATTTCAGAGATTTGTTCCTTCAATTTCATGAGCCCATGCCGCAAGGTAAGGACAGGAAAAAGCCTATCAATTTGTTTGGATATAAGTTGCTGGTGGATGATGAACAATATTCTGGAAAAGTTTTTCGTTCCTATGAGATCGCGTTGCCAGTTATCGGCAAAGAACCGACAGAGGGGTTGGCTGATCGTTTGGATGCCATGGTCCAATCCGCCGACATTGGATCCTTAAGTTATAATCAATGGCGGGAGAAATATAAAGACAGTGATATAAAAGATCGAGCGATGTCAGGGGAAGAAAAAGATGGTATGCAAGAAGAAATTAAAAGGCTTCAGCAGAAACGCGCATTGACACAAACGGAGCTGGAGGCTTTAGAAAAAGAATTGCCTTTGTTAAATTGGGAAATGGCGGCGTTGGTCCCGTGGGTTGAGAATATCCATTACGCTTGGGAGCAGCCTGAACCGGAGGTTGAGAACGAATTGCATTTGTGGGAAAATCAGATCGCGGTCAGAAGAGAGTTCTTATTATTGGCGGCAAGCATGATGAAAAATGTGCACATGACCACAGAAGAATTCACGCAGCGATTAAAGGAGATGAACCGCCTATTGATCGTTGGAGAATCGGGCGGTAATTTTTATCGGGGGGCGATCACGGGGCTGCGTCAAAGCGAACAATCGTTGCTTAAGAAGGCTGGCAAACCAAGAGATGAACAGATCTTTCTTGAACGGATGCCGCTACTTAGATCTGCTCTCGAAGGCTTGCTGCAAGGACTTGCTTCTTCTACGGATGATGAACAGTACATCAGGAATGTTGCCTGGTTTTATCAGAAAATGATCAATAGATATCTTTTTGAATCAGGGAATAATTCTTTGGCGATGAATATGGTCAATGCGATGCTCAGAGCACGGGGTTTCATCGGGATATCGCATCACCAGCTGGACATGAAATATTTTAAGACTGTTCATCCTGATGACGTGCTGTTGGAATCTTTTTTCAATGAGTTTAAAGCGTTAGTTGGAAAGAAGGACTCGGCTCAATCAGTGGATCTGGCCATGGCGGCACCTCAGGATCCGTCGCAACAACAAGCAAGACAGGTGACCCTTACCATCGAAGCATCGCTGATCAAGAGGATCGTGGAACAGTTTCAACATAAATTCCATTATCCGACGGAATTGTTGAGGGATTTGTTATTCGGAAGCGATCTGATGCAGATCCGCAGTATTTTTTTGATCGATCCGGTCGACTGGGAACTTCTGGAGGCTCCTTTGGACCAGTTGGAACATAAACTGATCGAAAAACCCGTCAATGGGACCCGGCTGCGATTTAAGATAGAACGATTGATGCAGCTGCTTAAGATGGCATCTGCGCATCTTCCACGCAGCGAGAGCGAATTGAACGATCAGGAGAAAAAGATCGTCAAGATGATCGGCGCCCAAAGCTCAGCCGTTGAAGCGGTGAATTTTCGCCTGTTAATGGCTGAGGCTGTCAATACGGCGGCGATCAAAATAGTGCATCCGCCAAAGGAGTCCAAGATCTTCCATGATCATGATACGATCATGCATGATATCCTGATGCATCGTGTTCTATCCATGTATCGATCAGCCAGGGGAAGCCTCGTAGAACGATCATTGCTTGATAATGTGTTGCATTCTGCCGATGAATTCTTTGACGATGCCGTCCGACGCGTGAATGCTGATCAGCCGGACATGGTAGCGCATCTGGAAGCTCTTTGGGATCAAATGTTGTATCTTCCGTTGTCGGATGAGCTCTACGCGGCGATCGCCCAATATGAGTGGTGGTTCTATAAGGCGAATTCGCTGCAAATCTTCGGTGCGGGCATCGGGGATGCAATGTCAACAGCCATGCAGCTTGCCAAAGGCATCCCGCTGCGCAAAACATTTATCCGCGAGGAATTCAGAGCAAAAGGTATGACATTATCTCAATACATCAAATTCAGAGTGGCAGAATTTCAGCTGCGTGTGGCTAAAGAAAGCGATGCGGCCATGACTGTCCAAGGGATATCTAAAGAAAAGATGGATGCAGTAAATGATCTGGGGGGTATTGATCTGGATCCGTCAAAGGTGGCATTAGAACAGCGTTCATCCGGCGGGCAGATCGTCATGTCTGTCAATGAAAAGCTTTTAGAGAGATTAAGTCAGACTCGGGGTTTTATTCCTGTTGTGATCGCGGTCGTGCCGTTAGCCCAGGGGACCTTAGGAGAGTTTTTAAACGGAGGGATATGATCAAGGGTATACGCATTTTGAATTTTGACGACAGTGTTACCACGCAGAAGCGATTTATCGGCGAGTTTGATCCTCAGGTCATTGACCTGACCCGCTTGAATACGAAAGCACGGATGTGGGCGTTCCATTCAACGGTTCGTGATATCAGTAATGCGATCAGCCCTTCACGGGTCAGTATGCTTTCCTTTATCGGCAGCAGCGACTATCATCACGTCACCAGCATTTTGTTGAAAAAATATGTCCATCCCATCACGGTCATCGTTTTCGACCACAGGCCGGATTGGAATATTTTCTGGCCAAAAATGGCCTGCAATTCCTGGGTCAGCCGCGAGGTGGAACTGGTCAATGTCATCCATATCCTGCAGTTCGGCATCGGCAAGGACGCCATGCGTCATCCGCGAAAGATCTCCGGGAATTTCCGTTCGCTTAAAGGAGGCAGGCTCAAGCTTTACGGGCATTATGTGTCCCCGCTGATCCAAAGGATCGTCGCGGACATCTCGACAGACGATGTTTACATCAGTCTGGATAAGTCGTGTCTGCGCAAAGAAGAGAATTTAAGCAATTGGGAAGAAGGGCAAATGCGTTTAGACCAGGTGCTGGAGATCATCACCGCGGTCGGCGCTAAAAAAAATATCCTGGGCATGGATGTGACGGGTGAATATTCCGAGCCGATCTATGAACATGTTTTTAAAAAGGTTTACGCCGACATGAATCGTCCCAAACAATTTACGGCATTCAATAAGACCCCCGGCGAGATCGAGTGGGTCAATGAGAACACTAATATCCGCATCGCCCGCGCCGTTTTAGCAAAATAATTGGCATTTGCCATAGATGTGCTAGAATTACTGACCATCAGATGATCAATTAAATTCCAGGGAGTTTGTATGAATATACGCACACAATCCGTGCATACGGGCGTTAATATCGATAAAACATTTAATTCCGTCATCACGCCGCTGTATCCTACATCCACGTTTTTTTTCGATGAGATCGGCAAGAATAAGGGTTTTGATTACACCCGCAGCGGCAACCCGACGCGCGCGGCGCTAGAAAATAATATCGCGGCGCTTGAGGGTGGGGTCAATTGTTCCGTGACCGCGACCGGCATGGCCGCGATCACCGCTGTCATGTTCTTCCTTAAACCCGGCGACCATATCGTTGCCGGCGACGATATTTATGGTGGGACATACCGCCTTTTTAATGCTGTGTTAAAGCCAATGGGATTTAATTTCTCGTTTATCAATATGCGTGATCTGGCTTTGGTGAAGAAAAGCGTGACGACAAAGACGAAAATGATCTGGATCGAAACGCCCTCCAATCCACTGCTTAATATCATCGATATCGAAGCGGTTGTTGCCATCGCGAAAAAACGCAAGATCCTGACGGTCGCGGACAATACGTTCTTATCACCATATTTCCAAAAGCCTTTTGACTTTGGGGTTGACATGGTGGTGCATTCAACAACCAAATACATTAACGGGCACAGCGATGTCGTCGGAGGCGCGATCATTTACAGCAACAAAGAACTGCAGGAGCGCGGCCGCTATCTGGTCAATGCTTTAGGTGTTTCCCAGGCTCCTTATGATGCGTGGCTGGTGTTGCGGGGGGTCAAGACTCTGGCGCCGCGCATGGAAGCGCATCAGGACAATGCGATCAAGGTGGCGCATTTTCTGGAAGCGCACTCGAATGTCAAGAAAGTGTATTATCCGGGTTTAAAAAGCCATCCCCAGCAGGCATTGATCGCGAAGCAGATGAAAGGTTTCGGCGGCATGCTGGCCTTTGAGTTGAATACCAGAAAAGTCCCGTTAAATAAATTCTTTAAACGGTTGAAATATTTTGCCCTGGCGGAATCGCTGGGTGGGGTCGAATCCCTGACGGAAGCCCCGTGGTTCATGAGCCATGCCTCAATGGGAGAAGCGGGCTTAAAGAAGTCTGGAATTACTAAAGAGACCGTGCGGGTGTCGTTGGGCATCGAAGGTGCAGATGATCTGATCAGTGATCTAAACCAAGCCCTTAAAGGATAAGACATGCGTTTGATCTTGTGTTTGATAATGGTGTTGATCCCGGCTGCTGCACACGCCGCTGTCCTGGCAGACGTGGAAGCCGCGGTGATGGATAAGGATTATGCGGCTGGACGAGACCTGGCGTCAAAGCTTTCCAAAACAACAACTGATCACAAAGTGCGTTTGGAGGCCTCCTATTATCTGGGGTTGTGTTATTTGCGTTTAGGGCAATTCCCTCGAGCCCGCAGTATATTAAAGGAAGTGATGAATGGGGCCCCGTCCCAGGATCTATATGAAAAAGCGGCTCTGGGCGTGGCGGAAGGTTTATATATGCAAGGGTTTTACAGCGATGCGCTTAAAGCCAGCCATAAATTGTTGTTCAAATATCCTAATTCTCCGTCAAAAAGCCTGATCTATTTGAAGATCGCGAGGGCCAATCTGAAACTGATGCGGTGGGAAGAGGCCAAGGCATTCCTCAATAAATTGATCAAAGAATTCCCGCAAAGTTTTGAAGCCCCCATCGCCAAGGGACTTCTTGAAGAGAAAGAATTCTTCGCGGTGCAGGTGGGGGCTTTCCTCGATCAGGAGAAAGCGATGCATCTGGTGGAGGAGTTAAAGTCCAAAGCGCAGTACGCGTATATCGTTGAGACAGTATCGCCGGAAGGCCGTAAATTCTACCGGGTGCGCGTGGGGCAGATCGCTTCACTTGACAGCGCCCAGAGCGTGCAGACACAATTGTCCCGGCAGGGATACCCTTCTCTTATATATCCTTAAATGCCTCAAAAGATCATTTTTATCGTCGGGCCGACCGGGGTCGGCAAATCAGCACTCGGGGCCGCGTTAGCGCTTAAGACCGGCGGAGAGATCGTCTCCGCGGATGCCATGCAGGTCTACAGACAGGTCAACATCGTCTGTGATAAACCTTCTGTGGAGATGCGCCGGCAGGTAATGCATCATCTGCTAGATGAGATAAGCATCACTGACGAATATGATGTGGTACAGTTCCGTAAAGCCGCTATCGAAGCGATCGATGGCATTCATGCCAAGGCCAAGCTGCCGATCGTTGTGGGTGGCAGCGGCATGTATATTACCGTGCTGTTAGACGGTATATTTGAGTCGGGATTTAGGGATGAGGATTACCGCGAAGAATTATTAAAGCAGGATCCTTCGGCGTTGCACGCGATGCTGGCCGATCGCGATCCTTTGGCGGCGGCCAAGATCCATCCCAATGACGTTAAACGATTGGTAAGGGCGCTGGAAGTGTTCCGCGTCGCTGGCAAGCCCATCTCCCAATTGCAGCAGGACCGCAGCGGCTTGTGGGGGAAATATGACATCACGATCATCGGCCTTTTTCGGGACAGGCCTGTTCTATACGCCATGGCGGAAGAACGCGTTGAGAAGATGTTTGAGAGGGGATTGGTCGAAGAAATTAAAAATTTGTGCGCTCTTGGCCTTAGTCGCACTGCCGCCACGATGATCGGTGTCCCAGAGGTGCGGGGATATTTAAACGGAGAATATGACCTGGAGCGTGCAAAATATTTATTGAAACGCAACACGCGTCACTATATCAAGCGGCAGCTTACATGGTTCCGACGGGACAAACGTATCCAGTGGGTTGATGCCGGCGCTAAGGCCATTCCAGAGATTGTTGATGGGGTATTAGAATGTAGGGTTAGGGGCAGGGCAAGTTCATGAAGGATGAAACGTCCCCCGTCACATACCACCTGTTGCCGTTGAGATAACTAGATTTAATTAAAGCAACCCCTGTTCGAATGTGAACATGTCTATGTGTTACGGGGGTTAGGGGGGTTGAATCCTGAATGAATCTTGACCTGGCCCTATCCAAAAGCGATGAAATGAGAATGCTCTATGCGTGAAAAGATCCTGTTATGCGTCGTGCAGTTAAGCAACCGCAGTCCCTGGACCCTTGAGGATGAGGACAATGAGATGCGCGAGCTCATCCATTCCTGCGGCGGGGAAGTTGTGCAGACCGTGTTCTGCAAAGCCTTGCCGCCGACCCCTTCGCATTTGATCACCAAGGGCAAGGTCGAGGAGATCGCCGCGGTCTGTCATTTGGGCGGCATCGACGCGGTGGTCATTTCGGTGGACTTAAAAGGCAGTCAGCAGCGCAACCTTGAGGAGGATTTCGGCGTAAAGACCTTGGACCGCACCCAGGTCATCTTGGATATCTTTGCCAAGAACGCGACGTCACTCGAAGGGAAAATGCAGGTGGAATTGGCTCAGCTGTCGTATTTATTACCCCGCCTTGTCGGCAGCAATGAAGAGCTTTCTCGTCTTGGAGGAGGGATCGGGACATCGGGCCCGGGTGAGACGAAGCTTGAAGTCGACCGCCGCCGCATTGGCGCGCGCGTGGCCAAATTGAAAAAAGACCTAAAAGAGATCACTCAGAGCCGCGCGGTCAAACGCAAGAAACGCCATGAACATGAAGTCCCGACGGTGGCATTAGTCGGCTATACCAATGCGGGAAAAAGCACGCTGCTTAACGCCCTGACCAATGCAGAAACCAGGACCCATGATGGGCTCTTTACGACGCTCGATTCCCTCTCCCGTCAAAGCGACCTGCCCAATCACCATAAGGTCGTATTCTCGGATACGGTCGGGTTCATGCATGACCTGCCGCACGGCCTGATCGAAGCTTTTAAGGCGACGTTAGAGGAGGTTTCTCACGCGGATCTCCTGCTGCATGTGCTGGATATCAGCAATCCGAATTTTCGTAATTTGTATGCGGCGGTCAATGCTGTTCTGGAAGAATTGAAAGTATTAGATAAGCCGACGATCTTAGTCCTCAACAAGATCGATCTGTGTGAAGACAGGTCCCGTTATAAGGAATTCGATAAGGATAAGCAGGAGTTCATCGGGATCAGCGCGGCCAAGGGGGAGAATATCCATTCCCTATTATTACTGATCGAAGAACATTTGACCTCAGGCAGCGTGGCGATCAATGTGGTCGTCCCATCAGACCGTATGGACCTGGTTAATCTGGCCCATTCTAACGGGCAGGTGGAGGAGGTTAAATATTTAAGTAAAGGCATACGGATCAAGGCTCTGCTTCCGGCGAAGACCGCGGCCGTGATCACCCGCGAGGCCCGCCAATAAGCCGTCGATATTGCCCGGCGGCGTTGATTGACAAGTTTTCTAAACTATGTTAAATTGACCCAATGAAAATCAACCATCGATCATTCATATTTCTCCTCGCGTTCGTCTTTTTGTTCCCCCAATTCAGTCATGCTGTTTGGATATGGACCCCGCAAACGGGAAAATTCATTAACCCTAAGATGGCGGTCAAATCAACGCCGAGGGAACAACTGGAATTCGCGTTGGCTTTTATGGACGGCAAGAAATATCCTCAGGCGTTAGCGGAATTAAAAAAACTGGTCCGCAATTACCCCCGCGCCAAAGAAGCTCCTGAAGCCCAGTATTATACGGGTCAAATATTAGAGATCCAAAGCAAGCCCTATGAGGCATTCAAGGCTTATCAGACAGTGATCGATAAGTATCCTTTTAGTGAGCGAGCGGCGGAGATCGTGGGCCTGCAGTTTAAGATCGGCAATCAGATGCTGACAGGAACAGATAAACGTGGCAAATGGGTCAAGGCTGTTGTCGGTGGGGATGACCGGATCACGGAAATATACCGCGCGGTCATCAAGAACGCGCCGTACGGCAAATATGCCGCGGAGGCCCAGTATAAGATCGGTTTGTATTTGAAAGAACGTTCCTTGTTCCAGGAAGCCCGGGATGAATTTGAGAAGACCATGGGGGATTATCCCAATACCGAGTGGGCCAAGGCGGCCAAGTTCCAGATCGCCATGGCGGATACCAAACGCGCGGGGAATATCCAGCATGAGCAAAAGACCACCAGTATCGCGCTGGAGGAATTCAAAGAATTCGTCAAATCACATCCGGACAGTGAGTTGACCCCTCAGGCCAAACAGCAGATCGCCACGTTGCGAGACAAGGAAGCCCAGAGCTCATTCTTAGTTGCCCAGTTCTATGAGAAGCAGAAGAATTATAAATCCGCTTCGGTGTATTATCAGGACATCGTCAGTTATTATGCGGACACGGCCTGGGCGACAAAAGCACTGAAACGTCTACGGGCCCTGCCTCACGGTAAATAGGCAACGGATAATCATTGTGAAAAACATCATTCTAGCCCTGGTCATGGTTTTAAGCGGATGCGGGTACACCACCGGTTCCCTGCTGCCCAGTAATTTCCGCACCATCCATATCGATGCCTTCAAGAACAAGATCGGTTATCTCAACGAAAATTCACGCGAGCTGTATATCCCGCTTCTTGAGAATAAAGTGCATGACAGTATTGTTGTGCGGTTCCAAAATGACGGGCATTTGAAGGTCGAACGCGACGGACAGACAGATCTGGTATTAAAGGGGGAATTGATCCGCTTTGAACGCGAAGAGCTGCGGGTCAATAATGATCAAAATGTCACGGAATACCGCCTGCGTGTCACGGTCAATATCGCGCTTGTCGATCCTTCCGAGAATAAGGAGATCTGGAAAGAGAATTCATTTGCCGGCGAAGCGACGTATTATTTGACCGGCCCGCAGTCCAAGTCCGAGAGCGCGGCCCTGGAAGACGCGCTGACCGACCTCTCCCGCCGCATTGTGGAGCGGACCCTCGAAAACTGGTAAACCCCCTATGGTCCATTTATTGCTTGGGGCTGACCTGAAATCCAAAGATTCTAAAATAGCTCAGATCAAATCATCATCCTTTAGATCAGCTGATGCCTTGTTGTTTGACGTAGAGACCCTCGATGCCCACGGCATGGGTGAGAATGTGTTAAAGAAAGCCTTGATCACCTTGCCTGTTATCAATGCCAAGAGGCTTGTCATCATCCATAATGTCCATAAATTAAAAAGCGCGGACATTGCTTCCTTAACGAATTTCTTAAAAGATCCCGGTGCTCATGTGGATGTGGTGCTGGAGACCAGCGAAGATTCATTAAAAGCGGATTTCAAGGGGATAACGGCCCACTGCACGGCTCAGACCTTTGATCTTCCCAGGAATCCCGATGTGTTCGGGGTCACAAAGTTGATGGCTGCCGGCAGACAGAAAGAAGCGCTTAATACATTAAGCCAGGTGTTTATCAATGATCATCCCTTAAGGGTGCTGGGTGGTTTAGGTGTATTTTGGGGGAAAGATGGACGCCGATTGGCGCCGCAGGCTTTTGAAGCAGGACTTAAAGCATTAGAAGAGGCGGATGCGAATATCAAACGCAGCCGCCTCGATCCTCAATATGCTGTTGAAAAAGTGGTGGTGGAGTTAAGCGGCCTTCTTGCCCGTCGCCAGTAATTTCGCGAAACGGGATTTACGGCGCGCAGCGGTCTTCTTGTGCATGATGTTGCGCTTGGCAGCTTTATCGAACTTCTTGTAGAGAGTCTTTAAGAGGTCTTTAGAATCGGTTTTCTTCTCTTCGACCGACGTGACAAATGACTTCAAAGTCTTCTTAAGATCTGTCTTGATATCCAGATTCTGCATGCGTCTGGTGTGAGCTTTGCGGTTCTCTTTAATAGCGTTACGGCGTTGTGGCATTGAACATCTCCATGTCTTTTTAAGTTGTTTTAAGTGCGATAATATAGCAAAGAGCCAATTTTATGTCAACTGATAAATCGAACCAGGCCCATTTCGGCAAATCCCTGCTTAAACAGGGGGGCATTGTGTCCATGGGGGTCTTGACCTCCCGCGTGCTGGGTTTCTTTCGGGATGTTCTGTTGGCGCATTTTCTGGGAACAGGCCTGGCGGCCGAAGCGTTCTTAGTTGCCCAGCGTATCCCAAATTTATTACGTGATCTGGTGGGCGAGGGTGCGGCCAACGCGGCGATCGTCCCGGTCGTGGCGCAATATCAGGAAAAAAATTCCCGGGAAGATCTTTTGGAGCTTATTAATGTGGTCATGGCCTGGGGGGTGATCGTCTTAAGCGTGATCACGGCACTGGGTATTATTTTTTCCGGACCCATTGTGGGGCTGATCGCGCCTGGTTTTGTCCATGACACCGCCAAATATCAGCTGACCGTTGAATTGACCCGCATCATGTTCCCTTATCTGGTCTTGATCGCATTGACAGCGTTCCAGATGGGGATCTTATATGCCATGCGGTCGTTTTTCACGCCGGCATTCGGGCCGTGTTTGCTTAATATCGCCATGATCCTAAGCGTTTGGGTCGCGTGTATTCTTTCCATGGATATGGCTTTTGTTCTCTCATGGGGTGTTTTGGCTGGAGGGGTTCTGCAGTTTGTCGCGCAGTGGCTGGCATTAAAGAGGCTTGGCATCCATTGGCGCTGGCCACGTTCATTAGATCATGACGGGGCCAAGAAGATCTTGACGTTGCTGCTCCCGCGGCTTTGGGGCAGCGGGGTGTATCAGGTCAATATGATCGTCGATACGTTCTGTGCGTCTTTGTCGGTGATCGTCGGCAGCGGGGGTGTTGCGGCGCTTTATTATGCCAATCGCATCATTTTATTCCCCTTAGGGGTTTTCGGTTACGCGGCTACATCTGTCGGACTACCATCGCTTTCTAAGATCGCAGCATCAGGGGACATGACAAAATTCAAAGAGACCGTGCTGTTCGCGCTACGGAATCTGCTCATCGTTCTGGTCGTGTTCGCTGTTGTTTTTCTAGTCGGTGCGCACTGGATCATTAAGATCGTGTTTGAGCGCGGGGCATTTGATGCTGTCTCAACCACGGTCACCGCTCAGGTTCTATTTTTCAGCGCGCTGGGGCTGCCGTTTTACGGCATGGCGCGTTTTCTCGCGTCGGCTTTTTACGCCCTGCAAGACACCAAGACCCCGGTGAAATCCGCGGCGGTGTGTTTGGTGATCAATGTGCTGCTCAATATCATCTTGATGTTCCCCTTGAAGGTCGGCGGTATCGCGTTGGCCAGCAGCATCGCCAGCATGGCCAATACCTGGATGTTATGGACACAATTAAACAAAAAATTAAACAGCTCCCGTTAACCAGCGGCGTTTACCTCTATAAGGATATCCAGGGCCAGATCATTTATATCGGCAAAGCCGTTAATCTGCGCCGGCGGGTGGAGTCGTATTTTGGCAAAGACACCCGCTCGCTTAAGACGGACTTGTTGGTCGAGCATATCCGCGATATTGAGATCATGGAAACCGCCTCCGAGGCGGAAGCGCTCATCCTGGAAGCCAGTTTAGTCAAAAAGCATCAGCCTAAATACAATGTGGAATTAAAGGACGGCAAGACCTATCCGTATATCCAGGTCACCCGTGAAGCATTTCCGCTGGTATCTGTTGTGCGTATCAATCGTCGTAAATGTCCCGATGTTCCGGCGGATCTCTTTGGGCCTTATGTCAATCCTGCCTTGATCCGTGAAGCATTGGGGATCATCCGTAAGATCTTTCCCTTTCGCAG
This sequence comes from uncultured Planctomycetales bacterium, assembly GCA_964520655.1. GTDB lineage: Bacteria > Omnitrophota > Gorgyraeia > Zapsychrales > Fredricksoniimonadaceae > JACQQW01. Next base: position 12,775 of record CAZFNI010000008.1, read on the forward strand.
CTGCGAACCGTATGCCGATAAAATTTGTTTGGATTATCATATCGGCCTGTGTGCCGGTCCCTGTGAGGGGAAGATCAGCAAAGAAGATTATGCCCGCAATATCCGCAATGTGCGCTTGATCCTGGAGGGCAATAAAGACCATTTATACCGCCAGCTGCACGCGGACATGGAAACCGCGGCCAAGGCAAAGGATTTTGAAGAAGCGGCCATGGTGCGCGACCAGATCCGGGCGATCGGAGCACTTTATTCCGGGACTAAGGATATTAATTATTTCAAAGAAGCCGAGCAATTACAGCGGGCCTTGGGGATTGAGCGGAGCATCGCCCGCGTGGAATGTTTTGACATTTCCAATATCATGGGAAATCAAGCGGTCGGTTCCATGGTGTCTTTCTTAAACGGCAAGCCGGATAAAACAAATTACCGCCGTTTTCGCATCAAAACGGTTAAAGGCATTGATGATTTTGCGATGATCGCCGAAGTTGTCCGCCGCCGCTATACACGTTTGAAGAGTGAAGGGGCTTTGTTCCCGGATCTGATCTTGATCGACGGAGGCAAGGGGCAGCTGGGGGCAGCGGTGGCTGAGCTTAAAAAACTGGAAGTGACAGTGCCGATCGTGTCATTGGCTAAACGCGAGGAAGAATTGTTCCTGCCAGGCAAGCGGTCCGCGGTGGTCTTGCCGCCGTCATCATTGGGGTTAAGGCTGGTGATGCGTATCCGGGATGAAGCCCATCGGTTCGCGGTGAGTTATCACCGCCTGCTGCGCGCAAAGGAGATGCTCCATGAATAGTTTGAGCAATTTCTTACTGGCGGTGATGGGGGCAGTCACGATCTATGTGATCTGGTACGGCCTTCAAACAGGCGGGCAGTACTGCAATGCGATGTGGTTTGGCAGTGCGCCGCCCGTCATCATGCTGATCGCCTTCTGGTTCATTTGGGACATTTTAAACCGTTTTCGGCCCTAATCGCCGGCCCAAGAGGCACTTAGAAAACAGTCGACAATGCCGGATTTTACGTCTAAGATAGCACTCTTATTGTGCGGTTTTTATTTGTGTTTTGTTTAAGAAAGGGAGTTCATGGAAATTGGTATTGTTGGTTTGCCTAATGTGGGCAAATCCTCTTTATTTAATGCGTTGACCGGTGCGGCTGCTGCCGCGGAAAATTTTCCTTTTACCACCATTGAGCCCAATATTGGGGTTGTGCCGTTGCCTGACGCGCGCATGGATGTGTTCGCCAGGGAATGGGGGTCTCAGAAGATCGTCCCATCCGGGATACGTTTCGTGGACATCGCCGGCATCGTCAAAGGGGCTTCCCAGGGTGAAGGATTGGGCAATAAGTTCTTAGCCAATATCCGCAGCGTCGATGCGATCGCGCATGTGGTGCGCTGTTTCAAAGATGATAACGTGGTCAATGTCATGAATGAGCTTGATCCCCAAAGCGCGGCCGATATCATTGAGACCGAATTATTGTTAGCCGACATCCAGCAGGCCCAAAAGGGTTTAGAGAAATGGATGAAGACGGCCAAGGGCGGCGACGCAGAGGCCAAGAAACGCGTCGAGACTCTCAATGTGCTGATCAAAGGATTTAATGAAGGCAAGCCCGCCCGCAACCAGGGGCTGGCGCTGGAAGATTACGCCGAATACCAGTTCTTGACCGGCAAGCCACTATTGTATGTGGCTAATACCGACGAAGGAGAACCTGATCCGGTCTTGCTTAAACCATTGCAGGAACGCGCGGCCAAAGAAGGGGCCGCGTTAATTTCATTGTGCACCAAGCTGGAAGCAGAGATCGTGGCTCTGCCGCCGGAAGAGCGCGCGGAATATTATGCATCCGCCGGAATTGCCACCCCGGGGCTGGCGCGTCTGGCGCAGGCAGGCAAAGAACTGCTGGGATTGATCTGTTTTTTTACCGCAGGTCCTCAAGAAGTACATGCCTGGCTTATCCCCAAAGGCACGCGGGCCATCAAAGCCGCGGGCAAGATCCACAGCGACATTGAACGCGGGTTTATCCGCGCGGAGATCTATAAATACGACGATCTTGCTAAATACGGGTCGTATAAAGCCCTGCAGGAAAAGAATCTGGTGACGCTGGAGGGGAAAGATTACGAAATGAAAGACGGGGACGCGGCGTATTTTCGCTTTAGCGTATAATTGACATGAGTGAAGTGATCAAAAGACAGTTGAATGATCTCGCCCAAAGGCTGGCTGGCCTAAGGGGGTATCTTTGACATTGCCCATAAAGAGATATTGATCGCCGATATCCAGGCGCAGATGACACAGGGCGGTTTCTGGGATAATCAACCGCTAGCTAACAAGCTCATGCAGGATTTAAAGACGCTTAAAAGCGTGGTTGAGCCCTACCATGATTGCGTCAAACGCACCGGGGATGCGCAGGAATTGCTTGAGATATCGGGCGATGACGCGTCGATGACAGCACAGATCGAGGCGGAAGTAGTCGCGATCAACGCGGTCATTGAGCAGACGGAATTACAGGCCATGCTGGCCGGGCCATTTGATAACAGTAGCGCGCTTTTAGGGATCAACGCTGGTGCCGGAGGGACGGAATCGTGCGACTGGGCTCTGATGTTGTTTCGCATGTATTGCCGCTGGTGCGAGAGTAAAGGTTATAAGCATGAGGTGATCGATTATTTGGAAGGCGAAGGCGCTGGGATCAAAAGTGCCATGATCCGCGTGCAGGGCGAGAAAGCGTATGGGTATTTAAAGTCGGAAAAGGGCGTGCATCGTTTGGTCAGGATATCGCCTTTTGACGCGAATAAGCGCCGGCACACATCTTTCGCATCGGTGGAAGTGATCCCCGAGATCGAGGATGATATCACGGTCGCGATCGACCCAGGTGAGCTTCGCATTGATGTGTATCGGGCATCAGGTCCTGGTGGTCAGGGGGTCAATACGACCGACTCAGCGGTGCGCATCACCCATTTACCGACAGGGATCGTGGCGCAGTCGCAGAAAGAACGCTCACAGCTGCAGAACAAAGCACAGGCCATGAAAGTCTTGCGGGCCAGATTGTATGAGGTCAAAGCACGCGAGCAGGAAGCGTTGTTAACCAAGGAAGCGGGCGATAAACAAAAGATCGAGTGGGGCAGTCAGATCCGTTCCTATGTGCTTCAGCCTTACATCATGGTCAAAGATCATAGGACGCTCGTTGAGACCGGCAATGCCCAAAAAGTTTTAGACGGCGATTTGGATGCGTTCATCGAAGGGTATCTAAAGACGAAACCCGAAGACAGGGATAAACGCTTAAAAAACAAAGGAAACGATGATGTTTGATTTTCTAATCCGTAACACGGTGGTTAAGTCCGCTCAGTCCCATATTGACAGGCTTTCTCCCAAGGTGCAGATCCACGTGCATCCGGAAGCACCTCTCCCGTCGATCAGCTTGGTCAAAAAGTTATCCGGACGTGCCGCTGAGATATGTGCGATGGAAGCAAAGATCAGCGCCTTGACGGACGAGCAGTTAAAAGCTAAAACAACGGAATTTAAAAATAAGATCGCGACCGGCATTGCCAAGCTTAAAAAGGAATATGCTCAGTTAGAAGATAATCACCGCCGGGCTCTGTCTGCCCAGGAACGGGAAGATATTTCGGTTCAGATCAAGCGCGTGGCGGAGGAATTATTCGAGGCCAAGCAAGCTGTGTTGGATGATATTTTAAATGAAGCTTTTGCGGTAGTGCGCGAAGCGGGAAAACGCGTGCGCGGGATGCGGCATTTTGATGTTCAGTTAGTTGGTGGCATGGTCTTGCACGGTGGCGGCATCGCTGAAATGACGACGGGGGAAGGAAAGACCTTAGTCGCGACCTTACCGGCGTATTTAAACGCGCTGACCGGCGACGGGGTGCATGTGGTCACGGTGAACGATTATCTGGCGCACCGCGACCGCAACTGGATGGGGCCTATCTATGAGTTTTTGGGGTTGACTGTCGGCTGTATCCAGCATTCCATGAATCCTACCCAGCGGCAGGAAGCGTACAACTGCGATATCACCTACGGGACCAATAATGAGTTCGGGTTTGATTATCTGCGCGACAACATGGTTTCTTTTAAAGAAGAAATGGTCCAGCAGAAAGGGCATGCTTTCGCCATTGTCGACGAAGTTGATAGTATCTTAGTCGATGAGGCCAGGACCCCCTTGATCATCTCCGGTCCCGCGGAGGAAAGCACGGATAAATATTACACGGCCTATAAGATCAGCCAGGTGCTCAAAGGCCGCCGGGTCACAGAATCGGAAGAGATCGATGCCAAGCATAAAGGCGAGGACCTTTCTGTCGGGTTTGATTACGTGGCTGATGAAAAGAACAAGTCCATCTCGATGACCGAGCAGGGGGAGAATAAGGCGGCGGAGATGTTCAATGTCAAGAATTTGCATGAGATCGATACGGTGGAATACCGTCATCATGTCATTTGCGCGCTGCGTGCCAAGGAATTCTTCCGGGTCGACGTTGATTATGTGGTCAAAGACGGTAAAGTCGTGATCGTGGATGAATTCACCGGGCGCATGATGCCGGGACGACGCTGGTCGGACGGCCTGCATCAGGCGGTCGAGGCTCGTGAAGGGATCCGCATCGAACGCGAAAATCAGACGCTGGCGACCATCACCTTCCAGAATTATTTCCGTATGTACAATAAGCTCGGCGGTATGACCGGCACAGCGTACACCGAGGCCAATGAATTCAAACAGATCTATGAACTCGATGTGGTCGTCATCCCTACCAACCGTCCATTGGTGCGCAAGAATTTTGCCGACTGCATTTATAAGACCCAGGCAGAGAAATATAACGCGGTCGTCGAAGAGATCGCCGCGGCCAACGCTAAAGGCCAGCCGGTCTTAGTGGGTACGATATCCATTGAGAAATCAGAGGTCATATCCGCTTTGCTGCGTAAAAAAGGCGTTATCCATCAGGTCTTGAACGCGAAATATCACGAGATGGAAGCGCATATCATCGCCCAGGCCGGACGCTATAAGGCGGTGACGATCGCCACCAACATGGCGGGCCGCGGTACGGACATCATGCTTGGCGGTAACGCGGAATATCTCGCGCGGGCGCTGGTCTTAGAAAAGGGCAAGAATGCCAACGATGAAGAACGCGCGGAAATGGTCGCGAAATTCATCACGCAATTCAAGGAACAGGTTGCTAAAGAAAAGGAACAGGTGCTGGCTGCCGGCGGGCTTTTGGTTTTAGGTACCGAGCGTCATGAGTCGCGCCGTATCGACAATCAGCTGCGCGGACGCTGCGGCCGTCAGGGGGATCCCGGCGGGTCGCGTTTCTTTGTGTCCCTCCAGGATGACCTGATGAGGTTATTCGCTTCCGACAGGATCATGTTCGTCATGGAAAAGATGGGCATGGAAGAGGGGCAGGTCATTGAATCGCGCATGGTCTCAGGCGCCCTGGAAGTCGCGCAGAAACGTGTCGAAGGTTACAATTTTGAGATCCGCAAACAACTGCTGGAATATGACAATGTCATGAACAAGCAGCGTGAGGTCATTTATACCTTACGCCGTTCGATCCTTGAGGGCGAGAATTTAAAAGACGTGGTCTTAGATGCCATCGCCTCTTCTTCCGACGGGCTTGTGGCGCGCTACGTTGAGATGAATGCGCAGGGAGAGGGTGATTTTATGGGTTTAGCCGAGCAGATCGCCGGCCGTTTCAACTGTGATATCCGTCCGACCATTGACCATTTAAAAGCATTGCCGGTCAAAGAGGTCAAAGATGAAGTGCTGGATATGCTTTATAAGGCCTATGAGACGAAAGAAACGCAGCTGGGGATGGAGCTGGTGCGCCGCATGGAGCGCATGGTGCTGTTGCATGTGATCGATACCAAATGGAAAGATCACCTGCATGCCATGGACCATATCAAGGATGGGATTTCCTTAAGGGCCTTAGGCCAGAAAGATCCGCTGGTCGAATACAAGAAGGAAGGCTTTGCGATGTTCAAGAATATGTACGCGACCATCCACGACGATGTGGCCTCGCTCATGTTCAAGCTGGAGCCGCCGCCTGAAGAGATGCAGCGGCAGCGTTCGGTCTTTTCCGGTATTGCCCAGAACGCGATCCACCAGGAAGTCGGTCCTATGCCGGTCTCTGTGCCCGTGCCCGGGATGCCGAGCGGTTCGCCTGTGGAGGGGATCGTTCCGTCAATGCCGTCGGCCATGCCGGTTGTCAGCTCACAGGACAAGGTTGGTCGCAATGATCCCTGCCCTTGCGGCAGCGGCAAAAAATACAAGAAATGCCACGGACAATAATCAGCGCGGCTGCAACAGCGGTCCTGTTGGTGCTGGCTTTCCCTCAGACAGGCTTCTTTCATCTGGCATGGGTCGCCTGCGTTCCCTGGCTGCTGATGATCGAAACAAAAAGCCTTAAAGGTTCCTTTGGCTGGTCGTATCTGGTCGGTTTTTTATTTTTCACCGGGACTCTGGGGTGGTTCATTTATGTCACCACCGTTGGGGCTTTCTTTTTAATCGCTTATTTATCGCTGTATTTCGCCCTGTTCGGTTTGGCGTATCGTTTTTTCCTTCCATTGCCGATCTTGCCGCGCCTGATGGTTATCCCGTCAGTGTGGGTGGTGCTGGAATTCTTGCGCGCACATTTGATCTCTGGTTTCAGCTGGGCCTCACTGGCGCATTCCCAATACACCAACACATTTTTGATCCAGATCGCCGACATCACCGGGTTTTACGGAGTGTCATTTTTGATCATTATGGTCAACGTGCTCATTGTGCTGTCGATCAAGAAAGCTGAAGGGATACGCAAGGGGCAGGCGGTCGTTATAGGCCTGTTATTTCTGGTGCTGGCATATGGGTTCTGGCGCATCGCTAATTTCCCCAAGCTCATCCAGCAGGTATCCGTCGGTGTTGTCCAGCCTAATATCGATCAGGATATGAAATGGGATCCGCGCCTGCAGCCTTGGATCGTCCAGAAAACGATCAACTTGAGCGTCCCGTTATCCCGCGAGAAGCTGGACCTGATCGTTTGGCCGGAAACGTCCTTGCCCGGTGTTGTCAGCGAGGTCCCTGATCTGATGGACGCGATCGCCCAAACGGCCAAACAGATCAAGACGCCGATCTTGATGGGGGCGATCACTGATGAGGATAAACAATATTTTAACTCGGCATATTTGTTCTCCACTGAAGGGATGATCGCCGGGCGGTATGATAAACTCCATTTAGTCCCGTTCGGGGAATATATCCCTGTTAAGCCCTTGCTGGGCTGGCTGGGCAATATCGTCGGTCTTGAAGATTTCACTCCGGGCAAAGAGTTGACGTTGTTATCGGCGGGAAAAGAAGCGGTTCCTTTTGGTGTGCTGATCTGTTTTGAAGATACGGTCGGGTATTTGCGCCGGGATCTTACCAATGCGGGCGCACGGTTCTTTGTCAATATGACCAATGACGCCTGGTTTAAAGACACAAAGGCCCCATTCTTGCATCTGGCGGCCGCGGTCTTTGCCAGCGTTGAGAATAAGCGCTCATTGGTGCGTTCCGCCAATACCGGGGTCAGTGCCTTTATTGATCCTTTCGGTCAGGTGGCGGCCTATGTCCAGGACGCGGCGCACAAAAAAACATTTATCAGCGCGGCTGCCTTTTTCTCCATCCC
>CAZFNI010000008.1:20480-58098 GCA_964520655.1 uncultured Planctomycetales bacterium
ATGCCGGGCATCAAGGGCCGGGACCTTTGCGCCAAATTCAAGACCTATTCTGTCCTTAAGAATATCCCGGTCGTGTTCTTGACCGCCAAGAATTCCCAGGACGATGTGCAGGCGGAACTCGACGCCGGCGCTGTGTCCCATTTGACCAAGCCCATTGATGCCAAGTCGGTCCTCTCAACTGTCAAATCGATCATTGGATAAGCGATGAATAAGGACTTCGTTAAAAGATCACGCAGGGCCATTGCCCGCTACGCGTATTATTTCTTTTCATTCCTGTTTTTGGTCCTGCCGTATCCGGTCATTAAAGCGATCACGGGGATGTTGTTGCCAACGGGGTATGCGATCTTAAAAAAGCTTCGAAAAAACGCCCTGGAAACATTGAGTGTCGCGTTCAAGGACGAAAAGTCCCCGGAAGAGCTGCAGAAGATCCTCAAAGAATGTTTTTATAATGCCGGCAAGGTCGCTATCGAGATCGGGGTGTTCAACACGCGCCCTAAGATGTTGGTCGAGCATTTTCATTTTGATCCGATTTCCAGACAGAATCTGGATAATGCTTTAAAAGAGGGGAAAGGTGTTGTGGGAGTATCAGCGCATTTCGGGAATTTCCCGCTCATGCTGCTGTATTTGGCGCAGATCGGCTATCCGACAAATGCGATTATCCGTCCCAGCCGCGATGAAAAGATCGAGGTTACTTTCAAGGAAGCCCGCGACCGTCTGGGGCTAAAGACCATCCACAGCTATCCGCGCGAGACATGTGTGCGTCAGTCGCTCAAATGCCTACGCCAGAAAGAATTATTGATCGTGCTCATGGATCAGAACACTGGCAGCAAGTCCGGCGTTTTCGTTGATTTCTTTGGTCAGAAGGCAGGAACACCAACGGGAGCGATCATTTTTGCCATGCGTACAAATTCTCCGATCGTCCCGATATTCACCATCCGCGACGGTTATGACACGCACAGGGTGGTTGTTGAGCCGCATTTCTATATTGAGACCAAAGCGACAGATGAAGAAACTCTGACGCATAATGTCCAGAAGATCACCAACATCATTGAACGGTATATCCGACAATACCCATCCGAATGGGGATGGATGCATAAACGTTTTAAGAGTAAGCCCAATGAATAAAACACTCCTTTTTATCGTCGGTTTTCTGACAACTGTCGCGGGCATTTCCCTGGTCCTGCGTTTCTGGGAAGCTGTGATCATCGTTTTTTCCGGGATCCTTCCGGCCGTGATCGCTGTGTTCGGTCTGGTGCTGATGTTCGCTGCGAGCCTGAAAAAATGATCAAACTTGTTCTTTTTGATCTAGACGGCACCTTGGTCGATGCCTACCGAGCGGTCCATCAGAGCGTCAATCACACCATCACGGCGCTGGGTTTTAAGGCGCGCTCCTATGACGAGATCAAACGCGCGGTCGGGATGGGCGACAAGCATTTACTGGCGCATTTTGTCGGCCAAGCCAATAAAGAGAAGGCGGCAAGGATATATCGGACGCATCACGCGGCGGCTTTGGCTAAAAAAGGCAATGTGCGCTTTCTGCCGGGCGCGCGGTCATTATTGAAATATCTGAAAAAGAACGGGTACGGCCTGGGGATCGTCACTAATCGTCCGGAAAGGTTCACAGGGATCATCTTAGAGGGTCTGGATATGAAAGGCCATTTTGATATGGTGCTTTGTGCGGACAGAACGCGCTGCCCTAAGCCTGATCCAGGCATGCTGCATATGGCCCTTCGCCGCAAGAAATTAACGCCGGCGCAGGCTTTGTTCGTCGGAGATATGGATATTGACATTAAGACGGGGCAGAACGCGGGGGTCAGGACGGTGGCGGTCGCAACCGGCTCCTGCTCCTTTAAGGAATTAAAAACATTGCAACCTTACCGAATTATCTCTAAAATAGCCAAAATTAAAATCACTATGAAGGAGTTAAGCAATGAGTAAGCGATTAAAGAAGGGTAGAATGCGCTGGCGTTCTAAGAAAGCTAATCACGGCACAAAACCCGGCAGAGGTTAAGCGATGCGCAGACTGGTTCTGGCATTCATGGTGCTTGCGGGATTGACCGGCTGCGTTGCCGCCCCCATTGTTTTAGTCGGGGCCGGTGTCGTTGGCGGATATGCGATCTCCCGGGACACCTTTGAAGGCAATACCAATAAATCTGCGGAAGAGCTTTGGGATACGGCCAACAAGATACTGGGCATCATGGGCAGTATCGATCTAAGCGACCGCAAACGTGATGAACTTTCCGGTCATGTTAATGGAGCAACGGTGTGGATCACAGTGATCCCCATCAATTCCTCGACCACCAAGTTGCGGATCAAAGCCCGCAAGAATTTGCTGCCCGCGATAGGCATCGCGCAGGACGTGTATGCCAAGATCCTCAATCAGCTGGAATAGAGATCCCGGTTTAGGATAGTTGACATTTGTTCTTTTTTAAGTAGAATAAGCTTCTGTTTTTACGCCGAGATAGCTCAGGTAGTAGAGCGCAGGCCTGAAAAGCCTGGCGTCGACAGTGCAAGTCTGTCTCTCGGCACTTTTTCTTTAATGACCCTTCTGTATATTTTTCCTCTTGCCTCCAGGGGGGCATGCATTCATCATGTGTGATCAAATCCGCAGTCCTCATGTCGTCTTCTATATCCATGTGCTGGTAGTGTTCAACTTTTTTGCCATTTTCTTGTCGCCCCCGGTTTTTGCGTTGGATGTCGATACGGCAAGGATACCGCTGGTGTTTAGCAGAGGTAAAGATTCATTAACGTCGGCATGTTTGGAATTCACACAAAAGATCTACGATCAATCCTGGGAGGAATTCAAAGCAAATGCCAATACTCCTTTTGAGAAAGCATTGGTGGGAACGATCAATGCCATGGCAGCGAAGGATAAAGCGCAGTTTACCGCCATGGCTCATCCTGATTTTATCGCCAAAAGCAAGGAGTTTGATCAGCAAGCCAATATCTATTTCGCGCAGTTTACCAGCATGGCGATCCAGAGGGTCAACAGAGGGGTGTTCTATAAAGATCTGGTTATTTTTTACGTGCAGCTTTCCTACGGGAAGAAAAGCGACTACGCGCGGCTGGTTTTTAAAACAATAGAGGGGGACGCGGCCTATGGTTTCTTACAGAATGCGGATAGTGCTGTTGCTCCCCGTTTAGTCTGGGATTGGTTTATATCTGACTGGGGCCCCCGGAAAAGTCCGTCTCCCGCCTATTGTACCGACGCTGTTGGCGTCTACCGTGTAGCGTTGGGAGGGGAAGATGTTCTCTATCACGCAGTTCTAACGTTATCAGGAACCGAACCAGTTGCTGGCAATGAAGCCATTGCTCAATTCAATCGCATGCATGAACACATGGCCGCGGGACGTATGCAGGAATATTTCAATGAGTTTAAGGAAAAGGAACGGTATGTGAACTGGTTTATGAGCGAAGCGAATGACATGGAGCGCAAACAATACATTGAGCATGAAATGTCAAAGAAGGCGGTCTTTGTTTTCGATCTGGACCCTGTTTTTGTCGTCTATGCAAAACGTCCGAATGCTGCCATTGATCCATTTGATGTGCTGTTCTTTGTCCGCAACAGCGAGAAAGTCCTTAAATTAGAAAGTCCATCCATGGGGTCAACATTTAATGATCTGTTCCAGAGTAAGGAATTCAGGGCGGCAGCCGTTGAAGAAACGCCCTTTAAAAGCATGAGGAAACAACTTTAAGATCATGCCGGCATATCGCGTCAACGCGTAACATTAATATTCCAAAAGGAGTCCCCGCACATATGTCCAAACCCATTTTGATCGCCAAGAATACCATCGAGTTCTATTTGGATCCGCGCATGGCTAATCGCCATGGTTTGATCGCCGGCGCTACAGGGACCGGTAAAACGGTGACGCTGCAGACGATCGCCGAGCAGTTATCGCTTGCGGGTGTCCCGGTGTTCTTAGTCGACGTTAAAGGGGACTTAAGCGGCATGAGCCAGACGGGCGTCAGCAACCCTAAGATCGAAGAGCGGCTTAAATTATTGGGGATGACCAGTCAAGGGTTCGCAGCATGTCCTGTGGTCTACTGGGATGTGTTCGGCAAACAGGGCCACCCGATCCGCGCAACGATCAGCGACATGGGGCCGTTATTGATCGGGCGTTTGCTTAATCTCAATGAAGTACAGACTGGCGTTCTGACAGTGATCTTTAAGATCGCTGACGATCAGGGCTTGCTGTTATTGGATCTTAAAGACCTGCGCGCTATGGTGCAGTATGTAGGTGACAATGCCGCTTCATTCACGACGAATTATGGCAATATCTCGAAAGCCAGTGTAGGAGCGATTCAAAGATCGCTAATGGAGTTGGAAGCGCAGGGCGGCGGGCAATTCTTCGGCGAGCCCATGCTGGATATTCTTGATTTGATCCAGAACAATACCAAGGGCCTTGGCGTCGTCAATATCCTTTCAGGGCAGGAGCTGATCCAAAGCCCCAAGGTCTACGCGACGTTCTTATTATGGCTGATGGCGGAATTGTTCCAGCAGCTGCCGGAAGTAGGCGACCAGGAAAAACCTAAATTCGTGTTTTTCTTCGATGAAGCCCATTTGCTCTTCGAAGACGCGCCGGATGCCCTGCTTGAGAAGATAGAACAGGTTGTCCGATTGATCCGGTCCAAAGGTGTTGGGATCTATTTTATCACTCAGAATCCGACGGACATTCCAGCCAAAGTATTGGCCCAGCTGGGTAACCGCGTTCAGCACGCGTTAAGGGCTTTTACGCCAAGCGATGCCAAGGCGATCAAGGCCATGGCCCAGACATACCGCACTAACCCTAAGATCGACATTGAAAAAGCGATAACGGAATTAGCTGTGGGTGAAGCGCTTATTTCTTTTCTTGAGGAAGACGGGACCCCGTCGATGGTCGACCGCGGGTATATTCTTCCGCCTAAAAGCCGCATCGGCACTGTTTCCCCTCAGGAAAGGCAGGCTGTGATCGCTTCCTCCGTGTTAAATGGCACCTATGAACATGCGGCAGACCGTGAATCGGCATTTGAGTTGTTAAAGAAACGTGCGCAGGAGCAGGTGTCTGTGCCGCCTCAGGCGGCGAAACCCACAGTCCAACGCGCGCAGCCGAAGTCGGAAACTGAAAAGCTGATCGGTGCCATGGCGACCAGCGCCATGCGTTCGGTGGGTTCCCAGATCGGTCGTCAGATCATGCGCGGCGTACTAGGTTCTATCTTTAAAAGCCGTTAATTTTGTTGCCATCAGGAGGTTTGTATGAATTTATACGCCATTCTGTTGTTATGTTCAATGTTGGCCGCGAGCGTTTCCTGGGCGGATCAAGAAGCGGGCAACAGGGCCTATGTACAGGCCAGTGATTACGGGTTGTTCTATGCCAGGTCTATCCCTGAAGAACAGTTCGGCTTGAAAGGCAAAACACAGGTCTTTCAAGTGTCCCCCGCTGCGGACAGGTTGCTGTACACATTGGACTGGTATTCGCCAGAGTTGTATCTTTACGGCTATATCGCTGGGCCCATCACCTATGTGGTGCGTTTCGGTCCTTGGAACAGGGGGCATGAGGCCAATGGCCAGGATCTGGCTGTTGCTTTTTATAAAGATGGGAAACTGCTTAAATCCCACTCTACTTTGGATATCGTCAGTGATCCCAATCGTGTCTCGGCAAGCGAATCCCATTACACGGTCTTTAGGAAAAAATTAGGCTTTAGGCGCCCCTGGGGCAACCAGATCGTTTTCGATGTGGAGAATAATTCCGGGGGAGTGATGACTTTCAACGCGGACACCGGCGAGATGATGAGCAAGGAACAGGAAGCATTCGGGGAACAGCAGTATTTAATTCTCCAGCGCGTTGAGCAGTTCAAATGGCAATGGCATGAAGCTCAAAAGAGCAGGATCAGCAATATCGACGATCACGAGATCACGAACGATGAATTAAAAGCGTTAAGCCCTGAATCATATCCCCAGGCCCCTGAAGGCTATGTGATCGTTCCTCATAAGATGTGGACGCAGGCACAGCTCATCAAAGAACATAAGGAGCAGTGAGCGTGCGGAGGTATTTTTTGTTCTGTGTCGGGATCTTTCTGGTGTATGTGATGGTCATGCTGCATTGGATGGATGTCGTCAGGATCATCTGCGGCGATCCCTATCTAAGTTTTGACCGGCAGCCGTTTATTTTTAAGGCCGCCCGACAAATATGTTCAGTCTTTCCCTGGATCATGCTGCTTGTGCTTTTGGTGCGCGGCATTGCCCGAAAGCAATGGGCTCATTTTATGGCGGCAGCGGCAGCGTTTTTGCTGTCTTATGCGTTGCTGATCGCATGGTTGTTCGTGGGACCGGTCATTAATGACCACGCTCACCGCCGTTCTTTTGATCCCCTCCAATGGAAGAACAGCCCGGCCGACGGGGGCAAAGAGTTGATCCGATTAAGAATGATCGATGATCTTCTGCGTAAAGACTTGTTGATCGGAAGATCCAAAGAGGCCGTGAAGAGCCTTTTAGGCGAAGCGACGCGGGAAGGCCAGGATTCCCTTATCTACTGGCTGGGTCCGGAGAGAGGATTTTTGTCCATTGATTCGGAATCATTAATGATCACTTTTGATCAGGGCAAGGTCAAGAACGCCAGGATCATCAGGGACTAACCTACTAAAGGTGATCATTTGATGGCAAGGTATCCTTCGAAGCAGATGTGTTTAAAGATCGTGGCGGTATGTGCAAAGCCCGCTTTTTTAAGCATGTTCAGGTTTTCTGCACAGGAGAGTGGTTGAAGCACCCCTTTTAAGCTTCTTGCTTTGGCGGCGATCTGAGCAGGGGTAAAGTTCTGGCTCAATTTAAAATCCACGTAAAGTTTTTCCATCATACCCTGGATCTTTTCGTCGGGATCTTTGATCTTTTCAAATACAATGAACCCGCCGCCGGGCGTTAGAGCCGCGTAGATCGCATTGATAACATCCTGCCTAAAGCGCGGAGGGATGAACTGCAACGTGTAATAAGCCACCATGAGATCTGATCTTTTGTAGGGGTGTGTGGCAATGTTATCGACGATCAGCTCAATACTGGCTTGGCTTGCGACATCCTTGCGCGCTTGCTCGATCATGTTTTGTTCTACGTCGATCCCCACAAAGAGGGCGTGATGGAGGAGGGCATGGTGCTTGGCCAGTTTACCTGTTAATGCCGCCGTGGAACAACCAAGGTCATAACAAATGGTATTGTCCTTGATAAAGAATTCACTGAGCTTGCAGATGAGATCATGGCCTTCATTATAATAGGGGACAGAACGTTTGATATGTTCCAGGAATTTTTTGGGAACATCACCGCTAAATACCCAAGAACCTTCTTTGGCGATGATATTATCACCGACAGCATCATGGTCTTCGTGGTTTGAGAGCATAAGTAAAGTATAGAATATTTTCAGTTATTCACAATAAAGAAAAACTATATCACTGTTCCTTTGATTTTAAAATATAATAACTTAATGCTCAGCCCATTTATCTTTGGAGTTTGTGCTTCTTTGGCCTCGGCCGCGGCATGGGCGCTTGGCACGGTGTTGTTTTCCAGGATGGGGCCCTCGATCTCCCCTTTGGGGATGAATTTATGCCGGGGAGCGCTCGGGGTATTATTTTTGGCTATCCCTGTTCTGTTGGCGGGCGTCCAACCATTTGATCCTCGCTCCTTTCTTTTTCTGGCCGCCAGCGGCTTGCTGGGTATCACGCTGGGAGATACGTTCTTTTTTAAAACGCTCATGCAATTAGGTCCGCGTTTAACCGCTTTGATAGGGGCCTTGGGGCCGGTGATCACCTCTTTGGCGGCGGTTATTTTTTTAGGGGAAAGGCCGAGCATTCTGGTATGGGTGGGAATTTTTCTGACGGTAGGCGGTGTCAGTTGGTTATTGTGGGAGAAGAATCCGCTTGAGAACGAACAAAATAAGGATAAAACAGCAGGCATCATTTATGGTTTATTATTCGTTGGAGCTTCAGCGGCAGGGATCGTGCTTGCAAAAGTGGGCGTAACAACAACGTCAGCGTTATGGGCGACATTCTTGCGGATCGCCTGGGGAACGATGGGGCTTTTATGCTGGGGATTGTTGACGCGTCGACTGGAAAAAGATCTGCTCCCATTTAGGGACATCAAAGTATTGAAAAGTTTTGCTTGGATCGTTCTCATTGGTGTGTTCGGGGGTTTTTGGCTTTTCCTCGTTTCTCTTCAATATATCGATGTTTCAATTGCCAGCGCACTTAACTCAACCACGCCATTGTTTATCTTGCCAATGGCCGCGATCATTGCAAAGGAAAAAATATCCAGAAGGGCAGTCTTTGGGGCGATCATAGCAGTGGCTGGAGTTATGCTGATCTTGATCCATTAGTTTAAGGAGTTCATATGTTTTCATTTATACGATGCATGACATATTGTTTAATATTTTATTTCTTTATGCTTTCCCTGTGCGACGCGGGCCTAAACGATTTACCTAAAGCTGTTGGGATGTCCCCGGATCTCATTGAGCGGCAGACAAAACGGGCCGAAGAATCTGAGATGGATCAGCTCATGGCGGCGCTTGGGATTAGAAAGGGTATGGTCGTTTTGGATGTTGGGACTGGCTCCGGTCAATATGCGTATGCATTTGCCGAGAAGCTAAAAAGTGGCGGCAAGGTCTTTGCAACCGATGTTAATCCGGACATGGTCCATTACGTGCAGGCACAAAGCATCAAGAAAGGTCTTAAGAATTTACATCCTGTCTTAGTCAAGGCCAACGGGGTAGATCCATTCTATAGCACGAACCGTTATGACGTGATCTTTATGGCGCACACGCATTTTTACATCGATCATTTGGAAGATTATTTAAGGACGATGAAAGCATATCTGTCACCGACAGGACGTTTTGTAATATTGTCTGGAAAACATCCGGTTGATTTTAAAGCGGAGAATATTACGGATCTGGACGGGTTGTTGGCAGCGATCGCTAAAGAAGGTCCGACGAGTCCATTCTATGCGTATTTTAATTGGCTTAAACCGCAAGATTATCAAATGAGTTTGGAGCCGGATAATGTTATGTCGTTAAAAGTCCGGCTTGCGGGTACTTTTAATGCGATACAACGGGACTTAAATTTCTTTAATCATTTCCTTAATGAGCAAGGCTCAGGTTTTAAAGAAGACATAGGCCTCACGCCGCAGGAGAGGAAGACGTTGTATGCTAGGTCGATCTTTCTGAAAGAATCTGGGAGGGTTGATGAGCATTGGCACGTGAAGCCAGAAAGCGAGGCAGTACATCGAGTAGGGACACAGGCTATCTATAGTATAAATCAGACATTGATCATCCAACAGTTTAGGATGTTTCTCGATAATGGCAAGTCACCATTTCTTCCTGGGGGCAGGATCTCGCCTAATACGAAAAATATTGACAGGGTTTTTGACAGGGCAGGGTATAAATTGGACAAAGAATACGATTTTATCCCGTATGAATGGCTTTCTGTCTACAAAGCCTCAACGAATAATGAAAAATAATAACCTCTCCTCGCTTTAATCTCAAAACAGCAGATAAGATCCTGAAACTTTTGCTTCCATGCATTGTCTAAAGGTGTGAACAACAAAAACAGACAATCGTTAAATGGAGGTTTGTATGGTTTCCCCAAAAGCATTGAAGTTCGCGGCAATTGCGTTGGCAGTCACGATCGTTTTTGCACCGTCGCTCTCACAGGCTGATGAGCATCACGGTGGCGGCGGACGGCATGGGGGGGATCATCATCGCCATTATAGTTATCACAACCGTCCTGATTTTGGTTTTCGTTTGGACATTCTTCCCAACGGTAGTTTCTCTGTGTTTATCGGGGGCGCACGCTTCTATTATAGCGATGGGATATATTACCAGCGTTATGGCCGGGAATATGTCATTGTTCATCCGCCCATCGGAGCGGTCGTCCGTCGCATTCCCTATGATTACCGTCCGGTCATTATAAATGGCGTAACTTATTACACGGATCAGGGTATCTACTACGTTCATACACGCTCGGGATATCAGGTTGTTCCGGCCCCGGTTGTCTATGTGCAGGCGCCGCCGGTCATTATTCCAACAGCCCCAGGGCAGTCAGCGCCATTAGTATCCGCGGGGCATTCAACCCCTGTTACCTTTAATCTTGATGACAGCTATACGCTGAACATCCCCAATGAAAAGCTGGGCGGCTATACGGAGGTCACGATCAAACGGTCAGGGAAAGGTTTTGTTGGGCCTCAGGGGGAATTTTATCCAGAGTTCCCCAGGGTTGCGCAGCTTAAGGCCATGTATCTTCAATAAAAGAATTTCTGCTTTTAAGTAGATTGGATTAAAATGAAACTTTCTCATGAAGGGATTTGTCTAACATATAGAGAACGTTTTATGGATCAGATCAGTGATGCGATATTAAAGAAAGCCGCTGAAGGCGATGTGGCGGCATTTGAGCAGATCTATAGGGCTTACGCGCCTTTTGTTTACAATGTTGCTTTCCGGATGCTGCAACGCAAGGAAGATGCTGAGGAAGTCGTCCAGGAGGTTTTTGTGGCCGTGCATGGGAAACTCAATGGGTTTATGTTCCGTTCATCCCTTAAAACATGGGTTTACCGCATTACGGCCAACCATTGCATCAACCATTTGAAT
Source organism: uncultured Planctomycetales bacterium (assembly GCA_964520655.1). GTDB lineage: Bacteria > Omnitrophota > Gorgyraeia > Zapsychrales > Fredricksoniimonadaceae > JACQQW01. Next base: position 31,076 of record CAZFNI010000008.1, read on the forward strand.
AAACACAAACGCCATGACAAAGGGCGGGTGGATCTGGAGGATGTCATCGGTTCGATCGGCACTTTGGATGAAACGCATGCAAAGATCGAACGCGAGGACCATGAGTATAAAGTAGCGCGGTTGCTTGAGGTTCTTAATCCTGAGGAGAAAGCGTGCGTGGTCCTGCGCAGCATCGAGGGCTTAAGTTACGAGGAGATCTCACGGAGTTTGAATGTGAATATCAATACGGTCAGGACAAGGCTTAAAAGGGGGCGTGAAAAGATGATGGCCCAAAGCTTGGAGGACAAACAATGAGCTGTGAACATATCCAGGAAATATTATTATCCGATTATCACGACGGTCGTTTAAGCGCCGGCAAACGCCGCGATGTCAATGCGCATTTGCAGCAATGTGCCAGCTGCCGGCTGTTGGCCGAGCGGATCAATGCACGGGTCATTAAGCCGTTCGATCAGTTATCCTCGCCGATGCCGGATGAGTTCTGCTGGAGCCAGATCAAGCGCCGCATTGAAAGTCAGGCTGTGCCTGCCCCCCGAAGGATGTCCTGGGTCATGAGGCCAGCGTTCGCAACGGCCAGCATCTGCGTGATGCTGATGGTCGTTGGGATCACGGTTGTGCGCAATAATTCCGGCCAGACCCCGTATATGTCTTATGTTCTAGCCAGCGATACAGAAAGCAATGATGAGGTTAGCAGCAGTATTGAGGAGTATTTTTTATAAGGAGCGAGTTATGAGAAAAAAATTATCCGTGGTTTTGTTGGTCTTGGGCTTATGTGTCCCATCAGTTTATGCCCAGCCGGGCAATGAGGAAGGCGGACGCTTTAGCGGCATGCGTTTCGAGGGCCGTAGAGAGGGCCGGATCAAGAAAATGTTCGAACAATTGAATTTGAGCGAGGAGCAGAAGAAGCTGCTGGAAGCCAACAGGGCCAAGAATAAAGAAGCCAACAAGGCCTTAAAGGAGCAGATCCGCGCGAACATGAAAGCGCTTGGTGAGGAATTAAAAAAGCCGGAACTGGATATGGCCAAAGTCAACGCGCTGCATGAAAATGGCAAACAGCTGTTTGGGAAAGCGGCGGATCAGAAGTTCAATTCCATCCTGGAAGTGCGCAAGATCCTGACCAAAGAGCAGTTCGTTCAATTTACCGGCATGATGGAAAAACGCATCATGAACAGACCGTTCTTTAAAGAGGCAGATTAGGTTTAAAGTTCTTAAATCCCAGTCGATATAAGACATGGGAAATGACCGTTAACAGCACAAAGAAACAGCTGTATGTGCATTGAAAGAAGTCCAAAGGCACGCGTTTCATCGTCGATATGGCAAGTTCTCTTTTTGAGTGAGGCCCTTGCAGCCGGTATTGGCACGAGAGGAACGGATTAAAATATAACCGTAGCAGCAGTAAAGGGTGTTTTTTAAGTTCCTGCCATTGTGGCCGGCATCCAATATATCCCGCCAGTTCATCCATGTAGCTTGTAAAATCAACTAGTCCATTGACCCGGTCCGATACAACGGCGAACATTTGTTTATGATGTGCGGCATCTGCGTTGATCTGGTCGATCATGGCGTTCTGGTCAGGCAGAATGGAGGCGCCGCTTAAGATCTGGGAGAACCACCGTGCTTGCAGTTCCGCGATCGGAGGGATAGCGCCGATCGCCGGCCGGGCGAACCCGATGAAACAAAGGGATTTCCCAAGCGCCGGGTCAAAGCAGCTTTTATAGAGCGTGCGGCAATCCAAGGAATCAATATTCAAGAAAGGAAAGCGGGTCACGTACCCGGTGCAGAAGATGACCGCATCCGCTTTGCTTGCGGTGTTATCGTCAAATTCAACGCCGTCAACGGTGAATCGCTTGATCCCCGGTTTTAATGTGCAGCGGTTGGAAGCGATGGCTTTGGCGATCCCCTGGCATTTGGTGGCAAACTGCTCGCCATGGCCGGCATTGGACATCATGGACAGTCTTCCGATAACGCTGATCTCGTCTAACCCCAGATAGAAAAGGAATTGGAATATTTTGACCAGCAGGTAAAAGAACAGCAAGATAGAGGCGATATAGATCGGCCAGTCGATCAGTGGGGATAAGCTGGATACAAGGTTGATGCTGGCGACAAAGATATTGTAAATGCCAGCCCCCAGGAGCAACGCTGACAAGAATAATATCAGCGACGGACAATGGAATTCTTTGTGACGGATCCTAAATAGCCATGCAGGGATCGTGTAGAACAAACGGTTGGTATAGAAATCATTGGGCTTGCCGAAAAAAAGACGGGGGATGACCAGGACGCCGCGGCGCAGGCTTAAGATGCAGTGGCGTGTCACTTTGGATATTTCATCAACGATATCCGAAGCGCTCTCGCCGCCGCCAATGACAACAACATCCTTGCCGGCAAAGGGGGCCGCATTTTTGTAGTACCCGCCGTGGGAGATCTGGCCCTTGAATAGTTCTTTGCCGGGGACATCTGGCATCACCGCGTATTGATGCACGCCGGCGCAGACGGCAACAGCATCAAAGAGAAGCGTTTCTTCGCGGTTGTTCTTCTCATCACGCACGGTGATGCTCCAGGCGCCATTGGGTTGCTGCCGGGCTTTTAATACCGTATGGCCGAATCGAATATGGGATAGCAGGTTGAATTGCGCGGCATAATCACGCAGGTATTGCTGGAATTCATGATGCTTAAAATGCAGCGGTGGCTTAGGGGCTGCGGGGAAATCCGAGAACGCCGTTAAACAGGACGATGATGTCAGCAGGGTGGATTCATAAACACCGATACTGTCTAAAGAATAGCGGTAGATGCCGCCCAGGTCCGGCGCTTTTTCAAAGCACGTGACCTGATGCCCCTCCTCAAGAAGATTCTTAATGGTGGTCAGTCCGGATGCTCCAGCTCCAATGACGGCGACACTCTTGATGGTTTTTCCAGGCATGAAGTTAGCTTTCTTTAGAATGTTGATCTGTTATCCAGCATCGCAGCAGCGGCGCGCACATCACGGTCGTTACAAGGGCCATGATCACAAGCATGGTGAAGATCGCGGGCGTGATGAGTTTTAGTTCAAGGCCGATATTGATCGCGACTAATGCCATCAGCGCGCGGGTGTTCATCAGCGCGGCAATGGGTCCTGATATATGGGACGGTTGTCCGGTCAGATGGCTGCCTAGATAACAGCCGCCGAATTTTCCGGCGACAGCAGCCACAAGGATCAAGGCGCAGCCGATCCAGGCTGTCGGGGAATTAAGCGAGCCAATGTGCGTGTTTAGTCCTGTATTGGTAAAGAAGACAGGGACGAAGGCAACAAGGACGATATTGGCGAATTGATCCCTCCACGCTTTGACCAGTGATGTTTCCTGATGCAGACAGACCCCGAAGAGAAAAGCTCCGAATATCACAAAGACTCCCAGCACATGGGTGATCAGCGCACTGATGAATAATCCTATCAGCAGCAGGGCTAAGAATGAGGCGGGCATTTTACCGCTGGAAGAAAGAGAACTTTGTTTTTTCCACTCCTGGCGCAACCAGGGGCTGACGATCTTTTGCAGCACAAAAAAGAATACCAGCAGGCCTGCGATCTGCAGGAATAAGAACCATGGATCGCAGTGTGAGACAGCCGCGGCGCTGGCCAACCCCAGCAGGATCCAGCCGATCACATCATCGATCGCGGCGGCGCTGATACTCATAGCACCGACAGCCGTGTGTTCGAGTTTCATCTCAAGCAAAATGCGTCCCATGATCGGTAATGCGGAAATGGACAGCGTGATGCACAAGAACGATTGAAATCCCCAAAAAGGTGTGGTGGAAGCGAAGTGCTTGTGCAGCCAGGGGCCGATCATCAGCGCGCACAAGCAGGGCGCGACAATGCCAAGAACGGAGACAGCAGCGATCGTTCCCGAGCGCGGACGGATATGGCTGTAATCAAATTCCATGCCTACCTGGAACAGGAGGAAGATCAAACCAAGCTTGCCCAATGAATGCATCGTGGGTTGTATTTCCAAGGGGAACAGTGCTGGCCAATGTCCCGGCCAGAGGGCGCCTAAGACAGAGGGCCCCAACAGGATGCCGGCTAATATTTCACCGACTGCCAAAGGCTGGCCGAAACGTTTCCCCAGCCGGCCGAATATCCAGGCCGCCACGATGATCAATGTCCATTGGATCAAAATAAGTTTTATATGATCTTCGGATGTTGGGACCATAATGGGAGGTATTCTAACATGCTTTAATTAAAATGATGGAAGAATCCGCTAACACTTGACGTTTCTCTTAAAATCAGGTATAAAACACCTTCCACGCTGGCGTAGCTCAGTTGGTAGAGCAGCGCATTCGTAATGCGCAGGCCGTCAGTTCAATCCTGACCGCCAGCTTTTTCCTCCCATTAAAATTCTTTCATTTTTTGGCATAACGCCTGTCGATATGCTATACTTTTTTTATATGTGGTTTTTACTCATCCCCTTTCTCTTAATATTAGCAGCACCTGTCTCCCATGCGGAAGTATCCCGTTTGGATTCCATCGCCAATGCATTAGATGCGTTTGATCGTAAATTAGACAAGGCGTATGATTCGTTTGAACGCGTAGACGGCACCAAGAAACAGGATCTGGGTGTTCGTAAGGCACATACGTTCGATTTAGGTTATGAACCCTATTTTTATCAGTACTGGGAAAGCATTCCGATCAAGATCACCGGTATGATGAACAGCTATTATGCCAATTACGCGTACCGCCCCTCTGAGAGCAATCCATTGAATAATACGGTCGTTAATACCTACTTGTTCGATTTCCGTTATGCCTTCGGGAAAGCGACCTATAAAGGTTCCGGCGTCTCCAAAGATGAAGAGAATTACAATATGGAAATACGGGGGATGCTGGGTAAGGATTATTTACTGATGGATGATGTTCTTTTTACGCCGTATTTTGGTTTCGGCTACCGTTATTTGTATAACGTCGCCAATGATATCAGGACATCCGATGGGCATTACGGCTATGACCGCCGTTCTTACTATTATTATTTGCCGCTTGGTTTTAAGATCAATGTCCCTCATCTTCAGGGCCCTTGGAGCGCTGCCTTTAACGGCGAATATGACATTTTCCTGCGGGGTGTTCAAAACAGCGACCTCAACGCGGTGTCTCCGTATGCCGGGGTCAATTATCCCAATTTAAGCAACCGCCAGACAGGCGGGTTTGGGATAAGGGGATCGGTGCGGTTGATGTATTCGACGCCCAAGCTGGATTTCTATCTTGAGCCTTTCATGCGTTACTGGAACATTGATGACTCTGAGATAAAAACAGAGACTTCTCCAGACGGCACCTCCTTTACCGGTCTAGAGCCACACAATACCACCAAAGAAATTGGTTCTAAAATCGGTCTTCAGTTCTAAATCCTCTGTTATAATGCCGGCATGTTCGTAACTCGTGCGGCGCTTCTGATCGTTGTGACTTTCGCGGTATATTCGTTCATGCTATCGTCGTGGTTTAAGACCATGGACGACCAATTCTCCATCGTCAGCAACCAGACCATACGCCACAGCTCCCAGTGGCCGCAATTGTTCAAAGAAGGGTATTTCCGCGACCATTCCTATTACCGACCGATGACGAATTTAAGTTATGCCTTTGAGTTCAAGGCCTTCGGTCTGGACCCGTTCTATTACAATTTAGACAATGTCCTGATCCATATCGCCAACGTGCTTTTAGTTTGGGCGGTGGCGGCTGTTCTTGTCAACGTGGAGGCGGGTTTCTGGACGGCTTTGTTGTTTGCCATCCATCCCGTTCAATGGGAGGCGGTGGCTAACATTTCAGGGCGAGCGATCCTATTGAGCGCATTCTTCTCTTTAAGTTCATTCCTGTTTTTTACGAAGAATAAATTGCTGCCCTCGCTGGCTTTGTTTGCTGTCGGGCTCTTGTGCAAAGAATCGACGGGGATCATGCCGGGGATCATGCTGGTCTATGCCTTGTGTTATAAGCGCAGGGTTTGGCCGATCCTGTGGTTTTTGCCCATCATCGCGGCTTATGTCTTCCTGCGGCATAATCTTGGCATCACGGAAGTCTTTGCCTGGCGCAATATCAATGAAGGAACGGTTGGTTTTGTGACGTTCTTGCGGTCGGTGATAACAGATCTAAGGATCCTGATCCTGCCTATTGATATGCATTTTGACCGGTCGTTGAAATTATTCGATTCGGTCACACAGCCGGGTGCTATCCTGACCATTGTGTTCTGGGGGATGGCCGTCGGGGCCGTGATCGCCCGCTGGAAGAAGATCAATGGGCTAGAGCGACTGGCGCTGGGTTGGTTCTGGCTGACGCTGCTGCCTATTTCCCAGATCGTGACGACGATCGGCGTGCAGCCGGGGTATATTTCCTGCGCGGAACATTTTTTGTACCTGACCTGCGTGCCGGTATTTTTGGTGGCGGCCAACATCCTGTATAAATATCACTGGTCGGCGTTGCGCATCAGCATGCTGGGGGTGCTGATCTTTTTTGCGATGACGACCATTGAGCAGAATTTTTATGCCCAAAGCGAGTTGGCCATGATGGAGCGCTCCCTGCATTATCAGCCGCATAATTCCAGGCTTCATTCCAGCGTCGGGCTGATCCACGCGTTAAACGGACGCTTTGTCAAGGCTGAGAAAAGTTTCCGCATGGCGGTCGCCGATGATCCGCTAAATCCGCGTTATTTGATCTCGCTGGGTAAATCCGTCTGCGACCAGCACCGGTATGCGGAATGCTTGAAGATCTACGAGAGTATCCGCGATCCCGGAAGTTATGCTAAAATACTGGGCGAGAATAAAGCAGCGGCCATTAAACTCATGAAAGAATCTCCATAAGATGTGGCGTTTTGTCTCACGCAAAGAAAACTGGTCGTTTTTGCGTTTCGGTCTGGCGCAATTGATTTCCCAATTCGGCGACCGGGTGCATCAAATGGCTTTAGTCGGGTTGATCGCCCAGCGCTGTCCCGGCTCTTCGTTTGAATTGGCCAAATTGTTGGCCTTTACCATTATCCCTGTTTTTATCATAGGCCCCATCGCTGGGGTTTATGTCGACCGCTGGAACAGGAAGACCACTTTGTTCGTCTGCGACCTCTTGCGCGGAGGGCTGGTTTTACTCATCGCATTCTATGTGATGGATCTCCCGTCGATCATTCCGGTCTACGCGGTCGTGTTCGTGATCTTTGCCTTCAGTCGTTTTTATGTTCCCGCGAAAATGTCCCTAGTTCCGCAGATGGTCGATGAGGGGGATCTGCATATCGCCAATTCCTTAGTGACCGTGACGGGCATGATCGCGCTGGTGTTAGGCGCCCTGTTCGGTGGGTTGATCGTCGAGCATAATGGTCCGCGCGGCGGATTCTTATTTGATGCCGTGACATTTTTCATTTCCGCAGCCCTGGTCTTTTCTGTTTCTGGCTTTAGACGCTGGCAGATCAATAAGAATAAGATCGTTGCCGCCGGAAGGGAAGCGGTCGCGGCGCACAAGGATGTTTGGCATGAGATCAAGGACGGTATCTCGTACATCCAGTCCAATCAGGGGATCCGTTTTATTTTCCTGATGATGTCCGTTTTGTTCGCGGCCGCCGGGGCGATCTATGTCATTATCATTGTCTTTATCCAGCAGTCATTTGGTTCAGTGACCAAGGACTTAGGTTTCCTGGCAGTGCCGCTGGGGATCGGGCTTTTTACAGGGAGCATGTTATACGGCCGGTATGGACAGAAAGTGTCGCGCTTTAAAACGATATTCTGGTCGCTGATATTAGGCGGTATCATGATCGCTGTTTTTGCCGCGGCGGTTAGCGTCACGCAAAATCGTGTGATTGCCGCAGGACTGGCGGCGGTGCTGGGGCTGGTCATCGGACCAGCAGTGATCGCCGCGAATACGGTCATCCATACGGTATGTTCGCAGGAAATGAGCGGCAAAGTCTTTGCCGCCCTGGAATTCGTCATGCATTTGGCGTTCTTGCTGGCGATGCTTGTCAGTGCTTATATCGCTGAGTTCATTGGCCGCCAGTGGATTTTAGCGTCAATAGGTGTTATATTTTTGGGAGTTGGTCTATTCGGACTTTTTCAATATAAGGAAAAACATAACAGCTTATGAAGAATTTCGCGGTATTTGCCTCGGGGCACGGAGGGAATTTACAGGCCATCATTAATGCGGTCAAGAATAAGCGCATCCACGCGTCTTTGAAACTGGTGTTTTCCAACAAACAGGAAGCTTATGCGTTGGTGCGTGCCCATAAGGCGGGCATTCCAACGCTATTTCTAGATCCTCATGATTTCAAGACCCGCGAAGAATATGACCGGGCCATTGTGAAGGAGTTAAAGAAACACAAGATCGATTTTATCGTCCTGGCGGGATATATGCGTTTGATCTCGTCTGCCTTTATTGATCAATATCCTAACAAGATCCTCAACATCCATCCGTCGTTGATCCCTGCTTTCAAAGGCGCGCACGGCATCAGGGATGCTTTTGAATACGGCGCCAAGGTGACGGGGGTGACCATTCATTTTGTGGTGGAGGAGATGGATGCCGGGGCTATCATCGCCCAGGTGCCGGTAAAAATAACGGATGATGACACGCTTTTATCCCTCGAGGAAAAGATCCATACCGCTGAGCACAAGCTTTACCCGCCAGTCATCGACCTGTTTGCCAGAGGCCGATACAAGATCAAAGGCCGCAAGGTCATCACAACTTAAACATCACTGTATATTGACTTTGCCGTTATCAAAACGGATGTGGATGAGCCGTCCCGCATTAGCCGGAGGCTTGCCCGCGTCGTCGCCGAAAGTGGAAAGCTGGACACGGTCAAAGAGGAAGCTTTTATTCAAGCGCAGGTTGGAAAGCTGTACCTGGCCAAACTTGTCGAAATTGTAATAACGGGTGGTATCCGCCACGATCCCGGCGATCGTATCGTCAAAATCTTCCGGCGGCACAAAGTCGCTGCGTTCGAATTTAAAGCGGATGCGGTTGACCATTTGCTTGGTTAGAAAATCTGTCATCGCTACTTCTTCATATTTGATGTGAGAGCCGGTCTCATCGCCGATAAAATTCTGACCCCCCTTGGTATCCGCGATAAAACGTTTCATGTATTCTTCATACGGCAGGTCACCTGACATATAGCGTTTGAAATCTTCCAGATAGAAGGTGGCCCGGGTCTCAATGCCCTTTTTGATGTCGGTTACGACCATGACGAAGAACTGAGGAGGGGTTTCCGCTACTTCGACATTAAAGAACACGTCGCTGATGCAGGTGAAGATATTGTTCTGCACCTTGATATAGCTTTCCGTGTAGGAAGAATTATATCCGTAGTCTTCCGTCTTGACCTTGGTGCGTTTGATGATGTCGTATTCCAGCGAGAAACGGTTGTCCTTGAACATCCCTTCCGCGAACTGGACAGCAAATGGAGAAGGTTTTTTAGCGGCCTCGGTCTTGGCTGCTTCTTTCTGGGCTTCATAATCAAAGATGGGGTCTTGCGTCGGGTAATAGATCCAGAAAGTGTCGCCGACCATCTTGGTGATCAAATGCAGGTCATAGTCTTCCCGAGCCTTTTTCTCGAATTTCTTCTGGACTTCCGAGACAGTGGCCGTGGGTGACGGTTTCTGGGGTTTGTCGCAGCCGGAAATGAAAAGACCGGCAACGAGCAGCGCGCTACACCAAAGGTGCGCGGTTAAGCGGCTTGACCCCGAATTGCTGGAATATCGCTTCGATCTGGTCATATTCTAATTCTTGTTTGTTGTACAGTTCCTGGGCGAAAAAGTCGAGCAGGTCGCGTTTCTCGACTAAGATGGCCTCAACTTCTTTGATGCATTTCTGTAAAATGTCCTGGATGTCGCTATCCAATGTTTCTTTTGTTTTTTCTGAAATGTAATGCGAACGGCCCCAGTTGCCGCTGCCGTTAAAGTACATGAAATCCCCGATCAGGCCAGATCTTCCCATCCCGTAGCTCTTCACCATTGTCGCGGCGATGCGCATGGCGGTGTAGAAATCCGCGCCAGGAGATCCGCCCACACCCGCTGAGGTGAAACCGAATTTGATCTTCTCGGCGACATACGCGGCGATACTGCGCTTGATATCCGCCAGAAGGTCTTCACGGGTTGAGGAGAACAATTCTTCCTGCGGACTGCTGGCGACCATCCCCAGGGAACCTTTGCGGGGGATGATGGTGGCCTTGATGACATCGTCGGTCGGGTGCAGTAAATAGCCGATGATGGCGTGACCGGCTTCGTGATAGGCGGTCCATAAACGTTCTTTGTCATTCATCTTGACGTTTGATTTCATCCCAAAGGCGATGCGGTCATAGGCTTCCGAAAGGTCTTTCATGTTGATCTCATCGCGGGTCTCGCGCAGCGCGATCAAGCTTGCTTCACGCACCATGTAATCAATGTCTGCCGGTGAGAACCACAATGTTTTACGGGCAAGGACCGAAGTGTTGATCTCGGGGCTTGGCTTGACTTTCTTTAAATAGAAATCAAAGAGGTCTTTGCGCTCTTTCAAGTTCGGGCGCGACACATGGATCTTGCGTTCAAAACGTCCGGCGCGCATGATGGCTTCATCCAGGTCTTCTTCGCCGACGTTGGTGGCAGCGATGACGATGATATTGTTTTCGATCTTGCGCAGACCGTCTAACTCAGTCAGGAACTGATTGATCGTGGCATTGTGGCTGCTGACCCCGCCGCCAAACCCATTGTCCTGCATGCGCGGGCGGGCGAAGGAATCGATCTCATCGATAAAAATAATGCATCCGCCGTCCAAGTCAGCCAAGGTGCGGGCTTGTTTAAACAAAGATTTCATGCGCGCGGCGCCCTGGCCGACGAACATCCCCACGAATTCCGAACCGACCGCCGAGAGAAAGGGCAGGCCTGCTTCGGTGGCGATGGCTTTGGCCAAATATGTTTTTCCGCAGCCCGGAGGCCCGAACATGATGGTCCCCTTAACGATCTTGCCGCCGATCTTCTTTATTAAGGTGCGGTCTTTAAGCAATTTGACTAATTCCCAGGCTTCGCGTTTGGGGTCGTCCATCCCGATGACATCGCTCATCTTGATATTGACCTTGATCTTGGTGAGATCGATCTGGCCCATTTTCCCGGCTGCACCGCCGGACATAAGCCAGTAATAGAACCCGAAGGTCAAGGGCACCTGGATCAAGGTGACGAAGATGAACATGATCAATGACTGCCCCATCTGGGCGGAAATATTGCGACGGGAGAAGGATTCCAGCTGCTCGTAATTCTGGTTGCCAACGATCATAAAAGAGATCATCCAGGCGAACAGGACGACGCTGACGGAGATCAAAAGGATGCGCACCCAGTACAACCGCATATAGATCAGGAACTTACGGAACATAGATTAAATCCTTTATTGGCAAGATGATAGGTAAAATGACATTACAAAAGAGTACCACATTAACCGTGTATAGTCAATCTAGCGCGCCGGCTGATAGATCTGTTTTGGTGTATGGCGGGAATGCGCGGCATCTTTAAAATTAGCGACCGTCATTTTGATGAGCACAAAGCAAAAAGCCATTAGAAGGATGACCGCAAAACAGCCGCAGATCAGGGAAAACCATTGCGGGGGCTGGCAGTTTCGGCAAAAGGGGTTTGGCATCCACATGGGTCAATCATAGCATATTCCTTAAAGGATTTCATTACACAGGTGTCTTGACGGTTAATTTAAACTGTGCTATTTTTATCAACTATTGCGCAAACAGAACACACCCGTGATCTTTTAACATAAATTAATGCTAAGGAGCCGTATGTCTAAAATCAAATCAGTCGTGGCGCGTGAGATCATTGATTCCCGCGGAAACCCAACCGTTGAAGTGGATGTCCTTTTAAGTTCCGGCGCGTTCGGCCGCGCGGCTGTTCCGTCTGGTGCGTCCACCGGCGAACATGAAGCGATCGAATTGCGCGACGGCGATAAGGGCCGTTATAAGGGAAAAGGCGTGTTAAAGGCCGTTAACAATGTCAATACGTCCATTGCCAAGGCCATCAAGGGCAAGGAAGCGGATTACAAGGCGATCGATGCCATCACGATCAAATTAGACGGCACCGAAAATAAGGGTAAATTAGGCGCGAACGCGATCTTAGGCGTGTCCATGGCCGTGGCCAAGGCTGCCGCCAATGAAAAGGGTGTTCCTTTATATCGCTATATCGGCGGCAACAAAGCGCATATCCTGCCGGTCCCCATGATGAACATCATCAACGGTGGTATGCACGCGGATAATAATCTGGATGTCCAGGAATTCATGATCATGCCTATCGGCGCGCCGAGCTTCACCAAAGCCATGCAAATGGCTTGCGAGATCTTCCACACGCTTAAAAGTATCTTGCACGACAAGCATTTAGCGACTTCTGTTGGCGATGAAGGCGGTTTTGCCCCGAACTTAAGAAGCAACGAAGAAGGTTTGGATGTGATCATTGCCGCGATCGAAAAAGCAGGTTACAAGCCCGGCAAAGAAGTGTTCATCGCGCTGGATGCGGCATCTTCTTCCTTCTATAAGGACGGCCAATATGATTATAACGGCAAGAAGATCTCCTCCACGGAGCTGATCAAAGCTTATGCCAACATGGTTGCCAAATATCCGGTTGTTTCCATCGAAGACGGCCTGTATGAAGATGACTGGTCCGGCTGGAAATCATTGACCGACACCTTAGGCAAAAAGACCCAGTTGGTCGGGGATGATCTGTTCGTCACCAATGTGAAGCGTTTGCAAATGGGCATCAGTCAAAAAACAGCGAACGCTATCTTAATTAAAGTCAACCAGATCGGTTCCTTATCGGAAACATTGAACGCGATCACCCTGGCGAAAAAGAACAATTACCACTCGATCATGTCGCACCGTTCGGGTGAAACGGAAGATACCACGATCGCGCACTTGGCGGTGGCCACCAACATCGGACAGATCAAGACGGGGTCTTTGTCCCGTACGGACCGTTTGGCCAAGTACAATGAATTGCTGCGCATCGAGCAGGAATTAGGCAAGAAGGCCGTGTATGCCGGCAGCAATTGGAGCAAGATATTCTAATGCTTAAAAACGCCATCTGGCTTTTCGGATTCGCGGTGGTGATGTTGCTGGTGTTCCTGCCTTCTTATACGAAGATGCAGGACATAAAGATCAAGAATTATGAATACAAGAACCGCATTGATGTTCTGACCAAGCGCAACGCGCAGTTGGAGCAGGAGATGCGGATGCTGACCAATGACCCGGAGTATCTGGAGAAGGTGGCCCGTCAGAAGATGGGCCTGATCCGCCCGGGGGAAAAGGTCTACCGGATGGTGCCGCAACAGCCGGTGAAGCCGGCAGTGCCGGGGAAAACAACGGTTGTGAAACCGGTGGATAAAAAATAAATTGTGTTTTCAATAAGTTGTGTCATACTACGTACACAATTTTTTGAAGTTGTGATGATATCGCGGGGTGGAGCAGCCCGGTAGCTCGCAAGGCTCAGCACGTAACATGGGCGACCAGTTAAGAAATTAATTGGTAGATGATCTGTCAAATTCGGTGAAGCCTGAAAATGGTAATACCGAGCCAAGCCTAGGGAAACCTAGGAAGGTGTAGAGACTAGATGGCAGACATCCTACTCGATGAGAGAGGATGAAGGTATAGTCCAGACCACAAATCTCGTCGATAGATGAGAGCGGTGAAAACCGTAGATGGTACGCATAACCTTGAGGTCGTCAGTTCAAATCTGGCCCCCGCAACCAATAAAACAGCAGTCTCTTTTGAGGCTGCTGTTTTGTTTTGTAATAGAAGCAGGATTTGAGTGGCCCTTCTATAAACTCCGATGACTAACAAGAAATACCCGGTTTAGGGTACGAATAGGAGGAGTTTATCGGCGAGTGGCTGACCGGAGCGACCTGCCTGCGGGCAGGAGAGCTGTCCCCGCAACCAAATGAAACCCTATTTCTAGAAAAGGAATGAAGGCTTTTATGGTTTTACAGTACTTGCATAAACTCGTCTAAGATCTCGCCAAGAAATCTAAATCAAGCCAAGGTCCTACCACGGAACCAGCAAGTTAAGTAACAACTACTTATCTAAATTTACTTTGTATTGACTTTGACGGTTAGATGCCTTTAAGAAAATATTTATTTTTGCAGTGTAGGAGATCTTTCATGATTTAAGTTTTTAGTGGTATATTTGCTGCTTGATTCTATTTGAGGGGTAGGGAAATATATTTAAGTCTTTTAGATGGTTGGTGTTAAAATCAGGTCTTAAGTCAAACAGGTAGGTCTAAGCATAAAAAGGTCATTGACACATTTCAGAATAGTATCAGACTAAAAATTTAGGTTCTTATATTGTATCGAACACAAGCTCTAGGAGGAAAAATGGCAGCCAATCAAGTCGCCAATAATGCACAAGGATTCTTTGAAGCTTATTGTAAGTCTAAGAAATATCAGCTTCAGAAGAGTGTCATTAATAATGCCATTAAGCTAGAAATATCAAATAATAAAGATCGAACCATCGTGTTAATTTACCATACTGGAAAGATTGTTATGGGAGGTTCAAAGAATACTTTAAAACAAGAATTTGAATCACTGAAAGATCAATTTGAGCAGACACCAGGGGCTGGCGAGGAAAAAAGCAAAGCATGTACAGTTAACTATGATATTTTGTTGGAAACTTTGAGAGAAAAACTCAAAACATCAATGGTTGTGCCAGATGCGGACAGGGAATTAATAGTTAAGCCAACTGGGATAATTGAGTGGCAGTTAAAATTTAGTCGTAATAGGAAATCGGCGACTTTAAACCAATTTAAGAACGGAACCCTTAGTATTCAAGGCAAAGAAGATGATTTACTTGATGAAATTTGTGATGTAGTCGAGAAAATTATAGATCCATCCGAGAAGGAAATTGTTGCCAGATTTGTCTCCGGTGATGAGCAGGTTCTTCAGAAATGCACGCCAGAGATCATACAAGTAGCAGAAAATAATATTAAGACTAGTTTAGGTGCGGCCTATGGTTTTATTGAGATCCATGATCAAAAGCTATTTATTGCCGCAGAGTGCTTATGCTTGGCCAAAGTTCCCTTGCCTGAATTCTCTCCTCTTGTTATGCCAGCTTCAAAAGCCTTTGAGGGCTTTATTAAAAAGCTTTCCGTTAGTATAGGCTTGTGTGATGCAGCTCATTTTCAACAATCCAATGCAAACATCTCTTTTTTAAACGACACGACAAATCCAAGAAGAATCAATGTTTGTTCAAGGGATAAAAATATAGACGCTTTGTTAAAACAGGTTAATGCATGTTTAACGACAAACCGGCACTTTATGATGCATAGTGATGGAAGCGTCATAACAAAAGTTGAGAAACTAGAAGAGGGGATAGAGAAAGCGCGCCACATTCTTCTTGATACTAAAACAGTTTTTGATTCTTTTAATAAGTTGTTTGGATTGATCTAAGGAAATGCTGTGGAAAACTTAAAAGCTATAAAAACTTATAATGATATGAAGGCGGCTTTTTCCAACAAATTCGATGTTTCGGAATATAAAATTATTAATTTTGGAATTCAATTCAGAATTTATAAAGGTAGTTGGAGCGGCCTCATCCGAATTTATGAAAATAAAAAAGGAACTATAAAGATTGATTATTCTCAATTAAAGGGTGATGGCGAGCTTGCTTTGGTAAGGCATCTTATCGAGGGGAAAGAGGTAAGTGTGCCATCCAGTGAGAGTCCGAGATCAGTTATAAGTACTGATGAGGCAGCTATAGGCACAGACGAATCCGGTAAAGGGGATTACTTTGGTCCTTTAGTGAGTGCGGGTGTATTTGTTGATAACAATTCCAGTAGTGAATTGATAAAGATTGGTGTGAGAGATTCCAAGAAAAATAGCGATCAAAAGAACACAGAGTTAGCTGACAAGATAATGGAGATATGCAAAGGAAAGTTCTCGGTTATAGAAATACCACCCGAAAAATACAATGATTTATACGCCCAGTTTGTTAGAGAAGGGAAGAATCTCAATTCTTTACTAGCTTGGGGACATGCTAAAGCTATTGAACAAATCTTGACCACTGTTGAATGTAAAGTAGCAATCGCGGATAAGTTTGCAGATGAAAAGTTAATATTGGAAAAACTTCAGGAAAGAGGCAAGAGAATTAAACTGATACAGATGCATAAAGCGGAACAGAATATTGCCGTGGCAGCTGCTTCGATTCTTTCCAGGGCTAGATTTTTGGAAAAATTACAGCGACTGTCCGTAGAGTATAAAATGAAATTTCCTAAGGGATCATCTTCGAGTTTAGTTATAGAAACTGCGAAGAAATTTTGTGAGGCTTATGGAAGAGATAATCTTAAGAAAGTTGCCAAAATCCATTTTAAGATTACTCATAAGGTATGAGCTCGATGGATGATATTAATTCAAGAAAACAGAAGGCTAATGAATTAAGGAAGGGCAAGAACTTCCAGTCAGCATTACCTATCTATAGAGAGTTATGGAAAGAGTCTGGAGATAAATTTGATGGTGCTGGTCTTTTAAGTTGTTTACGGAGTTTAGAGTTATTTGATGAGGCGATTCCGTTGGCTGATGAACTTGCGAGCAAATTTCCTGATTTTAACTGGTGTAAACTAGAGGTGGTTTGGACATATATCCAAGGCAGATTAGAGAAATTGAAGGAGGATGCAAGGCTTGATGAAGTAATCAGAGAAGCTGAGAGGATAATGAAATTTGAACCTGATGGGTTCGCCCGAAAGAAAGTAGTTTTTAGGGTATTGAAGGTTGCTAAAAGTGCAGGTAAATGGGATATTGCGAGCGACTGGCTCAGTAAACTTAAGCCGGAAGAACTTTCCAAGGAACCAATTAAAGATGATAATGGTAGAGAAGGATGGTGCGATCAGTCCCTTTGGCATAATTATAATTTCAGATGTTTGTTGGAAAAGAATCGGGCCGATCAAGTAGTGCAAACAATTGATCAAATTGCAGAGATTTTTCCTAAGCAAAAAAAGTTCTTTCTACGATATAAAGCCTTGGCGTTCTGTAAGCAAGGAAAATTGAAAGATGCTGAAGACATTTATCGTGCTTTGAGTAGTCGTTATCCGGATTGGTGGATTCTTCATGAATACGCAAAGGTATTGCGTGATTCAGGTGACAAACCAGCAGCTTTGAAGTTAATGTGTAAAGCTGCAAGTGCAAATGCAGGTAAGCTTGAGATTATTGTTTCGCTTTTAGAAGATATTGGTGCTCTGTTAAAAGAGGCGGGGCAATATGAAGAATCCCAGGCACATTTCTTGTTGTCTAGGTATATTCGTACAAGTAAGAATTGGACATTAAAGGATTCTTTATCTGCTGTCATACTTGAATTAAAGAAATTAATTCGAAAAGATGAGCCTGCTTCCTTAAGAGATGCGTTGAAAATATGTAAAGATTGTTGGCAAAAAGTAGGTGGAGTTGCGGAGGTTAAATCCCAAAACAGAACCATAAGGCCGAATCTTAGAGGGAACCTGTCTTTAGGGCCGCAAGAGAGAATTTTTTGTTTTATTAATATAGGCAATGAAGCCTTTTTTTGTTCAAAGTCTGACCTGCCTAAGAATATACAGGATGGGGTGTCTTTAACTTTTGATGCCTTGCCTTCTTTCGATAAGAAAAAGAATAAAGAGGGCTGGAAAGCTACAAATATTAGAATTTAAAAGGGGTTAAGTATGAAAGAGATACGTGGAGACGCAAAAAATATTCGCGCACTATTGAGTGGGGCCAAGTACGCAATTGATTATTATCAACGTGAGTATCGGTGGGAAACCAAACAGGTTGCTGAGCTTATTGATGATCTCGCTGAGAAATTCTTAGAAAGTCATGAAGCGGAGAATGAACGCAGTGCGGTAGAGAGTTACGGCCACTACTTCCTTGGTTCAATCATTATTAGCGATAAGTATGGCCATAAATTTATTATTGATGGTCAGCAGCGTTTAACCTCATTGACGTTGCTATTAATTCATATATATAGGCAACTTCAAGATGGAGAACAAAAAGCACAACTCGCTGATCTAATTTTTTCACAGAAGTTTGGTAAACGGTCTTTTAATTTAGATGTTCCAGAGAGAACAGCTTGTATGGAAGCGCTCTTTACTGGCTCTCCTTTCGATGAAAATGGCCAGTCAGAATCGGTCATTAATATTCTTCACCGCTATCAAGATATTGAAGAGCAAACGCCGGAGGAGCTAACCGGTGAAAATCTACCTTATTTTGCAGATTGGTTGATTGAAAATGTCCATCTGGTTGAAATCACGGCTTATTCAGATTCAGATGCTTATACTATCTTTGAGACGATGAATGATCGTGGGTTATCGCTTACCCCAACGGACATGCTTAAAGGGTACTTGCTTGCAAATATAACCAATCCAGAACGCCGTAATGCAGCTAGCCAAATTTGGAAAAAACAACTCGCAAAACTCCAAGAGATCGGTAAAGAAGAGGACGCTGATGCCATCAAGGCCTGGTTACGTAGTCAGTATGCAGAGACGATAAGGGATCGCAAACGGGGTGCTTTGCCGCAAGATTTTGATTTAATTGGTACAGAATTTCACCGTTGGATACATGACCATGAGGAGAGATTGGGACTTAAAGGAAGCGAATCGTTTGCACATTTTATTCAAGATAATTTCGCCTTCTATACCCATTGGTACGAGCGTATTCGTAATGCCGCGGATATATTAACTGAAGGATTAGAGGCAATCCATTTTAATGCCCAGAACAATTTCACTTTGCAATATCCCGTGTTATTGGCTCCCTTGCGAAGAGATGATGCCGAGAGTGAAATCCGGAAGAAATTGCGTATTGTCTCAAAATATCTGGATATTTTAATTACTCGCCGCATCTGGAATTGGCGTGCTATTGATTATTCAACGATGCAATATGCCATGTTTACTACCATGCGTGATATACGCGGAAAATCTGCTTCTGAGTTGGTTCCTCTTTTATTAGAGCGCTTAGAGGCGGATAAAGAAACTTTTTTGAGTAACGAGCGGTTTAAACTTCATGGTATGAACGGGAAGCTCATACATCGGCTTCTTGCTCGCATGATTGACTACATAGAGACACAATCAGGCCGTGCGTCTCGGTATAACGAGTATATACATCGTAGAGGTAAAAATGGATACGAAGTAGAGCACATTTGGGCTAATCATCCGGAAAGACACGCTGATGAATTTGCTCATCCGGCTGACTTTGAGGAATACCGCAATAGAATTGGAGGGCTTTTATTGCTTCCTAAAAGTTTTAATGCCAGCTATGGCGATTTACCATATGCTAAGAAAAAAGAGAATTATTATAGTCAGAATTTGTTAGCTCAAAGTCTTAATGACAAGGCCTACAGCCATGATCCAGGTTTTCGCCGTTTTATTGATGCCACAAAACTTTCTTTTAAACCACATGCTGCATTTAAGAAAGCTGATCTTGATGCTAGGCAGGAGCTTTATTTAAAGATCGCTGAGCATATATGGAGTCCAGACGCAATTTGTCTGGAGGGGTCTGATGGTGTTGTTGCGAAAAGCGAGGATAAATAAAAGAGACAAGCGGACTAGAATACGAGAATAATGAATAGTGTTAGTACAATCAAGATGGCTATAATAATCGGTCGCTATTATTAATCTCTAATTTATGCCATGGGGGGATTTTTAACACAAATTTGGCATATGATATTTGAAAAGGATTTATTAATGAATCAGGAGATTTCGTTAGAAGAGAAATTACTTATAGGAAGCAGTTTAAGTGTAAGGCTTAGCGAATCAGGGCTTGCCTTATCTAGAGATTTTATAAAAATAAAACCTGAACATAGAGAATATGGAAATAGAACGGCAGTAGCTAGAGGATACTTAGTAGCAGGATCGCAGCTTTCAGGTCAGATTATAAAGGGATGCATTGGTGGGAGCGTTGGTCTTTCACTTATAGGTTGTAAAACCCTACTAGAATATACAATAGGCTCAGAATATATATTCAATCATCCCAAACATAAGGGAGACTTTAATAGAATTGATCTTATCTGTGAGGATATATTTAACACCACAAACACTCTACAGTCACATAAACACAAGATTTGCGGGACCACAGTAAAGGACCGTATGGAATCATTGGACAGAAAAGATTTATATGAGAAAAATTATGCTGCTTTAAATGATTATGCGCATCTTGTGCTAAGACAAAACATGCTAAATGACAAAAATAAATTACCAAGAATTGCTGTCGATGTTATTTCTCAGTCCTTGTGTGGGTTGGCAGGAATAATTGACTCAGTAAATATTTGTTTTGAATTAGGGTGGGATACATTATTAATGACAGAAGTTATTAGTTATCGAGATAAGTACGAAAGTTTAGATCCAGTTTAGCCTAAATGGATAAAAATAGAAAAATTAGGAGGTGCTCCCTATTCTCTGATATCTTTGTAGCGGTTTTCGAGACCGCCGTACGCATTAATGTGGTTTTCTTGGTCATCTGAAATAGGACGGCCTTTTTTCATATTTCCGAACCAGTCCGCATGGTTCGCAAATCCGCTTGCCTTTACATCCTTCCGTGGTATACTTATTTCCGAACCATATGTAATGGTTCGGAAAATTCCATATATGAATGAGGTTTTTATGGTTCGGAAAGTTCGGTTACATGAAAATAGTGACATTAAGCTAGAGATCCAGAAGCTGCGGGGCAGGTTCGGAAATCTTATCAATGTGTCCAATGCGGAGTGGTACTCTCTTTTTAAAGATGAGATCCGTAACTCCATTGCCATTGAAGGGGTCTTTGCCAACCGTCAGGAACTTCTGGATGTCCTGGAGCATCATAAACGTACCAATAAGCAAAAAGCCGCGGCGATCCTGGGTTATTATGAAGCGGCTAGCGCTATGTATGAATACGCCAATAATCAATTTAAGGAAAATGAGTTCATGCTGCGCATGGCGGATATCAAACAGATCCACACCTTGTTGATGCGCTACGAGAAAGACCTGGGAACCTACGTTGGATCCGTCGGCGATTTCCGTAAGAGTGATATCAAGGTTGCTCAAGCCTCATTTAAGCCGATCAGCATGTTCCATATTCGCGATGCCATGGAGCTATTGATCAAGTGGTTCAATGAGAGCGTTAAAAAAAGAACCTATGATGAAGCAACCTTGGCGGCCATGACCCATGTCTGGTTTGAGACCATTCACCCTTTTAGCGATGGCAATGGCCGCGTGGGAAGAATACTCTTATCCTATATTTTGATCGGACAGGGGTTGATCAATGTGGCCATTAAGGGCATGTCCAAAGAAGAGCGGGAGCAATATTACAATGCTTTGGAAAAGGCTGACCGCTGTTTTAATGATCTTCATCGCTTAATGGAGACAAATAAGGAATTCATCCCATCCGATGTCAATAAAGCGATCAAGCCAGAAAAGTTCAAGCCGTTTACCGAGATGATCAATGGATTGTTGAAAGAAGCGATCAACCGGCTGGAGGGTGGCCAGTTGACCAATCTGGATAAGGAAGCCGTATTGCCTCTGCGTGATCTAGCCAGGATCTATGATTATTCTCAGGACTATCTGCGGAATTTGATCAACCGCGGGCATTTGAAGGCGCATAAGAAGGGCAAGCTTTGGTATGTGCGGGTGCAGGACTTGGCGGATCATATCAATAAACAAAGTTAGAATAGAGTGAATAAATAGCGGCGCTTCGTATTCCAATACCCCTGCAGGAGTTCCTGCAGGGGTATTTTATTTGTCAGGAGGGCTGCGTTTGTGGCAAAACCAGCGTTTTACGTATATACTTTATATTATGCCATCTAGAAATTTCCCAAAATCACTGATCCTGTGGGCTGTGCTGTTTGTTTTTACGGTCAATGGCGCGCTTCTGCCGTTGGCTTCTGCTCAAGCGATCGCTGTCACCGGTAAAGACATCAGCCTGCCCGCGCCGGGTGTGATGGTCCATGCCAGTCCCGCGTTTGATCCTGTGCTGATCAAGGGTTTACGTTTGCACCCGGATGATCCGCTGCTGTTTGATTTCATGGTCGATTCCGGCAGCAGCCGCGGCATTGTCGATACCCCGCTGTTTAAGACGGAATCGCGCAAGATGATCCGGTATTTCTTAACGGCATTGACCTTGAAGGAAAATGATGTGTGGGTCAACCTTTCTCCGTTTGAAGGGGAGAATATCATGTCCCCAGCCCTTTCCCAGACAGACATGGGACGGGAAATGTTGAAAGTGGATTATTTGCTCAAACAGCTGACCGCCACACTCATGAACCCTCAGGAAAAGACCGGGGCGGAGTTTTGGAAGAAGGTCGGGAAGAACACACGCCAGTCCGTTTTAGGCGGATACCACAAAGTCTGGATCGCGGCCGATCAGGCCAGACTGGTCCAGCGCGGTGATGCGGTTTGGATCTCGCAAGCACGTTTGAAGGTCATGATGCAAGATGATTATTTAGCCGCGTTTAAACACGGGGATACTGCGGTTGCTTCTCATGCGCCCGAGGATAAACGCCCGGCGGTCGTTAAGGACGCGGTCAAAACGGTCATTTTACCCGCGATCGAAAAAGAGATCAATGAAGGCAGGCAGTTCGCGGGTTTAAGACAGATCTTTTACGCGACTATCCTCGCTGTGTATTATAAACAGTCCCTGCAGAATGCTTTGCTCAATCAAGTCTATAGCGACAAGGCCAAGATCGCCGGCGTACTTTCCAACGACCCGGGGGCGAAAGAGCGGATCTACGCGCAGTATTTGAAGGCCTACCGCAAAGGCGTGTTTAATTTTATCCTGGAGGAACCTGATGCCAGGATGAAGATGGTACCCCGCAAATATTTCTCCGGTGGTATCCCTAATGCCTTAGGCGTCCCGAGAGTGTTGCGCATTGAAGAGGGGGTATTGCCGTCGTTAAGTGCGGATCAGGCGATCGTCACGACCCGCATGGATAAAGCGCAGACCTCAACAAGCAATATCCAGGACATTTTAAAGAGTCCGTTGTCTGCAAGTCAGGACGCAAAAGCCCAGGAACATATTGGAGTCCTGATCAGGTATTTGATCAATGATCCGGATGCTCAAAATATTAAAGAAGCGCTGTCTTTTTTTGACGTGAATGTCCCCTTATTAAGAACATTATTGGAAGCTGTCAATGCGGCAGGGACGCAGGGTTTGGTGCCAGAGCGTCTGCTGATGCTGGAACATTTTGCCCAGGCGCATTTCTCTGACATGGACGCGCATTTATTTAAAGAGGGAACACATGTTGAGGTTTATAAGAAGTTGGGGGCTCAGGTGTTCGTGGATGATGGAGGATCACAGGGGGTTTATTTTGCCGTATGGGCGCCTAATGCGAAAGAAGTGATGGTGATGGGGGATTTTAACGGCTGGCAAAAAGACACCACACGCTTGCGCCGCGATTATAACGCGGGTATATGGTGGGGATATATCCCCCAGGCGAAGGCGGGTCAGTATTATTTGTACCGTGTCATCGGCGCGGATGGCAATGAGCGCATCAAGTCCGATCCATACGCTGTTGCCAGTGAATTTGCCGACGGCGATAATCCCGGACGGTTGGCTTCGCGTATTTGGGACACTAATTATCAATGGTCGGATAAGAACTGGTTAAACACCCGCGCCCGTCGTCAGGCTCCGGACAGCCCCATGAGTATCTATGAAATGCATTTAGGTTCATGGCGGATGATCGAGGAGAATGGCAGGAAGCGCTGGATGAATTACCGGGAATTAGCTGTTGAGCTGGCGAAATATTTAAAAGAGAATGGTTTTACGCATGTGGAAATGATGCCGCCGACAGAGCACCATTATTTGCCGTCCTGGGGATATCTGGTCAATCAGTATTTTGCCCCCAGTGCCCGTTATGGCTCGCCGCAGGACTTGATGTATTTCGTCGATTATCTGCATCAACAGGGGATCGGCGTTTTTATGGACTGGGTGCCGGGGCATTTCCCTAAGGACCAGCATGGCCTGATGGATTTTGACGGGTCGGAATTGTATTCGCACCAGGACCCCAAACAGGGGGAGCATCCGCATTGGGGCACGCGCACATTCAATTACGGCCGCGGGGAAGTGAAGAGTTTCCTGCTTGCCAATGCGCTGTTCTGGGCGAAAGTCTATCACATCGACGGGGTGCGTGTGGACGCTGTCAGTTCCATGCTCTATCTGGATTATGGCCGTGAGCACGGCCAATGGATCCCCAATGAACGAGGCGGTCATGAGAATTTGCAGGCCATTAGTTTTATCCAGGATTTTAACCATCGCCTTCAGGCTGAGGGGGTTGTCACGATCGCCGAGGAATCCACATCATGGGGCGGCGTCACCGACCCCAACGGATTGGGCTTTAATTACAAATGGGCCATGGGCTGGATGAATGACACCTTAAAGTATATGGCCGAGGATCCTCTTTACCGCGTGCATCATCGAGGGAAATTAAGTTTCTTTCTGCATTATGCTAATTCAGAGAAATATCTTCTGGCACTGTCTCACGACGAGGTGGTGCATTTAAAGGGATCACTATTGAGGAAAATGCCGGGCGATGACTGGCAGAAGCTGGCGAATTTAAAAGTATTGATGGGGCTTCTGTACACCATGCCGGGTAAGAAATTACTATTCATGGGCGGAGAATTCGGCCAGGAAGAAGAATGGAATGAGAATATAGCCTTGAGTTGGGGTGTGTTAAATAAACCCGGGCATACCGGCGTTGCCCGATGGACGAAAGCGCTCAATGAGATCTACCGCGATAATCCTGCGCTGCATGTGTATGATACCGATCCGCAGCGTTTCAGCTGGGACACAGTGGACAATGATAAAGACCCGGTGTTTTCTTTTTATCGCTACGGCGATGATCATAAAAGCCCGGCACTGGTCGTGATCAATGCTTCTCCAAATCCATTGCAGGATTACCGATTGGGCGTGCCTTTCGAGGGTGAATGGGAAGTGGTGCTCAATTCGGATGACCCGGCCTTTGAGGGTAGTGGCTATCCGGTGGCTGCCAGCACCTATACCCAGAAAGGGGCAACACGCGGCCGGCCGTTTACTATTTCTATGAATATACCGCCTTTAGGGGTCATGGTGATCGTGCCTAAAGGGCAGGCCGCAACAAAACGTGATGCGGGTATGACAGCGAAAGAATTGACGATGGACGCTCCAGGGGGGGTTGATCTGACATTAAAGAACAATGAATTAAAAGTCAGCAGCGGCAATGCGTCTGCGGCAAAGCAACTGGATGAGGCGATGGTATTGGAATTTAAACAAGGCCGATTTGACGGCATCAATCCTGTCATCGTGCGGGTGATGCCTGGCAATGATGGGAAAGGGGAAGTTTATTAAGTGTTTATGAAGCCCGTGAGATGGATATCCAGGATCGTTGCGTGTGTATTTCTGATCAATACATTGTCTTTGCCTGTTGCTCAAGCGCAGGAATTGTCACTGCCGCGTCCCGGCGTGATGGTGGCCTTAAGCCCCAAGGCCGAGCCGGCTGTTTTAACCGGAATTAAGATCCATCCTGATCAGCCATTCCGTTTCGATTTTATCATCGACGAGGGTGGCGCTCCATTAACAGAGAATCAGTTGAAGAATGAAGCCTCCGATCTGGCCAAATATTTTCTGGCAGCGCTGACTATCCCGGAAAAAGATCTGTGGGTCAATTTAAGTCCCTACGAAAAAGACCGCGTGATCCCGGATAGTTTCGGTGCGACCGCCATGGGCCGGGATATGCTGGCGTCGGATTATTTGCTTAAACAGATCGCATCGTCGCTGTTCTATCCCATGAGTGAAAAGGGTGGTGAATTCTGGCGCAATGTGCGCGCGCAGGCCAAAGAGCGTTTCGGCAATGCGGATATCCCGGTCAATGCGACAAATAAGGTTTGGATCGTTCCTCAAAAAGCCGTGGTGTATGTGAATCCCGATGGGACAGCCGCCTATGTGACGTCAGCGAGATTGAAGGTCATGCTGGAGGCGGATTATTTAGCCGCGAATAAGCAGGGGATCAAGAAGGCATCCCCGGCAACCCAGCTCTCCGAACAGGTCGTCCGTCAGGTCATCTTGCCGGCATTAGACCGTGAGGTCAACGAAGGGCAGCATTTTGCCCGTCTGAGACAAGCGTATCATTCGCTGATCTTAGCAGCATGGTTTAAGCGGGATGCGAAGCAACATTTGTTGGCCAAAGTGTTTGCCGACAAGGTTAAGACTGCCGGTGTCCATGTGGATGATCCCAGGGAACAAGAGCATATTTATCAGCATTATCTGGAATCTTTTAAGAAAGGCGTTTTTAATCTCATTCGCGACGAGGAGGGGCAGAGAGTTCCTCGGAAATATTTTTCTGGTGGGGCGAATCTTAATTTAGAAGGTGTGTTTGAACGCAGCCCTCAATTGCCGGATGCCGGAATGACTTCCGGGAAAAAACAGGTCAGCATTGATCTGGCCATGGCCGCGGCTCCAAAGCAGCAGCCAAAGATCTGGTGGCGCGAGAGCGGCACTACCCATGTGGTGGAATCCATGCCGGTGGCGGCCCTGCGCCGGCAAACTAATGATCCTGGCATCGGCAAATTCACCGATCTTGGAAGATACTATCGAGAGACGGCAAGCAAAAAAGGCATAACGGTCTTAAGCCTTTTGCCTTTTTATCCAGTGCTTGAAGAAAGCCCGTATGCCCCTTTGAGCATGTACGCGTTAAATGAGGACTATATTGATTGGAGGCGTTTTTTAGAGAAAGAGTTGTGGGTCAAGGATCCTGTTTTGCTTAAGAAAACAACTGCTCCAGGCAAAGAACAGCGCGAGATCCATTATGAGTCCGTGCGGCAACGGGAGAAGGGGGTCGCGGCCGAGGCCTATGCATTGCTTTTAAAGAACCCTTCGGGAAGATATAAAGAATTGATCGCGGACCTGAAAAATTTCGCGGCTAAAGAGGATCGTTTGGGTCGTGAATTGCGTCTTTACGCGCAATTAAGAGCCAGGGAAGATGGAAGTAGCGGAAGCGTTGATCTGTATGTGTTCAAGCAATGGCTTGCTTATCGTCAGTTTAAGGACGCTGTAGAACAGGTGCATATGGCTGGTGGCAGGATCGTATTTGATATCCCGTTCTTTAGGGGAAAGAAAAGCGTCGACGCGGCGTACCATCCGGAATATTTCCGTGATGCCA
>CAZFNI010000008.1:58198-92323 GCA_964520655.1 uncultured Planctomycetales bacterium
ACGGAAAGCGCGGGTTTTATTGGGATCACCATCGGAGATCTAACCGGTGATCCCGAAAGCATCAAGGTTCAGGCGGACGGGGCGTCCTATTGGCGTTACCGCATCCCTATGCCCAAGGATCCGGATTATAAAGAAAGGACCCGTGTTGATCTGGGGCCGTTTATTTTGTTCCATACGCAAAAGGACCCCAAGTTCCATGTATCCCCGCGCGATGTGCTTAATGCATCCAAGGATCTGCTGGTGCTGGTCAAAGGTATTTTTGAAAGTGCTCTGGATTCTTATGTCAAACACCGCAAACGCCAGGGGAAAGATGTCGTCGAGGTGTGGGCAGGCAGCAGGGGTTGGTTCATGGAGCAGTGGGGAAGGGACACGTTCATTTCCATGACGGGGGTGCTGTTATCCACCGGCCGTTTTGAGGAGGCAAAGAATCTGATGTTAAGTTTCAGTCGTTTGCAGAAAAACGGGCTGATCCCTAACCGCATTGCTGATTCCAGTCAACCGCAAGCCAGCGAATATAACACCGTTGACGCGCCGCTGTTGTTCATCCAGGCGGTCAAGAAATACGGGGATTACACGAAAGATCGTTCGTTCCTTGAGGGTATGGTTCCTGTCATTGCCAAGATCATCAGTGCTTATGAGCAGGGGACGGGGTATGACAAACAGAAACATATCAATGATGATCCCTATCAAAATGTGCACCGTATTGAAATGGATGCTAGAGATGGCTTGATCGCTGGACCGGCGCAGGCCACCTGGATGGACGCTGATCCGCATGGGACAGGCCCGGTCACGCCGCGTAACGGTAAGGCGGTTGAGATCAATGCACTGTGGTATGCCAGCCTTTTATTTTATGTGCAGCTACTGAAAAGTGTCGACCCCCAGTCGAATGGGGAACTAATCAGCCATTATGAACAGCTGGCCCAAAAGGTTAAAAAAAGTTTTAATGAGCGATTTTGGAATGAATCGGAGAGTGCGTTGTTGGATGTTATCGACGGAGATCCTCACGGTGGTGCCATTCGTCCCAATATGATCATGGCAGTCAGTCTGGGTGAAGATCTGCTTTCTTTGGAGAGACAAAAGATGGTGCTAGATAGTGTTCAGAAAGATCTGTTAACGCCGCAAGGTCTGCGGACGCTTTCGCCAAGGGATTCCTATTACCGGCCTTACTACGATACGGAAACACAGCCTTACCCGGCAGATAAGAATTTCGGCCAGCATAAAGATTATGCCTATCATCAGGGAACGGTTTGGCCCTGGCTTATCGGGCCTTATGTGGATGCGTTGGTGAAAGTCCAGCAGCAGGAAGGACGGTCACGCCAGGAGATACAGGACAGCGTTAAGGCGGTTTTAAGTTTTCTAGTCCAGGAATTTTTGTCGTCCGGTTCTTTGCATGAAGTCTATGATGCCGATCTAAGGAGTGACGGAACAAGGCATCCGGGCGGAAATACATCACAGGCCTGGAGCCTAGCGGAAGTCTTTCGCGTGCTCATGGAATACGGCATTTTGCCCCAGTCCTTGAAGGATTATTTACCGGGGGCGCCTGACAGTGCTCAAATACCAAAAGACGCTGCATTGCCCACAGGTGGTATTGATCTTAGTGCGGCGGATTTATTTCTAGAAATACAGAAGAGCGGCCGGGGAGCTCAATACAGCCTTGATCCCGGCGTGTTAAAACGGCTTAAAGATGTTCCCGGTTTTGTGCCGGTCGTCATAAGCGTACAGCCGGTCAAAGATCTCACATTGTTCTTAGCCCATTAAGAGCGATCATTTTTGACAGCCTCAAAAATTTCCTTCCCAAAGTTTTAAAAAAGCGCAGAATAGATGAAATTCAACAGTGAGAGGTGTTTATTAAAAGCATTCTGGCAATCATTTTTGGTGTTTTCCTCGGTATTTATGCAGCGCTTATCCTTTCGTTCCTGTTCTTTCCGCTGATCGGGACGGTGGATGCTCAATTCATGGCGGGCGTTATCGACAGTCATCATCAGATCTATCCTGAAACGCGCGAGGTGATGTTCTACCGTTTAAGCGTGATCTTGGGATTTTGTTTTGGAATGCTTGGCGCTTTTGGCCGTTGTTTCATTGTGCGTTTTAGTCCCATTGTGATCAGTCTTGTGCCGCTTGTATTGTCGTTAAATCTCGCCATGATGTGGATGATCAGAAGCACAGGCCCGGGAGATTTTTATACAGCCGCCGATGCGGCGGGGCAGTTTTCTTTTAAGGCATTTCTTTCCGCGCTGCCATTTGCCGTGATCTTTGTGGTGACGGTAGTTGCGGCGATGTTAAATCCGACGGATCAGCGATACCGTGCAGAGGGATCATTATTTAAAGGGGGTGCGCGGACGCCGCGGCGTAAAATGAATTTTCCGTCTTGGTTTAAATACGCGGCCGTTCTAGCGGTTTTGATCGTGCTTCTGCTGCCACGATCAAATATGTCGGAAGATCTTGGGCTTTATGATTATCATCGCCCCACATTCTTTATCGGTCCCGCGCTGTATCAAATGTCATCGGATAAACTTGTCCCGGGCAAGGATTTTTCCGTGCAGTACGGCCTGGGCCAAAGTTTTGTCAGCGCATTGTTTTTAGGTAAGACATTACCGGACACACTGGTGCGACTGAATATGTTGCATGCCGGGGTAAAGATATTCTTTTTCTTTTGTTTGTTTGTCTTTTGTGTCCGGTTCTTAAGAAATACGTTTTATGCCGTGATCGTGGTTTTTTCTGCACTAGCGCTTCAGGTGTTGACTTATGCATTGCCCGACGGACGTTTTACCGAATCAACGCTGATCGTCCCTTCCGTTGGTGCTTATCGACATGCTTTTGTTCCGTTGGTGTGGCTTTTCGCGTTGGAATTCTTTAGAAGACCTAAAAGTGTTCCTGTATTTGCGGCATTGTGTGCGTTGATCGGGGCTTCTCTGTTCTGGGTCAATGATACCGGTATTGGCTGCTTGGTGACGACGGCGGGATTGGCGATATTAAGACCGTATCAAAGTTTCTTTAAGAACCTATTATCGGCAGCGGCGATCGTTATTTTTAGTCTGGCAAGTTTCGCGCTGTTAGGGGTTTTAGTGTACGGCCCGTCATTTGCGTCAGTCAATTATGCGGAGATGTTCAAATACATGCGTTTATTTGCCAGCGGCTACGCTTCAGTGAAAGCGCATTGGTCATTTCATCCGCTGGATCTGATCATGCACATTATCTCTAATGTGGTGATCGTCAGTACGATCGTGTTCGCCTTCCTTGAGAGGCGCAAGGTCTTTGCCCGTTTCTTATTACTGATCGCTCTCTTTGCGGCGATGATCAAGCTTAAGTTCATCAATCAGACATCATCCCAGCACTTTTTCGGTGATATTTATCCGTTACTCATCATCGCGGGCTATTGGCTCAATAAAATATTGCCGCTGCGTCCTGGCCGAAACGGTTTACAACGAGGGATCATTCTGTTTGTCGTACTGCTCTTGACCTTTGATGCGGTGGAAGCGCATCGCGGGATACATGCCGGTATTAGATCCTACTGGAATTCTCCACAAACGTTTGTGCTGCCGGGTATGCTGAAAGGGAAGCTAAGATCAGCAGGAGAGGATCAGAATGGATTTACCACTTCTAGATCCGACAGGGATCTGATCGAGAAATATATCCCTGCCGGGCAGAGGGTCTTTCTGGTTAGTTACGACGATGTGGCGTATTTGCTGGAAAGCCGAAGGGCGCCCGGTTCGCCGTTTGTTCCGATGATGGACATTGTTTTTACGAAAAACATGGATGATTTTTACCGCAATGCTTTAAAAGAGCGATTTGTGTTCATTGATTATCGAGCGCTCAACGCGCCGCTGGCGAAGGTGTTGTTGGCGGGTTTTGATTTTAAGGAAAAAGCTCAGTATTTACTGCTTTTAGAAAATAAAAACAGGGACAACTCTTTGCTGCTTAAATAAGAGCTGTCCCTGTTGTCAGACTTATTTTGATGCCGGCAATAGATCTTTCGTTTTTGTCTTCGACGGCATGAATATGCCGATCACGCCGCTTAATCCTACTGTCATGACAATGTTGTAAAAGAAGGCCAGGAATGCCAGTAACAGCAATAGCCCGGAGATCGCGGCTAAGATCATGTAGCCCTGATACTCCCCGTTATAATAAATGGTGCGCCGCAGCATGCCGTGTAAGCCCGCCATCCCCATAAAAGCGCCCATCCCAATTCCACCTAATAAATGAGCCCAGAAATGGAAGTTCGCTAATTTCTCGCTGTAGAGTTTAGCTCCGTTGGTTAAGATGGGCAGCAGGAAGTAGATCGCGGAATATAACGTCATGGTCAAACCGACTAACACCGCGACGTGCACGTGCGGCCCGATGATCCATTGCGTATTATGCAAGATGCGGTTTAGTCCCAGGTCCGCCTGGATGATCCCTGCGGGAACAGCCAGGGCGAAACCAAGTAAGCCGCCTAAAAGGAATTTAAGCGGGTTTGTCATCTTTAGCGGCCTTGCGCTCCATAATGTTGCCAGGGTGATAAAGAAGGCCAGGCCCTGGGTGATTAATTCAAACGCCGTGACCAGTTCACCGGAAAGGACTTTGAGAATACCCGGCTGGGCCTGGTCGGACATCAAGTGATGCGACCACACCGTCCAGGAAACGACCAGTTCAATAAACAGCGCGGCACGGGCGATGTTCTCCATGAATAATTTCTTACCCGTGATGAGCGTGGCCAGCAAATACCAGGTGCCGGCGACATAGATGAGCACCAGACCGTCAGCGACTAAGTCGAGTCCCCACCAGAAGAAATTCTTGTAAAGCAGGGCATCGATCGCGGAATGCTTTAAACTGTGGCCTAACACTTCCGCGAACATATAGACTAAGATCAAGACCCCGGCACAAACAATGACGATGGAATTAAACGCGGTGTCGATGGTGCCGCGGGCGATCGCCGCTACGGGCAGGGACACAAGATGTTCTTTTTTGTTCTTGTTAAAAAGATTGAGTAAGCCGGTGATCCCAAGGGAAGAGGCCAGCAAGGCTTTACCCGGCTGCGGCTCCATTCCTTCTGGAGTGTAGGTGATCGTTTTAAAGATGTTGATGACAAAACATACGGTCCCAACCATGACCAACGCGATGCCAACGATAAAGAATATCCCTCCCCAGACATTGAATTGCGTGAAATCCGCCGGCAGCGGCCAATATAAGGTATAGAGAGGAGCGTAATGGGTCAGAAAACCGGAGCTCCAGAAGATCAATGTCCCCACCGCCAGCAATGCGCAGGTCCAGTTGGCCAAGCGGATGCTCCAGAGAGGTTTCTTCATTAAGAACGGCACTAAAAAAAGAAAAGCGCCGAAGACGATCGAATAGGTGGAGCCAAAAATACCAACGAGCGGGTGCGCGGTCATGATGGCGAAATATTGCTGGGAGGGGATGCCAGGGATTGGTGCCACCTGGTAGGCGCGCATGATCATGCCCTCGACGACAGCGAGTAAATAATAGACCAGCCCGATCACAACGAACCGCAAGGTCATTTTCTGCATTGGCGTTAAGGTGTCTGGTTTAAAGAGTCCTTCCCGGCCCAAGATGAGTGTGTTTAGAAAGTTCATATGATGCTCCTGTTGAAATGGTTGATTATTCAGTAACCTCGACAACGTCTTTTTCGATCATTTGATCTCCTTTGGGGCCGGAATATTCCGTGGAACGGATGGTGTATGTTCCCGGGCGGTCGAACTGCCACAGGACATCATTGATGTGCCCGGGGATGACCTGCATCTGGAAGATCATGCTGTTGTCTTTTCGAAACAACCCGAAACCATAGGTCAGGTCGTTTGAGGAAACCCGGAACGATACGCGCTCTTTGGTCTTCATGACCAGCTTTTCTGAAGGTAAATAGAATTTATGGTCTTTGATGACAATATCGAATGTTTTATCCGGCGTGATCTTGGCGCGGTTTAAGTCCATCTCTTTCCAGGGGATGGTGTGATAGGTGACTAAGTGAAGACATACGCCCAGCGCGATCAAGAAGGCGGCGAATGAATAGAATAATTTGGGTGAAACAGGACTGCTGTTTTTGTCATGGGTGACTTTGTAGGCGAACCAGCCCATGATGATCATGATGATCACGACGTAAAACGTGTAGAGGGCGGTTTGCCCCATCAGTACTACATTGGAATCAACCATGTTGGCCTCCGTTGTTATTGCTGAAAGTTCATGTTCGCTTTGATCAGATGCGCCAGTGTCTTATTGCCAAGGGTTTTCTGCATCCGTGCTTTCATCCCTTTCCAGGTATGGTGCATGGGGCAGGGCATGTCATCGTTACAGGTGTGCAGCCCCAGAATGCATTCATCATAAACGTCTTCCCCCTCAAGGACTTTGATCAGCTCGAGGATGGAAATGTCTTTGGGGTGTTTGATGAATGTATAACCGCCTTTGGGGCCCG
This sequence comes from uncultured Planctomycetales bacterium, assembly GCA_964520655.1. Lineage (GTDB taxonomy): Bacteria > Omnitrophota > Gorgyraeia > Zapsychrales > Fredricksoniimonadaceae > JACQQW01. The sequence continues at coordinate 64,602 of CAZFNI010000008.1, forward strand.
TGACCGTTCTGAGATAGCCAGCCTGGGAGAGTGTTTGCAGGGCTTTACGGGTGAAAGACTCCGGAACATCTGCTTTTTGGCACAGCCAGGTGGCGGTAAATGATCCGTTGATGGCATCAAGTGGCAAAGCCGAAAGGGCTTTGAGGGCGTAGGAGCAATTCTTGGAATACAATCTGAACATGGTTTGATCCTTAATTATGGACTATTTTATCCATAATAGATTTTCATTGTCAAGGTTTTTTTGTTGAGGGCACACCTTGCCTTTTTGGACAACGTGGTCTATGATGTCAAGATGTCTGTTCCATCCCACGACCAACCAGGCTGCGTTATTTGGCTGACAGGGCTTTCCGGTTCCGGCAAGACCACGCTGGCTAAAGAGGTATGTCGGCGTTTGGCGGCAAAGACCCCCCGTGTGGAGCATTTAGACGGTGATGCTGTCCGCGAGGTGTTCCCGTTGATCGGGTATGACCGGGATTCCCGCAATGATCATATCCGCCGTATAGGGTTCTTGGCCTCAAGGCTGGAGAAACACGGCGTGATCGTCGTTGCATCTTTTATTTCACCCTATCAGGAGTCGCGTGATTTTACCCGCAAACTCTGCCGTCATTTTATCGAAGTCTATCTTAACGCGCCGCTGGCTGTTTGCGAGAGCAGGGACCCTAAGGGGTTATATAAAAAAGCCAGGGAAGGGAAGATCACAAATTTTACGGGCGTTCAGGAGCCTTATGAGCCGCCCGCATCCCCTGAGTTAACACTGGATACATCACAATTGACTGTTGATCGGTGTGTGGATCTGATCCTTGATAATTCAGGTGCAGGTTTAAGGCGGTCATGATCAATCTTAGGAAGTATTTTTAAAGGAGTTGTATATGGAAGCGTCAAATTATGCGTCAAACAACAGATTTACGGTGCGGCTGGAATTGATCAACAAACCCGGGGTGTTTGCTTCAGTGGCGACATTGATCGCTTCAGAAAAGGCGGACCTTGGCGCGGTGGACATCGTCGAAGTCACGCCGGGGAAGATCATCCGCGATGTCACATTTGATGTGGCAAGGGAAAAAGATGCCGATAAGATACTAAAAGAGATCGCGAAATTAAAGAATGTGAAAGTGATCGCGGTGTCCGACAGGGTGTTGCTTTTGCACTTGGGCGGGAAGATTCAGGTCCAGAATAAGGTGCCGATACAAACGCGCAGCCAGCTCTCCATGGCTTATACACCAGGCGTGGCCAAGGTGTCGCAGGCGATCGCCGCAGCCCCGGAGAATGTATATAAGCTGACGGTTAAAAGCAACAGCGTGGCGGTCGTGACTGACGGATCGGCTATTTTGGGGCTGGGGAATTTAGGGCCGGAAGCTGCGCTGCCGGTCATGGAAGGCAAGGCCATGATCTTTAAGGAATTTGCCGGCATTGATGCCTGGCCGATCTGTTTGGCGACCCAGGATGTTGACGAGATCGTGCGTACGGTGGAGAATATCGCGCCGGCTTTCGGCGGGATCAATCTGGAAGATATCAGCGCGCCGCGTTGTTTTGAGATCGAGGATAGATTAAAGAAGTCGCTGTCCATCCCGGTGATGCACGACGATCAGCATGGAACGGCGGTTGTTATTTTAGCAGCGCTGAAAAACGCGTTAAAGATCGTAAAGAAAGACATCAGGCAAGTGCGCATCGTCGTCAGTGGTTTGGGCGCGGCGGGTGCCGCGTGCTGCCGCATTTTACTTGCGGCGGGTGTCGAGCATTTAGTGGCCTGCAACCGCAAAGGCGCGGTATTGAACGTAACCCCGGCTAACTGCAGGCAGGCAAGTCAGGACCTGTTCACCTTCGTCCATAAAGATGAGCCGACCATGTCGCTTGGTCAGGCGCTGAAAGGCGCGGATGTTTTTATCGGTGTATCATTCGGAAATATCTTAGGCGTTGCGGATATCCAGAAAATGAAAAAGGACCGCATTGTCTTTGCCATGTCCAATCCTGACCCTGAGGTCGATCCCTATAAAGCGATCCGTTCCTGCCGCATTTTTGCCACAGGCCGTTCCGATTTCCCTAATCAGATCAATAATGCACTGGCATTCCCGGGGATCTTTCGTGGCGCGCTCAATGTGCGAGCGAAAGAGATCAATGAAGCGATGAAGATCGCGGCCTCCGACGCTATTGCCGGACTTATCCATAACGATCAGTTAAGTAGTGAATATATCATCCCCAGTATTTTTGACAAACGAGTCGTGGATGCGGTGACCAAGGCGGTGGAGAAAGCTGCGTATGCCACCAAGGTCGCGCGTAAACGTTACTTAACAGAAAATAAAAGCGAGATCATCAGCTAATGGAACGCGATCAGGTCAGAACAGGGTATGTGGTGGTTTTCTGGGTTTCTCTGTTGTGTATTTGCTTAGAGCTGCTGCAGACGCGTATCCTCAATCTCAAGGCCTGGAACCATGTGGTCTATACCGTTATTCCTTTCGCGATGCTGGGATATGGCATCGGGGCAAATTTGGTCTTTATCCTGGATAGCCGGCTAAAAAAGATCGGATCTGAGAAGGTCTTATCCTGGGGGCTTTTTGCTGTCGGGATCTTAAGTTTTGCTACCGCGCTTTTGATCAAAGACCTGCCGCTTCGGGTGGAATACATCGTCACTATCTTTGCCAATATCCGCTCGGTGGGGATGCTCTTGCTTGCCTACAGTATTTTCATGGTCCCGTTCATTGCAGTTGGTTTTCTCATTGTGTATTTATTCCTGAATAATACCACCTACACGAACCGTTTGTATTTCTGGGATTTGCTGGGCGCTGGAGCAGGGGCTGCCTTATTTTTTGTATTGATCAATAATACGGATGTTTTCCATTCGTTGTTGATATTATCCGGCGTTACTATGGCGCTGGGCGTATGGGCGGCACGCCCCAAACATTATTGGCGCTGGGCAGCCGGGATCTTGGTTGTGCTCATGGCGCTGCTGACATTTTGGCCGGAGCCGTTGGAGTATGCCATCGATCCTAATAAAGGGTGGGAATGGATCCCGGGAAGGTATAGCTCCGGTGATTCCACCCAAATGGTATCCCGCTGGCACCCGATGGGACGTACTGATATTTTTTTGATCAACAGCGAAGAGGCAAGGACAAGGATGTTCACCTCCAATCGCGGTACATTTGAGATCAACGTAGAACCTCCTCCTGATGTCGCGTATATCTCAACGAATTTCCTGGCGGGCAGTCCGATCTATGCTTTATCAAACGAAGGGATCGCCAAACGCTCCTCAATATTGCAGTTATTCAGCCAGGACATGGAGGTCGCTTACACGCTTGTCAAAGATCCGAAAGTGACGATCATTGGTGTCGGCGGAGGCCGTGATATCTTTATGGCGAAGACGCACGGGGCGTCCCAGATCGTTGGCGCGGAGATCAATCCGGGGATCTATAAGGAAATGATGCCGGGCGGGAAGATGTATGATTTCTCTGGGCGCATGTATACGGCTCCTAATACCGCCATTGAGAATATCGACGGGAGGAACTTGGTCAAGCGGCTGCCCTCCGGCAGTCAGGACATTGTCATTTTAAACGGGGTGGATACTTTTTCCGGTCTTTCTTCCGGCGCTTATGCGTATGCGGAAAGTTATTTATACACACAAGAAGCCGTCGAAGATTACATGCGTGTGTTAAATGACAAGGGGATCCTCAATGTTTACCGCTGGACCTTTGATGATATGCCCCGTGAGGAATTGCGCCTGCACGCGATCATCCTTTCGGCGCTGGATAAGATAGGGGTCAAGAATCCTGAGGATCATGTCTTGATCGGGTTGGCGGGCTGGTCGATCTTTTTGGTGCGTAAAACACCGTTCACGCCCCAGGAACGCGCCATGGTCTTTGATTATTTCCGAAAACACAAAGTGGCTCCTGTGTTCCCGGCTGAAGAGTGGCTGAAAAAAGGGGGTTCGATCGGTCTGGTATTCAATGATTATGCTGTGCTTTTCAAGAAGCATATGCAGGGTTATCTGGAGCGGATGTATAAATATGATATCAGTGTGGTCAACGACGACAAACCGTTCTTTTATAAGTATTACAAATTGAGCTTGTTCAATCCCTTTAAAGCGGTGGCCGCGCATTATTCCGGAACGGTGATCTTTTTGACCCAGGGGTTGATCTTTCTGCAGGCGCTGATCTTTATCGCTCTTTTTGTGATGCTGCCGCTGTTCGTGTTCAAGAAGCAGGGGATCACGGCATTGCCGGCAGGATCCGTCAAGCCGTTCGTTCTCTATTTTGCCTGTCTGGGGCTTGGCTATATGTTCATTGAGATCGCGCTGATGCAGCGCTTTACTGTTTTATTGGGCAGTCCCATCTATTCGATCAGCCTTGTTCTGGCGGTCCTGCTTGGCGGCAGCGGCTGTGGAAGTTTTGCGATCGAGGGACTGGAGAAACGCTTTGGATTGAACGGCCCCAAAATGATCCACGTGATGACGGCTGCCGTGGTTGTGTACGTGCTGGCATTGATCATGCTGGGGATCCGGGTTTACGATATGTTCATGCCGATGAATTTGTTGTGGCGCATGGTCATCGTCGCTGTATTGACGTTCCCTTTAGGATTCTTCCTTGGCGTGTTTTTCCCGTGCGGGCTAAAAGCCGGCTGCCGCCATCATGCTCAGACGATTCCCTGGGCGTGGGGGATCAATTGCGGATTTAGCGTATTGGGTTCGATCTTAGTCATCATGATCGCCCAGTTTTTGGGCTTCAATCATGTGCTGATCCTGGCCTGCGTGATCTATTTAGCCGCAGCCCTCGCTTTCAACCGTTTGAGTAAGGAATAGTAATAACTCCCCTGTGTGCCTGATAGCCGCATCGATGATGCCGGCATTGACAAATTCACCCTGAAACGCTATACTCTTTAAGTTGCATATGCAACTAAAAAATATGGCCGATAAACCTTACATCCTGGAAGATTCATTAGGATACAGTCTTGGCCGCGCAGCCAGGTCTTTGGGGGCGCGGGTGAACCATAATTTCACCGCAGCCTCTTTGGACGTGACTTGTGAGCAATGGGCGATCATGGCTCATTTGGGAAAGAAGAACGGTTTAAGCCAACAGGAATTGGCCGGCTTAACGTGTAAAGATAAGACCAGTATGACCCGGCTTATCGACAATATGGAGAAGCACAGTCTGGTCGTGCGTATCCCGGATAAAAGCGATAAGCGCCAGAAGCTGATCTATTTGACCAAAAAGGGTCAGGACCTGCAGGATAGACTGGTCAAAGTGATACAGCGGTCATTGCAGGAAGCACAAAAAGGTATTAGTTCCAAGGACTTACAGACTTGTAAATGTGTATTGCGAAAGATCTATGAGAACGCCAAATTATAACCAGCAGCAAGAGAAATGGTTGAATATGCAACTTAAAAGATGGTTCATCCTAAGCTTAATGCCGCTTTTAGCGGTTTTGTCCGGTTGCGGGCAGGGATCCTCAGGTCCGAAACAAATGGTAATGCCGACACCCGAGGTTGGGGTGGTGACGGTCACGGCACAAGACATGCCTGTGATATCGGAATATCCCGGCCGGCTTGAGTCGGTCAGAATGGCTCAGATCCGGGCAAGAGTGACGGGCATATTGCTCAAACAATCATTTAGAGAAGGGATGGATGTTAAAACAGGGGATGAATTATTCCTCATTGATCCTGAACCATTGAAAGCCGTTTTTGACAGCGCATCAGCGAATGTGGCCAAAGCTGAGGCAGCGTTCACACAGGCACAGTCGCGGTTGGAGCGTTATAAAGCTTTAGTGGAAGCCAATGCGGTCAGCAAGCAGGAATATGATGATGCGTCATCATCCGTGCTCCAGGCGAAAGCACAGCTTCAGGCAGAAAAAGCCGCGATGGCCACAGCGGCGCTTAATTTAAGTTATGCGACGGTCCGGGCGCCGATCGACGGTCGTATCGGTGAGGCCAAGGTCACGGAAGGGACGCTTGTCAGTCAAAGCGAGGCAACACCGCTGGCGGTCATTTCGCAGTTAGATCCAATATATTTTGATTTCACTCAATCTACGACGGAGATGCTGCGGTTAAAACGCGCTTTGGATTCCGGGAAATTGCAAAGTGTGGCATTAGGCCAGGCGAAGGTGACATTGTTCTTAGAAGACGGCACTGTTTATCCGTTGCCGGGTAAAATGCTGTTCTCTGATGTTACCGTCAATAAAGCGACCGGCATGATCACGCTGCGCAGCGAATTCCCTAATCCTGACCATACGCTGCTGCCGGGAATGTTCGCGCGCGTAAGATTAGAGGAAGCGGTCAATAATGACGCGATCACTGTACCGCAGCGAGGTGTGGCCCTGGGTGCTAACGGGGAAGCGACCGCCATGGTGGTGGGGGCTGATAATAAGGTTGAAGCAAGAGCGGTCAAGTTATCCAATGCGGTCGGTGACCAGTGGACCGTCACGGAGGGCTTAAAGGCTGGTGACCGGGTTATCGTCGAAGGATTGCAGAAGATAAGACCTGGAGCAGAAGTCAAAGTTGTCCCATTTAATCCGGGGACGCCTCAACCAACACAAGACAAAAAGAATTGACGCGGTAAACTATGCCTAAATTTTTCATTGACCGTCCTATTTTTGCCTGGGTTATTTCACTATTGATCGTGCTGGTGGGGATCATTTCTATCACCCAGTTGCCGGTGGCCCAGTATCCAAGTGTGGCGCCTCCGTCTATCTCGGTGAATGCCTCTTATGCCGGGGCTTCTGCCGAAACACTTCAAAATACAGTCACCTCGATCATTGAGCAGCAGCTCAATGGGATCGATAATCTGTTATACATTTCATCCAGCAGCAATGCCAGCGGGCAGGCAGCCATCCAATTATATTTTTTACCGGGCACCAATCCAGATGTAGCCCAGGTCCAGGTGCAGAATAAACTGCAGCTGGCGATCCCCAGTCTGCCCCAGGTCGTGCAGCAGTCCGGCGTGACGGTCGCCAAATCCACTCGCAATTATCTGATGTTCTTTACGCTTTCATCGACAGACGGCAGCATGGATGAGATCGCGCTGGGGAATTACATATCCTCAAGCGTCCTTGATCCTATCCGTCGTGTGACGGGTGTCGGCGAGGCATTGCTGTTCGGTACAGAGAACGCCATGCGCATTTGGCTTAATCCACAGAAAATGTTCAGTTTTAATTTGACCTCCAATGATGTGATCGCGGCCATACAGGCCCAGAACGTCCAGGTGCCGATCGGGCAATTGGGTGGCAGGCCATCTATTGAGGGGCAGCAGTTAAATGTTACCTTGCAGGGACGCACCACATTGCGCACGGCGGAAGAATTCGGGAATATCCTCCTGCGTGTCAATCAGGACGGCTCGCGTGTCTATCTGCGCGACGTGGCCAATATTGCCTTGGGCGGCGCGGATTATACAACCCAGGCGCGTATTAACGGCAGGCCGTCAGCGGCTGTGGCGATCAAGCTTTCTCCGACAGGCAACGCGGTAGCGACCGTGGACGCGGTCAAAGCCAAGATCAATGAGCTTTCCAAGTTCTTTCCGGCGAACGTGAGGGTCGATTATCCCCTGGATCAGTCGGCGTTCGTGCGCATTTCGATCGAAGAGGTCATCAAGACGTTATTGATCGCGATCTTTCTGGTATTTCTGGTCATGTACCTGTTCTTGCAGAGCATGAGAACGACATTGATCCCGACCATTGTGGTGCCGGTCGCGCTCATGGGGACATTCGCCGTCATGAAAGCGTTCGGATTCTCGATCAATGTATTGACCATGTTCGGGATGGTGTTGGCGATCGGTATCTTGATCGACGACGCGATCGTTGTGGTCGAGAATGTTGAGCGCATCATGCGCGAAGAAGGGCTGTCACCTAAAGAAGCCAGCCATAAAGCCATGACGCAGATCACCGGGGCGTTGATCGGGATCTCGCTGGTGTTGACAGCGGTATTTATCCCCATGGCCTTTTTCGGTGGATCTGTCGGTGCGATCTATCGCCAGTTCTCCATGGCGCTGGTGGCCTCCATGTTATTTTCCATCTTTTTAGCCATGACCTTGACCCCGGCGCTGTGCGCGTCGATGTTAAAACCCATTTCCAAAGGTCATCATGAGACCAAAAAGGGATTCTTCGGCTGGTTCAACCGGGAGTTTGCCGACGGGACAGCTTTATACCAAAATGTGGTCAGCCGCATGCTGCGCAAACCCGGCAGGTTCTTGCTGATCTATGCCGCGATCGTGATCGCCACAGGGTATTTATTCACGCGTCTGCCGTCCTCATTCTTGCCCGAGGAGGACCAGGGATATTTTATCACCAATATCCAGCTGCCGGTCGGCGCGACCCAGGAGCGCACCAAGGTGGTGCTGCAAAAGGTGGAAGAATTCTTCATGAGCCAGCCGGAAGTCGACAAGATCATTACCGTCGCTGGATTTAGCTTTAATGGCCGCGGTCAGAACTCTGCGTTGTCGTTCATTCGTCTTAAAGACTGGAAAGAGCGCCCGGGCAAGGCCCACAGCGTCCAGTCCGTGATCGGCCGCGCTTTCGGTGCGTTCTCCCAGATCAAGGACGCGATCATTTTTCCGATCAATTTGCCGCCGATCCCCGAGCTTGGGACATCGTCCGGGTTTGACCTGCAGTTAGAGGATCAGACCGGTCTGGGCCACGCAAAACTCATGGAAGCCAAAGATCAGCTCATGGCGCTTGCGGCCAAGGACCCCCGCATCGTTGGTGTGCGCATGCAGGGGCTGGAAGATGCGGCGCAGTTGAAAGTCGATATCGACGAGGATAAGGCCAGCGCCCTGGGGATCAACTTAGGCGATATCAACAGCGCCTTGCAGGCGAATTTAGGTTCGTATTATGTGAATAATTTTGTCAATGGCAACCGTGTGCAGCGGGTCATCGTCCAGCTGGATGCCCCTTACCGCATGCTCCCGGATGATATCGGCAAGATCTATGTGCGCAACAATCAGGGGGAAATGGTGGCCCTGTCAAGTGTTGTGCGTCTAAGCTGGATCTACGGATCACCTCAGGTCCAGAGATATAACGGTTTTCCGTCAGTGGCAATTGTCGGCAGTGCGGCTCCGGGGAAAAGTACGGGTGACGCGATGAAAGCGATGGAAGAGATGGTTGATCAGCTTCCGGCGGGAATAGGGTATGAGTGGACGGGACAATCTTACGAAGAGCGTCTTTCCGGTTCCCAGGCTCCCATGCTTTTTGCGCTGTCCTTGATCGTGGTGTTCTTATCATTGGCTGCTCTTTATGAAAGCTGGTCGATCCCGTTCGCGGTCATGCTGATTGTGCCGCTGGGCATATTCGGGTCTTTGCTCGCCGCTTCATGGCGCGGGATGCCCAACGACGTTTATTTTAAGGTCGGCCTCTTGGCGATCATAGGTTTGTCGACTAAGAATGCTATTTTGATCGTGGAATTCGCCCGCAGCCTGCAGCAACAGGGGATGGGGATGGTCGAGGCGGTGTTGCATGCGGCGCATTTGAGATTACGTCCGATCCTCATGACATCGCTGGCGTTTATCTTAGGGGTTCTGCCGCTGGCCATGGCCACCGGCGCTGGCTCTGCCAGCCAGCATGCGATCGGGACCGGTGTTGCCGGCGGGATGTTCGCGGCGACGTTCCTGGCTGTTATTTTTGTGCCTATTTTCTTTGTGGTTGTTGGGCGCATATTCCGTCAGAAAGATAAGGGAAGCTCATCATGATCAAAAACACATTAGGTTTTATGATGCTGGTCTGTTTATCGGGATGTACCTTGATCCCCGGTTATGTTCGACCTGTCTCGCCTGTTGCCTCCATGTGGCCGGCCAGGGCCCAGGATCCGTCGCTGGTCATTGAGGACCTTAAAAGCAGGGCCTTTTTCACCGATGCGCGTTTGCGTAAGCTTATTGATATTGCGATCGTTAATAATCGTGATCTGCGTTTGGCGGCATTGAATGTGGACCTGCTGCGCGCACAGTACCGCATTGGTGTATCGTATGGTTTCCCGGCGATCGTCGGTGCGGGCAATGGGCTAAAGCAAAAAGATCTAGTCAGCGCCGATGAAGCAAAAGAAACAGGTAAATACGGGCTGAAAGTCGGTGTGACATCCTATGAACTTGACTTGTTCGGTCGTATCCGCAGTTTAAAGAAACAGGCTCTGGAAAGTTATCTGGCCAGCGAGGAAAATCGTCGCAGCGTTCAGATCACGCTTATTTCTCAGGTGGCTATCCAGTATTTGGCACAGCGTGCCCTCGCAGAGCAGCTGGTGCAGACTCAGGCGACATTGATATCCTTACAGGAATATGAAAAATTGATGACCCGTAGTTATGAAGTTGGGAATACTTCTGAGCTGGATCTAAAATCGGCAAAGGCCCAGGTATTGACGGCGCGCTTTAACGCGGCCGGCATCGAGCGGCAACTGGTACAGGCCGAGAATGCGCTGGTCCTGTTGATCGGTCAGCCTTTACCCAAAGATCTTCCTGACCCGGCGGAGTTTGACACGCAGCGTGTTTTGTCAGACATCCCATCAGAGCTGCCTTCGGATGTGATCTCGCATCGTCCGGATATCTTAGCAGCGGAGCACCGGTTGAAAGCCGCCAATGCCAATGTCGGAGCGGCCAGAGCGGCATTTTTCCCTAAGATCACCTTGACCGGGGCCGGCGGCATTGCCAGTCTTAAATTGACGGACCTTTTCTCAGGCGAGGGCGTATGGAGTTTTGCCCCGCAGATCACTGTACCGATCTTTGATGCCGGCGCTAATGCGGCGAGTCTCGACGCGGCTGTGATCTCAAAGTCCATTGAAGTGGCTGCGTATGAAAAGACCATTCAGTCGGCATTCCGGGAAGTGGCCGATGCCTTATCCGCCCGGGCTTATCTGGAAGAGCAGCTGATCACCCAGATGGAATTGGCTAAGACCCAGCAGGAACGCTATGATCTGGCCGATACCCGTTACCGCAATGGCGTTGACAGCTATGTCACGGTGCTCTTGGCCCAACAGGACCTTTATGCGGCCAAGCAGCGGTTGATCCAGGCGCAATTTGAGCGTTCTTCGAATTTGATCGCGCTCTACAAAGCGCTGGGCAGCGGCTGGGATGAATATCTGGCCAGTCCACGTCAATGAGATCCAGCATTCAGCTGTTCCTTGCTTTTTTCGGCATTTATGTGATCTGGGGTTCAACCTACCTCGGTATACGGATCACGTTGGAAACAATGCCTCCCCTGTTGACCGCGGGTTTAAGATTCTTTATCGCCGGAGCCATTCTTTATGCCTTTGCCCGATGGGTGAAAAAAGAATCCGCCCCGTCAAAGAGGCATTGGCGGTCAGCCGCGATCATCGGCGGTTTTTTGATCCTGGGGGGTAACGGCAATGTTGTGCTGGCAGAACGGTCTGTTGCATCGGGGGTAGCTGCGCTGATCGTGGCCACGATCCCGGTGTGGATGGTGCTCCTGCAGTGGTTGTGGTTAAAGACCAGCCGTCCAACGGGTGCCACATGGGCCGGGCTTGTGCTTGGGATAGCCGGCGTGTCCATGCTGATCGTTCCTGACCTTATTTCTAAGACTGAACGCATTCATCCTGTTGGCATACTTGGGCTGTTGGCTGCAGCGTTGTTCTGGGCTGTTGGTTCCCTGCAAGCGCATCGGCTGAAACTCCCGACGTCGCCGGTGTTGTCAACGGGCATGGAAATGATGGCAGGCGGGGCGATGGTCATTGCTGTTGGTCTTATCCGCGGCGAAGCCGCTTCGATAGACGCTGCGCATTTCAGCCCCCGGTCGCTTTTGGCGTTTGTGTATCTGGTCTTCTTTGGGTCCTTATGGGGATTCACTGCGTATATCTGGCTGTTAAAGACCGTCGGTGAGGTCAAGGTCTCCACCTATGCGTTCGTCAATCCAGTCGTGGCGATCATGCTGGGTAGTCTGCTGGCCAAAGAACAAATAACTTTTCCTATCATCCTTTCCGCGGCTATGGTCGTTGCTGCTGTTGCTATTATCACATTCTTTAAATCCAAGCAGCACAATAATATCAAACGATGAAGTCATGGGACGATCAAGGCAAGCTTCGTTCATCGCTTCACACCCCCTAACCCCCATAACACATGCACGGGTTCGTTTGGCTGACACTAGTGGTATATCGTTGTAGTTAATTGTTGAGGCGGCATGTGATGGGGGATGTTCCGCTCTTCACGAACTTGCCCTGATCGTCTCGCACATATTCTTTCTTTGGGTACATTTGTTCTGCTGGCATACGGGTGGCACCGATATGTTTGTTCTGACCGCAGCGTCAGGGGAAATTTAGGTTTTATCGTTTGCTACCCCACCGGGGGATGGGTGACGCGAGGAAGGAACAAACATGTCGGTGACAGGACCCGTTGCATGCCGACTAATGTTTTTAGAAAAGGACAGGCTGCGGTTCAAACGCCGCAAGGGTACGTCCGGTCTGCAGGGCATACGCGCAGGCCTTGATCCCAAGCAGACAGAGGTTATTGCCCCTTAAAAGCCGCTCGGCAGGGTTGATCTCTAGTCCTTTGGCTTTACGGATAATATCTCCATAAATTTTTGAATTGACCAGCGCCAGGGCATTGAGCTTCATGTCCGAGGTTCCGGCTTTCTGAAAATACATGAGCGCCTTTTCATAATCTTTCTCTCTGAAATAGATCACGCCCAGATTATAGGTATTGGCCCAGTAGTTGGGATTGATGGCTTGCGCTTTACTGATGGAGCTTTTTGCCATCGGCAAGTTTCCATCGACGATATGATAAAATCCCAGCAAACCATGCGCTTCCCAAAGCGCAGGGGCAAAGCGGGTGATATCCATAAAATACCGTCGCCATTGTTCCAGCCAGAAGCTGTGGCAAGGCGTCTCTTGCCCCAGTTCCAGGGCAAAGAGATCCTGGGATTGCAGGTAATTGGAATCCTCATTTAAGACATCAATGGGCAAATGGCGTGATTGATAAACAACGGCAATGATGATGCCGGCGGCCAGGATGATGTTGAGGATGATCCAGATAATATTCTTCATAATAACCGATGGAGCACAATGGTCGTGCGCCAGCCTCCCAGCAGCAATATCAAGAGAAGTGTTTGAATGAATAATAGCTTTGACCAGAAATGGCGCGCGAAGCAGCGCCATAGCTCTATTCCCAGCAATGTCAGTGCGATCACCGAGGATGGCAGCAAGAATAACAGGTAGCGGGGCGACAATTCAAAGCCCTGCAGGCCTTGGGTATGCTGTAAATAGACGGTGAAGATCAGTGTTCCGCCAAGAACAAGCAATGTCCCGACCCAGGCCGCGAGGGGGCGTAGAGCTCGGGCAAAAAATATGCCGACTATCAGGACCACTAGCCTTTCCCAGGAAATATTCGCCAGGATCAGGTGTGTCCAGTCCGTCGGGATGCGGAAATGATACTTGGGCGCGCCAAGCGCGTAAAAGAGTCCGATCAAGGCCGGCAGCGCGAAAACACTCCAGAATCTTTTACGGATGAACACAAATGCGAGCAATGTTTGCAGCAATCCAAAACCGGAACACAGCGTCAATAGCCATTGCGTAACGCAAAGCCAGCGCCAAAAGAGGGCGGAGCTATTCTTAAAGAGAAAATACTCCGATAACAGGATGGTGTGGGCGCAGGTCAATAAGATCCACAGGCTGTAAGGACGATCCTGTGCCCAGTAAGTCCAGATCAGAGGCGATGTCAGGAATAATCCGACCACGATCAATCCGCTGATGATGTTATAGCGCCGGGCGAAATAATAGAAACAACCAGCGAGGACTAGCGACATAAAGAACACAGGCAAAAAACGCATCATCAATTGTGGTGTTGCCTCGCAGACATATTGTTCCATGACCCAGCGGGTCTGCAATTGGAAATGGAAGATCTGTCCGAAAGCTTTGGAAAGGGTGTAGTACAACGGACAATTATTGCCTTCATCCACTTTGCCTTGAAGGATATCAATGTAACCAAGTTGTTGTATGCTTTGATGCTGGGTATAGCTCTCGTCATTCTCCAGAGGATTGGCGGCGCTTAATATATTCCCGACGTAGAATCCCAGGACAAGAATGATCGCAGCGAATATGGCCGGGGTTTTGGAGAGCACAGGTTATAAGATCCTTAAATGTATTCCCGGATCCTGAAATCTTCCGGAATGTAATTGATCCAGCAGATGGCGCAGTCTTTCGTAATTGTCTTTCAATGCAGCGGCAGGGGCATAGTCTTTATTCGCGCCCAGAATGTCTTGATAGATCTTTGATGAGGCCATGGTCTTTAAGGTCTCCGCCGGGTTTATGGATGCGGCTGCGGCCAGCAGCTGCACAGCTTTCTCTGCCTGCCCTGCCTGCAAATACATCAGGCTTAAGTTCGTGGCGTGATAGAAATATGAGGGATCTAGATAGAATGCTTTTTGGAACATGCTAAACGCATTGGCGCGATCGCCCTTGTGGTAGTAACAAAATCCCAGCAGCGTATATCCTTCTGCCAGAGTGGGCATGGCCTCAATGATCTGTTGATAATAATTGATCAGTTCATCAGATGCGGCAAGCGCTGACCCGTCGCTGTTGGTAAGCATCAGCTGCCGGTACATCTCTTCTGTGGGCATGCTCATATTCAGGCGTTTGATCGCGGTATCGGAAGCCTTCTGGGTTAGTTTGCGTCCAAGCCAGGAGCTGTTCTGGCTGGGGGGTATTTTTTGGATCATGATACCGGCGACCAACAGCACGGCCCAGCAGCAAAGCAGCAGGTATTTAGTTCTTGGGTTTTCCATTTTTCTTTTTATAATAGCACCATATGAAACGACGTTGGTCTTTCTGGGTAATGATTGTAAGTGCTTGCTGGGTTTTTTACAACACCATCTTTTCCGGTTCGATCCTGTATTTTGATGCCTTGGGTTATGACCAGCTGGGGAGTATGCTATCCCAGGGGCATTGGGCGGACTATTTATCAGGCGGTCCCCAGCGTGAACCATTGTATCCGCTGTTCGTTGCGCTGCACATCAAACTCTCCGGCTGGCTTCAGCTTCCGTATATTCCATTACTGTTGTTGACCCAGGGGCTGGTGCTGTTACTCACACAGGCGATGATGGCCACAATATTTACCCGCATAAGATTGTCGGATGGGATCTCAGCGTTATTTTTGGCTTATTTTGTTCTATCCCCGACGGTGCTGCGTTCATCCTTGATCGTCTATTCGGAGATCATCACCTACCCGCTGATGCTCTTGCCTTTACTGGCCGCTTTTCAAGTCTGGCATCAGGCAGGGGAACGGGGAGGTTTCCAGAAACGCGTCATCCGTTATGCCCTATATGTCGGCGGCAGCTTTATCGGGATCGTTTTTGTCAAAGGGATATTTGAATTGATCGCCCCGGCGTGTATTGTCTTATTTTCGTTGGCCTTGCGTCAACGTTTGGCAGATCTAAGGGGGCGCAATACGGCCGTGTTGATCTTTGCCGCGGCGTCATTGGCGGTTTTTCTTTTGCCTGTCCATTCTTATAAATTACTCAATAAATTTTCCAACGGTCACTATGCGTTCACCAACCGCGGTAGCGGCGCTTTGTGGGGCTCAACAGCCAGGAAAGCCATGCCCACAACCCCGCAGGAAGATCTTGCGCAAAAGCTTTATGTGTTCCCCGACAAGGCTGTTTGCGAAAAATATGCCTCCAAGCCCGCGTGCGATCACTGGTTTTATCAACTCTCTGATCAGCTCAGCGTAGATAAGTACAATGAGCTTCACGCCCGCCATTTGTCATCCATTGAGATTGACCGGGAATTCACAGAAGGGTCGATCAAGCTGATGCTGGCACACCCATTCAAGATGATCAACGGCATGTTTTGGGAAGGGATAAAATTATTATTTTGGGAATATCCGTCCTGGGGGATGGTGATCCTGCCTAAGGATGTTCGGTCTTTTTATGAACAGCCGTTCTTATACCCGGTATTCTTATTCGGCGTTAATATCTTAAGCGTCTTTATGTTTTGCGGAAGCTGTGCCTGGGCATGGTTGCGCCGGCGGGAATTTGTTGCCGGCAGCCGGCAGGGATTAAACGCCCTGGCCTTCACGCTGGGCCTGATCGCCGTCTATATGGCTGCCCATTCATTATTCTTTCTGAATGAACGCAATGCCCTTCCCATTGTGCCGCTGTTTTTAGTCTTGTGGGGATGCTTGACCCAATGCTTAAGCAGAAAAGGAGCCCATGAACCCGCTTGAGCTTTACCAACAATGGCAGAAAGATCGTCATGAAGAGTGGGAGGCCAAATGCGGCCGCTGCGGTGCCTGCTGTGGAGCTTTTGACGGTGACCCCTGTGTTCATTTGCAGAAGGATGGAACTCACTATTACTGCGATGTTTATGAGAATCGCTTTGGTCCGCAGAAAACGGTCAGCGGGCGCGATATCAATTGCGTGCACATCCGCAGCGTGCTGCATACCTCATGGCCTGGAGATGAATGTTGCGGATATAAAAAGGCGGGCGCATGAAGATCGCGTTAAAGGTCATGCCTGGCGCCAAGAAGAATTTGTGGAAAGAAGAAGGCGATCAGATCAAAGTCTATCTGACCGCCCCTGCTGTTGATAATAAAGCCAATGCCGCTTTGGTTAAATTTATCAGCGAGCGTTTTCTGGTCAAACAATCCGCGGTGGAAATTCTTCAAGGCCATAAGTCCCGGCATAAAGTTATTTTCATAAACAAATAGGCCCCAATAGGTTGTGTCCCTGAGATTTCAGCAAGCGCTCCCTTGAAAATCGCTTTTTGTCGGGTATACTTAAAAGTAGCTCAGAGACAACTTGCCTAAGGGGGCAAGCCGCAGTAATCAGTTTATGAAACGATAAAGGCAAACCCAGGGTAACCTGGGGACGCAAAGCCGTGGATCCTTAACGTGAAGGGACAGCCAGGTTACCGAACGAGACAAACTTGTTTGTCCTTAGATATTGATCCTGGCCGACCGCAATCATGCAAATGGCAGGAGAAAGGAGAAACAAGTTTGTTTTTTGCTTGCCTACCTTTAATCTATAGAGTAATTCCTCTCCATTAATATTGACAGCGTTGGCTTTTTTCGTATAATCACATGCGGATATCATGTTAAGCAAAACAAGTGCACAAGTTATCAAAGCATTGGTTGAGCTGGCCAGATTGCCTCAGGGTCAGTGGGCCGGGGCCCGCAGCATTGCCCTTAAGATCAATGCCCCTCAAAATTATTTAGGAAAAATACTGCAGAGTTTGTGCGCTCATGGTGTTGTATCATCGCAGCGAGGTAAGGGCGGCGGTTTTCGGCTGGCTAAAGCGCCTCAGGATATAGTGCTTTATGATGTGGTCGAGCCGATCGATACCGTGACGCTCTGGTCGGAATGCGCGCTGGGATTAAAGAAGTGTTCGGATACGCATCCGTGCATGGTGCACGACGGCTGGAAACAGGTTCGTAATTCATATTACAAGTTCCTGCAATCGACGACCATTGCTGATCTGATGGAAAAATAATTTTTTTTGTGCTGTAAACGTATAATCGCATGTGATTAGAAGTTTCAAACGAAAGGATGCTTATGTCGATTTGGGGCTTGCCGTTTCCGCAAGACATTTCAACCAATGGCCATTTGATCGATGCGTTGATCCAGTACATCGATCTGGTGTTGGCCATTTTTTTCAGCATCGTGGTGGCGGCGCTGGTCTTTTTTATCATCCGTTACCGCAGCCGTCCCGGCCATAAGGCGGTGTATGATCCGGGCAACACCAAAGGCAATGTGATCTTCACCATTTGCATGGGCCTGTTGGTCTTTTGTTCGATCGACGCGGTCATCGAGCACATGTCGTTCCGCGATCTGAAAAATGTGTTCTGGAATTTCCCTCAAGGCAAGGATGTGCTTAAAGTAGAGGTCATGCCGCAGCAATTTGCCTGGAATATCCGCTATGCCGGTCCTGATGGAGAATTCGCGACCCCGGATGATATTATCGCACCGTTAAGCCAAATGCATGTCCCCATCGGCGTTCCGGTCGTTGTGCAGTTATCTTCTTTTGATGTTGTCCATTCATTCTACGTTCCCGAGATCCGCATTAAACAAGATGTGGTCCCGGGCATGACCACTACCACTTGGTTCCAGTTGACAAAGACAGGCAAATTTGAGATCGCCTGTTCGGCGCTGTGCGGCAATGGGCACTACAAAATGCGCGGCTGGCTAACCGTTGAGTCGAAGGAAGAATTTGAGAAGTGGCTGGCGGCCCAGGCTGTTCCTGCTTCCGCTGGGGATGATATTTGGGGTGATTCTAATACCGGAACAACTGTCCCTAAAGATTGGGGATGGAAGTGGCAAGGTAAAAGTTGATAACTAGGAGAAAACAATGTCACAACAGAAAGAATCGTTCTTAACCAAGTATATTTTTTCCACCGACCACAAGACTATTGCCAAGCAATACCTGTTGTTCGGTATTTTCTTCCTTTTGTGGGGCGGACTGCAGGCCATGATCCTGCGTTGGCAGATCGCTTACCCTGAAACGACCATCCCTATTATTGGTCATTGGTTCTTTTCGGACAATAATGGGGCATTGACGCCGGATACTTATAATCAGGTCTTGACCATGCACGGCACGGTGATGATCTTCTGGGCGGTGACGCCGTTGCTCAGCGGGGCTTTCGCCAATTTCGTGATCCCCTTGCAGATCGGTGCGGCCGACATGGCCTTTCCGGTCGTGAACATGTTGTCCTTCTGGATCTTCTTTTTGTCGGGTGTTGTCTTGTTTATCTCTCAATACGGGCCAGGCGGCTCAGCCGCTTCCGGCTGGACCGCGTATCCCCCGTTATCAACGCCTGTCGGCGGCATTCCCGGCTGGGGTCAGGCCTTATGGGCCCTATCGCTGGTATTGATGGGAACGGCGGTCATCATGGGTGCGGTCAATTACATCACGACCATCATCCGCCTGCGCGCCAAAGGCATGAATTATTTGAAGATGCCTCTGACCATCTGGGGATTGTTCCTGTCTTCTATTTTGAACGCGATCTTCGTTCCGATCATCGCGGCCGGGTTGATCTTCCTGTTGCTCGACAATGTGCTGGGCACGCAGTTTTTCGTCGCAGGTCCTAAAGCCACGATCGCCGGCGGTGATCCGCTCTTATACCAGCACGTGTTCTGGCTGTTCGGCCATCCGGAAGTTTATATTCTGATCCTGCCGGTCTGGGGGATTGTATCCGATCTGCTGGCGACATTCTCGCGCAAGCCGGCATTCGGCTACAAGGTCACGGTCATCTGCATGTGCATTGTTACGACCTTAAGCGGCTTGGTCTGGGGACATCACATGTATGTCGCCGGCATGAGCCCGTTACTGGGTAAATCATTCATGTTCTTGACGCTCTTGATCAGCTTGCCGACGTCCATCTTTTTCCTCAATTGGCTGGGGACAATGTGGAAGGGGTCTCTGCGTTTTGAAATGCCCATGCTGTTTGCCATGTCGGTCGTGTTTGTTTTTGGGCTGGGCGGTTTGACGGGGCTTTATATGGGAACCATCACCTCGGATATGTATTTGCATGATTCCATGTTCCTAGTCGGGCATTTTCATTACACGCTGGCCGCGAGTGTGTTGATGTCATCGTTTGCCGCGACCTATTTCTGGTTCCCCAAGATGTTTGGACGTAAGTTAAACCCGTTGATGGGGCAGATCCATTTCTGGGTGACGTTCTTAGCGCTTAATTATGTGTTCTTTACCATGCTTTCTATTGGTTATGCTGGACAGCACCGCCGTTTGTTCGACCCCAGCGCTTATGATTTCATCAAGCCGTTGATGGGGCTTAACCGCAATATCACGACCGCCGCGCTCATCTTGGGCGGAGCGCAGGTCTTGTTCTTGGTCAATTTCTTTTATTCCATGTTCAAAGGCGAGAAGGCCGCCCGCAATCCCTGGGAATGCGCGACACTGGAATGGACCGTCGATTATCCTGTTCCTCATGGCAATTTCAGTACGCCGCCGGTGGTCAAATGCGGGCCGCATGAATACAGCAATCCTAAGATCAAGGGCAAGGATTGGGCCTCTCAAACAGAGGATATCGGGGCATGACGTCAATGACCGCGGCACAGGATGGTTACAAACGCAATACGTTCTCGATCGGGATAACCGTTGCTTTGACGTCCTGGACCATGGTCTTTATCACGCTGTTGTGGGGTTATGTGGTCATGCGCATGAGGGTCGGCGTGTGGTTGACGCCCTATATTTCGGCGGACATCATGACCGCGGCTATTTTAAATACTGCGGCGTTGGCATTAAGTTCCTATTTGATCCGCAAAGAGAAATTGTTCATGGGGATCATGATGGGTTTGATCTTTTTGTCCGGCCAGCTGTGCGTGTTTAAGCTGGCGTTAAACCATGGACTGCATTGGCAGGGCAATATGGCCGGCGGGTTCTTTTATCTGTTATGCGGTTTTCACGCGCTGCATATCATCGGAGGCATGGCGGCATTGATCGTGCTGTGGGTGCGTTATGCCGTGCTTAAAGGAACAGCGACCGCGCTTGGTATTCGGTATTTTTGGGATTTTTTAATGATCATCTGGTTAGTGATGTTCGCATTGATGTTCGTTGTGCGTTAACGTTAAAAGCATAAACAGGAGCCACTATGAGCCAAGCTGTGCAGCTTCAGGAAGACAAGGCATTTAACAACATCTCGTCAGGGAAGTTGGGGATGTGGGTTTTCTTGATCATTGACGGGTTAAGTTTCGCGACCATTTTGATCGGGGCGGCGTATTTGCGCACCAATGGCGCGCCCTGGCCCAATCCTGGTCAGGTCCTCAATGTTCCCTTAACAGCATTCAATACCATTGTGCTGTTGGCCAGCAGCTACACCATGATGATGGCGCTGGAGAATGTCAAGAACGGCCAGCAGAAGAAATTCATCGGCGCTTTAGGCTGGACATTAGCGTTAGGCGCGCTGTTCTTGGTCGTTCAGGCGTATGAATATTATAATTTTATCGCGGGCACGGAAGAAGTAAAAGCTCATTTGGCCGCGGCGGGTTTTGCGGCTGACTATTTTCGTCCCGGGTCAAGCATTTACGCGGGCTGTTTTTATGGCGCGACGGGTTTTCACGGCTTACACGTTTTAAGCGGGCTGATCTTCATCTTATATGTGCTGTTTGGCGCCCTCAAAGGTCGGTTTAATCAAAGCAATCACCTGCGGGTTGAAACATTGACGCTGTTCTGGCATTTTATTGATCTGATGTGGATGCTGGTCTTTACCGTTGTTTATCTGTTATAAGGAGATATGTTATGAATAATCGAAAATATCTGATCATCGCCATGTGGCTGTTCGTTCTTACGCTCATCGAGCTGTTCGTGTTCCCACGGCTGGACATGGGGCAGATGAGGGTGAACTTATTGCTGTCTTTGATGACCGCCAAGGCATTGATCGTGGCGTTAGTTTACATGAACTTAAAGCAAGAAGGCTGGGCGCTGAAAGTAGCATTCTTCGCGCCTATTCCCGTAGCGATCTATTTTATTTACTTCATGTTGTATGACGCGGCCTATGTGTGGAGATCGTAAATTATTTTTAGTTGTGCTGATGATGTTCTTGGGGGCAAGCGTGTGTCATGCTTGCCCTGCCTGTTTTGTGTCTGCCGGCAAAGAGGCGTTCTGGCAGCGGTTCTGGGCCATGGCTTTTATGGGAACGATCCCTCTCGTCATCGCCGCCGTGATCGGGATCAGAATACGACGGATGATCAAAAATGAGCAGCGGTAAAACCCTCAAAACTGATGCGATGATATGGGCGCTGATCATGTGCCTGGCGGCAGTTGCCGCCTTTGTGATGCTCTATCGCGACAGCCATCGCCGTTTCGGTGCGGTCTCGTATGGATCCTTCCCGGATTTTGAGGCCGCGACTGCCGGCAGCGAGACTTTTAACAAGCATCGATTAAAAGCCCAGGTGTGGGCGGTCATGCGTACCCAGGCGGCAGGGTCAGAGGGCGTATTGAGACAGGTCATTGAAGTGCAGCGCATGACGATCTCCGGTAAACGTCACATGAATGTATTGACCTTCGGCGCTGATCCGTCCGTACTAGCGCTTCCACCGAATAAGTTCCATGTCCGCATCCCGTCTTTGACACCAGCCATTGAGGCCGCGTTTGTCCGGGCCGGGGCCCAGAAAGAAGGGCAGGTCCTGTTGTTAGACCAGGATGCCATCATCCGCGGTGTTTATGATCTTTCGTCACCCGACGATTTCCGCAGTTTCCGCCAAGATGTGACCCGATTGTTATAAGACGTGTCGCTTGTTGAAATCACTTGAGTTATTTGCTTTTTTTGCTAATATTACCGGACGTTTTGACATTAAAAAGGAGATGAACTAATGAAGAAGTTTGTGTGGTTCGTATTAATGTTCTTGGTTTCCGGCGCGGCTCATGCCAGCGTGGTGACATTAAAGAACGGGGACCGCGTCAGCGGGGAAGTTTTGGAAGATACCGAGAATGCGGTAAAGATCAAGACAGAATTGCTGGGGGAGATCACCATCAATAAAGACCTGATCGCTAAAACGCTGACCGCTGAAGAAGTGGCGGCAGAGGAAGCGGCTATCAAGAAAACACAAGAAGATGCTATCGCGGCCGCTAAGAACGAAGTGATCGCTGCACAGGCCGCCGCTGTCCCGGCACCAGCTCCTGCTGTTAAGGAAGAACCTGCCCCGAAACCCGTTAAATATTGGGACCACAAGATGGGGGCTGGTTACAGCATGACCAACGGTAATACCAAGACAAGCGCCGCTAACATCACGCTTAATTCCCACTATAAGAAAGACAGCAATGAGTGGAACATCAAAAGCAGCCTGGATTATGCCTCCAGCAAGGGCAGTATGACCGTTCAGAAGTTTTACAGCAAGGCCCAGAGTGATACCCGGTTAGGCGGCTCCAAATGGTTTAACAGTCGTTCTGTCGAGCTGTCGCATGACAAGTTCGCCACCGTCGATTATCGTGTCTTACCCGCGGTTGGTATGGGATATTGGTTTTGGGAAGGGGATGATTCCAAGGCGGAATTCGATACAGCGCTCGGTTATGAATACACCAATTACAATAAGACCGATGTGAAGGCCTCCGGCAATTTCGCGCTGATCCCGCATTTCTATGTGGATAAAGTGCTTGTCGGTAAAGCGAAGTTCGCGGAAGATATCACATTCTATCCGTCGCTGGATTCTTTTGCGGATTTCCGTATGCGTTCGGAAAGCTCGATCGTCAATCCTTTGTCCGACGTGTTAAACTGGAAGGTTTCTTACATCGATGAATATAATTCATCACCCAAGGGTAGTTCCAAGAAGAATGATTCGACATTCATGTCGTCCATTGAATACGCGTTCTAAAGTCGGTTAACGTTTTAGAGGAACACAAATACAGGAGGTGACCATGAGCATGATCAATGAATTCAAGCAGTTTGCCCTTAAAGGCAATGTGATGGACATGGCCGTTGGTATCATCATCGGTGCGGCATTCGGCAAGATCGTTGATTCCGCGGTCAAGGACGTGATGATGCCCCCGATCGGACTTTTGGTCGGTGGTATTGATTTCAGTAATCAGGAGTTGATCATCAAGGCCGCGACAGCCACAACGCCTGCGACAACATTAAAATACGGCTTGTTCTTAAACGCGCTGGTGAGCTTCGTCATCGTCGCGTTCGCGATCTTTCTGATCATTAAGGGTATGAATGCCCTAAAGAAGAAGGAAGAAGCGGCGCCTTCAGCTCCTCCGGCACCCTCGAAAGAAGAAGTGTTATTGGGTGAGATCCGTGATATCTTAAAGAAGAAATAAGGGTTTAGAATCTAAGCTGCCTGACGCGCAACACCGTCAGGCAGCATATCCCCGCCTCAATGACCAGCGTCGCGATCGCGGCTCCCACATAAGAAAATCCGCTAATTAAGATCAAGATCAACGGCAGTCCAAGCATGGCCATGATGATATGGATATTGGCGTAGGTCTGTGTCTTCCCGCAGACAAGTAAGAATTGTACTCGAAACGCGTTGGCGCTGATAAAGAGGATCGACACCAGAAGCAAGCGCAGCGACAAGATGATCTCGGGGAAATTGTCCCCGCAGATCAAGCGCACGATCGCGGGCGCGGCAAAAAAGACGATCGGGATCATGATCAGGGCGATCTTCATGGTGATCTCCTGGATCTGCACCATGGTGTCAAAAGCCAGGCGGCGGTTCTTGGCGTAGATCTTGCTAAGCCTCGGGAAAATGGCCTGTGAGAATGAGGATAGTGGAAAAGTCTGGATGATGGATGCGAGCTTCTCGGCCATGGAATAATATCCGGTCAGCGTGTTGTTGGTCAAAAGCCCGATCGCAAAGACGCGGGTGGTGGTATATGAGTTGATCGCGATGATCGACGTGAAAAGGTCCCAGCCGGCTTTGAGTTGTCCGTGCACATGGGTGGCACTCATCGGTGGGAATTTGATCTTGAAATGGGAAAGGGCGATATACAAACCGCTTAAGCCGCTTAAAAGAAAAACGCTGGAGGTCAACAGGGGGACCAAAAGGTAATCCTGCGGCGTGCGGACCAGGCTTAGGATCAGAAACGCCAGCACGATCTCGGCAATGATGTTGATGTTGGCGATGTATTTCATTTTTTCATTGCCTTGGAAGAACCAGATGGGAAAGAGGGTGTTGCCAATGACGGTTCCGAAGCTTAGAACATAAATCATCCAGTCATTTCTGAATTTTGGGATGGTCAATACAATGACGGAAAGGATGATAAAACTTAGCAAAGCTAGCAGCAGCTTAACGGTCATGACGGCCGAAAAGACGGTATGGGTTCTTTGCTCGTCGTGGCGACACAGGGATATCTCTTTGGTCGCGGTGACGCTAAAGCCGTAATCGGTTAGGATCATGAAATACTGCGTGAAAGCGGAGGCGAACGCGATAAGGCCGAATTTATCCGCGCCTAAGATCCGGAATAAATAGGGCAGCAGGATCAAGGGCAGGATATAGGAGACAGCCGACAGCCAGGACAGGGAGGCGACATTGCTTAGGACGATCTTGCTCTCCGCGGCACCGGCTAAATGATAAGTCCGCTTGATCTGTCGGATGAGGGCGCGCATATCATTAATGTACACGGTATCGAGGGGGAAATAAAGGTTCTTGTAATTTTTGTGCGGAATGAATATGTTCTATTATGAGGAGCATGGAACCCGCAGGGACACGGGATGCTTCTTTCCAGATGCTCACCCCCCCAACCCCCACAACAGATGCACGGTATCGATGGCAACGGTTGTGGTTAGTCGTCATTATGTATGAATAGGGTGGCATCTGGTGGGGGACGTTCGCATCTTGAAAGAACATCCCATATCCCTGCGTGTTGGCTATCTATTCATTTCAGTCGTGCCAAAGAAGAACAGGGTAATTTCATGAGATGCGAAACATCCCCCGTCACATGCCGACCCAACAATAAAACAACAACGATTAACCTCAAGCTTACGACAAGCGAGCCCGTGCATGTGTTACGGGGGCTGGGGGGTGTTGAGCTTCGAATGAAGATTACCCTGGTCTTCTTTCATGGCGTGGATGTCAGTCATATCGGTGACAGGACCCGTTCCATTAGAATAATTCCAGGGACTGAAATTCATATAATTCTGCGGGATTTGGGCGGCGCGGTGATATAATTTTCGCATGATCCAATTCCCGAAAGATTTTTTATGGGGCGCGGCAACGTCCTCCTATCAGGTGGAAGGCAATAACACCAACGCGGACTGGTGGCCATGGGAGAAAAAATGCGGACATACGCCCTCCGGCGACGCCTGCCGTCATTATGAATTCTATGAATCTGATTTTGATATTGCCAAGAGTCTCAACCATAATGCCCACCGCCTCTCCATCGAATGGAGCCGCATTGAACCCGTCGAGGGGGAATTTGACCAACAGGCGATCGATCACTATGTAGCGGTGATCAAAGCTTTGAAAGCGCGCGGCATTGAGCCGATCGTCACGCTGCATCATTTCACCAATCCGATCTGGCTGGCTAATCGCGGCGGGTGGGAGGATCCGAAAGTCGTCGACTATTTTGTCCGTTACGTTAAGGTCGTCGTCAAAGCGCTGAAAAAAGATGTCCGTTACTGGAACACCATCAATGAACCGACCATTTTAACCTCTCACGCGTATCTTTTTGGCTGGTGGCCGCCGCAGAAGAAATCGTTATGGGCGCTGCGCAGCTCTTTTAACAATATGGCGAGGGCTCATGTGGAGGCGTATCGCTTGATCAAGATGGTGTATGCAAACGCTGATATGAACAGCCCGATGGTCGGCATTGCACATCATATGCAGGATTTTATGCCGTGCCGGGACACAGCCTTAAACCGTTATGCGGTGGAATTACGGTACCGATGGTTGAATTTTGAATTCTTAGACCGCATCGTAGGCCAAGATGCGGTGGATTTTATTGGGTTTAACTATTATTCCCGCCAACTGGTGGATGTTCGGGGCGTAATGCCTTGGAATTTATTGGGGGATGTATGCCAAAGCAGCCATCATCCTGTCAAAAAGAATTCACTGGGATGGGATATATATCCTCAGGGTATTTACAATGTGCTGATGCGTTTAAAGAAATTTAACCGGCCGATCATGATCACTGAGAACGGGATCTGCACGGAGGATGACGAAGTACGTAAAGAATTCATCCAGGATCATTTGAGAATGATCCATCAAGCCATTGCTGATGGGGCGGATGTTCGCGGATATTTGCATTGGTCGCTGTTGGATAATTTTGAATGGGACAAGGGATTCGTCCCTCGTTTTGGTTTGGTCCATGTGAATTATGCCACTCAGGAAAGAACGATCAAGCCGAGCGCCGAATTCTACGCGCAAATATGCAAATCCGGGATGATGTCGTAACCTCATATACTGCATATATTTAAAAATTGGCATTTTACGTGGCGGATGTGTATACTAGTAGAGGAATGTTGTAAACTTTGTCAAACGACAAAGGCAAACCCGGGGTAACCCGGGGACGCAAAGCTAAAGGGCCCAACCAGGAACAGTGGTGGGCAGCCTGGCCGCCGAAAAGACAACAGAAGTGCAGGCGTCTATTCGTGCGGCCTGGTCTAAAAAGACCAGGCTTTGTCATATCATGAAAAGGCGCGTGCTATGTCTAAAAAGATCCTCTTGATCGATGATGAAACAGAAGTCATCAACATCCTCCAGAAACATGTCCACAGAGCGGGTTATGAAGCCCACGTTGCCTATAATGGCCAGGAAGCGCTGACCATTGCGCAGCAAATCCACCCTCATTTGATATTAACAGATATAGCCATGCCGGTCATGGATGGCATTGCCTTCTACAAGGAAGTGAAGTCACGTCGAGACCTGCAGCACATCCCCATCATGTTTGCCTCCGCCTACGGAGCAAGCGAGGAAAGAATGCGCGATCTGGGCGCCAAAGAATTCTTAGTCAAACCGTTTGATCGAAATACGCTGTTGACTAAGTTTGGCGCCTTTTTTGACGCGCACAAGGCCCGACGGATGTTCATTGCCACCAAAATGCATCGGTTGATGCAGACAATATTAGAAGAGAATAGGGCCGCCGTGTCTGCGTTGGATATACAAGTGACTAATGAGATAGAGAATGTGGTCGCGTTGATCGCCGGCTACAAGCCGGATGTTGTTTTGTTGGACATTGATATGTTTTATGCCCCCAGCGCCAGCGACATTGTCCGCGCGTTGCGCGAACAACCATCCTTGGAAGAGACGCAGATCTTGCTGATGCGAAGCATACTGATCGATTTTTCTGCCGGGGCCTTAAATGCCAAGTCCGTCATCGTAGAACAATGTTTGTCAAGCGGTGCCAGTCACTTTATTGGTCATCTGAGTTTCGA
>CAZFNI010000009.1:0-86126 GCA_964520655.1 uncultured Planctomycetales bacterium
GACCAAAACTATCCGGCACGATGCGGTCTTTTTCATACGGGCTTAAGTTGACCCATAGATCTTTCTCGGGGGTCGTCAGTGATGCGAGGAAATATTTAATAAGCCTATTGGCCTTAGTCTCAAGAAGGTGACCGTCCCCTTTATCTCCTTCGTCGATAATAAATTCGAATTTTAATGGGTCATCCGTGTGGACTTTAATACCTTTTAAGACAGGAAGATCAACGGCAGGGCTTAAAGCAACAAGTGTTCCGGCAGCGGGCAGCGCCAATTGCTCCGCCCTGATCTGAGGGATAGCCGTCATGTGGATAATTAAAATAAAAGATAAGACCTTACGCAGCATAGGGGAAATGTACCATATAATCTAAATATATGCCAATCCAAGCGAAATTTTTATTGGATCATAACTTGTTTGGTATTATGTGTTTGGGAGAAAAACAAAACCCTGACAGCGGCCATTAGGCGGATTGATAACACACGAGGTCATTTTCTGTTGATCTTCTTGAGTCAGCTCATCTTGATAGCGCACCGCCAAAACCCAGGAAGGCTTGGATCGGTTATGGACTTTCGCGACCGCCTCCTGCCCCAAAAAACAACCTTTGGTATAAGAAACAAAATCATATTCATGGATATTGAGCAGCATTTGGTCGTGATAATCCACCATGTGCAGCGGCAGTTGATGTTCCAATCGGAACAACGTCAGCTCAATTTCGGTGATGGTCGGCGCGAGAGTTTTCTCAGAAAGCAAAAGCCGTCCTTTTTTCTGAGCTAGAACCAGATCCCCCGTTGAAACGGGAGCATCACTGTCTAGATCAAAATACACGTTAAGTGCAGTCTCGCTTAATTGCGAACGGTTTAATTTCAAATAGCGTTCCACATGCGCCATAAAGGGCGCCACAGCGGACGAAGCCAACACCAGAATGAATTCATCGTCGGATAAGCGCAGCTGATCAACTGTCGCGATGATACGCCCATGCATATTCAAAAAAGCGTTCTGCGGTTTGTCCAATGTGTTGGACGTCAGTCCACTCAAGAACTGAACAGGATTACCCTTAAGTAGAAATACTTTTTTGTCTAATGGGTATAATCTCATGCCGATCCTTTTTGATAGATCGTTTTTGCCAGCGCCATCGCTTGTTCTTTGGTCGTGATCTTGCCCAGCGCCCTCTCTTCTTCAACCTGATTTAAGATCTTGGCGAATAACGGCGATGGTTTTAATTTCAATCCCTTGATCAGATCATGACCTGTGATCAAACGTACAACGACGGGCTTAGCCGTTTCCTGAAAATGCCGGGCAATGAGCATCCGACAGATCGATTCATGATGACGCGTTTTAGCTTTGGTTGTTTTAGGACCACAGGTGGACCGCTGGTCGGCGATGGCCAGCATCGCGATCGCAGCCCCCTCAGACTTGGTATCGCGCAGATAACGGAACACGGCTTTCGGCGACGGCTGTTTAAAATTGGACAAATATCCCGGCCTTAGATGCCAGCGCACCGCATCTTCCAGCCAATAACGTTCGCGCACCGTGACCTTCAAATGTTTGGCCAAAAGCCGGACAATGGCAGCCCCGGCGTGTTCATGCCCGTGGAATGTCATCCGGTCTTTTTCTTTTCTGGCTGTCTGCGGCTTGCCGATATCATGCAAAACGGCCGCGAACTTAAGCAAGGCCTCGCGGGTGTGCGCGCCGCCGATCTCCTCCTGTAAATATGATCTGATCGTCCCGTCCTTTTTAACTTCCTCCAGCAATTTCTCCAATTCATTGAGCACCATCAATGAATGCTTCCAAACATCCAAATGATGATACCCACCTTGTTTGACGCCTTTCATCACTTCCAGGTGCGGGAGCACTCTGGCTAATAAACCCGCTTTTTCCATGTTAAGCAAGATCTGGTACGCTCTGGAAGAATGCCATACTTTGAATAGTTCTTCACGGGTACGTTCCATGGCGGGCTCGATGATCAGCCGTGATTGAGCCTTGATCACCGTCGCAGTATCAGGATGGATCTTAAATCCGGTCTGGGCTGAAAGGCTGAAAGCGCGCATCAACCGCAAAGGGTCATCTTTAAAAGACCGCTTTGCGACCATACGAACAATCCCTCTCTTAAGATCTTGTGCCGCGGTCTTGGGCGAAATATCTTTACCGTCGGACAATTGCATACAAAACGTATTGATCGTAAAATCCCGCAGCCGCAAATCTTCTGTGATGTTTTGACCGCGCAGATCGGTCAAGTCAAATGTCCACACATGCCCGTCGACGTTCTTAACCACGCGGGCACTGCCGTGAGCATCATCTAACAGGACAAAGGCGCCTTTGATACGCTGGGCGAAGGCCTTGGCTGCTTTGATCGCATCCTTGGTAACCGCGAGGTCCACATCTGTTCCACAACGGCCTAGTCTTAGATCGCGTAAAAATCCTCCGACGACATAAGCACTAATACGGCGTTTCGCGCACAGCGCGATAAGAATATCCCTGTAAGGAAAATCAATGGCGGTGTTCATGTGAGTCACGCATTCATTGCCGTGGACTGCTCAATAACATCTTCACTGACATAGATCGGCGCTTTAAAGCGGACCGCCAGCGCGATGCTATCGGAGGGGCGAGCGTCGATGTATTTGAGTTCGCCAGAATGGGTCTTTAATTCTAATTTGGCAAAGAATGTATTATTGACCAATTTGTCGATGATCACCTTCTGCAAATTCCCTCCCAAGGCGTCAATGACCTGCAAGAACAGGTCGTGGGTCATGGGGCGGGGGACATCCACTCCAGATATCTTGATCTTGATGCTGGAGGCTTCCATAAAACCTATGACAATGGGAACCTGGCGCTCCCCCTGCTTTTCTTTTAAGACGATCACCTGGTCCTGCCGGCGCTCGTCAATAATAATGCGTGACAATTCCATCTTGATCATTGCTATACCTTCTTTTTCTTCTTTATTTTCAGTTTATTCTTCCCCAGGATCAGCTGCAACTCATTCATGAACTGGTTAACGTCCCGAAATTGTCGGTAGACGGAGGCAAAACGCACATAAGCCACTTCATCCAGCGAACTTAACCGCTTCATGATCAGCTCGCCGATCTCCTTGGAGGCCACTTCCTGGTCGAATTTCTTGCGGATCTCGTGTTCGATCGAATCAACGACCGCTTCAATGCGTTCAACGCTCACCGGACGCTTTTCACAAGCTTTTAAGATGCCGTTTAAAATGCGCGTGCGGTCGAAATTCTGGCGACGTCCGTCGCGTTTGACCACCATCAGCGGTACCTGATCAATATACTCGTAGGTGGTGAACCGCTCCTCGCACTTTGGACATTTGCGACGGCGGCGTATCGAATCACCGTCGCTGTTTAAGCGAGAGTCCACAACCGATGTATCTTTATGTCCGCATGATGGGCAACGCAAATGAACTCCAGATCTAAAAATTCGGATAAATCGGGAACGCATCCGCCAAACGCTGCACCTGGGCGCGGACCTGTTCCAATTTTGCCGTATTGGCATGATTGACGATCGCCTCGTCGATCAGACCGGCGATCTGCTTCATCTGATCCTCTTTCATGCCGCGGGTGGTCACCGCCGGCGTCCCGATGCGTATGCCGCTAGTGACAGTGGGAGCAGCGGTATCAAAAGGAATAAGGTTCTTATTCACGGTGATCTGGACCCTGTCGAGCACTTCCGAGGCTTCTTTCCCGGTGATATTCTTGGGGCGCAGGTCCACCATGAATAAATGATTGTCCGTCCCCCCGGCGATGATGCGAAAACCCTTGGAAGCCAGCGCGTCCGCCAATGTTTTGGCATTCGCCACGATCTGCTGTTGATAATTCTTGAACTCCGGACTTAACGCTTCCTTGAATGACACGGCTTTGGCTGCAATGATGTGCATCAGAGGCCCCCCTTGTATCCCGGGGAAAATTGCACTGTCGATCTTCTTGGCAAATTCGCTCTTACAGAGGATCATCCCGCCTCGCGGACCTCGCAAGGTTTTGTGCGTGGTCGTTGTGACAAAATGAGCGTGGGGCACTGGATTAGGATGCAACCCTGCCGCGACCAGCCCCGCGATGTGGGCCATATCGACGAATAAATATGCGTTGATCTTATCAGCGATCTCGCGGAAACGCTTGAAGTCAATGGTCCGTGAATAAGCTGATGCCCCCGCAACGATCATCTGAGGCTTATGCTCTAAGGCCAGCTTCTCGATCTGGTCATAATCCAATTGTTCGGTCTTGGGATCGACCTTATAGGACACCACTTGATACGTGCGTCCGGAAAAATTGATCTTTAAGCCATGGGTCAAATGCCCCCCGCAGGCCAGATCCAACGCCAGGATGGTGTCGTTTGTTTTAAGCACAGACAGATACACGGCCATATTGGCCTGGGAACCGGAATGCGGCTGCACATTGACATGTTCTGCCCCGAATATTTGCTTCGCGCGCGCGATCGCCAAACTTTCCGCCACATCCACATATTCGCAGCCGCCGTACCAGCGCGCCGCCGGATATCCTTCGGCGTATTTATTGGTGAGCACGCTCCCGGCCGCTTCCAACACGCTGGGGGATACGATATTTTCCGACGCGATCAGCTCCAGATTGTTCTTCTGGCGCTTGAGTTCTTTTTCGATAGCCTGGAATATCTCCGGGTCTGTTTGCTGTAAGTGCTTCATGTGTAGCCTTTCCTTTGTTTATTTTTGGAATTCTTTCTCGATCGCCTTGATCTGCCCTGTGCGGCGCAAATGCCGGCCGCCTTCAAACTCGGCGGTGAGCCACGCGCCGATGATCTCCATCATTGTCTTTTCATCCATGAACTTTGAGCCCAGGACCAGAATATTGGAATTATTGTGCTGTCGGGACAATACCGCAGCTTCTTTGTTATACACCAGCGCCGCGTAAGCGCCCGGCACCTTATTAGCCGCGATCGAATGCCCGATCCCGGTCATGCACAGCAGGATCCCCCTGGCATTACTGCCCCCTTTAACGACAGAGAGCGCCACATCCCGCGATATCGCCGGATAATCACAATCCACCCCCTCGACAAATGTCCCTGCGTCGATCGGGTTTGATCCCTGCTGTTTGACGAACTGCAGCACTTTTTTCTTCAATTCAAATCCGCGGTGGTCCGCGCCGACATAAATATCCATGGTCCCCCGCCTATAATAAACCCACGATCTTATCGACCGCTTCTTTGATGGTCAACATGCACTCCTGATATTCCGCGTGGCCTTGCCCGATCGGATCCGGAACATCCGGCTCCATCTCATAGGAACGGCTGTCGCAGAATTCTTTAAGTAAATACAATCTTTTCTCGACAGGCGGAACCATCTCCAGGATCTGAGTACGGTGCCCGCGGGTCATAGCAAAGATCAGATCCGCTTTGCGCAGCATCACCCGGCCCAGCTGATGGGACAGATGCACGCCGGCATTGATCCCCTGTTCCCTTAAGACCCCCAGAGTCTCGTGACTTGCCGGTGACTTAAAATAAACATTCGTCCCGGCGGACAGCACTTCCACGTCCTCGCGACCGATGAGCCTATTCTTCAATAAATATTCCGCCATGACCGAACGGCAGCTGTTACCTGTGCAGACAAATAACACGCATTTGCGGTTGACCGTGCGGTCCACGTCCTGCTGGGAAATAACCCCGTCGCGAATAACCGTCGGCTTAGCTTTGCAAAAATCCACAATGGTCGATGAGATCCCAAAATCAACCGGACCTCCATCAATGGCCAGATCGACCAGACCGTCTAAGTCCTCCAACGCCTGAGCGACACTCGTCGGAGGTTTCTTACCTTCTAAGTTCGCCGACGGTGCTGCGATCGTACATCCGGACTCCTCCACCAGCCGCAGGGCAATGGTATGATCCGGCATCCTGATCCCCACCGTTTCCTCAACAGGATTGCGAGACGGCACAATGACCGTCAGCGGCCCTGGCCAATACTTATCAATGAGCTTATACAAATTCGGTTCTGTATAACAGCTGTAATTATCTACAATGCTGCGATGCGCGACCAAGATCGAATAACGCTTGTCATTGGAACGCTGCTTGACCTTGGTCAAACGTTCGATCGCCGCCGGGTTATTGGCGTCCGCCGCGATCCCGTACACGGTCTCCGTCGGAAAAATGACCAGCCCTCCCCGGCGGATGACATGCGCGGCTTCCGCGATGCGGTCCGGCTGGGGTACGGCGGAATCGATCGAAATCACCTTGGTTTTGGCACTCATACCTTAACGGCTTTCAGCGTCTTTATCCCAATGTCCCGACGAAAAAAAATATGATCAAAATGGATCTTATCCACCGCCGCATAGGCGCGCTCGCGCGCCTTGGTCAAATTCAACCCCAGCGCGGTTACGCCTAAGACTCGTCCGCCGCTGGTGACGATGCGCCCGCCGTCATTCTTTGTACCCGCATGGAAGACGGTCGTGTCATCATCATTCGCTTTTTCCAAACCTGTGATCGGATATCCGCTTTGATACGCTCCGGGGTATCCGCCTGAAGCGATCACTACGCATACGCAGGCACGTTCGTCCCATTTAACACTAAGCTGATCAAGCGTCCCGCTGCATGACGCCATCAAGATGTCAGACAGATCGGAATTCAATCTCGGGAGAATGCATTGCGTTTCCGGGTCGCCGAAACGCACATTATATTCCAGGGTCATGGGTCCGTCTTTAGTCAGCATGATCCCGGCATACAGCACGCCTGTAAACGGCATCCCTTCCTGATACATCCCCCGGACCGCAGGCTCGATGATCCGGTTGATGATCGCATCCAGCACAGGTGCCGTGACCAAAGGATTAGGAGAGAATGTCCCCATCCCGCCGGTGTTAGGCCCAAGGTCATCATCAAAGATCCGTTTATGGTCCTGGGCGGTCGGCAACACCAAAAAATGTTTCCCATCGCAGATCGCCAGGACAGATGCCTCCTGACCCTGCAGACAGTCTTCGATCACGATCCGCTTGCCTGCCTGGCCAAAAAGCTTTTTTACCATCATATCATCAACTGCAGTCTGTGCCTCTTTTAAATTCTGACAAACATAAACGCCTTTTCCGGCTGCAACGCCGTCCGCCTTGACCACGATCGGCATCGACGCATTTTGAAGGTGCTCCAATGCCGTTTGAGGATCATCAAATACTTTATAAGGCGCGGTGGGAATGCCGCGGCGCTGCATGAAATCCTTGCAAAAAGCTTTACTGCCCTCTAATTGAGCCGCCGCCTGTGTCGGTCCGAATATCTTTAAGCCTTTTTTCTTGAACGCATCCACGATCCCCAGAACAAGCGACGCCTCAGGCCCGACGATCGTCAGGCTAATATTATTCTCAAGAGCGAATGCCAAAAGCCCGTTGACGTCCTCGACGCCCACAGGCACACATTGCGCGATCTGGCTGATGCCGGCATTACCCGGCGCACAGTAAAGCCGTTCGACTTTCGGGGATTGTTTGAGTTTCCAGCACAGCGCGTGTTCCCGCCCGCCGGAGCCGATGACTAGAACGTTCATGGCCGCCTTTATTTGACAAATTTGACTTTATGGGCCGCGTCTTTGACCACGCTGCCGATCACAAACGATTCCACATGATGCTTCAACAACCGCGCGTGGACATCCGACACATGGTTGGGATCGACAACGATCGCGAACCCAATGCCCATGTTAAACGTGCGGAACATGTCATGCTCGGGGACGCGCCCCTTATCCGCGATCAACGTGAAGATCCTCGGGATGGGCCAGCTTCCTTTTGTCACTTCAAAAGCAAGTCCCTGCGGCAGCATCTTGGTCAATTTCTCATACCATGCGCCGCCGGTCATATGGGCCATGCCCTTAAGCGGCACGTGGGCGATCAGATCCAGCACGGGTTTGACATAAATATTCGTGGGCTTAAGTAAAATGGACGCGTAGGCTTTTTGATCCCTGGGAGACAGCGCTTTGCGCGCCAGCGAATACCCGTTGGAATGAAGACCGGAAGATGGAAGTCCGATCAGCACATCGCCGTTCTTGATCGTTGAACCGTCAATGATCTTGGACCTGTCCGCGACACCTACGACAAAACCAGCCAGGTCATATTCCTCGCCCTTATACATATCGGGCATCTCTGCCGTCTCGCCGCCGATCAAGGCACAGCCAGAAAGACGACATCCCGCCACGATCCCCTTCATAACCTCTTTCATGGTCTTTAAATTCAGTTTGCCGGTGGCCATATAATCCAGAAAGAACAAAGGCTTGGCCCCCGTGCACAAAATATCATTCACATTCATCGCCACCAGGTCGATCCCCACCGTGTCATGCTTGCCGGCCAAGTTCGCGACCAGCAATTTCGTTCCAACACCGTCGGTTGAGGACACCAAAACCGGGTCCTTGATGCCTTTAAGGTCAAGGCCGAACAGCGCCCCAAATGAGCCCGGACGATTCAAGACATCTTTGGTCAGCGTCTTTTGCGTCATGGCCTTGATGCCGTCGACAAAACGATTAGCCTTGGCAATATCAACACCAGCTTTTTTATAAGTCAAATGGGCGACCATAGTATTTAAAAATTCTTTCGGATATAATCGACCCCATTGGAAAAGATCGAGGCGCCATCGCCTAGATTAGAGGCGCGCACAAGTCTTGTCCAATACGGGTGCTGTTCAAATAATAAATGTCTCTCCGGATGCGGCATCAACCCCAACACCCTGCCGGTCGGATCGCAGATCCCGGCAATATCATCGAGCGAACCATTAGGATTATCGGGATAAGAAGGTTTCTGCCCATCGGGAGCGCAGTAACGAAAGACGACCTGGCCGTTGGATTTGATCTGAGACAAGATCCCCGTGTCGTCGACCATGAACTTTCCTTCGCCGTGGGCCACGGGCAAATAGATCTGCGGCGCTATCCCTTGCGTCCACACACATTTGCTTTGTTCCACCGCCAAATGCGTCCAGCGGGCTTCGAATTTGGCTGAGTCATTGTGATACAGCGTCGCCTCCTGCCCTTCAAGCAAACGGATGCCGGGCAAGATCCCCGCCTTGACCAAGATCTGGAATCCATTACATATCCCAATGATCAGCTTGCCCTGCTCGATGAAATGACGTATCTCATCACCCAGCTTCAAGCGCAATTCATTGGCCAGAATGCGGCCGGAGGCGATATCGTCTCCGTAGCTGAATCCACCTGGAAGCGCCAGGATATGGGCATCCCCCAGACGGGACTCCTTACGGCAGAGCGCGTCAATGTGCACCTGAGTAACATCGGCCCCAAAGTATTCAAAAGCGTAGGCCGTTTCCTCGTTGCAATTGGTCCCGGCGGTGCGGAGAACTGTGACGTTAACTTTTTTTGCCATGATGCGTCTTTTTATGCTGATAGAATTTTTTGATGATCTTGATCACATCTTCGGGCGTATCAACGACCTGGATCAAGTCCAAGTCCTTAGCGTCGATACAACCTTCATGCAGCATCTGTGCTTCAAACCAGTCCAACAGCGGTTGCCAGTATTTAGACCCGAATAAAATGACCGGGAAACGGTCCATGCGCTGGGTCTGGATCAGAGTGATACTTTCTGAAAGCTCATCGAGCGTGCCATACCCGCCGGGGAAAATGACGAATGCTTTGGCATATTTGACAAAACAGACTTTCCGGCAAAAGAAATAATGGAAATTGATCAAATGATTGATAAAAGGATTCGGCTTCTGCTCAAATGGCAGATCAATATTAAGCCCGATCGATTTACCGCCAGCCTCGGTGGCACCTTTATTGCCCGCTTCCATGATGCTCGGTCCTCCGCCGGTGATGACCCCGTATCCGGCCTTGACCAACAGCGACGCGGTCTTTTCTGCCGCTTTATAATACGCGTGATTGGGCTTGATGCGCGCCGAGCCAAAGATACTGACCGCCGGCCCGATATCTTTCAGCTCTTCAAAACCGTCCACAAATTCCGCCATGATGCGGAAGATCCGCCAGGGATCCTCCATCATTTCCAAATCCGGCGCCTTCACATTCGTTTTTCGTTTCATGATTGTCCCAGAGGCTTTTGCCATGTTTGTTTTAATTGATCGATGTGCGTATTGACCACAACTTCATCCTTAAGGCCGTAGATGATGACCTCGGGGGACGATTCCACCGTCCCGATCTTAGCCGCGGCCATACCCTTAAATATTTTCAAAAACTCCTCTTCTTTATCCGGAGCAACCTCGGCCAGAAAACGGCTGTTGCTCTCACTAAACAATACCGCATCATCCCGTCGTAGTTTCCCGTCATAAGGAACTTTACTCAACAAAGCTGTAACCCCTAAACCTC
This sequence comes from uncultured Planctomycetales bacterium, assembly GCA_964520655.1. Classification (GTDB taxonomy): domain Bacteria; phylum Omnitrophota; class Gorgyraeia; order Zapsychrales; family Fredricksoniimonadaceae; genus JACQQW01. The sequence goes on from CAZFNI010000009.1 coordinate 10,248, forward strand.
CGGCAAAGGCCATTTCCGCGATCGCTGCCCCTAAGCCCCCTTCCGAACTATCATGCAGGGACTTAACCAGCCCCTGTTCTACAGCTCGGCCAACCGCCTCATATAACTTAACGGCTTTTATATAATCCACACGCGGGACTGAAGCCCCCAACTGCCCGAGATTCTCTAAATAAATGGACCCGCCTAATTCATCATGGGTCATCCCCAACACATAAATGCTATTGCCAGCGCTTTTGAAATCCATGGTCACGCAGCGCTTAACATTGTCGATGATCCCAAGTGATGAGATCAAGATCGTCCCCGGGATGGCGATACTTTTGCCGTCCTGGGTGTATTCATTGTAAAGACTGTCTTTCCCGGAAATAAACGGCGTTCCAAACGCCTTCGCGGCCTCGTAGCACCCTTGCGCGCAGCGCACAAGCGATCCCAAACGATCCGGCTTATCCGGATTGCCCCAGCAAAAATTATCCAGCAAAGCGATCTTCTTAAGATCCCCCCCCACCGCAATGATCTGGCGTATTGCCTCGTCGATAGTTGAGGCGGCCATCCAGAACGGGTCGATCATGCCATAACGCACATTGATCCCGTTGGCCACCGCGATCCCTTTATCGGACCCGAGTCTCGGCCTCAAGACCGCGGCATCAGACGGACCATCGGTATTGATCCCGACCATCGGCTTAATGACCGATGTCCCCTGCACTTCATGGTCGTAGACACGGACGACGCTTTCCTTGGAGGCCACATTATAATGACCCATCACACCCAGCAGGTCTTTGGTCAGATCTTTCTTGACCGGCAGCTTTTCTTTCTTGACCTTCGCCGGTGTATAGACCGCTTCTTTCGCGATCTTAGGCAATCCTTCGTGGATAAAATGCATGTCCAGATCGCAGACCCTGGTACCGTGATAGAACAACTGCAGACGGCCGCCGGTAAACTCACCGATCACCACCGCCTCGACATTCTCATTCTCAAATATTTTTAACAGCGCCTGGATATTCTTCGCCGGCACCGACAACACCATGCGTTCCTGTGATTCAGAGATCCAGATCTCATGGTATTTCAACCCTTGATACTTTAACGGCGCCTTATCTAAATATACTTTTGCCCCGGTCTGGGCCCCCATCTCTCCGACGGCAGAGGAAAACCCGCCGGCCCCGCAGTCCGTGATCGCGCTGTACAGCCCCGCATCCCTGGCTTTAAGCAAAGCATCCGCGACTTTCTTCTCTTCAATGGGGTTACCGATCTGCACCGCTCCGGAAGAAACTGTTTCCGATTCACTGGTCAGTTCACCCGAGGAAAATGTCGCGCCGTGTATCCCATCACGGCCGGTACGTCCTCCCACCGCAACGATCAAATCTCCATCCCCAACTTTTTTCGTCTCTTTCCCCTTAGGGATCAATCCCACATTCCCGCAAAACACTAATGGATTTCCGACAAAATGCTCGTCGAACACAATGGCCCCGTTAACGGTCGGGATACCCATCTTGTTGCCGTAATCGCGTACACCAGAAATAACACCTTTCATGACCCTCTTGGGACTTAAGGCCCCTTTGGGCAAACGGCCAAGCGGCATCGTCGGAGGCGCAAAACAAAAGACGTCCGTATTGCATAACGGCTTAGCCGCCATCCCTGTTCCCAGCGTATCGCGGATGACACCGCCGACGCCGGTATTGGCACCGCCAAAAGGTTCCAAGGCGGATGGATGATTGTGCGTCTCCACCTTAAAACAAACATGATACTGTTCGTCAAAAGCGATCACCCCGGCATTATCCACGAACACTGACACGCACCAGGGCTTATTGATCTCCTGGGTGGCTTTGGCGATCGTCGTCTTGAATAAACTATTGATGACCGTGGTCGTTGGCTTCTTGCCCTCTTTGGAGATAAAACGGATCTGACCGCGGAAAGTCTTGTGGTTGCAATGTTCGCTCCAGGTCTGGGCAATGGTCTCAAGCTCGACATCCGTCGGGTTTCGGCCTTCCCCTTTAAAATAATCCTTGATCGCGCGCATTTCATTAAGATTCAAATACAGCTGCCCCAGCCGGCTTAACTCCATAAGCTTTTCATCATCCGCCTTTAACAGGTCAACCGTGATCAACTGGACTTTGCTGATCCGGGGAGACTCGATCGTCAGTGTCGCGGGCAGGACTTTGGGATCCGCCGGATGCTGGATCAATTTATTTAGGAGCACCCGCTGGGTGATGACCGACATATCTTTCGCGGTGATCTTTCCGACCAATTGATACTGACGGGCCGTGCGCACCGCTTCGATCTTATCAAATCCCAGATCTTTGATCCCTTTAACGGTCGAGGCTTCGATAGGGTCCATGACCCCGGTATTGTAGGCGACTTCAATAATATGGGACAAAGACCGCATTTTGCCCACGCGGTCCGCGTCTATGATGTGATATTCTTCAACGATGGGATCAACGAGCAGCTGGCTGGCGATCGTCTCTACGTCCGAGCGGCTTAAATTGCCCTGCAGCAGATACACATAGGCCATGCGCACATCCCGGATGCCTTTGATCTTAAGCTCCGCAATGTCCGCCACAATGCTTTTGCATAAACGTGCGGCAAAATCACCTTTTTGCCGCACTTCCACCCGCCAAATCATGGTAAGCTCTTTTTCTACTGCGAAACGCGCCGCAGGACTTCTTGGTAGGCCCCCTCAACGTTGCCCAGATCCCGGCGGAAACGGTCTTTGTCTAACTTGTTGCCCGTCCCCACTTCCCACAAACGGCAGGTATCGGGAGATATCTCATCCGCGAGGATGATCGTCCCTTCGACACGGCCAAATTCCAGTTTAAAATCGATCAATTCGATCTTAAGCCCCAGAAAAAACTCCGAAAGCGCCTTATTGATCAAAAGCGCCTGGTCCTTGATCTGGGCCACTTCTGCGTCTGTGGCGATATTGAGCGCCCGGATATGATACTCATTGATCAAGGGGTCGCCTAATTCATCTTTCTTATAACAAAATTCCACGACGGGACAGGACAATGTCAAGCCTTCAGCTAAGCCCAGCATACGGCACATGGACCCGGCCGCACGGTTGCGGACAATGACCTCTAAGGGAACGATGTTGACACGCTTGACCAACATGTCCCTGTCGCTTAATTGTTTCACAAAATGGGACTTAATGCCCTTTTTTGTCAACGCCTCAAAGATCTTGGAGGCAATGGCATTGTTCATCACGCCTTTTTGCGCAATGGTGCCGCGCTTCTGCGCATTGAATGCGGTGGCATCATCCTTGAAATACTGGATGAGCAGCGCCGGATCCTCAGTCGTATAAAGGATCTTGGCTTTGCCTTCGTATATTTTGTCTTTCTTCTGCACTATTTGATCCCCGCGCGTTTAAAGATCTTATCGCGATGACGAACGTAATACTTGATATCAAAACAGCCGTCGATCTCGTTCTTAGACAGATATTTGCGGACACGGCGGTCGCGGTTGAGCACTTCCTTGAAGTCAGAGTTCTCCTGCCACACCTGCATGGCACACGATTGGATGATCTCATACGCGGCGTCGCGGGTCAGGCCTTTTTTCATCAATTCCAGCAGCGTGCGCTGAGAATAGATAAGCCCCTTGGTCTTGGACAATGAGGTGATCATGTTCTTAGGATAGACCAGCAGCCCCTCGACGATAGGGATGAATTTGTTAAGCATATAGTTCAACGCGATCGTGCAATCAGGCAGGATCACGCGTTCCGCGGAAGAATGGCTGATGTCGCGTTCATGCCACAAATTGATATTTTCAAACGCCACGATCGTGTGGGCGCGGATGATGCGCGCGAGCCCGCAGATGCGTTCGCAGGTCACCGGATTACGTTTATGCGGCATAGCCGAGGAGCCGATCTGGCCCTTGAAGAACGGCTCTTCCACTTCCAAGATCTCTGTTTTCTGCAATGCGCGGATCTCAGTGGCAAATTTTTCTAACGAGGAGGCGATCAAACCGAGCGTCATCACGAACTGCGCGTGATGGTCGCGCTGGATGATCTGTGTCGCTACGTTCGCCGGCTTTAAGCTCAGCTGTTCGCAGACATATTCTTCAACGAACGGATCGATATTGGCATATGTCCCCACGGCGCCAGACAACTTGCCGATGCGCATACCTTCGCGAGCCTGGATCAAGCGTTCCAGATTACGGTTGGTCTCATCATACCAGATCGCCAACTTCAAACCGAACGTGGTCGGTTCCGCATGAACCCCGTGGGTGCGGGCGATGCAGATCGTGTCCTTGTATTTCTTGGCCTTTTCTTTAAGCGCCGCAGAAAGCTTCTTCACATCAGCGATCAGAATGTCGGACGCTTCCACGCACTGCATGGATAATGAGGTGTCCAACAGGTCGGAAGAGGTCATGCCCATATGCAGATATTGGGCATCAGCCCCCAAGTTCTGACCAACATTTTGGATAAAAGCAACAACATCATGCTTGGTGCGTTCTTCAATACGGCGAACTTCTTCTAAGTCAAATTTCGCATTTTTCTTGATCTTTTCCATGGCCGGTTTCGGGATAGCGCCCAATTTCGCCATGGCCTCACAAGCTAAGATCTCGATCTTAAGCATAATTTCCATTTTATGCTCATCTGACCAAATGCGGCTCATTTTAGAAAGTGAATAACGGTCGATCATGATGTCTCCTATCTTGAGTATCTATAACCAGTTAGCAGTGACAAGAATTTTTCCAAATGGGGATTGTCGTTAATAAAAATAATAACGGATTTAAAGCGGGGTTAATATAGCAGAGAAAATTTACACGGTCAACTAAAAAAAACGGGCCAAAAAACCATAAAAAGCCGCAAGTCGTTAAATTACAATGACTTGCGGCTTAAATAATCCTGATCTATTTACGGCTGATTGGCTGATTCCGGGAATTTTTCCTGAAAATACTGGGCGCTGACATCCACGCTTTCCCGCATGACCTTGGAAATAGCATCAATAAGCTTCTTGCCCTTGGCCGAAGCATAGAATTCAATATAATCTTTCAGGTCATCATTGGTGAAATATTTATCATAAACAGGGACTAAGCGCTCAATGATCTCATCCACATTGATCCCTTTTTTGATCTTCTGGTAATCCGGGTTATCCGCCGGCAAATTTTCTGTCATGGCCTGCAGGTTCTGCGTCATCGCCGCCCTGGTCCCGAACACATCAATGAATTTCAGGATCAACGCTTTCTTGGCGCCATCCACAGCAGCAGCTGGGACATTATTGGTCACAACCGGCGCGGTCACTTCTTGCGGAACATCCGCAGGTGGGGGCGTTTCCATCTTCGCTTCTTCTTCGCCGCCGATATTATCGATCTCATCCATATAATACGTCATGGGCGCGCCGTCGATCTCGATCTTGACTTTCTTGTCATCTTGAGAAAGGATCTTACCCGTGACTTTACTGCCGTTCTTAAGGACAAGGGTCTGCGCATGAGCACTGATGGTTAACAGGAATAAACAAAGGATAGAGAGTAGTGTTTTCATAGATTTTATTTTAGATCTTTCTCTTTATAATACAAATGAAATAACGAAATTCTGGCATCCATTAGTCCTTCTGTGTTAGGATATCGGCCATGATCGACACCATACGCAAAGAGATCGACGCCTCTCTGGCCTCGTTCCTTAACACCGTCAAGAAAGAATATAAACTGCATTTGGTCTCCCCTTTGCTGTTCGAAAGCATCCGGGAATTCACCCTGCGCGAAGGCAAACGCATCCGTCCTTTACTGCTGATACTGACCTATAAAGGATATTCCCCCAAGAACAAAAATATTTCCCGCAAACTTTATAATGCGTCCACCTGCATGGAATTCCTGCACAACTTCATGCTCATCCACGACGACATCATTGACAGCTCGGATCTGCGCCGCGGTCACCCAACGATGCACAAGATCCTCGCGCACACCGTTAAAACGAACAACCCCAACAAATTAGGAATAGATCTAGGGATCATCGCTGGGGATATCGTCTACGCGCTGGCCATCGATGCCTTTTTGTCGATCGATGAACGATTGGAACGTAAAGAACGCGCGCTCAAATATTTCATCCAGACCGCAGCCTTTACCGCCATGGGCGAGTTCATCGACACTGTCCACGGCGTCAGCCAGTTAAGCGCCATCAAAGAAGACGATGTCTTTTTGAATTACACCTTAAAAACCGCGCGCTACACCTTTGACTGCCCTATGGTGACGGGAGCGATCTTAGCCGGCGCTTCACCATCGCAAGTCAAAAAACTTTCGGAATTCGGCATTCTGATCGGCCAGGCATTCCAGATCCAGGACGACATCATAGGCATTTATGAGACGGAAGAAAAGATCGGCAAATCCATCTTAAGCGATCTGGCGGAGGGCAAAAAAACATTGTTGGTCGTCCACGCGAATCGGACGCTTAAAGGCAAAAAGAAAGCGGAGTTCCTGAAGATCTTCAACAAATCCAATAAAACACTGGCCGACTTAGAAGACATCAAGAAACTCTTCATCGCCTCGAACAGCCTGGATTATTCACTTAACGCGGTCGCCTCACGCATCCAGCGCTCACAGAAGATCATCAAACAGCTGAACATGCATCCGGAGTATAAGAATCTCTTAAACTCGCTGTTGCTTAAACTTTTCGCGCAGAGCCAACATATCGCCCAGCGTTACCAGCGCGATATCACGATCATTTGATCCCCTTATACCAGGCATTGTTGCTCAATTACGCTCGTGCATGCCGCAGTGAACATCTCTTTATTTTTTTCGCTCCAATAGATTTTACCCTTCGGGTCGTCAAAAGATCCATCTATCTTCGGTTATCGAACAACTCGCCCTGAAATTCTCTAGAATTTCAGGACTCAAACATGTTCGATATTTTATGGCTGATGCCATAAAATCCCCTCAGACAAATGGATCATTTGACTAAAATCTATAAGTCGCTACAAAAACAAAGAGACGTTCTCTGTGGCAAGACAACACTGTTAGATCAATCGCACCGCGATCTCATCGAGGACCAGCCGCCCTTTGATCGTCGAAAGAATGCGTTGTTGGTCTTTCTGCAAAAATCCTTCATCGATCAGCGCTTGCAATGTTCGTTGCTGCACCGGCGTTAACACAAGACCATGTTTCCTCTCGATCTCATTAACAACAACGCCTTGATTCATGCGCAGTCCAAAGATCAGGTCCTCACTCAATCGCGTCTGCGCTGATAAAAACTCTTCGCCCGCGATGGCGTGGCCTTGTGCATTGACCGCGTCGATATATTTCGGCAATGTCGCTTCATTCCAATAACGCCGCCCTGACAACAGCCCGTGCGCGGCCATGCCTATCCCGATATAATCTTTACCCTGCCAATATGCCAGATTATGGCGTGAGGCAAAACCTTCCCGGGCGAAATTGCTGACCTCATATTGCTTGAGTCCCCGCGACTCCAAGAACTGCGTGACAAAAACATAATCGTCAGCCAATTTCTCGTCGCTATCTAATGCAACCGCTTTCGCGTGAAAACGACTGTTGGGCTCGATCGTTAACGTGTAGATCGACACATGCTGCGATCCAAGCGCTGCAAGAACCTCTAGATCAACCTCAAGTTCTCCTCGAGATTGACCAGGGAACCCATACATAAGGTCAACATTGATATCCTTAAACCCCGCGTCGCGGAGATACCTGTATGCCTGATGGGCCATGGCGCTGTTGTGGGCGCGCCCCAAAAAATTCAAATACGCATCGTTCCAAGTTTGCACCCCCAAACTTACCCTGTTAAAACCAAGGCGTTTTAGATCATTTGTGTAACCAGCGCTTACCCCCTCAGGGTTGAGCTCGATCGAAACGGATGCATCATCCGCGATATCGAAATTATCTTTTAACGCATTTATCACGCGCGATATTTGCGCAATTCCCAAAAAGTTCGGTGTGCCTCCTCCAAAATAGATCGTATCGATCTTTTCATTTTTGTATCGCAGCATTTCTTTTTCAAGCGCCGCTAGATATTCATCCGCGCGATGCGCAGCACCGACGGAGATCGCAAATGAACAAAATAAACATTTTTTAAAACAGAATGGAATGTGGATGTAGAGTGATCTCATTTTTAAAAAAATTCTTATAAAAATATTTCAAAAACTTTTTGAATCTTCATGCACCTGTGCTAATATTTTATTAATTAAATCAATCCTGAAGAAAGGAGAGACATCATGGCTACCAAGAAAAAAACAGCAAAAAAGAAAACAGCAAAAAAGAAGTAATCTGTTTTCAACATTTATTGCATAAAACCCTCTAAAGTAATTTAGAGGGTTTTATGTTTATAGACCAACCGCACGACCAGTATCCCCAATTCATACAGCACAATCAACGGTACAGCCAATAAACATTGCGACGCCACATCCGGCGGCGTTAAGACCGCAGCCACGATCAAAATAATGACGATCGCATGCCGGCGCTTCTGCCGCAAGAATTCCGGCGTGGCAATACCGATCTTGGCCAAAAATCCCAGAACCAGAGGCAACTCAAACGTCACACCAAAAGACAATACCATATTCCCCAAAAATCCCAAGTAACTGTCGACGCTGATCATTGGTCTTAGATCCGGTGAAGAAAAACTCATCAGGAACCGGTAAGCCATGGGCACCGCGACAAAAAACGCGAACGCAACTCCTGCCAGAAATAATAGCAACGACAAAGGCCCTACAACCAGAATGAACTTGCGTTCATGCGGACGCAGTGCTTTACCCACGAACGACCAAAGATGATATAAAAGATAGGGAGAAGCAACAACCGCCGCCATCACGACCGTTGTGATCATTACCGCAGAGAACGCCCCTCCGGGGGAAGTGAACACCAGCTGCCCGGCCGGCTTGATGATCCAGTGCAGCGCCTGATCCGCGTAATTAAAACACACGAAGGCCGCTAAAAGAAAAACGCTCACAGATCTGATAAAGCGTGAGCGTAATTCATTAAGGTGTTCGAAAAAAGCTTTTAAGAAATCGTTGGACGTCACTTAAGATTTTTCTACAGGCTTCTCAATTTCGGCTTTAGTATCATTCAAGTTTTTTTTGAATTCACGGATCGCCTTGCCGATAGCCGCACCCATTTCCGGCAACTTAGCCGGACCAAAGAATATCAAAAACACGATCAAGATCAAGATGAGTTCTGGAATACCAATGCGTCCCATATCTGCTCCATTTGTTAGCGGCGGTTTAAACTAAAGTTATTCTATAAGGAATCCGCCGCCTGGTCAAGAACGCTTCGCAGCCGGATTATTTTCCCTCACCCCTTGCCAAAGCAGCATTCTTATGTTACATTAACTGTAGATGAAGGAGGGTCAAAGATAGCGCAAGCGGTTTGAGGCCTATCCCCTTACCAAAGCCACCCAGAGAACCTGAGTGGCTTTTCTTATTGCTACCCCTTTAACAACGCGAACATCTTCTTCTTATACGCTTCCACACCAGGCTGGTCGAACGGATTGACCCCTAATATATATCCGGAGATCCCGCAGGCTTTCTCAAAAAAATAGTACAAATGCCCTAAATGGAACGCATCCGCCCGGCATAAAGTGATCGTCATATTGGGGGTTTTGCCCTCAAAATGAGCTGCCGCTGTCCCTTCATAAGCTTTTTTATTCACGAAATCAAAACCCTTGCCTGCCACATAGTTAAAGCCGTCCAAATCTTCTTTTTCTGTGGGGATAAGAACCTCGTGAGAAGGCTTATCAATGGCCAAAAACGTCTCAAACAGGATACGTTCGCCATCCTGCATATATTGTCCCATGGAGTGCAGGTCAGTGGACATGATCAAAGAGGCCGGGAATATCCCTTTGCCTTCCTTGCCTTCGCTTTCTCCGAATAACTGCTTCCACCATTCCGCCACAAAGAACACATTGGGATAAAAGGATGACAAGACTTCGATCTTTTTGCCTTTGGCGTAAAGCACATTACGGGCCGCGGCATAACGATAACACGTATTCTTGTCCAGGTCGCAAACAGCATATTCTTTCTGTGCCGCGCGGGCCCCGTCCACAAAGCTTTTGATATCAACCCCGCTTAACGCCAGGGGCACAAGACCGACGGGTGTAAAGATCGAGAAACGTCCTCCCACATCATCGGGGATGACAAAACTTGTAAAACCTTCCTTGTCCGCGATCTTGCGCAGGGCTCCTTTTTTCTCATCAGTGACGCAGATGATCCTTTTTTTGATCTCTGCAGCAGGATATTTCTTGGCCAGCAATTCTTTCACTGCGCGAAACGCAATAGCCGGCTCGGTTGTCGTTCCCGATTTAGAGATCACCACCACTGTAGGGTTCTTGTGTTCCAGTATCTTTAAAAGGTCATGCAGATAATCACTGGAAATATTGTGGCCGGCATAGTAGAGCGGCAGCCGCGTGACCCCGCCTAAGAATTCGACCGAGGCGCGGATACCTAAATATGAACCGCCAATACCGATAGACACTATGCAGTCGGAATGTTTAGCCACATCCGACGACAGCGCGGTCAACTGGGCGATCAGCGCATCGGGAATATTCGCAGGAAGATCCACCCACCCTAAGAATTCACTGCCCTTGCCGGTCTTCTGATGCAATTGGTCATGCGCCCGCTTAACATCCACGCCAAGCGCGTTTATTTCGTCTTTGGAGACGAAACCGTTTAAGTAATCCGTGTTAAGTGAGATCATTTCTTGCCTGCTGGTCTTTTACTGGTTGAATTGCTGACTGAGGGCACCTTCCCTTGCAGATCAGCGGCTGTGGCCGGTGCGACCAAGTCATCCTTGGTGTAATCCCTGCGCCCGGTCAATTCGCCGTTGTTATATTTTTCCTCGGAGAGGATCTTGCCGTTTTGATCGTAGCTTAACACCGTCCCGTCAAGAATACCGTCGCGGTAATTGAGAACCTTGCTTAATGCGCCCGACTTAAAATAGATCTTCTTCTCGCCGTCAAGATTCCCGGCAGAATAATTCGAGATATTTTCCAGCTCGCCAGTTTCATAATAGCGTTTGGAGACGCCGGTCAGATTGTTGCCGTTGTATACAGATTCGCTCTGCAGGCCGCTGTTCTCATAATAGGTCCTGTTGGGGCCGTTGCGCTTGCCGTCGATATAAACAGAATAGTCTTTCAGGGCACCGGAAGGATAGAACGTTCGGACCTCACCATCCAAGCGATAGGAACGGTAATGCTCTTCACGCAGCAAAGCCCCTGTTTTATCATAAACTTTCCACGGGCCTTCAGCAGGCGGCTGTGTGTCGCGCGCTTCTGCCGCCTGGCGGGCAGGATCTGTTGCCGCAAACAGGCTGGGCACAAACACAACCATCAAGCACAATGTCGCTAATATTCTGTTCATGTTGGTCTCCTTGAGAAGGCACCTTTGATTTACGTGATGGAACTGTCAATAATAGAACCCGCCAAAACAACGTCCCCGTCGTAAAAAACAGCGCTTTGGCCGGGAGTAACAGACTTCTGAGGCTCATGGAATTCCACCTTGATCTTGGTGTCATCTAGCGCCGTCAAAGTCGCCTTGACTTCAGGGGAATTATAACGAATTCTGGCAGTCACTTCTATAGGATTTCGTGGAATTTGCATGCTCACCCAGTTGGCCTGGGAAGCGATGAAGCCTTTGGAGTACAATTTCTCTACAGGCCCCACATAAACTGTATTGGAAAGCCGGTCCATGTGATAGACATAAACGGGGCGACCCAAAGCGATCCCCAGCTGGTCGCGCTGGCCGATAGTGTAATAGGCCAGCCCCTTATGCTGCCCGACAACTTTTCCAGCATCGTCGACAAAAGGTCCAGGCGTATGGATGGCATCTCCCACCCTGTCCTCTAAGAATTTTTTGTACCCTTCTTTGGGCACGAAACAAATGTCCTGGCTTTCGGGTTTCTCCGCCGTGTTTAGGCCATACTGCCGGGCCAATTCCCGCACCTGGGGTTTTGTCAATCCGCCTAACGGGAATAATACCGAAGGCAATGTTTCTTTTTTCATGCTGTAAAGAAAATAGGATTGATCTTTCCTGGGGTCTGCGGCCTTCTTTAATAGAAAGGCTTCTTGAGCGTGGTCATATTCAACCCTGCCATAATGACCCGTGGCGATGTAGTCCGCCCCCAGGGATTTGACTTTGTGGTAAAGCGTGCCGAATTTCAAATGCTGATTGCAGCGCACACAGGGGTTGGGCGTACGGCCGCTTAAGTATTCATTAGTAAAATCCTCAATGATAAAATCATTGATGTCCGCCGCAAAATTAAACACATAATGCGGGATATCCAAAATTTCCGCCGCGCGCTTGGCATCGGCTATGCCGTCAATGCCGCAGCAGGAGGGCCTATCCGAGTTAGGGTGAGAAATATTAAAGCACATGGTCACCCCGACCGTCTTATAGCCCTGGGCTTTGATCATTCCCGCCACGACGGAAGAATCCACCCCTCCGCTCATGGCCACAAAAACTGTTCTATCCTGATTTTTCATCTTTCCTAAGTAAATCGTAAATACTGTTTAAAATATGATCCAGCTGCCAGGTGCCGATCGAGAGCGGCGGCATGATCACCACCACATTGCCCAAAGGCCTTAAGATAATGCCTTTCGCCCGAAGACGCTGGCAAAGCTTGGCTCCAACCCTGTCTTGCCAAGCACCTTTTAGTTCAATACCAGCCATAAATCCGCACTGTCTGACTTCGACGACAGAGGGCAAATTATAGAACATCTTTAAACCTTTGGCCAAATGTTTTATTTTAGGCTGCAGTTTCGCTAATGTCCGTTCTTTGGTAAATATCTCCAAATTGGCCAGTGCCGCGGCACAGGCCAATGGATTACCGGTATACGTGTGGCCGTGGAAGAAGGTTTTTTGTTCTTTATGATCAAATAAGAAACCGTCATAGACCTTTTGGGTGACAATGGTGGCGGCCAACGGCAGATATCCGCCGGTGATGCCCTTAGCCAGGCAAAGAAAATCCGGCGACACGCCTTCATGTGCGCAAGCAAACATCTTGCCCGTCCGTCCAAAACCCGTGGCCACTTCATCAACGATCAAGAACATATCATGCGCCGTGCATAAACGGCGGAACTCTTTTAACACCCCTTTAGGCCAACAAATCATCCCCGCGGCCCCCTGCACCAGAGGCTCGACCACCAACGCAGCCACAGTTCCTGGCTTTTTCTTTAGCAGCGTTTCAAATTCTTTGACGGCATCAAACCCATGTGCCTTTAACCCATGCGTTTTAAAGATCAGGCCGCGGTATACGTGATGGAACAGGTCAATACCTCCGACGCTGACACTGCCAAGCGTATCTCCATGGTATGAATTGTTCAAATGCACCAGTGTTCGCTTCTTTGTCTGCCCTTTATTCTGCCAATACTGATAGGCCATCTTAAGCGCGATCTCAACGGCAGTCGACCCGTTGTCGGAATAAAAAACTTTTGTAAGACCTTTAGGCGCGATCTTGACTAATTCTTTGGCCAATTGTTCCGCCGGCGTATTGGATAACCCTAACAGTGTGGAATGGCTGATCTTGGCCAATTGTTTACGGATAGCGGCGTTTAACACCGGATGGCCATGCCCATGCACATTGACCCACAGCGAGGAAACCCCGTCGATATAGCGGCGGCCTTTGGTGTCATACAAATAAACACCTTTGGCGCGCTCGATCTCAAGCGGCTCGCTAGAGGGCCAGTCTTTCATTTGCGTGAATGGATGCCAGATATGTGAACTCATGATAAATAGGGAATAGTCCCCAACACCTTGACCTTGGTGATGCGCTCGATCTCTCTTGGATTGGTTCGTTCCGCCAATGATTTCTTTTTCGCACTTGTGTCGCTAAAAATGATCCCTTCGATCGTCAAGCCGTAAGCTTTGGCCTGATTGACCGTCAATACCGTATGATTGATCGTCCCCAACCCCAAACGGGAGACGATGATGATCGGGATATCAAGCATCTTGGCCAGGTCCGCGTTAAAGAATTTCTCTTTAAGCGGAGCCATCAACCCGCCCGCCCCCTCGACAAGAACAATATCGTGACGTTCACAGAGGACATTGAACGCTTTTTTGATCTTTGCAACATCAACACTCTTTCTCGCACGCTTAAATGCCAGGTGCGGGGACAGCGGTTCTTTGGCATAACAGGGATTGATCAGCTCCATGCTGTCATCAATGCCCAAACGGCTTTTGAGGAATCGCGCGTCGCTGCCGCCGCATTGCACCGGTTTCATCACACCAACATTAAACCCTAAAGACCGCAACATCACGCCCAGCGCAAGCGTCGTCACTGTTTTACCCACGTTTGTGTCCGTTGCTGTTATAAAAACCGCATTATTTTTTCGCATAGGCCCAGATCACCTCAAAACTCGCGCAGATCCCTTCATGATAAGGAAAATGCGTGCGGTAATATTTCTCTAATAACGCCAGCTTATTCTTCCCCAAAAAGACCGGATGCTCGCCCATGTGATTGGCCCCAATGGCCTTTAGCCATCCCAAGAGGTCCATCACATCCTTAAACTGAACCTTGATCAATTCCGCATCCATCTGTATCTCGTTAAAATCCGCATCAGCAAGCGCAGAACGCACCGTGTCCAAAGACGGCAACGCCCTTAAAGTCACCGTCGGATCAACGCTTTTAAGGGACAGCAATAATTCTTCACAGGTGCGTCCGCCAAACAGCGTGAGATTGATAACCCCGTCGGCTTGAAGTACCCGTTCCGCTTCCCTGAAAGCTTGAGGCAGATCCGCCATCCACTGATATGCCAAATTAGACAGCAGAAGATCAACGCTTGATCTAGCCAGCGGCAGCCTTGCGGCATCGGCACACATCCAGTCGATCGCTTCGGCCTCATCTTGATCCCTGGCCTTTAACGCCATTCCCCAGGCGATATCAATACCAACGACACGGCTTTCAGGGAAGAAATTCTTCGCTTTGCGGGTCACATAGCCCGTGCCGCAGCCCGCGTCCACGATCACGGACGGCTTTAACCCGACGGCCTTCTGCACAAGCTCCCGCCCGATCTCTTTATGCAAGCCGGTCAACAGATCATATTGCTCGGCCGAGTTGGAAAACGAACGGCGTATCCTGTCGGTGATCGTTCTGAACATATCAATGCACCAAAAAATCTTCCAGCAAACGGTTGTATTCCTCAACCTCAATTAAGAACGGCAAGTGGCCGCTGTCTTTGATCACATCAAATCGCGCATTATGCATATGCTCCGCCATCCACTCCATGACCAAAGGCGGACAGATATAATCGTCGCTGCCAGTGATAAACTGCATGGGACAGGTCATGCGGCTGATGCGGTCGCGCTGATCCGTATCCTCTAAGATCTTTAAAAAATGCTGCAAGGCCTCTGGGTTAGGCAGCGGTTCCTGGCCGCGCAGCTGTTTTAGGTCCTTGAATCTCGGACTGTTGCGTTCTTTCATCGTAAAAAGTGAACGGAAAAACATGTCCAGCACTGCCGCATATTCCCCGGTGAATTGCCGGCTTAGGGTACGGATCTTGTCGATGTCCAATCCCGCTGGATAATTGTCGCCCCTGGCAAACTTGGGGATAGATCCCGCTAAGGACATTCGCATCACCAAGAACGGCGCCTGACGGTAGATGTCCATGGCGATCAGCCCTCCCAGCGAAGATGCCGTCAGGTTGATATGTTCCCCGCCTAAATGATCGATCAATTCGATCAGGTCTTTCGCCAGCTCATTGATGCTCAAAGGCATCCAGCCGCTTTCTCCATGCCCTGGCAGATCAACAGCAACAGTGCGAAAACCTTTAGAAAAATAATCCTGCTGGGCGTGCCACAACCGGCTGCTGCCGCCAAAACCATGAATGAAAACGAGCAGCTCCCCTTCACCGAAAGAACGGTAGTGCCATCGTAATCCGCGTTGTGAAATAAAGTCGGACATAAATTATAGCTGACGCATCGCATCTAAAAGCGCGCGTATATCCTCCGGTGCATGGGCGGCCGTGACCGTGATGCGCAGCCTCGATGTATGGGCCGGCACTGTCGGCGGACGGATGGCGCTGACATGAATCCCAGCCTCAAATAATTTCTTAGATGCTAAAAGCGCCGCCTCTTCCTCTTTGAATACCACAGGGATGATGGGGGTTTGGGATTGGAGCGTGTCATACCCATACCCTTTTAACGTTTCCCTGACCTCTTTCGCATACCCTAAGACCCGCGCTCGACGCTCTTGGCCTTCTATTGACCGAATGATCGACACGGCTTGACATGCCGCCGTAGTCACCGCGCTGGGCAGTGCGGTCGTATAAATAAAACTACGTGCGTGATTGACTAAATATGACTTAAGCGGCCGCGCGCCGCAGGCATAAGCCCCAAAACATCCCGCGGCTTTTGACAACGTCCCCATCTGAACATCGATACAGTTGCTGACATTCAATGCTTCCGCAAGCCCAGCGCCAGTTTTGCCTAAAACCCCAAACCCATGAGCCTCGTCGACCATCACCCACGCATCATGCTGTTTGGCCAGTTCAACGATTCGTTCAAGCGGCGCCAGATCCCCGTCCATACTAAACACAGTATCCGTAACGATCAAACGCCGGCGATACTTAGCACTGCTCTTCAAATATTCTTGCAGGGCGCCCATGTCCAGATGCGGATAACGCTTGACCTCTGCCCGGCTTAAAATGCACCCGTCAACGATCGAGGCATGGTTCAACTTATCTGAAAAAATAATGTCTTCCCGCCCCATCAAGGCCGGAATGATGCCGGTATTGGCGCCATACCCGCTGTTAAAAACCAGACATTCCTCGACAGATTTAAGATCAGCAATGTCCCGCTCTAAGCGTTCCACACTATCAGTGTTGCCTACAACCAGCCGCGACGCGCCGCTGCCGAAACCATCCTGTTCCATCGCCGCCTTGGCTGCCTGGATCAAACGCTCATCATTGGCAAGCCCCAGATAATCATTGGAACAAAAATTGAGTTTAGGGACACCCTCGATCGTGATCGAAGGTCCGCAGCTATTATTTCTAACCTTCAATTGTCTCAGCCTTTGAGCTTCTTTTAACTGGTCCAGGTCTTTCTGCAGCAGTGCGTTCATCATGACAGCACCTGCACATCCCCGGCAATATGTTGATGGATCTTACCGCTGGCCTGACGGATGAGCAAACTGCCGTCCGCGCCAAGACCCTGTGCAATTCCTTCAACAATAGAAGCCCCTTGAGAAACACGGACACGACTTCCCAGAGAATCGCAATATTTCGTCCATTGTTTGAGTATCGGTGGCATGCCTTTACTGTTGAATGTCTCATACCAGAATTCCAGCCGTTCAAAAATATTCTGAAGCAGCACGACCCTGTTAACCTGCTGCCTGGTCGCTGTTTTTAATGATGTCGCCTGCTCCATCAGTTCTTTTCCAGTCGAATTCACATTGACGCCGATGCCAATGACCACCATTTTCACCTGGTCCATCTCCGCGCGCATTTCCGTTAAAATACCCGCTAATTTCTTCCCATCAATGAGAATATCATTAGGCCATTTGATCTGAACCTCCAGCTGACAGGTCATCCGTATGGCTTCAACCAGCGCCACCGCGCTCATGAGCGTCATCGACGGCATTTGGCTGATCGCAAAATCCGGACGGAAAACGATGGAAAAATACAAACCCTTATCTTTTGGTGACAACCACTGGCGGCCAAGCCTGCCCCGGCCCCTGGTCTGTGTTTCCGCGCACACGACCGTCCCTTGCGGGCAGCCGGCCATCCCTAACGCGAACGCATCATCCATTGTTGACGCTGTATTCTCTTTAACAACTGTTTCGCGGCCGATATAGCGCGTCTTTAGACCATAGGTTATCTCATGAGGCAAAAGTCGGTCGGGAGATGATTCCAGTTTATAACCAATGTGCGGGATAGCGGCGATCTCATAGCCTTCCTGACGCAGCTGGTCGATGTATTTCCAAACAGCGGCGCGGCTGATGCCCAGCTGCTCGCTCATCTGCTCGCCGGAGACATGGGTCTTGGATTCTTTTAGGAAATGGATTATCTGCTGCTGCATAGCTGGGCCGTTTTGATCTTTAGCTGCTGTTTGAAATATTCCAGGTCCTCTGGCGTTGTCCCGCGGCCAAGCGTGACCCGCAGCGACCCAAGCGCCAGCGCATCGCTTAAGCCAATGGCTTTTAAAACGTGAGACGGTGTGAGCGAACCGGAAGAACAGGCCGATCCCATGGAACAGCATATGCCCGACAGATCAAGGGCCGCGATCAACTCTTCGCCGCTTATCCCATTCCATGAAAAATGGGCGTTATGAGGAAGCCGATGCTTTAGGTGCCCGTTAATAACAGTTCCGGGGATATTATTGCGGACAAAATTGATCAGATCATCGCGCATCAAGGCTTGGATCCCTGCTTCTTCGGCCATCTGCGTACGCGCGATCCTGGCCGCATGCCCCATTCCAACGATACCAGCCGTATTCTGCGTCCCAGCCCGCCGGGAGCGCTCCTGATCGCCTCCTAGAATAAGCGACTCAAAAGGCGTCCCCTGCCGCAGGAATAATGCCCCCACTCCTTGAGGCCCGTAAAATTTATGCGCGGACAATGACAACATATCCGCCATAAACGCGCCGGCATCAACGGGGATATGCCCCGCGGTCTGCACCGCATCAACAAAGAAACAGACCCCGCGGTCACGCAGCAAATTCCCTATCTCAACCATGGGTTGGATCACACCGATCTCATTATTGGCATGTGCCACCACCGCTAAGATCGTATCTGGTCGGATCAATGCCGCCACGGCCGCCGGTTCGACGATGCCGTCTTTCGTCACCGGGATAAAGGAAACCTCAAAGCCCTGCGCCACAAGACGTTTCATCGGCTCAAGAACAGAATGATGCTCGATGGCGCTGACGATCACATGGCGCCCCTTAGAGAACAACGACCGGGCCGCTGAGAATATGGCTGTATTATTGGCTTCTGTTGCCGATGATGTAAAAATAATTTCCTGCGGTTTGGCATGAAGCAGCAGGGCGACTTCCTCGCGGGCCCCCTCAATGGCTTTGCGGGCCCGACGTCCGGCAGCATGCGGACTTAACGCATTGCCGAACTGTTCCGTAAAATAAGGACGCATGGCCTTGACCACAGACGGGTCGCAGGGGCATGTGGCCGCATGATCTAAATAGATGGTTTTCATTAAGGAATATTTTACAAAACTTAAGGGAGATTGTCAACCAGATGAGGATTGGTTGGTTTACAATAGAAAAGTGCTGGGGGAGGGAATTGAACCCTCACAGCCGTGAAGCTACTAGTTTTTGAGACTAGCGCGTATACCAGTTCCGCCACCCCAGCAATATGTCAAAAGTGGAGCCAAGGAGGATCGAACCCCTGACCTCTTCCATGCCATGGAAGCGCTCTACCAAACTGAGCTATGGCCCCATATTACCACTGAAATTACTATCTCAAATAATAGAAAAATATGGGTGCCTATGCAACTACCACAATATTTTTTAGATAAGTTGCGGGCCCCAAAGTATTCCCATAAAGGGAATGATATTACCACCCATCCCCAACTTTGTCAAAAACTTATCTCATGCGGAATTTGATTATAAACATCGGGCATGCTAAGCTTTTGCTATGAATAACCGCACCTGGATCTGCCTGTTGTTGCTTGTTTTCTGTTGCATTGGGCCTGCCTCTGCCCAAGAACAAACCATTACCTTGCGCGACGGCACTGTCATGAAAGGCGAGCTGGTACAGGTGGAGAACGGTGTTTACACGATCCAGTCTTCTTCTCTGGGGCAGACCCAGATCAAAGCTGAAGAGATCGCCTCAATCAATACCGGCACAACTCCCGCCGCGAACACCGCCGCGTCAACACCTCAGCCGTCAATGAATGCGCAAATGCAGCAGCTTCAGAGCACCATCATGGCCAACCCCGATATGATGGCCGACATCCAGTCCATCGCCGCTGATCCGGATGTCATCAAATTGATCACGACCCCTGGGATGCTTCAAGCCATCACCAGCAAAGATGTCGAGGCCCTGAAAAATAATCCCGCTGCCCAGCAATTGATGCAGAACCCCAAGATACAAATGCTCATCGAACGGCTTAAAAGCACCCAACAGCCTGCCGCTTCCGATCAATAACTTTATAAAGATGGTAATCGTTGGTAGGACACCAGCCATTCCAACCCCATGATCCCCGACTTGGTCTGGACTTGGTAGCGGGTCACGCCCGACTGTGTTGCTTGATAATCTCCCCACTGTACTGACAATTCATACGGACCTCGCCCTTCTTGCCAGGGGCTTAAGAACACATAGAAACTGCGGCTGTGCTTATTGGTATGATAATATTTGTCAACGGCAATGGCTTGATATGCGGCAATAGGCGAAACATCTTTAAACCCGTTATAAACAGCAGCCCCGTAGCGGGCCAAAAGCAGCGACCCCGCGAACGAAAACAGAAAACACATCACAAACGCCAGCCCGGAACGCGAAAACCCTTTGATCAGCATAAACGAGAACCATTGCCAACACACAAAGGCCGCCACCCACCAGGGCAGAACCAGCGACCATAAACGTCCACCCTCGATGATACGATAATGGACCTCGGCATAGATCCACACCCCGATACCGGCGACTAACAATATGATACTTGCCGTTAACAGCACCGTCAGCCGCAAAACGAACGCTTTAGCTGCCCCCTCAGGGGCACCTGTGTCCTGAGGAATAATTTTTGTAATATCAAGCACTGTGCGGGCAAGATGCCTGACCTCTTCGTCAGTATATTTATCCAGGTGTTTGTTGGGCCGCAGTCGAAGCAGACAGGTTGTGGGTGTTATTTCGATCGAAACAAAATGATCGAGCGCCCCGCGCACCAGGTCCCGGGACTTCTGTTGAGCGAACATCTTTCCTAAGAACTGCGGGTCATCGCATTCAAAATAGAACGCATCATTAAATGCCGGATCGGTCGTTTTACATTCGCCGGTCAGGCCGATATTCTTACAAAAACGATCAAAGCCGTTCTCTTTACGAATGACCAGTCTCCTGCTGAAATCCCCCTTCATCCAGAACTTAAGCAAAGGACTTTTTCCTTTTGATCCCTGCTCAAAATCCAGGCAAACCTCTTTCCCGTCGATATCAATAACCCCGCCGGTCAATCCCAGCGGCCTGCCATTTAAGCCCGCGATCTTTTTTCGCATGGGATTGGTCAACACCCTGGCAAAAATAAAGATACTGACAAATAGAACAGGCAAAGACACGATAAAAAATTTCATCGGCTACTCCTTATGCGCATGGCGCAGCTGACCGCAAGCCGCGTTGACATCCTTGCCCCTGGGTGTGCGGATGGTCGCCAAAATGCCGGCTTCTGCCAGTAGATCTTGAAAACGGGACATCTCGTCTTTGGAAGGCGTTTGATGGCCGAACTCCGACACCGGATTATATGGGATCAAATTCATTTTGCAGATGATCCCTTTGAAGGCTTTTTTCAGCGCGGCCACAGCACGGTCTGTGCAGGTCACATCCTTGATCAAAATATATTCAAAAGTGATCTGACGTTTGGTTTCCCTGGTATATTCCCGGCAAGCCGCGATCAATTCATCGAATGGGTATTTGCGGTTGACCGGCATAAGAACATTGCGGGACGCATTATCATAGCCGTGCAGCGACACGGCAAGCTCTATCTGAAGATCTCCTTTGGCCAACGCCTTGATGCCGGGGACGATGCCGACAGTCGAGATGGTGATATGCCGAGCCCCGATGCCGATGCCTTTGGGAGAATTGATCATGGCGATCGCCTTGGTCAAATTATCAAGATTATCCAGAGGCTCGCCGGTCCCCATGAACACAATATTGGATAAAGGTTTCTGGTGATGCAGTGCTTCTGCTTTGACGTGCAGCACCTGGGCTAATATCTCCGCACACGTTAAATTGCGCGTCCAGCCGCCGATGCCGCTGGCGCAGAATTTGCAGCCGAATTTACAACCGGCCTGAGTTGAAATGCAAGCGGTCGTGCGGCCAGCCGTGGGGATCAGCACGCTCTCGACTTTTTCATGATCGGCAAGGTCAAAGAGGAACTTCGTTGTCCCTTCCGACGACACCTGTTTGGCGGCGACCACATTGGGTTCTAAAACAAAATCTATTTCCAGTTTTTCCTGCACGGAACGGGGGATATTCTTCATCCCCTGAAACGAGGTCACGTGTTTCTGGTAGATCCATTCCGCAGCCTGGGCCGCACGGAAA
Organism: uncultured Planctomycetales bacterium; assembly: GCA_964520655.1. GTDB lineage: Bacteria > Omnitrophota > Gorgyraeia > Zapsychrales > Fredricksoniimonadaceae > JACQQW01. The sequence continues at coordinate 32,361 of CAZFNI010000009.1, forward strand.
GATTTCTCGCCAATGGACACGAAATAAGCCGACAACTCTTCCAGGGAAAGATCGCGGATGTCCGGCTTGGCTTGAGGGCTCATAGCGGATTATTTCTCGATAAAATCGCCGATGGCACGGAATTTCGCGTAGCGCGCATCCAGCAATTTGTCCTTATCGCAGGCGGAAAGTTTCTTGAGATGTTTTAAAACAGCGCTTTTAAGGCTGGCGGCCGTCTCTTCATAATTGCGGTGGGCACCGCCCAGTGGTTCCGGGATGATCTCATCGACGATGCCGAATTTCTCCAAATGCTCGCCGTGCAGCTTGAGCGCTTCCGCGGCCAGAGGCGCTTTCTGGGAACTGCGCCAAAGAATAGACGCACACCCTTCAGGAGAGATAACAGAATAATAGGCGTGCTCTAAGATCAACACTTTATCCGCCACGCCGATACCCAACGCGCCACCGCTGCCGCCCTCTCCGATGACCGCTGCGATGATAGGTGTCTTTAAATTAGCCATGTCCCTTAAATTCTCGGCGATGGCCTGGGCCTGGCCGCGTTCTTCCGCGCCGATGCCGGGATAGGCGCCGGGCGTATCGATCAGACAAATGACCGGAACATCGAACTTGGCCGCCATGCGCATCAAACGCATCGCTTTGCGATACCCTTCCGGGTGAGCACAGCCGAAATTGCGGGCAATATTCTCTTTCACGTCGCGCCCCTTTTGATGCCCCATGATCATGACTTTTTGTCCGTCTATTTTGGCAAACCCGCCGATAATGGCCAGGTCATCCGCGTACAAACGGTCCCCGTGCAGTTCCATGAACTCATCCGTCATCAACCGGATATAGTCGAGGGTGAACGGACGTTTGGGGTTGCGGGCGATCTGCACCCGCTGCCACGTCGTCAAATTCTGATAAATATCTTTTTTTAACTTGTCGAGTTTGGATTCAAGACGCTTGATCTCAGGTTCCAGCGTCACGCGCTTGGAGCCCATCTTGCGCAACTCTTCGATCTTTTTTTCCAGTTCGACGATCGGTTTTTCAAAATCCAAAGCAGCCTCTTTCTTGTTGTTAATCCTGGATCACGACCTGCGTGCCCATCGGAAGAAGGTCATACAGCTCCTCGACCTGCGCGTTGATCATGCGCACGCATCCGGCAGTCACTTGCTGGCCGATCTTATCCGGCTGGGTCGTTCCGTGTATCCCGTAATGAGGATCGGTGTCAAACCCCATCCAGCGCGTACCCAACACATTCTCCGGACTCTCCGGCGGAACCGGAGCCCCGCCCGGCTTAAACCACACCGGATTGGCCAGTTTGGTCGCGATCTTAAATGTCCCTACCGGCGTGATATTATTCGCACCCGTCGAGACGTGATAGACTTTCAGCACCTCGTCTCCGGTTTTCAGCATCAGGATGTTCTGCCCCTTTTTGACTAAGACATTGAACGGCGCGTTCCAGATCCGCAGTTTCTGTCCAACACGGATCACATCGCTTTTTAACACATTGGTCTTCTTGATCAGTTCCTTGGTCGTATTGTACTGCTTGGCCAATTTCCCCAATGAATCCCCGGGGACGACTTCATGCAGCAAGGTTTGCGGCGCCGGGACATTGGTGGTGATGATCGACAAGTTCAATTCCCCCAACCTGTCTTGAATGTCTTGGATCTTATCGTATTCCGGATAGTCGGAAAGGATCTGGGTGTAGGCTTCCTTTGCCTTTAATTTATTATTCTCACTTTCATACTTATCCGCCTGCGCCAGCAACTGAGCCACGGGAACAGAGACTGCCGAATCGTTGGCAGCCGCACTCTTCTTGCTTAAATGAGAACCCACCGCCCAACCCACGCCGCCTAAAACCAAAACTACCGCTGCAATGATGATCACCCGCTGATTCATATCAACTCCTGTTTAATATAAGAATAATGCCCAGAATATGCCGAATAAAAACCCGCCGATCACCTGTATCGGCGTATGACCAACCAATTCCTTAAGCCGTTTTTCCTCGATCTGGCCTTTCCAGTAAATGTCGTCCATCATTTTATTGAGGATGGAAGCCTGGTGCCCGGTCGCGCGCCTGACCCCCTGGGCGTCGAACATGGTGACCATGGCAAAGGCCGCCGCTACCGCGAAAACCGCCGAATTAAACCCCTGCTGCAGCCCAACACATGTGGCCAACGCCGAAGCCCCGGCTGCGTGGCTGGAGGGCATGCCTCCGGTATTAAGCAGCCAGCGGAAATTAAACCTCTTTTCCTTAAAAAAACCGGTAATGACCTTGGCTACCTGAGCCAAACACCACACCATCAGGGTGATCAAAAAGATCTTATTATGCGCGATTTCCGGCCAAAAAGTATGCAATTGTCTTGCCTTATCGAATGAACCTTATTATAAACATGCACCATTATATTATTAGAGTACAAAAAAGCAAGCAAACAAAGCCTTAGGGTGCACTTTTAATATGGAATCCCGGCAAATGAGCCCTAGTATTGATGGAAATGCGTTTGACTGGCCCAGAATATGTGTATAATTCGGCAATATCCGCAGCCGACAAAGCTCTGTCATACACCCTGACCTCATCAATGGTCCCCGTAAAATACTGATCGCCGCCATTGACCCCGTTGGATCCAATCGTACGCAGCTGATATGTATCCGCCTGTGCGACATCGAGATATAACCGATTAGCGGTGCCGTTATCCACATAAAGGTCTGCCTTATTTGACGCATTTCTAGTTAAGGTGATCATGTGCCAAGTGTTAACTGCTGGCACTGCTATGGTTGTATCGCTGTCGGATAGAAGGCGAATAAAGAAACTCCCGCCTGACATTCCAATCTTCCTCCCGCCGCCAGATGAACCCGTAGTATCACCCATAATGATCCCTGTCTGGGCATTATTGGCTGTTTTATACCAAAAAGACATTGTGAAGGCGCCTGTTAATGGGATCTCAGTGAACGCGATATATTCTGTGCCGCTAAAACTGCGGCAATTGTTGAGATGACAACCAGCACTTAATATTGTTGTCCCGTTGGCGGTGCCGGTATTATTATTGCTGCTGGAGTCAATGGCATTGCCGGAGGATTCATCGAATTTCCACCAGCCGACAAGGTTTGTCGTGATGTTCGCATGGAGGATAGATGCGCCCAACAATAACGATACCGTCAGTAATATGCCGCATTTGACCAAGTTCATTCTAAACGCTCGCTTTGATTAAATAGTGACAGGCACTATTGATGACTATTGATCAATGAGGAAGAAATAGCTTTTGGAAAAAACCCATCGCGGGCGAGATCACCAGCATGCTTGATAGGATCACGACAATGCCGGTGGTCGTCCAGGCGACCGCGTTCTGGAACCGATTATTGACCTTATCCCCCATGATCTGCGGGTTATTGACCATCAGGATCATGGAGATCAGCACGACCGGAAGTAATAAGGCATTGATGATCTGCGTCCAGATGGAGATACTGATCAAAGGCGCGTTGGGGATCAAGATCAAGATCACGGAGATGACAAGGATAAACCCGAACAGCGTATAGAATTGCGGGGCCTGGTCAGGGCGCTTGTCAATGCCGGCTTCAAACCCGAAAGCCTCACAAATATAGAAAGCGGTCGCCAGCGGTAAAATTGTCGCGGAAAAAACAGAAGCGACAAAAAGACCAAAAGCGAATAGTTCCGCCGCCAATACCCCCGCCAAAGGTTTTAAGGCCATGGCCGCGTCCTTGGCCTCCTCGATCATAATGCCGTTCTGATGCAGCGTCGCGGCGCAGGAGATCATGATGAACAGCGCGACCGTGATCGTCGCCACACAACCAACCACCACGTCCCAGAACGCGAACTTATAGTCTTCTTCCCTCAAGCCTTTTTCAATGACCGCGCTTTGCATGTAAAACTGCATCCAGGGAGCGATCGTCGTACCAATGATCCCTAAGACCATGCTCAGATAATCTTTCGTCATCGGGATGTCCGGATGGATGACCGCGTGGCCAATGTCCTGCCAATTCGGTTTGGCCATGAGCGCTGAAACGATATAAGACAATAGACAGACACTAAACAATAAGAATATCCGCTCCGCCAGCTTATAATTGCCTTTGGTCACCAGGATCCACACCCCCATCGCGGTCAGGGGAACGGAAATATATTTGCTGATACCAAAAACATTCATGGAACCGGCGATACCGGCGAATTCGGTCGCGGTGTTACCGATGTCTGCGATCAACAACCCCAAAAAGATCCAAAATGTCACCTTGACGCCAAAATTCTCGCGGATCAGATCCGCCAGGCCTTTACCGGTAAAGACCCCCATGCGCAAATTGATCTCCTGGACGACAAGCAACGCGATAAACGCGGGGATCAGTGTCCAGATCAAATTATAGCCGTACATCGCGCCAGCGACGGAATAGGTGGTGATCCCGCCCGCGTCATTATCCACGCTGCCGGTGATGATGCCAGGACCTAAGATCGCCAGGAATAAAAAGAAGTTCTTAAGCGCAGGGTTCTCTTTGATCTTATCGATAAATCGCATGGGGTTATCTTATCAGATTATCTTTAATCCGCAACCGTTACCAGGCCCAAAATGACCATTGACGCTGCTGTGCTATTTTGATATCGTGAATACTTCGATCACCCTCTGCCCCCAGAGGCAACCATCAATTCCCCCGCTTAAAACCTATGATCTCGAAAATCTTGTCGTTTGCCCTGTTGGGGCTGGATGCCGTACCCATCACCATTGAAGCGGACATCTGCGACGGGCTACCCTCTTTTACCATTGTCGGCCTGCCTGACAATGCCGTCAAAGAAAGCCGCGAACGCGTGCGTTCCGCGATCCACAACAGCGGACATCTATTCCCGCAGGGACGCATCACGATCAACCTCTCCCCTGCGGACATTAAAAAAGAAGGCCCGTGTTTCGACCTGCCGATCGCGTTAAGCATCTTGTGTGCCGGCGGGCTCATCAACCCGGAGGCCTTGAAACATTACGCATTTATCGGCGAACTTTCATTAGACGGCGGCGTGCTTGGCATACGCGGTGCTTTGTCCTTTGCCCTGGGTGCAGACCCTTCGAAACTTCGCGGCATTTTTCTGCCTAAAAGCAATGCCGCTGAAGCTGCAATGGCGGAACACCTGCCGGTTTTTGCTGTCACCAATTTAAACGATGTCCTTCAGGCCTTTAACGACCCCGCTCTTTTGATCCCATTTAAATCCCCGACTTTAACGGGCGTTCATTATAAAACGTCATCCTCAATGGACTTTGCCGACGTGAAAGGCCAGTCCCACGTCAAACGTGGTCTTGAGATCGCCGCCGCAGGCGGCCATAATGTGCTGTTGATAGGTCCCCCGGGCAGCGGCAAGACCATGCTGGCCAAACGCATGACGACCATCCTGCCACCGCTCTCAAAAGATGAAGCGCTGAAAGTGACCCAGATCTATTCCGCTGCGGGGCTGCTGAAAAACAATACGATCGCAAGCGCAAGACCCTTCCGCAGCCCTCACCATACAGCCTCAGACATCGCGTTGATCGGCGGGGGCATGCACCCCCGGCCGGGCGAAGTAAGCCTTGCCCATCACGGCATTCTTTTTTTAGATGAGATGCCGGAATTCAACCGGAATACATTAGAGGTCTTGCGCCAACCCTTGGAAGATCATCATGTCACGATCTCCCGGGCAGCACGCAGCATTCAATTCCCGGCTAAATTCATTCTCGTGGCCGCAATGAACCCCTGTCCGTGCGGATGGCGTTTGGGCGGACGCAAGCCCTGCCGCTGCTCTGCCCTTGAGGTCAACCGCTACATGGGTAAAATATCCGGCCCTCTGCTAGACCGCATTGACCTGCACATTGAGGTCAACGCCGTTAACAGTTTTGATCTTTTGAGTATCAAACGCGGCGAATCTTCGCTTGCGATCAAACAACGCACCACGGCTGTCCATGATCAACAGCGGCAAAGAGACGCAGCCAATACGTCTGGCATTCACCCGGATCTTGCACTTGCAAGCGATGCCCAGACCCTTCTGTCTGCGGCAAGCGAAAAGCTTTGTCTTTCCGGCCGGGCCCATGACAAGATCATCCGCGTCGCCCGCACCATCGCCGATCTGGCCGGGCAGCCCGCGATCGGCCCCGCGCACATCGCTGAAGCCGTCAGCTACCGGGCTCTGGACAAAACCCTGTAATGATCCATCACCAGCCTTGAAATGTGCATAACGGCCCCTATAATGGTATTATTTACGTTAAAGGACCGTGTATGAAGATCTTGCTGATCGATGATGATCCAGACATGTGCGCGCTGACCGCGAAGGTCTTAAAGACCTCCGGGCACGACGTTGCGGCTTTCGTGCAAAGCGCCCCCGGCATTGCCTATGCCAAAGCCAATGCGTTAAACCTGATCTTGATGGACATCATGCTGCCGGGATTAAGCGGACCGGAGATCGTCCAGTCCTTTCAACAAGATGCTGTCCTTAAGACCGTGCCTGTTGTCTTTCTGACCGGACTTGTCACTGGCAGCGAAAAGAATTTACAAAATGAAGGGATCTCTGTCGGGGCGATCAAATACCCAACGCTTGGCAAACCATACGAGATCGACCAGCTTCTCTTGACAGTGAAGAAATACGCGAAATAACGGAGACACCATGGCCAAAGAAAAACAGGTCCTATTTTTTGACGACGACAATAATGCCTTAAATGAGATCACTCATCTGTTCCGGGACGAACCCTACGCGGTCGCGACCGCTAACAGCGTTGACCGCGCCATGGATATCCTGCGCAATGAAAAGATCAAGGTCATTGTCTGCAGCCAGCGCATGCGGGAGATCGAAGGCGTCAAGTTCCTGCAGGACGTAAAGGCCTATTTCCCCGATGTTGTCCGCATCCTCATGGCCGCCTATACCGATTTTGCCTCCGCGGAATACGCGATCAATAAAGGGGAAGTGTACCGCTTTATCAGTAAACCATGGAAAGACACAGAATTAGTCTCCATCATTCGCCGCGCCATCGAACATTTTGACCTGATCCTGCGCGCGGAACAGACCAATTTGAAACTCAAGGCCATGTACGAGGTCCAGCGCGAATTCACCTCCACCGTCTCGCACGAGCTGCGCACGCCGCTAGCCTCGATCAAGACCGCGATCGACTTAGTCGTCATGAAAACTTTGGGGGACATCAATAAGGAACAGGCCGAAGTCCTGCGCCGCGCCAAAAAGAATGTCGACCGCTTAAAGCGCCTGATCGACGACATCCTGGACTTGACCAAGATGGAATCAGGTAAATTGCAAATGAACTTCATGCTCAATGATATCAACCGCTCGATCAAAGAAGTCGTCGAAGCGCAAAAAGACGTCGCCCAAAGCCGCGGGCTGTACTTAAGGACGCAGCTGGACAACCACATCAGCCCGACCGCCTTTGACAGCGACCGTATCATCCAGGTGGTCAACAACTTGGTCAGCAATGCGATCAAGTTCACCAAACGCGGCGGCATTGTCATCAAGACATCCAAACATGAAGAAGAGAACTGCATCTTAGTCAGTGTGATCGACACTGGTAAAGGCATTGCTGAAGAAGACCTGCCGAAGCTTTTCCAAAAATTCCATCAGATCGAGTCCGCGGAAGCCAATGAAGAAGGCGGCACTGGCCTGGGACTCGCCATCTGCAAAGAGATCATTACCCGCCACGGCGGATCAACTTGGGCGGAATCCGTCCTGGATAAGGGGACCACATTCCATTTCACCCTCCCTCTCCAAACACAGAAATAGTCCTATATGAGCGAGAATTCACAAAAAACAATTTTAGTCATTGATGATGAGATCGACCTGCAGCAATTAGTCAAGATCGCGCTCAAATCCAAAGGGTATAAGATCGAGACCGCTAATAACGGCCTGGAAGGCTTGGCGAAATTAAAGACCCTTAGCCCTGACCTGATCATTCTGGACCTGAACATGCCAAAAATGGGCGGACTGGAATTCTACCAGAAGATCTGTGACAAGAACAATCAGCCCAAATACCCTGTCTTTATCCTTTCCGCCCGCGCGAACATGACCCAGCTGTTCAAGGATTTCAACATCGACGGGTTCATGACCAAACCCTTTGAGATCGACGAGTTATTGGAAGAGATCGACACGATCATCCGCAAAAAAGCGAACCCCATCAAAAAGATCCATGTCAGAGGCGAAGACCGCGCCCCCAGGGTCTTTATCGTTGAGAACGACCAGGAGGCGCTAAAAAAGATCGGCCTTATTTTCCTTAACAGCGGCTATATCGTCAGCTCCGCGCCCGACGGCACCGATGCGATCGAAAAGATCTACGACACCTTGCCGGACATTATTCTTGTTAAACTATCATTAACCGACATTTCCGGGGACCTGGTCATTTTACAGCTTAAACGCATGATCAAGACCCAGCATATCAAATGCATCCTCTTTGTCAGTTATGTCGCCGAGATCACGGTCGTCGTTGACAAGATCAGCCGCAAAGAAGGGATAGACCGCTTCGTCCAATATTCCAATGTCCAGCAGCTGATCAATGCCGCTAATGAACTCCTGGGGATCTAGGATGAGACCGGCCTGTCTGCAACAATTCATTCTGCTGGCTGTCCTTACCCTGTCTTCGCCTGTTCTTGCTTCCAAGACTTCCGCTCAGCCACCTTTGCCGGAACAGGTGCTTGTGCGCGTGCAGCAATACAAATTAATGCTTAAAGACGTCGAGCCGCGGCCCGCGAAGGCCATCATCGCGGAATTAGTGAACAGCGACCATCCGATGCTCAATTTGCAGATCAAGGAAGCTATGGCTAAAACGTTTACCGACATTGTCCGGGAACAGAACGTCGAGGGTGAGGGAAAAAGAAAGTGGCTCTACAGCATGGTGGCGCTTAACATGGCCAATCTGCAGTTCGGCGGCTCATCTGGAAACAATCCGTTGAACACGATGATCCTTCGCAAGCTTAAAAAAAACCTGCCGCCGGAAGTCCTGACGCAAAAAGGTTTTCATATCTCGCTGGACTAAATTCACTGCACTTGCATCTTAGACAAGATCTCTGCGCGTGTTCGGCGGGCCTCGATTAGATCGGGATAGATCGAAAGCGCCTTATCGCAATCGGCGAGAGCCAGCGCGTATTCTCCCTTTTTGTCGTAAGCCACGCCCCTGTACCAATAGGCAAACGCCGTGCGCAGATCATGAGGATTGACCTTGATGGCATGTGTCCACAAGGCAATATCATCCTTCCATACTTGTGTATACTGGGCTGTCTGTCCCGATAAGGACAATACATACGCAGATACCAGGATAACCCCCAGCACCGCCATATGGCGGGAAGAACGCTCGATAGCCTTAAGCACCACAACTGCCAGCGCAAGCGCCGCGCCTATGCCGGCTAAATAGGTGTAGTGCTCCCCCACGAACCAGTTGTGCCAGATCAATTTCAGCGGCATAAGCATGTTGATCAAAAAGAAAAAGGCCCCGAACAACACCAGCCTGTCTTTTCTAAAGAACCAAAACACCAAATATCCTGCGGCGATCGTGACCGCCCAGGACCAATAGACCATCACTGGGAAATGACCGTCGATCTTGTGAGGGAACGGATACATGCAGGAAAGATCGATCGGGAAAAACGTTTTGCTGATGTAAATAAGCAATGCGTGGAACGCCAACAACACTTTCTCTAACGGACCGGCGATCCTGGGATCGGTCGCGGAGAGTAAATGTGTATGCGGCATCATCCAGAAAAGATAATACGCCGCAGCTAAAAGAACATAGGGCCATTTCTCGACACATAACTTCATCCAGGTCCCCCGTTTTAAAAGAACATCGACGGCCAGCAGAACTGCCGGCAAGGTGATGGCCTGAGGTTTGGAGAATAACGCGCCCGCGAACAACAAACAGGACGCCATCATATACCCTCGCCCGTTATTTTTCTGAAAGGCCCTCACATAACAAACTAGCGCGCCCAGATAGAAGAAAGCATAGAGCACGTCTTTGCGTTCCGCGACCCAGGCCACCGACTCAACCCTTAAAGGATGAATGGAAAACAGCATCGCGGTCAAGAAGGCCAACGCTGTCCTGGCGCTTAGCAGATAGATCAAAACGAATACCAAAAGCGCATTGGCCGTATGCAGCAGAAGATTGTCAACATGGTAGATCCACGGTGAAGATCCAAAAAAATGATATTCAATGGCATAGGAGATAAACGGCAGCGGAAAAATACCTCCGCCGTATAACTCATCAGCAATGATCTCTTGAAGATGGGCAGGACTTAAACCCTGGATGGTCGGGTTATGGGTGATGTAGATCGCATCATCATATCCCAGCAGCGTGTGATCAAGGCATGAAGAAAAAATAAGCAGCGTCCAAAGACACAGCACGCCCGCCCATAGAAGAGCTGTTTTGGTGTGTTGGGGCATCAGCGATACATTCTCCTTCACAGGACAAACATATCATATCCCGATGCCTTCTGACCAGAGAGGATTACAAAATAACTACTGCGCGCTGGGCAAGGCCTTGATCTGGTCCTGACATTTTGTCAATTCGGCCCGCAGCTCATTGATCTGATCGAACAGCGACTCATTCTTGTCTTTAAGATCGCCGTTCTCTTTCATCACATCCATCAGACTGCTGTTAAGCGTCTTGATCTCTTTATTCATCGCGATCACGGACGGATCATTCTGGACAAGCCCCTCGCGTTTTTGCCTTAGCTTCTCTTTGAGGGTCGCGATCTGTTCTCTGGCATCGTCGAGCGCCTTGCGCAAGCCCTGAGGGTCAACGGACTTCGGGATCGCAGCTGCATTGATCCTGTCATTGGCCGCATTGAGTTTCGCCGTCAGATCAGCGATCTGCTGGCGATCACGGGCGATGACTAAATCCACTCCCGATAAAGATGCCGGCAATAAATTGATCTTCTTTTCTTTGAGCTGCGCCTTTAAACGGGCGATCTCTTTGTTCTTCCAGCCGATCTCCTCATTCAATCTGGCGATGGTCTTTTGCTCTTTGTCCATATCTGCTTTGATCGCATCGATCGCTTTCTGCTGCGCCGTGAAATCAATGGCATTGTCCTCAAGACTTTTCTGCAATGACACGATCTGCTGTTCTTTGTTCTTGAGCAGATTATTGATCTGCAGCATTTCCTCACGGGAACTCTTGAGCATTTCTTTTAAACGTTCGGCATCCGCCCGGCGGTTCGCTTCCACCAGCTCTTCCTGGGTCTCTTTCAACTGCTTGCGCACTGCGGCCAGCTGCGCGTCAGAGATCTTGATCTGGTCTTTAAGCTGGTCCGCCAGCGTCTGCAGCACCTTGGTCTTGGCCTGCATGGTCGACTGGGCCATGCTCAAAGACAGGTCCTTGATCTGTACGTCTTTAAGAGCCTGGGACCGCTCGGTCTTGGTCCGCAGTAATTCATCCTGGGCTTTGATAAGAACATTCTCTTTACCCGTCATATCCTCATTGATCTTGCGCAAATTCACTTCGAGGGCATCTGCCCGCTGACGTGCCTGTGCGAGTTCTTTGCTTTGGTTTTCGTTGACGTCGGATGTTTCCTTCAGGCGGTCCTTGAAACGGTCCGTTATCTGGTAGGCCTCTTCTTTTTCCTTCTTGGCCGCTTTAAGCTCCTCGCTTAATTTCGTATTGTTCATGTTCATCGTATCGACGGCGAATTTTAATTCTGCCATCCGTTTCTCATATTCCTGCTGCTGCGCGGCCCAGTCATTCTTGGCCCCGTTCAATTTCTGTTTATACTCCTCCAGATTACCCAGCACTTTATTCTGATGCTCGACGATCAGCTTGTTCTTGACCATCAGCATCTCAATGCGCTGGCGTTGTTTAGCCTGCAGCATTTCCTGCAGCGCGCGGCGCTCATCCGTCTGATTCTTCTGCAAATTAACCGCTTCCTGGTTCTTAACGATCTCTATACTGAGGGCCCTGGAAAGCTTATGGGACTGTTCTAACTGGTCTTTCAGGTCTTTTGATTCCTGCTTGGCCGCGGCGATCTGGTCATCCAGCGCTTTGGTATCGGCTTTAACGACCACAGGCTGTATCGTTATCCCTTTTTGCGGCTGCTGCTGCACAGAATCATTGGTATGGGCCATCTTTAAAAATGCTACCTGATCACGCATCTCTTTGGCTTCTTTTTGGGCGGCCGCTAATTGTTTCACCAGCGCATCGCGGTATTTCTCCTGATCACCGCTGCCCATCTGCCGCGCTTTAAGCTCGGTCAACTGATCGCGAAAGATCTGAGCCTGCGCCTTTAACGCGTCTAACTGAGCCATTTCCTTTGCTGTCAAACCACCCTGGGACTTAGGCGTATCAGAAGAAGGATCACTGTTCTCTTTAACGATACCCGCGATCTCTTCGGGAGATTTGACCACGATCTGATAATGGCGTTTAAGCTCGTCTATCTCGGGATCATTTTTCTTTCCTGTTGTGCGGACAGGATTCATGACCACGATCTCATACTGTTTCTTTAACCGGTCATATTCCTCACGCTGCAGCGGCGTCAATGAAGCCTTCACCGCCATCTCCGCGGCATTGGTATTGTTCCCCTGGATCTCGGCAGGTGTTTGCACCACTGAAGCGCCAGCCTGCTTTAAGCTTAACTTCAATGCCGCGATCTGGGCATCCTTTAAAGCGACATCATTATTTAGACTGCTGATCTTTTCTTTTAACGCCAAACCTCTATCCTTTAAATGGGCAAAGATCTCATCATCTTTTCTGATCTTCGCACGCAGCTCCGCGATAACCTTATCGCCGCCCTGGGCAGGCATTTGCTCATCACGCAGCGCATTGAGCGCGGCCCGTAATTGCTTTGCTTGTTCTTTTAACGCGGCTAATTCATCGTCTTTACTGCCTTTGACCTCAACAACAGCAGGCACAGAGACAACTTCTTTCATCACAGGAGCAGCCCCCGGTTTCTCCAATTTTGCGATGGTGGCTTCCAATTCTGCCAGACGACGGCTCTTGATAGACAACTCTTCTTGATTGGCCACCAAATCTTTGGCCATGCGCTGCAAGGCCTGCTTGGCTCTCCACTCCTCATCCTGTGCTTTGGCTAGATCATTCTGCAGCGTGCCGACATCCGCGCGCTGATGCTTATTTTTTAATATTTGCGCCAGCTTTTCATTGAGCGCTTTGATCTCCTGCTCTTTTTGCGCGATCAGGGCGGACTGATCCTTGGGATCTTTCTTGACGGACTTGTGCAGGTCTGCCAGCTGTGCGCGCAATTGTTTAGCTTCTTCTTTAAGGGTAATGACCTCTTCCTTATCTTCAGAAACAATCACTTTGCGTTCTGTCTTTTTCGAAACGGCTGTTTCTTTGTTGACAATATCCAAGGCCCGCTGATCGTTGCGCTGCATCCCGGCGATACGTTCTTCCAATTCTGCTAAACGGCGGTCTTTGGCCGTGATCTCTTCTTTATTCGCAACCAGGGCCTGCGCGGTTTTCATCAATTCTGCTTTTGCGTCGTGCGCCTGAGCCTCCGCTTTAGCCAATTGGTCTTTCAATGCGGATATATTCGGATCTTGAACATGCTCCTGTTTGGGGATATGCGCCAGCTGGTCATTCAACTTTTTGATCTCCCGCTCTTTAACAGCGACGATATCGACCTGTTCCTGATATTTCTTGCGGAATGCTTCCGCTTTATCCCTGATCTGCCGCAGGTCCGCATCTTCTTCGTCAAGCTGTTTATGCATCAGCGCGTTCTGCTGGAGCGCATTGGCTAATTCTGTTTTAAGCAGGGAGATCTGTTCATCTTTCTCGCTTAATTTCTTCTCAAGCTCTGCCAGACGGGCATTGTTATCCTTGAAACTTTTCAATGTCTTGGCCAACTCCGCGTTCGAAGCGGTTAGGTCGCTTATCTTGGCGGTCTTCTCGACGATCTCACGCGCCATCCGCGATGAGGCAGCAGCGTCGACCTTGAGATCTTTTGTGGAATTGCGATAATCTTTAAGGGCAGTCTCATAACGGTCATTCGTTTTTGACAAGGCTTCCTTAATACGGGTCAACTCATCCTGAAGCAATTGAGACTGCGCAGACTTCTTCTGAAGCAAATCTTCCTTGTCTTTAAGCAAGCTTTCTTTCTCCGCCTGCATTTGATCGATCGACCGTTCTGGAACATGTGTACTGGCCAGCGCCTTGTTAACCGCGGCATTTTTATAATGTTGATTATTGCGGGCCAGTTGATTCTGGAAAGCCGCTAATTTGCTTTTGAGCGCTTCCACTTCTTTACTTTTTTCCTGATAGGCTTTATTGAGCTTATGATCGCCCTTCTGCGATGACAACCGGCTTAACTGCCGCTCATAAGCTTTGAGCTGCTGGTTCTTCTGCTGCAGCAGCATGGCCTGATCATTCAAAATGCGCTGGTTCTGGTCCAGCTCATTTTGAATACCGGCATCATTGATAACTATATTGGCGGGGGCCACTTCTCTTTCCCTGATATGTCCCACTTCAGCAGAGGCATCCACGATCTGATCCAACGCGCGGCGCTTATCTTCCGGCAAACTGCCATTCTGATCGATGAACGACTGATAGGCGTTTAAGATATCCGTCAATTGTCCGTATTGGTCCGGCTTGGCGAACATGTGTGCTTCATGCTCGAGCGCGATCTTATTTTCTAAAATTGATCGGGTTAACGCCTTGTTCTCGCGTATGAGTTGTGACACCGGAGGCTTTTCCGCGATGCGGCCAACTTCCTGTGCATGTGCCGGAATAGAAAGGCTTAAACCAATAAAGACGTGGATGATCTTGTATTTATTCATGATGGGCGGCCTGTATTTGTGTCCGAAGGGTATCGACATCGTTATTAAGGTCAGCCAAGAATTTCTCTTCCTTGGCAATGGCTTCTTTAAGGTCCATGTTAGGATCAGCCGCAACAGCTGCGATCTCAACGGGTTTCGCTGGTGCTTTAACCAATGGCGCCGTATTGGTCTGTACTTCAGAGGCCTTCACCACAGGCTTGCTGCCATCCAGATTATAGCTGCGGCTTAGCTGCTTGATGCGCGCCATCACCCGTTCGGCTTCCCTGTGGTCGCCCCGCTGGTGCAGCTCCTTGGCATAGGTCAGCATGGTGTCGATCGCCACATCCCGCATAAAGCTGCTTGTCGTTGAAGCCATTGCAGTTACGGCTGTAAAAATGGTGAAAATACACGCGATTGTCAGATTTCTCATATTCCTTACCTGTTGATATGTAATGGTTTACGTTTCGAGTGTTTGGCTTATATCAAAATATTGATCTTGTCAACAAAATAATGCTGGAAGTATAACACCCAAACGGGGCATCGTCAAATTTTTAGAAAGGGCTTACCCCGAAAGAAATACCGCTTCCTGCCCCCTGAAATTTGATGACCATGAGCATCTTTTATGCTATAACATACCCCATGGAAACTGCCGCAACCCCCATGCTCAAACAATATCAGCAGATCAAATCCCGACATCAGGACTGCATCCTTTTTTTTCGTTTAGGGGACTTTTATGAGATGTTCTTTGAAGATGCCAAAGCCGCTTCCTCTATATTAGACCTTGTATTGACCTCACGCGGACAGGATGCCGGCGGCAAGATCCCCATGTGCGGCATTCCTTTTCACAGCGCGGACAATTACATCAACAAATTAGTTAAAGCCGGCAGGAAAGTGGCTATCTGCGAACAGGTTGAGGATCCTGCATCCGCGAAAGGCATTGTCAAACGCGATGTCATCCGCGTGATCACTGCCGGGACATATCTGGATGATAATACCGACACCCGCTGTTTATTATGCCTGTTGCCTCAAAAGGACGGGAGCTTCGGCTTTGCCTCCTGCGACACCACAAGCTCGACCATATTGACCAACCGCATCGCCACTGCGCATCAGGCAGTCGAATTGTTGACGAAGTTAAGCGTTGCCGAATGCATTTATCCCCAAAGCGCTAAAGAACACATGCAAGAGCTCATGGCGCATCCCTTGTTAAAATTAAAGAACATCCTCCTGACAGAATTTGACGATTGGTGCTTTAACGCGGATATGGCCAAAAAATCCCTGTGCGCCCATTTCGGCGTTCTTAATCTCAACGGATTCGGCATTGAGGATATGCCCTGCGCTCAATCCGCCAGCGGGGCCTTATTAGAATATATGCGCCAAAGCAGCAAAACAGACTTAAAACATGTAAACAAGATCATGCTCTTTGCCACGGATGATTTTGTATTTATCTCGCCTGCGGCGCATTATGGATTGGAATTAGAGACCGTTGTGCGCACCATGGATCTGACCGCAACCCCCATGGGTAAAAGGATGTTCCGTTTTTGGCTGTTTAACCCCCTTAAGGATTTGAATGCGCTTCAACAACGGCAAAGCGCCGTCTTGGCATTGAACCAGAATCCCAAAAACACCCAAACACTGGAGGAATGCCTGCGGTATTTGCCCGACCTGGAAAAATCCCTCTCGCGCATCAGCTGCCGCTGCGCATCAGTCAAAGACCTGGTGAGTTTGCGCCAGGGTCTGATGCGTGGTCCGCATATCATAGAAGCATTGGCGCCCATGAACCATCCGCTGCTGCAGATAAACGACCTGAAAAATTTACGAGAACTGCTTTTTAAAACGATCGACCCCGACGTGCCTCTTGGCAAACCGGAAGGCAAGACCATTGCTTCGGGGATCGATGTCGAATTGGATGAATTGCGCTCATTAGCCGAGAACGGTCGGCAATGGCTGCTGGAGTATCAGGCCCAGCAGATCAAACGCACGGGGATCAATTCGTTAAAAGTCGGATTCAATAATGTTTTCGGCTACTATATCGAGATCTCCAAAGCCAACCAGAAGTCTGTCCCGGCGGACTATATCCGCAAGCAGACCTTAGTCAACGGCGAGCGTTATATCACACCTGAATTAAAAACCTATGAGGACAAGATCCTCACGGCCCAGGACAAGATCTTTGCGATCGAGCGCCGGATCCTCAATACCATTGAACAGGAGATCCTGACCCAGGCCGCAGAGGTATCGCGATTCTGCCGCCAGATAGCCTCGATCGACTGCCTGTTGTCGTTCCAGAAACTCTTATTGTGGGACGGTTATATCCTGCCGGAATTAAATGACAGCGACGCCATTGACATTAAAGACGGACGACACCCCATTGTTGAGAAAACCGTCCCCAACGGGTTTACGCCCAATGACACCACCCTTAACACCAGCGACTTGCATTTGATCATCCTGACCGGCCCGAACATGGCGGGTAAAAGCACCTTTATCCGGCAAAGCGCGTTGTTGGTCATTTTAGCCCAGATAGGCGCGCCTATCCCGGCCAAAGAAGCCGCCATCGGGCTGTGCGACAAAATATTCACCCGCATCGGCGCGCATGATGAGATCGCCAAAGGCCAGTCGACATTCATGGTTGAGATGACCGAATGCGCGCATATTTTAAATAATCTCACGCCGCGTTCACTTGTCATCTTAGACGAGGTGGGGCGCGGGACATCGACCAGCGACGGGCTGTCGCTCGCCTGGGCGCTGGCGGAATACATGCATTCAAAAAAAGTCCGCACCCTGTTCGCGACCCATTTCCATGAACTGGTAGGGTTGGCCGACCAGTTTGACGGCATCGCCAATTTCAATGTCGCGGTCAAAGAATGGAAAGACAAGATCGTATTTTTACATAAGATCATTCCTGGCGGCAGCGACGACAGCTACGGCATTTATGTGGCAAAATTAGCCGGTATCCCGTCAGAGATCATCAAACGTTCGAAAGAGATCTTATCCGAGATCGAGATCGGTGCGGCCACGCCGTACCATAAGCCACAGCAGCAATTGAATTTGTTCGCGCCGACACACAATCCTCAGATCGAAGACATTGCCAATGAGTTAAGCAGTCTGGATATCAACACGCTGACACCCTTAGAAGCGTTAAAGATCTTGAACGATCTTAAAAGCAAGCTGGACTAAACACCTATGCCCAAAGTAACTCTTCTTTCCCCTGATGTCATTGCCAAGATCGCCGCCGGCGAGGTCGTTGACCGCCCTTCCTCCGTTGTTAAGGAGCTGGTGGAGAACTCCATTGACGCGCAGGCGACCTCGATCGAGGTACATCTAAAAGACGCCGGCAAAGAACTCATCCGCGTCAAAGACAATGGCAGCGGTATCACCAAGGGGGACCTGGGCAATATTTTCCAACGCCACGCCACCAGCAAGATCAACAATATCGATGACTTAGAGACCCTTATCTCCATGGGGTTTAGAGGGGAGGCCCTGTTCTCGATCGCCGCGGTCTCGGATGTGACAGTGGAAAGCCAGTCGCAAGGCTCCAAAGAATCCTGGCTGCTGCATTTGCGCGCAGGCAAACGGCTGCAGCTTGAACCATGTGCCGCCAAAGGCCACGGGACCGAAATAAAAGTATCTGAATTATTTTTCAATACCCCGGCACGCCGCAAATTCCTCAAAAGCAGCACATCGGAACTCAACCAATGCGTCCATACGCTGCTCAATTACGGCCTGCTGTATCCGGATAAACGATTTTTATTGACCCACGCCGGCAAAACACTACTTGATCTTAGGCCAGCCCCCAACCTTCAAGACCGTATGGCCGCAGCACTGAACTTAAATACCGCAGACCTCCTGGAAACATCCCAGGATTTTCCTGAGGATAAGATCTATATCAAAGCCGTCTTAAGCAATATCAACATCGCCCGGCCCCGCCGGGATATGCAGTATTTCTTTATCAATCGCCGGCCAGTTGAGCACAAATCTCTGGGATTCACCCTCAATGATGTCTACCGCGCGATCCTGCCGCCGGGCGTTTATCCGGCGTTCTTGATCAGCATACAGCTGGATCCGTCTTGTGTTGATGCCAACATACACCCGGCTAAAAAAGAAGTGCGCATCCTCACTGAAAGCCGCGTAGTCTCTCTGGTAAGGCATTTGGTCGATTACACGCTCATGCGTTTCGGCGGGACAAAAAAGCTCGAAGCCGCGCCCGGAGCCCCATCAGCAGTGCTGGAGAATATCTCCTTTGAACAGGGACTGCCCGCTGGGCAGATCATCTATGGCCCGGGACAAAAACAGCCTGACTTTTCTTTTTCTGCATCCCTCTCCCCCAGGCCCGCCATGCCCGCTGCAGCGCCTGATCTATTTGCCGCCCCTGCGGCCTCGATGACTGAGAAATTCTCCCGGGCGCGCTACATCGGATCGTTGAATAATAAATTCCTGTTGTTTGAGGATGGTTCTTCTCTATTATGTGTTGACCAGCACGCAGCCCAGGAACGCATCATGTTCGAACGCTTCACGCGCCAGATCGAAGACGGCGCGATCGAAGTGCAGCCGCTATTGACCCCCATCCTCATCAAATTATCCATTGTGGAAGCCATCAGCATTGAAGAGTATGGGAAAAAGTTGGGCGAAGTGGGCATTGAGACCGCCCTGCTCGATGAAGGAACGCTGGCCATACACGCCCATCCTGTGCTGCTCAAGAACATCGAGTCAGCGGTCAGACTGCTGCTCTCAGGAAATGATATCAATCGTTGTGACCGCAACACCATTGCCCGCAGGGCCTGCAAGGCCTCGATCACTGCCGGCGACCGGTTAAGCCCGCTTCAAGCAGAGCATCAGCGCAGAGAATTGCTCCAATGCAACGACCCGTTCACCTGTCCGCACGGCCGGCCGATCATCATTGAGCTAAGCGACAGCTTTCTAGACAGGCAGTTCTTAAGAACATAAGCCGAGGGAACCGCTTTCCACAAAACCACCATTTTTCTTGTTCAGCTATCCCCCTTGTGATATATTCTATATTAGCTGTCATTATTAATTATTATTATACAAAGGAGATTCGCCATGAAAACAGTACTCAATAAGAAAGGGTTCACGCTGGTCGAGATCATGATCGTCGTGGCCATCATCGCCCTGCTGGCGGCGATCGCTATCCCGAACCTGCTTCGGGCAAAATTGAATGCCAACGATTCCCTGGCTAAATCAACCGTACGCGCGTTATCAACATCCTCAGAATCTTACGCAACCGCGCATAACGGGAACTACCCTACGAATGTGACGTCTTTGACAGGCGCCAACCCGGCGTTCTTGAATAACGCCTACTGCGATTCAACCATCAGCGGGTACTTCTATACCTGTACCTTCACCACCAGCACCTACACCCTGTCAGCGACCCCGGTCACTGTCGGAACAACTGGTACGACCACATACACCATCTCTACGGGTGGTGTGTTAGTCCCATAAGCACCACGATCACACGCTGTTACCCTAAGGCCGCTTGAAAAAGCGGCCTTAGTTTTTTATCTTCTCCCGCAGACTAAGGAAATACTTCTCTACCGTCATGGAGCTTAAAATACCCGCTGCGATGCTGGATATTGTCGTCAGGAGGATGACGATGGTGGGGGGAAGGGTGTGCATCCAGCGCGCCCAGAAGATGATGATCAGGATATGCCACAAATATATGCCGTAGGAATGACGACCCAGCTGCTGCATCCACGCAAACCGCGTCAGGAAAGAAACACCGAAGAATGCCGCGCTAAGCAAGGCCAGGGACGATAGTTGTCCGATGATATTCATATACCAATCACCCCAGTGATAGCCCCATTCGATCACAAAGAACAGCAGAAAATATCCAGTTACGCCGATCCCCCAAAGGAGGCCCCCGGCCATTTTATTGTTGGGCCAGCCCTTCCAATAAGGCTTTAACACAGCCAGCAGGCACCCCAGGGATAGCGCGCCCAAATGATACATTAACGTAAAATACGGATGCGGTGCTTTCAACGGCCAGGTCAACATCGGCTTATCCCAAACGATATACATATATCGTGTTACAGCGCCCAGGCACATGAGCAGCACAAATGCTATTATTAAGGCCCTGCGCCTCTGCAGTTCCCCCTGGAAGATCCGGTAAATGACCATGAGCAAGATCGGGCAAAAAACATAGAACTGTTCAAAAATGGCCAGGGTCCAGGCATGCTCCAGATAGATATTGCGGGGGAAATAATTCTGCAAGAACATCAAATACCGCAAGCCCACCGCCGCGATGTTCACGGGATCTTCCTGTGCCTGCCATGAAAAAACGACCAGACTGACGATGACCATGAGCGCGTAAGCCGGATAGATCCGCAAGAAACGCCTGCACCAGAACCGAAAGACATCTTTCCAGGAATGGACATCTGTCAGAAGATTTCGGGTGATCAGAAAGCCACTGATGATCAAGAACAACTGCACCCCCAGGATCCCTTTAAAATTATTGATCATGTGCTTGATAAGCAAATACACCGGCGAGAGATCAATGTGCAGGTATTGCCAGGACTTAAATAACAGCCAGGAAAGAATAGGGGTATCCCTATCAAACAAATGATACAGGTCCAATCCAACGCACATATGGTGGCCCAGGATCATAAGGATCCCCAAAGCCCTAAAACCGTCTAAGAATGGGAATTGTCGTTTTGGGATTTTAGGAGTGGCATTTGCTTGAAGCATTTGACTCATTGTACGGTATACAGGTAAAAGACGCAATGGGATGGATCTTCCTCATGTTCGGTCGCAACCATGATCAGATCATGGGATAGGTTATCTCCGGCGGTATTTGCGGCTTGCCCAGCAAAAATCCCTGGCCTGAGGTGACGCCCATATCGATCAAGACCTTTAAATCATCTTCAGTTTCGATGCCCTCGGCAATAACCCTGGCCTTGCAGCTTTCGATGACGCGTAGCAGCCTCTGGAAACTATAACGTTTGTGCTCCTCCTTGGAGATATTCCACACGATCTTCTTATCGATCTTGACAATGTCCGGCTCTAGCAGGATCAATGTTTCCACCGAACTGCGGCCGAACCCATAATCATCCAGCGCGATCAAGACCCCTTCCTTCCGCAGTTGTTTGATCGCGGGCAGCAGATAAAGCGGGTCGCCTAAGATCTGCTGTTCATTGAGCTCAAGGCAATAGGTAATGTCCTTACCCGCGCAAAAAAGGTCCTGCAGCAGGACATCGACCGGGATCTCGACCAATGTCGACGGAAAAATATTAATGTGCACGTTCCTGGCCAGCGGCACGCTTTTGATGGCATTCAAACAGGTCTTCAAGCACGCGTAATCCACGATCCCCAGCAGGTCCGTGTTGCGGGCAAATGTCAAAAATGTGTCGGGAGAGTGATACCCTTCATAGTCCAGGCGCGATAAAAGCTCATACCCTGTTTTTGTTTTGTCCTTTAGATTACAGATCGGCTGAAATGCCGCGTAGAACTTCTTACCCTCCACGAGGACTTTCTTGAATTCCGCCGAGGCATCAGGCGTTTTCAAGTCGACCTGTCCCTGTTTGCTTTGATAGGCGATGCGGTTCTTCCCCTGGCCTTTACTTAGATGCAGCGCCAAATGCAACTTCTGCAGCAGTCCATCAATGGTGATCGGGCCGTCCCCCAACGGTACGACGCCGATGCTGCATGTCGCTGAAATATCTTCTCCAGAAGGGACGGTGACCATCGCCTGGGAGATCGCGACCCGGATCTTATCCGCGACCATCACCGCTTCCGCTTCACGGCTGTCGATCAGGAGCACCATGAACTCATCGCCCCCAACCCTAGCGACATAATCCGTCTGGCGTATCGTCTGGTGGATCTTCTGCGATACAGCCACCAGAATAGCGTCGCCGATCCCATGCCCGTAGCCGTCATTGATCTGCTTGAAATTATCCAGGTCCAAAAGCAGCACCTGCACACTTAAACCCACACGCTTGTTCATGGTCACGGTCGTCGATAAAATATCCCCCAACCCTCTGCGGTTGAGCACTCCCGTCAAAGGATCATGCACCGACATCTCGCGTAATTCCTGCGACAGTGACCGCAGCTGCTCCTCCACCTCCTGGCGCTTGACCACTTCTTTTTCCAGCTCGTCGCGCGAGGCCATGGTCTTTTTTAAATTATTCACCATTTCATCAAAGGTCCGAGATAACTGACCCACCTCATCGTTGGTGGTCATACCGACCTTATGGTCAAGATTGCCAAGCCCAATGATGCGGACGCCTTTCTGCAGCTTATGGATAGGCCTGGCGATCGAGCGCGCGAACACAAAGGAGCTGAAAACGATCATCAGTAAAATGACCAGGCTTATGGAAATAAAAAGAACCCGCATATTCACAACAGGAGCCAACACTTCCGCCATATCGATCTGGGTCACGATCCCCCACTCTAAAGACGGGACCGAAGAAAAGACTGAAAGGACTTTCTCTCCTCTATAATCAATATTCTCGCTGATCTCATCAAGCGATAAGGCCGGAAGCTCTTTTTTCAGCACCGCATCAGGATCATGCTTGAGCGGGCTGATATGCAAATATTTGCCACCCGGCAATTTCTTGACTAAATATGTTTCCCCAGTCTTTCCGACGCTGGTGTTGTTGGACAAAAACCCGTAAACAAGCTGCATATCAACGACCAAAACAGCATAACCGCACATCTTGCCATCCGCATCATTGACAGCCGTGGTCATGAACACCACCACCGGATGATGCTCATCCGGTTTGGATAATGGATCACTGATCCAGACATCTTCCCTGGCTTTCGCCAGCTCTTCTGGCGTGAAAATGACCTTATCACGATATTCCCTTAAATGCGCGGGGTCGATACCGAAGACGACCTTGCCTTTTGAGTCCAGCAGCATAATGTCCGCGTACTGATAGGAATTCATGAACGCCAGCAGCTGGTCCGTCAGGCGGCCGGCAGCCTTCATATAGGCGAAATTGTAACGGTCCTTGTCGAACTGCTGCAACGTCGGCAGATTGGTCTTCACATCCAGAAACCCGCCCACGGCTTTGAGATCTTCTTTACGCGAAGCAAAAAATGTTTCCAGACGGTCCTTGTTAAGCGCCGCGACAATATTTAAGCGCTCATGGATCTCTTTGGTCAGCTCTTTTTCCGCGCTGTAAAAAAATAAATTAGCCACAATGACGATCGGGATGATCGCCAGGCTTAAGAACAGGATGGTCAGTCGCGTGAATAAACGCATAGGTTACGTGTTAATCCTTGGATATCAACAGCTTATAATAACATACGTCTTTTCTTCTATCCTATAAGGGTAGCATATTTACACTTAAAAAACAAAACGCCTACCCTATTAGCCGGTCTCTTTTGCGGACAAGGTAAAACAAAATGATCAAGACGCATATGGCGACGGCTTCACCTGCCAAGCGATCCATATTATCCAATGATCCCATCAACCCTGCGGCCGCATAAACAACATAGTCTCCCAATGCAACAAAAACCATGTTGGGCAGTTGAAAATACTGCCCCCTCTTAAGGAACAAAAAGAACAAGGCATAAAGGGTCAACGTGAGCGCCGCCTGTATGGGGACAACCCAATGAAGGCTGGCGATGATAGCAGGAATAATGAACAGCCCCAACATCGCGCCTCCCACTAACAGGGACCGGCCGTGCCTGATCAGCTTCGTATGCTCTGCCGCCAGATCAATGTCCCATGCTTTCGGCCATTTGCGCGCGATGACGATCAACACAATGATAAGCGCAGCGAAGATGAATAAATAAACCGGATCCGTTCCTTTATGGACCACCAGAAAGAACAGGCTGCCTGCGATCAAATAGAAACAAGCTGCTGCCGCCAATCCCGGGCGAGGAAAATCCTTATCCCGGCCCAAAGTGGGATAAAGAAAACGCGCCAGGATAACAGGATAGAATACCGCGTGGCAGGCGTGCCAGAATATAATGACCATTGCCCACGGCAGATTGACGCCCCACACATCATGCCCCGCGAAAGCGGCAACAGGGACTTTCTGGTCGGTCATTAACAGGGTTTTCGCCAAAACCCCTTCATTAAAGATCCCATACGCGAGCCCGAGGATAAAAACCCCGACAACGTTCAGATCCCAGCGGACCATCAACACATAGATCAAATAGACCGGAATACAATACGCAAAAAAAAGGAAGAAATACCCGACGGGCGAGAAAACCTGCGTGAATGATTGGTTGGTGGTCAGCGATTCCGTCAATACCGGTATCGCCAAGAATAACCATCCCTGCCTGAAAAACCCCCATCTATTCATTAGCTTTCAGTCTAGCCCAAAGAAAAACCCTCTGCAATGAATTTCATCGCAGAGGGCAATATACATCATCGTTAGATACTAACGTTTTCTATTCTTTAAGATCATCCCGGCCAAGCCCATCCCCATCAAAGACAAAGACATCGGTTCAGGTACAGGGACAGCCGATTCCGTGTCACTGGTTGGGCTTTCGGTTAAAGGTAGTGATCGTGAACCTTCGTCAATGGGACCGTCACCTGGGATATCTTCAAAAGGGCCATCTTCCCCTGGACCGTCATCTTCGACATGATCCTTGCGGGCTTCTCTCATGAATGGATCATCATGATGTGGCTCATCGTCAACTAAACTCGCAGGTTTGAAATCTTCCTCACCGCCATAGCCGGATCCGTCTGGACCGAAGGAATCCCCTTCTTCTGTGGAATCAGGGACCCAATGCCCAGCCACAAAATGACCTCCGCGGGCATGCTTCTTCTTGAACATCCCCATGGCCCAGGACGGCTGTGAAGTGACAACCATCGCCAAAACCATTAAAAAAACACTTACTGTGATCTTACGCATTTTGCTCTCCTTGGTGAACATTGTGGAATGTATGCCACATAAAGAAAGCGTTTGCCAGTCGACGGGGCAAAATAGTTTATAGACGCGCGGAAGGTGCTGGGAAATAGAGGTTTATGACGGGTTTATTCGCTCAAAATAAGAGGCGCGCCGTGTAAATGTCCCCAAACGCCCCCCAACGGGATTCCCGCGGCATGTCAAAAGGCATAAGCAGGGATCAAATTCAAACTAAATAAGATATTAAGGAAACCACCAATAAAAAAGACCGCGCAAGGCGGTCATTTTTATTGGTAGCCCCAACGGGAGGAAACACCATTGTCGTCGCTGACAAGTGGTTTCACCACCAAAACCACCACCAATTTCTTGGATTAACCTTTACTCTTTACCCAATCACCTAACTTAGGTATCGCCTTAGGCATTAAGGGGTCGTTTACCCATATATAGTGATCAGTTTTATCAATTAGAGGATATAAGCTTAAGTACTCTGTACCAATAAAAGAACTGTCGCTTGTATCTAATATTGGTAATATGGCGACAAGATTTCTATAGGCATCAAAATAACCTAATTCCCAAGGCATCCATTTTGACGAGGGACTGTTCTCAGAGGAGCAATAAATCAAGCTTCTTGATTGTCGCATCCGTTTTCTGAGAATTTCAGCCGTTTGTTTATTGACCTTATTTCTGTCTAAATTAGTTGGTTCTGATAACCAGTCAACATAACATTTTAAACCAAAGGTGGTTTCGATATAGCTTTTTAGTTTACGAATATATTTTTTGTCTGCATAGCTATGTGACAAAAAAATATCGAATGTGTCCCTGTCACTAATGATGGGGCGGGATGCATTTTCAAACAAACGTGTCTCGTTGGTAGATTCTTCCAACATCGCTTTAGTAAAGAATTTCATATAGCTCCTAATTTATACGTTTTGCACACCACATAGTGTGTTCCCTAGATATTGCATTCTCAGCATTAATAATATAATCAGAGAAATCTTTTTCATCTTTAACATGTTCACCTAGGCTTTCTATGCAAGTCAATTCGTGCTCAGCCATTGAGTATGCTTGGCTAAGTTCGCTGTGTTTTTTTATCTGAATCCATGCACAAAATATCGCGACTAAAGTTGTTATGGATCCTATAGGATTAAACCAAACTTCGGGAAAGAAAATTAGCAATACAGCAACAATAATACCAACAATTTCTCCTCCTAAGATTATGAAAAACCATAAATTCTCCTGGTCTTCATTAAGTTTAGATTTACGTTTATACCAGTGTTTTTGATCTATGATCCGTTGAGGAACATAGAGTTTTTTTCTTTCTTCAAGTGAAAGAGCTCTAATCTGCTTCATTCTTACTGATATTTGTTTCTCGCCATTGGAACAAGAAGCCATTACAGCATGCACTTCGGGATGGGATCTAAATATTTCATCTAATTCTTCAATAAATTTTTTGTCAACGTCTACTGCGGACAAATTTAATTGATATGGGTGGGCTCCCATAATATAGCGCCATGTAGCTGTCTTAACTGATTCTGCAATGGCTCGTGTGTTAAACCAGTTATCATCCCACTTTCTAATTTTTATACATAGGCGGGATAAAAAGGCAAAAAAGAGCATCACTGCCGTAATTATGGCTAAAGTAGTGCAGGTTGCTACGTTGGTTAAAATGAAACCTCCGGAAACCGCTGCACAAAACACAAAAAAGAATTCTGCTTTAGATGCCTTAAGATAACACTCTTGTTGCTGGATTGACACCGCATCACTTTTTTGAAATAAGGCAGGGTAGTCCGAAGGCTTCATTTTATTCTCCTTAAACAGTTGCTAATTCACGATAAAAAGCTTCGTTATAAACGTAATTACCCGAAGCATTCATTTTGTAATTCTGTATTGCATGTGCGAGTATGCGTGGTGAGAATGGAACAAACACTGCTCCAATATTTTTTATGATAGGGGGACAAGTTTCTTCTATCATTTGTTTAGAGCCGTCTAGGTTAACTCCAATAATTACACATTTTTTTTCAATTGCGACTTCCGCCTCCCAACGTACATACTTATGTTTGCTTTTAGTATCTTTGCCAATCAACATAACATATTTACTTGCCATATTGATTCTTTCGCGGCACCTACTCTTGATGTATGCCTCATCTTCAGAACGGATTTCATTTTCCAACTGGCAATCAGCAAAATCAAAATCAATCTTCTCATTCGCTTTCCAAGCCTGCATTAAACGGTAAAAATGAATATCCGTACTGCTGAAACCTACAAAGGTTCTTGGTAGTCCCATTTCGCTCTCCTTAAAATTGAAAATTAAATTAAAATTAGTTTTTGATTTGTCTTAGTACTCAAGCCATAAAAACAGCCCTACCTTTCTGTTTGCTTCGAACTTGCAAGGTAGGGCCTTATGATCTATACTTAGGCTTAAGCAAAAAGCGACTAAGGCCCTACCCGGTCTGATTGTCGTTAGCGGTGTAACGTGGGGCCAACCACTTACACCGCGTTTCTTTTTAAGACATCTGGTCCTTCCCTTCAGCATAAGGTGCGAAAATTATTGAACGCTCAAGGTCAGCCTCAGCAATAGCCGTTTGGGTTGACCTGAATGCCGTAAAAATGTTTTCCTTTGTCTCCGACGAACAGTTGTTCAAAATTATCCGGACGCTCTTCGATTCTTTGGCAAGCACTAACTTTAACCCCATACCGCCACCATCGGCTTCCCAGGCAAATTTCCCCAACAATTCTCCGCCAGAATTCTTAAACTTTGACTCATCGACCAATATAAAGATGTTATCGGCATTCTCAATCATAGCTGATTTAACAGCGCACTCCGACGAATTATAGGCCAATAACCCATTAGAAAGACTCAATGTGCTCGCCGCCAGAAATGCCATCTTAGCCCTAAAGGAACGAAAGAATTCCGCCGCCTTGCCCACCAAACACCGTTCTTCATATAAATACCGTCCACCGGTTAGGTGCAATCGTATGTTGGGAGGGCACGTGTAGTCTGACGCCGCTACATTATTAGTGATCACATTCAAATTTATATCGTTGACCATAGGATGCAACGAAATCTCGCGGAACAGAATCTGCGTCGTTGACCCGGCATCAAGAAAGATGACGGTGGGTTCACCCTGATTTTCTTCAATAAAATATTTCTCGATTACAAAGTTGGCGATGGCCTTCTTCTTATCGGCATTGTCTTGAAACCTACGATTAACCGCACAGTCTTTTACGCCGACAATTTTTGACCGAACACCACCCCGCACTTTCAAAACCAATCCTTCTTGGTGAAGGCGATCAATGTCCTGCCATACCAATTTGATCGAGGGGTACTTGAACTTTTCCATCAATTCTTCGGAGGTTGCCATGGCCCGAGTGGTCAACTCCTGAAGAATCTGGATCTTCCTTGTATTTAGGACTTCTTTGGAAACACGCATGCCTTACCTCTTAGCAAAAGATTGATCGGAGTGCTAATATAGCAAGGAATTCTTTATTGTCAAGATTATTTTTGCGGTTATATGTAAAACTTACATAGAATATTCCATAAATACACATATAATATCATATTTTATAGAATTATTGAGGGTACTAATAAATCTTGCTGTTGCTCAAAACCTGTCTGGCGCCTTCACTTGTAGCATGAACATCGGGGCTATGATTCGGGGTCTTTGTAGCCTGTAATGGCCACTATATCCGCTTCTACGCCACTTTCACGAAGCACATCTCCCCCAAATACTCTAGATATTTGAATTAACTTTTGGTAATAATCTTTTCTTTAAAAACGCAAATCCTGATCCCGCCTTAAGATATCGTTCAAAACTTTCAGCCAATACATAGCTTGCAAACGTTATATATGTCTCTACTTTCCACGGAGCGTAACGCTGACAATACCCTGTTTTTGTACGGTTATGCTCGCCTAAGCGGCGTTGTAGATCTTGGGTCATTCCAATGTATAAACGATTAGGGTCGGTTTCACTGATAAGAATATAGACGATGTGCATGTGAGTAAACAGGGGAGATTGAATACTTTCCATCGGGGGAAATGGAGCAATGCTTGTATTCTACTTCGCTGAATACTTACGTGTTCAGCTTCGTAGGAATGTACTCCTGCGAAGCTGACACACGAAAGTGCGTCAGCGTAGCAGAGTAGCCCCAACGGGATTTGAACCCGTGTCTAAAGACTGAGAATCTTTCGTCCTGGACCAGGCTAGACGATGGGGCCGTGATGTTCAAATATAACACACCGCGGTTTATCGTCAATAATTTATTGCGGATACCCTTTGCTCTGATAAAATAAACCGTTATGTCCACCCAGATCGCGATCGGTTTCAGCCAGGCATCAATCGTCAGTGACGCCCTCACGCAGGCCTGCCTGTCCGTCAAGAACCAGCTAAAGAACAGGAACGCGGATTTTGTCATGGTCCTGGCCTGCTCGTCGCATATCCACCCAGACATCCTGGGAACAGTTTTCAATATCCTTAAACCCATGCGGCTGATCGGCTGCTCCACCGCCGGGATCATGCTGACGGAAGGGGTCTTTAACCGCGGGATTGCCATCATCGGCATCACCACCCAAGAGATATCATTTGGCATCTCCTCGACCAATCCCTGCGCGCCGACGGAGATGCGTCAGGCTGGCGTGGATTGGGCGCACCGCCTTATCACCGATTCCCAGGTCACCCACCATGACGGGTGCATCCTTTTTGCCGATCACGCCAACATGATCAACCCATTCTTCATCCTTGGCGCGCAGGAAGTATTGGGGACAAGCTCCACGCTCTGCGGCACGCTGGCTAGCGACAATTACCAATTCCAGCATTCATCTTTGTTCTTCCAAAAACAGGTCCTGACCCAGGGGATCATCGGACTTATCGTCAGCGCGAATAAATTCGCTGTCGGCAACGCCAATGGATTTAAACCGCTGGGCAAACCACGCACCATCACCCGCGCGGAGAAGAACACGATCGTCACGATCGACAATCAGCCGGCGGTCCATATCTATAAAGAATTCCTGGGTAAAGACGCTGAAGCACTTAACCGCAACACCTACAGCATGCCCGCGATCCTCTATCCTTTAGGAATCTTCATTGAAGGACAGCACAGATATTTGATCAAGAATGCCGTTGACATCACTTTGGAGGGGAGTATTGTAGTGACGGGTGAAGTGCCTCAGGGCGCTGAAGTCCATTTGATGATCGGCAATAAGGATTCCTGCCGGAATTCCGCGATGGAAGCCGCCGCGATCGTCAAGGATGCGCTGGGCGGGCGCCAGGCCAAGCTTATTTTTGTCATTGAATCCGCCGGCCGGCAAAAGATCCTCAAACACAATGCCGGTATGGAGATCCTGGCCATCAAAGAAGCCCTGGGCTACACGACACCTATTATCGGCATGTACAGCTTCGGCGAGATAACCCCGTTATCTCAAGGGGCCAATATCAACAATATCCATTTGCAGAACGGAAGCATCACGATCATCGCGATCGACTGATATGATAGCCTGGTTTGAATCCATACAACTCATTGTCTTCATCACCGTCGGGGTTATCTTCACCGGTATCCTGTTCTATCTGTTAAGCGCCCTCTCCGGGCGCAACCAGACCATACGCCAGATGCTCGAAGAACATGAAAAACTCATGCGTTCTTTTAATGAACTTGACGAACAAGCCAAGCTCATTGTCCGCACCGATCTGGAACTCAACAAAGCCCAGGAAGAGCTCGACAAACGGTTAAACGGCATCAATGCCCTGCAACGGGCCTCCCGGCAGATCGCCCAGGCATTGAACGAAGCCGAAATATTCCAGCGGCTGGGTCCGGACCTGTTTGAAGAACTCGGGTTCTCGCTTTTGCTCATCGCATCATTTGACGAACATGGCCCGGCGCGCAAACGCATCAGCCTGAACATCCCTGACGACAAAATTTCCGGGATCCTGAGCCGGTTTGAAAAGGACGATAGGCTAAAAGTCGCCCTCAGCGAACGGCACACCTTTTCCTCTAACAATGCATCCCGCACCAGCAAAGAAAAGATCATTACTATTTTTGAAGCAGAACATTTTATCCTTGCTCCTATTTATACCCAGAACAGCACGACGGGTTTTGTTTTTGTGGGCAACCGCTACAATGCCCCGCCCGTCACGCAGGGCGACGAAGAGCTGATCGGGATCTTAGCCGGCCAGATCGGACAGAACATCGCCAACGCCCAGTTGTTCGAGAAAGTCTTCCGCTCCTCGCAGGAACTGGAATTAAAGGTCAAGGAACGCACCAAACAATTGGCCAGCGCGCTGGAACAGGTCAAAGAGATCAGCCAGAAGAAATCTGAATTCATCTCGGCCGTCTCCCACGAGCTGCGTACCCCGTTGACCTCGATCAAAGGCTATGCCGCGATCCTTCTGGCAGGCAAGATCGGCGCTATCCCTGACGCTGTCAAGGAGCGCTTAGCCAAGATCAACACCCACTCGGATAATCTGGTTTCCATGATCAATAACCTGCTCGACATCGCCCGTATCGAATCCGGCCGCGTTGAACTGAAATTCGACCTAAAATCCGCCAAGGCCATGGTCGACAATGTTGCCGACCTTTTGACACCGCAGATCAAGGACAAAGAGATCAAACTGTCTGTCAATCTGCCGCCCAATATCAATACGGTCTATGTCGACCTTTCCCACGCGGAACGCATTTTTATCAACCTGATCAATAACGCGATCAAGTTCACCCCCAAAGCCGGAGCCATACAGGTCTCGGCCTCCTCGGTGATCGATAAAGGGTACGCGACATTTTATGTCACCGACACCGGGATCGGCATCGCACCCGATGATGCAAAAAAACTTTTCGATGAATTCTTCAGGGTGGATAACGAGATCAACCAGAACGTCAAAGGGACGGGGCTTGGGTTGTCCCTGGCCAAGAACATCGTCGAGGCCCACCGCGGCACGATCCATGTCAAAAGCCAGGTCGGCAGCGGCACAACATTCTCTTTCACCCTGCCCACGACTAAAGAAGCTTATGAATCCGCCGGCTATAAGACCGCCGCGTAGAAAGACAATATGCGTAAACAAAAGATCCTGATCATTGATGATGATTCCGACATCTTAGACGTCTTGAACTTAAGCCTTTCCGAACATTTCACCATTTTCCAGGCGCACAACGGCAAAGAAGGTCTGGAACTGGTGCGCTCCAAAGTCCCGGACCTTGTCATCACCGACTACATGATGCCTGTGCTTAATGGACCGCAATTCCTGCGCGAACTGCGCAAAGACGTCCTGCTACGCCACCTTCCGGTCATCATGCTGACGGGAAAAGGCGATACCAAGGACATGGTCACCGGCATCGAAGCGGGAGCGGATGACTATATCGTCAAACCGTTCGAACCGGAAGCGCTCCTGGCGCGTATCAAGATGATCTTAAACCGCACCATGCGCTCGCTGGACGCCAATCCCCTGACAAGACTTCCTGGAAACACCTCCATCATGGACGAGATCCAGAACTATATTGATTCCGGGACACTGTTCGCCGTTGGCTACGCTGACCTTGATAAATTCAAGGTCTATAATGATAAATATGGATTTGAAAAAGGCGACGAGGTCATCCGCACCACAGCGCGGGTCATTGTTGAAGCCACCCAGAAGATCACCAACGACAAAGGTTTCGTCGGACATATCGGCGGGGACGATTTTGTATTCATCTGCGAGGACAAGTTCGCCGACTTAGTCAGCCAATCCATCATTGATGCATTCGACGCGGCGGCCCCAGGTTTCTATAACGACGAGGATCGCGCGGCGGGATTTATCCTGGGAAAAGACCGCCAGGGCAATGAAACAAAAGCAGGGTTGGTATCCATTTCGATCGGGATCGTCAGCAACCGCGACTCCAATATCACTCACGTGGCCCAGATCGGCGAATTCGGAGCAGAATTAAAGAAATTCGCCAAGAATGTTTCCAAAAGCAATTTCGTGCGCAACCAAAGAAAGAATTAACCCGTGCTATCCGCAGGTGTAGATGCCATTGCGCTTGATACCAGGATATTCACGCTGTCGCAAAACGACATCGCCGCTGTCTGCGGCGCTTATGCCTTAGGCCCGCTGCTTGAGTTTGAACAGGAAAGAAATATCCTGGTCTCCCACTCTAACTTCTTTGCTTTTGCCAAAACCACCCGTGGCAGCTATGCCCTTAAATTCTATCCTGCTGACGCATCAAGGAGACTTTCCGTCGAATACGCGTTAAACCAGTTCCTGACCCGTCGAGGATTTGATACCCCCCAGATGCATTGTACCAAGAAGGGCGTTGCTTATGTCCCCTGCCAGGGACGCCTGGCAGCCTGTTATGTTTACATCAAAGGACAGGAAGCATGGCTGCATATACATAAAAAAGGAGTGATCCGCCGCATCAATACTGCTCTTATGTCATTAAAAAAGACCCTCGAGCATTTATCGTCCAATATCCATTGCCCCAAACATGAGACTGTCCCGGCGGCCGTTGAATCCCTATTGCGATCATCCAGTAATATAAACAACAGTGAAACCAAGAAATATTCTCTTCGTTCACTCAGGGAGATTTTCGCGGCATACCAGTCCCATCGCCGCTGCTTCACACGGCAAAAGCTTCACACCAACGCCTCGCTGACCAATCTTTTAGTCCGCGGAACTACAGTCCACACACTTGACCTCTCCCATATTGAGGATGGTTATTGTCTAAGCGACCTGGCAAGCCTGGTCATTTCATGCCACTTTTTCAACGTCCCACAACAAACCATATCATCGCTGATCGACGATTACGTTACTGTACACGGGAGAACGGAAAAATTCCCACTCGTGCTTGAAACACTGATTAAACTTGGTCTTGTGAAAGAATTATTGAAAACAATACGGCGGGAACAATCGCTTCCTGAATCATCACATCCTGGGGCATTCACAACAACCTATGCTCGAATGCTGTCCCAACGCAGATTATTAATCCTTAAACTTCTCTAACCACATCCCCAAAGCAATCGCCCGCAGGGATCTATCATCGGACTTTGGAGGGCCAAGCTTTTTGATAGGCCGCGGCCAGGCGCGGCCCCCGTACACCTGAACAACAACAGCCCGGGCTGGATCCGGCACCTGGTCCTCTCGCGCGGATGCCGGCGGCAAAAAAACCTTGGCGTTAGGGGCAAGAGCGCGCAATAACTGCTTATCCTTTCTCATGGCCTCTGTCAACTGCAGCGATAAATGGATCATCCTGTCCGATAAAAAAGGAGCAATGAACCTGCGCTTGTATTTTTTCGCGCATCTTTCATGGGCCTGCAGATGCAGGCGTGTTATATTGAATTTCTGCTGAAGGTCTTTAGGCCTATTCAACGACAAATCCCCAAACCATTCATCGCTGCCCATCCCCGAGACTAGGACCTCTCCTGCGTCTTTTGCCGAACATTTCCTTAACGCCGCCTCGACCAGCGCCAGGTCCAGGTCCAGGAGGGGTTCATCCGTCAGAACTGTCGCTGATGCGAATCCAGACAAGAATTCTTTTACGGTTACGGAGATCACTCGGTGAGGAAGCCCTAAGCGTTTTGCCAGCAGAACAGCCCGGCGCACCGTCTTTAGATTAAAAGATTCGAACTGTACGGTAAGAGCGGATACGACAGCCCCTTGCTGACGGGCCAGCAACGCCAGCAGCATGGAATCGAACCCGCCGCTAAGCATTATGGTCCTCTTTTTCCCTTTCAGCGGTCCCATTGACGCGATCAGATCATCTTCAATGGTCCTCGGAAAGTCTTTTGCAGGGACCCTGGCATACGAAAAGACTTTACCGGCAGACTTGTACTGGCCTTGTAGTAAAGAGCGATGAACCGGCAGGGCCCCATGCTCGATGAAATATCCCGCCATGGATATATCTACCCCTGAGGGCTTGCCGCAATTCACATCAATATACAGATCCTTACCCATTACCCTTTGGGCCTGCCTTTGCTTTCGTTATCTTTTCATACAGCATTTGATTCACTGATACAAAACTGCAGTAACGGCATTCCTGCCATTTGGAAGAACAGGTATGAATGCCTTGCGAGGCTTCTTTAAGCGTGGCATGAAGGAAATCATTATCGAACCATATGTCCTTATACCGTCGTTCATTCACGTTCCCGGCAACACACACGCCGACATTGTCGCAGGGAGCCACAACGCGTCCTTTCTCATCGATATGACTGTAGAACCACCCCATGTTGCAATGGATCTCCCCGCCGGTAGAATCGTAGAACAAAAGCCTGTCATTATGCGTCGAAGAATGTTCCAGGGAAACCACATTATTGAACATTTGACCACGGCTTAAGAGATCATCAAGCTTCTTAATATCCGATGTGAAAGAGAACGATCGTTGCAGCGCGTCCTTGACGATCTGGTGCAGCTCCTTCAGCTGCTCCTGGGAAAAGAACAGGGAACGCGTTTCCTCCGTCGCCTTGAAAAAACGGATGATCACGTGATCGACCCCGCGCTTGTTGGCCATATCAAGGAATTCCGGAAGCTCCTGATAATTGTAGTTGTAGACGACAAAAGACAAGACGATCTTCGGTTTGCCGTATTTCTCTCTCAAATGCAGGAGCCGGTCGATGTTCTTTAACACCCTGGTCATGGATGCCTGCTTGCCGTGCACCTGTTGGAAAGAGGCTTCCCTCATCGCCGAGAAATTGACCGTCAAGCGTTCGGCAAAACATAGCGCGCGCAAACTTTTGGGATCCGTGTCATAGTCCAAATGCGTATAAGCGATCAGCCGCATGCCAAGATCATGGACTTTCTCAAATGCTTCTTTCCAAAAAGGATATACTGTCGTCTCCCCGCCTTCCAAATTGATCTCATCAACACCTATGTCGCGGCAATCTTCCAGAACACTTTCAAGCACGGGATAATCAAGCCGCTTCCCCTTGGCCTGGTCTTTGACCAGCGGGGAGAAATACCAGCAAAACTCACATTTATAGCTGCAGGCGCTTGTAACGTGGATATTGACCGATTTAGGACCGATCAAAGGTTTGCCTTGGATCGCACTTTGGATGCGCAGCTTCTCTCTGATCTTGGGATCGATCTGGTCCATCCTTACGAATTCATTCATGATCACTCCCCATTATCGGTTTATGCTGCTTCTTAATTTTTCGTACACATTCTTATTCGACCGGCACCAGTGATAGAACACGATCGATCCCGATAATCTCTGGGACAGCACAAAAGGGTTAAGCGCCACTATCCCATTCTCTTTTAAGAACATCTTGAAATCGGCGGGATCATCGACATTTTCGGCGATCATCTTCTCGATATACCCCCGACCCGTCACTGTTTTCCCGGAGTCGTTTTTCCGGACATCCCTTCCCGCGACAGGGAACTTGTAGAATTCCGGGAAGAAACGCTGGTAGATCCCATAATACGCCTGGTAACGAAGGAAGAATCCATCTTCCAGCGACAATAACACGGACAAGAACTTCGCATCAACGAACGGCATCAATTTGCCGTATTCGAAGAACTGGGTCGGTCTCGCCCAGAATTTCCCATGATACACATTCACATAACTGCGCCCGATCTGCGTCACGTAAGCGAATTGACAAACCCTGCTTTTAAGCATGCCCTTATTGGAACCGCTATCCAAAGAAGGAAAGAGCGATCTCATGCTCCCTGTTTTTAGCATTGTGGACACAACGTGAGGTTTAAAGATCTTTCGCGCTGTTTCCTGATGATCCAGGCCCATGGCTTTCCTAAACTCAACGATCGGCTGCGACAGAAGGCCGTTAGCGAACTGCCCGCCGAACTTTGGATACCGGCATAACGGAACCCCCAGCTGGCGGCGCTTGCGCACAAGAGCAGCGTTCGCATAGCCCGCATGTCGGTCTTTGCCAAAACGCGTCTGGAACTTATACACATAATCCTGCGCGCTGTCGCCTTTGGTCTTCTCGACATAATGCTTGAGATGGTATCTTCTCGCGAAACGCCGCGCACAATCGACGTCCTCATCATCAATGTGGAATGTGATGGCCGTGACCTCTTT
Organism: uncultured Planctomycetales bacterium; assembly: GCA_964520655.1. Lineage (GTDB taxonomy): Bacteria > Omnitrophota > Gorgyraeia > Zapsychrales > Fredricksoniimonadaceae > JACQQW01. The sequence continues at coordinate 69,828 of CAZFNI010000009.1, forward strand.
TTTTAATTCCATTAAATGCGCGATGATAAAACGCGTGTCCAGCCCCCCGGTCAGATCCGCATAAGCCTGTTGGCCTGGGGTCATCAAGGAAACAGCTTCACGGAATGCGTCTTTCAACAAGACGGTCTTCTTTAAAGGGGAAAGACCAGCGGTTCGTGCTTGTTGGAAAATGCCATACCGTTCAATGCCAACCGTTCTTAACGACACACTGACGATCGAACCCGACTCTTGATTATGCAACCCTTTAAAGAACGTCCTGCCTTGCGGCACCAGGCCGTACACAAAAAAATCAACGATACTGGCTAGATCCGCCTCTTGATCATGTCCCATCTCAACGATCGGCTCGGCTTCCGTGCAAAAAAAGAATGTCTTGCCCGCCTGCTGTAAATACATCGGCGATAATCCCAGGATATCGTTGATTAAAAATACCCTGCCGCGATCGATCACAATGACATTAAAAATGCCCCGAAGGTCTTTGGCAAAGTCCAGGGAACGTTCCTTGCGATACTTTTCTAAAACCCACCGGGCCAGACCTGATCTAGCGGTTAAATGGATCGCCTTATCTTGATACGCATGGATATTCCCGATAACAAAACACGCTTGATCATTTATCTTATCCGTATAAAAGAATCTTTCTGCATCTTTATTTTGGGCATGCTCGTAAAACAAATAAATATTCTTGGATTCCCAGCACACATAGGACACCGCGGCCTTATCGCCCCCGATAAAAGCAGATGCCATGCCGTCTTTGATCGACTTGCTGATCACTCCCTCCAATGCGCAGGCGCCAAAGACCCTTAACATTTCAATGCCTCTTGTTTGATCAGATCAGAGAACAGGAGAAGTCTCCATATGCCTCGCTCCATGGAAACCGCGACCTGCCTGAAAAAACTTGTCAGTTCTTTTCGCGATGAGGCGTTCTTAAAATCCGCGTGATGCGTCAACACGCCAAGCAGCGATGAACGCTTGGGATTCCTGGCCAGATTCTCGATCACGAATGACGCAGGGTTGATGGCCGCCACATTGTATTCATAGCGGGTAAATGAGATCTCCGCCGGCAGGTCGATCATCCCGGATCTCTTTTTAAGCGCATTCTTCCCGGCAGAGAATATCTTAAACTGTTCTTCACATAAAATATCCCATGTTTCCTGGTTATACCCGTGGTAAGGCGGGACAAAAGCCGGCGTAAAAAGATCGCCAAAAGAGGATCTCATGAATTGAAGCCCCTGTTGAATATCACTGCGCTGCTGGCTGACCGAACGCAGAGGCCCAAATTCATACTTTCTGCCAAACTCTGATGAATGATTAGCATGCTGCCAGCCGTGCTGGACTATGTCAAGCAGCTGAGGGGTCTTCTCTTTGGCCTTGCGTAAAAAGCGTATGAACGGTTTATCCATTCTGGCGGGAATGACCGCGTAGATCACAGGGACGGCATGGTCCCGTGCGGTATCAAAAAAAAACTGGAACTTCTTATCCAGCGTACAAGCATCGTCATTACGTATAAAAATATGGGCACGAGGCATCGGATAAAGTATACTATCTTCGACATCAATGCGCATCCTATTTCATTACACTCACAAACAGACCCTGGGGCACACAACCCGCAGCGCCGCGCTTGCCAGCGCGATCTGCCGGCGCAAAGATACCAAGCTTACCGTCTTGCAAGGCGGGGTTCCCCAACCGTTCATCCGGTTCCCCAAGGATTGCCAAGTTATCGACATCCCCTATCCCTTCGACACCCGTTCGAGTTTTCAAACCAGACCCGAGACGATCAGCGCTGGACAGAGGGCAAAATTCGTACTCCAAACCGCGGCTGATCTTTCCCCTGATGTGTTTATCACCGAATTCTATCCCTTCGGCCGCTCCAACTACACCCAGGAATTATTAGCGACCCTGCGCTTTTTGCGCAAAAAGGGGGTGCGCATCATCTCCAGCATTGGATATCCTTTGATCTCTGACCTGGAACGGCTGCAAGATAGGACATTTTTCGCGTTCTTCATCGCGCTTTTGGGTCTCTATGATGATCTATTGATCCATACTCCCTTGGGGTTGGAGGACCCTTACTATCACCGAACGATCACGAACAAACCCATTGCCGATCTTTACGCCGCTGTCATGAAAAAACTAGCGCCCAAGATCACCAATACGGGGTATATCTTCCCAGAGCCCGTGATCGTCAACGGCGATAAGATCCCAGCAATGGAAGGATCCCTGCCGCTGGTCGTTGTCAGCCGCGGCGGCGGCGCCGTCTACCCCAATATCATCTTAAAGGCCATTGAAGCGCATCGACTGCTTAAACAAAGAACACGAATGATCATTGCTTGCGGCCCGGCGACCACACCTGAAGAAACAACCCTTTTTCGCCAACACCTTAAACCTCAAGACGAGGGAAACATTGTTTTAGCCGGACACCTGGATAATCTTTCTGATCTGCTGCGAAACGCCCAGGCCTCCATCAGCCTCAGCGGCTATAATACATCCGTCCAGCTCATGCGTTTTGGGACACCTTCGATCTTAGTCCCCTATCGCAGCAATGCCTCTAAGAATACGACCAATGACCAGATCGCCCGCGCGCAATTGATGCAGGAACGTTTTAACAGCAGCATCCTTTCCTATGACGATCTGACACCACAGGTCCTCGCATCGGCGATAGAAGAACAAATGTCCCGCGTCCGTCCTAAACCCGCGCCGGAAAACTGGTTTGGCGGGGCGGATACTTCCGCCAAACTTATCGCTTAAGATATGGCAAATTGAAATCTTTTAGAAAACCATGGTAGGCAAAACACTTGGGGCAATTCCCTAACGCTGCGTCCTGGGTGTGTTTTTTGCGCACTTCTTCCAATTCCAACGGCAGGCGGCCATCCTCCCCTACTTTTCCCGCTGAGGGCATATACAGGCAGGGGAATATTTCTCTTCGGGAATTAACAAAAAACGTCTTCGCGGGAGTAGCGCAGGCGAGGATACATTTCTTCCCGCCGGTCAAAAGAACAAGGGTCGCCTCCACCATTTTTTTGTCCACCCCGGAATAATTATCGGCGAACATGGCTTCGATCTGGTCTTTAACAACAGCTACCATCGCTGATGTTAATGTGACCAGCGATCCCGTTTCCGGCATCGGATGACGGTGATAATAATCATCCACGCCGTCTTCCATGATCTTAGGTGAAAATCTCGCCTTAAATTTTCTAGCCAATTGATACACATCTTTTAACTGGGCATAATTGACGCTGTTGATGGTGAATTTGATCTCCAGGACAATGTCTGGATATTTCTCCCTGACCCATGCGATGGTTTGGATCGTTTTACCGTAAGCCCCCTGACCGCGCAAGCGGTCATGCGTGGCCTCGCTCCCGTCGATGCTGATGCCCATATGCATCCCGCGCAAAAAACCTTCCTGCGCCCCAAGCACACGCCTTACCCCTTCCCCGTAAGCGGCATTGCTATAGACCCCAAACCCGGCAATATCTTTTTTCTCCCTGAGGACAGACAATGATCTTAAGATACGGCCGCAATGACGGTTTAGAAACGGCTCTCCGCCCGTGATAGAAACAAAACTGATCCGATACTGCTTTAAGATCTCCTGCAGCATGCGCACGACCATGGTCGAGGACATCTCATGCCTGTCCTCCTCCGCCCAGATCCCGCAATGCTGACAATGCAGCTGGCAGTGATTGGTGATCTCGATGGTGATGTCATTGAGCAGAGGCTTTGTCATTGAGGATCGCCCGCATTGAGATTTTGCTGGAAGAATGTCCGGCAAAGCCCGGTCACAATTGCGGCTTTATCCTGGCTCATGAAAGAATACAGCGGCAAATGCAGTGCTTGCTTGTAATACCATTGGCTGACAGGAAATGCGGTCTTGTTCTTCTTTGCCAGCATCGTCATACAATGCAGCGGCAAATAGGGTTTAGAGGCGCTCACCCCTTGTTTTTCTAAAAAGGCCATGAGCTTATCCCGATGCGGTGTGCAAACAACGAAATTCTGGGCGACGCTTGATGTCCCCGGTTTGTCTTTGAAGATCGTTAAGCCCTTGATCGCCCCCAGCTCTTGTTCATAAAAAGTCTTGATCTTGGCGCGGGACGCAATGATCTCTTTGAGATGTGTGAACTTGACCATGAGAGCGATCAGGTCCATAAAATACAACGGAGCGAAACGCTGCCCGGTCATTAAAAGATCTTTATCATCCTGCCAATCTTCCATCCACCGGCGGATACGGTCTGCGGCCCCCTTTGGTGCAATGACCATCCCGCCGCCGCCGCCGCAAGAAGACAACGGCTTATAGTAGGAAAAAGAGAACACTGCTATATCCCCAAAACTACCCAGCATCTTTTTGTTGATGCATGAACTTTCCGCCTGACAAACATCCTCGATCAACGAGATCTTGGTTTTACCGCATAAGGTTTTGATACGTTGGATATCACAGGGCCTCCCAAACATGTGAGCGGCGATCACCGCTTTGGTCTTAGGTGTTATCGCTTTTTCGACAGCGACAGGGTCCATCTGCAGATCGGCTTGACAGGCATCAACCGGAACGGGGACAGCGCCGCAATAGAGGACGGCCAACGCTACGGCCTGATAAGTAAGATCCGGGACAATGACCTGATCACCTTCTCCCACACCACAGGCCAATAAAGCCATCTTTAGCCCGTCGCTGCCGGAGTTAACAGCCACGGCATTGTCAACGCCGATATAAGCGGCAAATGTCTTTTCAAAGTCACGCACCAGCCCCTTGATGTCATTTAGACCGGACATCTTCTTTAACGTCAGCTCCATCTGCCTGGCATATTCTTTCGCCAGGGCCTGTTCCACCAAAGCACTTTCGTAACGGATCACCGCCATGAAGCAACCCCCATGATCTTATGGTCAATGGCCTCGATCTTACCGCACAAGTCGATATAATCCTTTACCCGCGGCAAATATTTCTGTCCTGGGCGGGTTGAGGCGGCGTAAAAAGCGTTAAAATTGCTGATACTGCGATAACTGCATTGAGGGTTCTTAGCTAAATGATCCTCCAAGGCATTAAAATACGCTTTGGCTTGCGGCAAAAAGCCGGGATCTGATCCAAGGCTAAAATCCATTAAATACATTTCCTCCCGGACTTCTTCCGGGAATGACAGCAAAAGCCAATTCGCCAATATCTTGCCCGACGGTACAGACAAAAGGTCCCAGCTGCCCCGCGCCTTCTGGCTGTAGCCCCGGCCGATAAGCCCATGACGCCCCTCTTTTAATTCCCAGGCGCAAATCTTGCGGTACTGCTCCAAGAATTTCTCGGCAATATGCGGCTTCCACTCTTCTAAGAATGCCGGATGCGCCTCGATCGACTTTAGTCCCATGTCCGCCAGGCATTTAACATTATCCAGCATTTTTTCTACGCCGGATGGATGCACCACCATTGTCGTCGTGAATGGCCCTTGACCGTTTAACACCAACTGGACCCCCCTAACGATATCTCGATAATAATAGGGACCAATGCCGGGGCGATTGCGGCTCGTCGTGGCTTCATCACCGTCAATGCCGACTTCCAGATTGACCCCGTGCTTTAAAAAGAATTCCATGGCTTTATCATCCAGCAGAGAAGCATTGGTCTGTACGGACATGTAACGGCAAAGCGATCTTTGTTTGATCAAGGCGATCATTTCAAAAAGCCTTTCTCGGTCCATGAGCGGTTCCCCGCCGGAGAAAACGAATTCGGCTGGAGCGATCTTCTCAACAAACCTGAGAATATTCTCAAATGTTTGAGGCGTGATGACCTGCGACTGGGATCGGTATTTATAAAAACAATACCCACAGCCCAAATTGCAGCGGTCGGTAAAAAATAGCCAGACATGATTGATGCCGCCTGTCATGTTCTTTTCACCTTGGTCCTTAATGTCAAATGGGTGCGCGTCAAGAAACGCATGATGTCATTGATCGCCCAGGTATTCATATACGCACTTCCCATCATGCTGTTCATGAGCTCAAAGCTGTGGCAGACATGTTCCCTATATGGCAGACGTTTGTGCTGTTTGTGCATCGCCGCATACGCTTTGTCGTAGATGGCCATGATCTCTGGACGAAAGGCTCCCGTGGCAGGGTCCCATAAGGTGAATTCTTTGCGTTTCTCTTCCGGCAGGCATAAGAACGCGTCCCCTCCGAATAAATACCCCGGCGGATGCAGACTTAGGTCCATCTCGCCAGGCTTGATCCATTTAATATCTTCATTCACATAGGCTAATTTGCGCAATTCCGGTTTGCGCACGATCGCTAAATAATTCTTTTTAAACAAAGCGATCGTTTCTTTGGTCCACGGCATGAACGCCGCCGGAGTGATGTCGATGTGCGGCAGCCCCAAACTCCCCAAAAATGCCAACCCCTCTTCCATACGCGCAACCTCCGACGGATGAACGGTCATGGTCGCGCCGCATCCGATCCCAGCGTTGACGCACGCATTGATCGTCTTCGTTAATTTCTCGAATGTGGCGGGCTTAAGTCCACAGCGATGCTCAGCGGTTTGCTGCTGCTCACCGTCGATCCCAAATTCCAGACTAACGCCAAGTTTCTTTAACTGCACAATGTCTTCAGGTGTTATCAACAACCCATTGGTCTGGATATGCAAGGATATCCCTTTGAACCTGTCTTTGGCTTCGCGCATGATCTTATAGAGATTGTCCTTGGCCAAGAACGCTTCTCCGCCGCTAAAGATCAACGTCAACGGCGTGGTCTTCTCCCTCTCAAAAAGCCTGAACAGCTGTTCAACAGCGTCCAACGAAATTTCCCGGCCATGCATATGCCTGAAGAAACAATAGTCGCAATGCAAATTGCAGCGTTCCGTCACATAGATCCAGACATAATGGACCTTAAACGGTTTACGCTTCTTTACGAGCGTCGATGATAGAGTTGATCTTGCCATTGATCGTCCTTGGGATCTCCCCGGTAAAAGGCCTAACTTCAATACAGCGGTCCATCCCGACCGCTGCTGCTATCGTTTTTGCCAGATCGTCTTTTTTAGGCTTGATCGGCCCGCGGACATTGACGATCATCCTGTCCGTATAACGATGCGGGTCTTTGGTGATCAGACAGAAAAACCGGGGGCTTTTAAGCAGGTCCCCGATAGTCTGGATCAAGGAGGATCTTAAGACCACAACACCATTGATAAGCAAACTGTCATTACTGCGTCCCAACACTTTGACCCTTAATATACTCTTGCGGCGGACAAGCTCAACTCTGTCGCCTAGCCGATAGCGGATAAACGGCATGCTTGTATTATATAAATCCGTCACCAGCAAATCCCCGATCCCTTCCGAAGAAATGCGGCCATCGTTGTCCACCACCTCAAGACAAAGCCCGTCATCTACGACCCTCATCCACGGATCATCCGAATCAACAGCAATCGCAAACCCGGAAACTTCCATCGCGCCGTAGTGATCATGCACCTTAACTCTGCCTAACTGTTCAATGCGCTTTCGATACGCAGGCCATAATGGTTCGCCGTTGACAATACAGCGGCGTATGGAATGTTGGTGTCCGATCACGGAAAAAAGGTCGAACAACTGGTTCGTATACGCATTAATCATCGTCGGTCGCAGCTGCTTAACCAACCGGGCCGCCTCCATCACCTTTTCTTTGGAACTGATCGGGCCCAATGGAATAACCCCGCAGCCAGCCGCTTTATACGCCGCCTCCATGAGCCGTCCGCCGCTGTTGAGTTCATAAGCGCAAAGATTCAAAACAAGACCGCCGGATCTCGCGCCGACCAACCGGTACAGCTTGACTAAACGTTTTAAATGCACCTGATGAGCTTGCGCGCTGTGCGTGATAAGCAATCGTGAAGTGGTTGATCCTGACGTCGCGGTCACATTGAATGCCCCGCGGATAAGTCCTCGATCTAAAAGATCTTTAACGTCCGCCCTTTGTGAGATGGGGATCTTGACTAGATCCTTTGGGGAACGCAATAGGACCTTATACCGCTTATCCTGCGCGGCAAATACTTTTAAGATCCCCTGAAATCTCTTTATCCTTTGTACTTCATTCATCTTTTAGTTATGCTCCCGCGTCTTTCGCTTTGGTTAAAATATTTCTCAGCGCTGGCGCGGGGATCTTTTGACGACGGGCCAAGCCAAGCAAAGCACCGGTCATATGATCGATCTCCGTCGGACGACCAGAAGACATATCCGCGAACATCGATCCCTTGTGCGACAGGTCCGCCAGATCCCCGTCCTTGACCCTTTTGATCAGGGCCATGGGATCAAACGCAAGTCTAATGCCCAATGAAGCAGCGACAGCACACCCCTCCTGAATACCGTTGCACACCAGCCTGTATGTACCCAGATCCCGATCGAGTATATCATACCCGCCTTGGGTAATGATCGGTAAAGGGTTCATGACCGCATTGAATATAAGTTTGGACATCACGAATCTAAGCGGGTCTTGATAAAGAGCTATTTTGATCCCCGCCTTTTTCATCATCGCAGAGATGATCCCCGCCTTTTCCCCGCCCGCATAGATTTGCCCCTGGTACAGCAGCCGTGCCCCGTCAGCCTGTTCTTCCTGACATGCCATTGTCGTGACTGCCCGGCAAAAAGACGCGCCGGGGAAATAGCGCCTGAATCTCTCTGTGTCGAAGAATCCATTCTGCATAAATACGACAATGCGCGGATCTATCCCGCGGGCAGCGGCAGCGGCATCCTTTAGGTCCATCACCTTTGTCGCTAGAATAAGAACATCCGTATGTTCTTGCTTTTCTCCCGTCGGTGACGGGAGGACCTTAACTCGGGACCTCTTGCTTTTTGATCCTTCTTTAAGGATGATCCCATTCTTGGCGATCATCCTGCGGACTTCTTGGCTGCGGTCATAGACAACCACATCTGCCGCGGCTGATAATAGGACAGCTAAAGTCTTCCCCAAAGCTCCGGCACCAAAAATGACCACGCGTTTCAAGACTTATACCCCCATAAGATCCAGAACTCCCGTATTAAGCTCTTCTAAAGAACGGCTTTTTAAGATCAGCTTTGTCAGACTGCCGCCCTGATAATCAAGCAGACGATGATAATCCCGGATCGCTTGCTGCTGCGGTCTTTTCTTCAAAAAAACAACCAGCTGCTGCATCAAGGCCAGGCTTTCCTCCGCTTCTGTCATGCACCAGAAATCAAAGAACGGTTCCTTGATGCACATGCGCAAGATATCCCTCATTAACGCCGGGCTCACGGTCATGTGATGCGGGATGAAATTCAACGCGAACATGAACGGGATAATATAATTGGGAACCGTCTTGGCACGATGCCGGCGGTCGAACAGGATCTGCCAGCCGATATTGGGATCGACATTGGTCATTGCTCCCAGTTGTAATATCTTCTCCAGGTTCCTCATCTGGGCTGAAAGTGTTTCCCCGCGTATCCCCGTCATGAATGACAAATGGATCGTCGTCTCTTCTTTCCTATACTCAAAGAACTCGCCCAGCAGCTTCGCGGAATCCTCCCCTTTGCGCAATCGGCGCAGCAGCATCATGTCCACATGCTCGACCCCAAAAAAGATCGTCTTGCATCCAGCCCTGACCAAACGCTCATAGATGTCACGATCAATATCATCCAATCTTGTTTTACAGCGCCAGGTGACGCCGGGATTCTCCTTCTCAAGACGGGTCAAGAATCCGAGTGCCGTCTTTTTCTCAGAAAGGAAATTCGGCTCGCTAAACTCAAAATACGTCTTCCCTAAACTTTTCGCGGCCCGCATCCACCGCAGTACTTGATCCGACGACTGCATGGTGATATCCGGGGCCCCTTCGAATGGCAGACGATTATAGCAGAACGAACATTTGGCATGACACCCGAATGTCAAATACCCCCATAATCGTGAGTGCTCATATCCATAGCGCTTGATAAGGCTTTTCAGCCGTCTAAAAAAATCTTCGTCTTTATAGCCTGGATCACCCAGATGCTTTAGAACATATTCGTCAATATTTAAAGAACTAAAGACGACATTATCCCGTTCGATCAATGCTGTTTCATACAGAGAAAAGTACGGAGAACAAATGATAACCTTCTTGTCCTTGAGCAAAGGCAGGTAGAGGTATAAGAAGATCAGCACTTCGATTTTGGGGTAATTATTGTGGCAGGCCATGGATACCAGAACAACATCCTCTTTGATCCCAGAGAACAACTTGATCAACGAAAGCCTTAGATCCCTGGAATAAGAACGTTCAATATCATAGAACGTATACGGATAGCGCAGCTGGTCGAGGATGTATAATGCCTTGATCATGCCTGACGGCAAGAGGTCGTGATGGTTGGGGATGATCTGAAGAACAGCGACAGATCGGCGTTTTGTGCTCAAAACCGTCCCTTCTTTTGTATCACCAAGTATCCGGAATCATACTGCTTAACATTGAGTGACCATTGTCTGGCGTGTTTGGCCAGCAACTGCGCCGGAGAGACACCGGCCCCGTCGTAATCTTCGCCGGGATCCACATAACTGATAATACGTCCTTCTGGACGCAATAATGATAACACAGCTTTCATCTGCTCGACATGGTATTGTGTCATCCCCTGCCAATAAATATCTGAAAAGTAGATCACATCCAATGATGCTTTCTTAAAATGCTGTGGACTTTCCAGGATATCGGCCCTTAAAAATCGCAATGTGGGCAAATTACCCCTAACCTGACTAGAAAAATGTTTGTCTTTAGACCAGAATGCCGCGGGTTCAACGGCGGCCAGGACCCCCTCATCATGAATGACCGCGTATTTTCGAGCCAGCACCTTAGGAGCAGATATCCTTTTTCCTGACGGTAAATGATACATGAACAAAAGCGGACGGATGTCCCTTTGAACGGGTTTGATCTTAAGCGGATAGGACCGCATCACTTGATCAAGGGCGGGAAGGAACGGCGCCGTCTTCCTATTCGCCAGGAACTCTGCTTTCGCGGCCAGGATAAAAAGTTGAGCCGGATTAATATCTATGGCACAGAACGTGCCGATCCCCCAGCATGCCCCAAGCATGGTCAACGCCTGGTCGCCGCCGCCGCAACAGCATAATACATCGCGGCAGGCCCCCTCCGCGCAAAGTCCAGCAAGTTCTAACAGGGGTTCGGTGGAATCATAATACCTGACGAAACCTCCATAGCTTCGCAAAACCTGCGCCCTGGTCTTTAACTGGGGGTCTATGATCATGGTCCTCCTTTATTTTCTTCCCGTCGATAATGCCAAAACCCGACATCGTTCTCAAAAGAACTATCCGCCAACGTATAACCTTTGATCAATAGCGCCGGGAGCCGTTCGTGCCTGTACATGATAAAGATCGAATGCGCTTCTCTCATTGATATCCCCTTGGCCTGAAAATATTCTTCCAGCCTCGGCAGATCTCCTTCGAATATCTGAAAGAACCGCTTTGATCCTCCGTGATAATGATACTGAATAAGCCGCGGATCAAAACAGGTCAGCACCACGTCCCCTGGTCGAACTTCCCTGGTCAACACCGCGCCAGGTTTTTGCAGCCCGTTATCCACATGCTGGGCATACCCCAGAAATGATGCCGTATTGCTTATGGCAATAATAAGCATCACAGCCGCCACCAACCTCTTGGCAATGATATTCAGCCGGTCGATCTGTCCGCTAGCGAGCAAAATGATGGGGATCTGTATATATCCGATATAACGTAACCCAAACTCCGTATGGATGAACGCACGGTCCAATACAAAGAACAAAATGGTTGGGATCAAGATCCAACCCAATAACCACATGACCTGTTTAAACAATAACGGCTGCGGCATAGTTCTCTTAAGAAAGATCAGCCCGACGACAAAACTTAAGATCAAAACAACATATAAGAAACAGTTAACGGCGCTAAAGTGGAGAACCATCCCGCTGGCCGTCTCCCGCTGCTGAGAACTGCCGATGAAGAACAATAAAGCATCGCCAAAGAACCGCGCATAATCAAATCCCGCACCCGTATCCCTTAAACACCATTTATCTTTCTTGGCCGTTAGGAACAAGATCAGCCACGGCAATAAAGCAGCAGCAATAACCACCTGGGCCGCGAACCATTTTCGCCATTTATCCCTCTGCTCCATGAGAATGAACATGATATTCTGCGCCGCCCACAATAAAACGCCCGTGTACAACGTATAACAGGTCAAGACTGTTGTGATCAGATAGGGAACAACCGCGCGTTCACGCTGACCCTCGGCCGCGCGGAAATAATATAAAAAAGACAGTGAGGATAAGAACCAGAACAGGGCGTACATCTTCCCGTGCTGGGCGAAGAATATGGACACGTGCGATACCCCCAGCAGCATCGCGGCGATCAATCCAGCGTTCCGGCTGAAGAGTTGTTTGCCGATCTGATAAATAACAATGATCGTCAAGGTTGAAAATATGGCCGACGGCACCCGTATCGCCAGCACGCTGCTGCCGAACGCTTGCGTCCAGCATTTCAAGAACACATAGTGCAGCGGCGGGAACTCCGAATGGGCCAAGAGCCGAACCATATCGATAAATGCGTGATCGATCCTGGAAAACGTATATATCTCATCATCCGTAACACTCAACACGTTTAACCCATACGCGCGAAGGATCCCTCCTGCCGCAACGATCGAAGAGAGCAAAAGCGCATGCGGCGTGATACTGACCATCAATTGTCTTAGATCACACTTTGGTCTCATTGCACTCCTGGTCAATGACCTCATATTGGATCGTCCGACTTTTCATCCATTTAACCGCGCATAGATCGATCAATGACACGATCCCTCGGTTGATGGCCCCATAATGGCTCTTCCCATAAGAGCGGGGATTATTCCTCACCGGTATCTCCGTCACACTAAACCCTTCCATGCGAAACAAGGCCGGCAGAAAACGATGCGCCCCCTTAAAAAACCTGACCCTGGATAAACATTCCCGGCGGAAAGCCCTGTACGTACAGCCTGAATCGCTGATGCCATCATTAAGCAGCTTGTTTCTTACCCAATTCGCCAGACGCGATGACAGGCGGCATCCGATCGAATCCCCGTCGCGCCGGGACAATACGCGGGAACCGCAGACGCAGTCATAAGACCGCAGCGCCTCTAAAAATGCCGGCAGATCGCATAGATCGTTCTGCAGGTCCGCGTCCAAAGTCACGATATAACGCCCTTGCGCTATCTGCATGCCTGCCCAACTTGCCGCCGACTCTCCGGCATTATTCTTGAAACGCCGGACGCGCAGATGCGCGTCCTGTGTCGCCAGCTTCTTTAGCACGGCCCAGGAATTATCCGTGCTGGCATCGTCGTGGATGATGATCTCATAAGACAAGCCCTGCGTCTCCATAGCCTTTGTGATCGCCTCGATCAGCGCGGGCAGATGCCCCTCTTCATTATGACAGGGGATGACAAAACTCAGTTCGATAGGTTCAAGCATCATGATCTTTTAAAGTAACGTTTTATTTGATGGCACACCAGATCAACATCTTCGTCGCTCATTTCGCCATGTATCGGCAAAGAAAGGATCTCTTTGACGGCTTTTTCCGTTGCTGAAAGGTCGCCCGCCCCATAACCCTTCATCGCTGGCTGCTGATGCACGGCCGCCGGATAATGAATTCCGGTGCTGATCTTATGTTTTGACAAATAGTCCATTAACCCGTCACGGTCTTTCGTTCGTATGACATACATGTGATAAACAGCCTCGGCCCATGATCTCTCAAGCGGTGTTATCACCATCCCGCTAAGCTGCTTTTGATACCGCGCGGCTATGGCGCGTCGTCTGGCATTTAACCTGTCCAAATGACGCAAGCCCACACGCCCGGCGGCCGCCTGGATCTCATTAAAACGCAAATTATACCCAAACTTTTCATGGACATATTTCTCCCGCCGGCCATGATTGCGCAGCATCCGCACTTTATCCGCAAGCCCTTCATCATCCGTGCACACGCAGCCGCCGTCGCCCAACACAGTAAGATTCTTAGAAGGGAAGAAAGAGAACACTCCAGCACGGCCCAAAGCCCCGACCTTTTTACTCTTATACGAAGCGCCTTGCGCCTGGGCGCAGTCTTCAATGACCCATAAATGATATTTTTGGGCTATGTCCAACAATGGGTCCATATCAACGGGGTGCCCGTATAAATGGACCGGCAATATGCCCACCGTCCGCGGGGTGATTGCCGCCTCCACCTTGCGCACATCAAGCCCCATAGTCTCATCAACATCGACAAAAACGGGCTTGGCCCCTCGATGGACCAATCCTTCGATGGTCGGAAAAGCCGTCAAGGAAGGAACAATGACCTCATCCCCCTCCTTCACGTCAAGCGCCTGATGGACCATCAGCAATGCCATGGTCGCGGAGGAACAAAGCACTGCCTGTTTAACACCGGTATGCGCCGCCAATTCCCTCTCAAAGACATCACATTCCCGCCCTAAAATATATTGACCCGAATCAATGACATCCGCAACAGACCGTCGTATCTCCTCATTCACGAAACACCGTGACAGAGCGATACCCTCTGATGTGACTTTTCTCCCCCCACTGCTATCTAACGCGATCTTTGTTGCGCTCCTCGCTGATTCCGCCGCTGCCTCCAGCACCATCAACGCCTCTACCCCTTCTTTCCCACCCGCCATTGGCGGTTGACGCGTTGCGATCGAATGGATGAAAGCCTTAAGCTCTTCAACAAGCGGTTCACAAGAAGACATCGTTAACACCTGCGAAGGACCCTCAACAGCGACGACACCGTCACCGTTCTTCTTATGTTTATTCTCGTAAAGAATGATCTGACTTGGTGAAGCGCTAAAATCACACCGGGCGCTTAAGTCCTCCCCGACGATCTCCACGATCCTGTTTTTCCCGGGGATATGATACCCTGCTTCGATCTTAGCCCAAATAGGGCCTTGAGCGTGTTCGTAATCCAAAGAAATGAAACACTCATCCTCCATTCCCCTGTCCATGAGATCTTTCATGACAGCAGTGACACTATGGGGAAGTCCGCCCGTCCAGTGATTGAACAGATCAATGAAATGGAGAGCATCAGCGAAGGCAACCCCTGTATCCTGCCGGGGCCGTTTGAAACCTTGGAATATGCCGCGCAATATCTTGATGCGGCCGAACTTGCCGCTTTGAATGGCCTCATGGATCCATTGCGAGGCCGGGTCATATCGGAAAATATGCCCAACTTGAAGGATACGCTGCGCTGAAGCAGCAAGACTGGTCAATTTCAGCGCCTGCGCCGAGGACACCGTCATCGGTTTCTCGATAAAAACATCTTTCCCCGCGCCAAGAAGATCCTCGCACAAAACCGCATGTGTTTGAGCTGGTGTCGCGATCACTGCGGCATCTATCTTGTCAAGGAACACGCGGTGATCCCCTGCCGTACGGGCGGGCATGACCCCCATATCACGACAATGCTGCAGTACTTTTTCATCCGTATCAACGATGAAGACATCCACCGGCAGCGATCGAAGAACACGCAAATGGTTGTGCCCCCATCGCCCAACACCCAATAACAGGATCTTCATGCCTTAACCTTAACAATTCTGGGATAAATTGACTTTTTCTTGAACATTTTTCGCCTATAATAACATACTGTTTCCACCTAAACAATCTTTTGAGGGGTCTTACGCCATATCATGATCAACGGAGCATTCAATACCCCCCTATTCGGCATGATCCTTCTGATCGGAGTCTCCACAAGCTTCACTGATCTATCATCGAAAAAGATCCCCAACATCCTGTTAACTGTTCTTGCCATCATGGGGATCTTGATCTTGGTCCTTAGAACGGTTGTCTACAACGACGACATGACCGTCCATTTCATATCAGGTGCGACCGCATTTTTGATCGGCTGGCTGCTGCATTATTTCAAGATGTGGCGCGGCGGCGATGCCAAATTGTTTGCGCTCTACGCCCTACTGATGCCGTCTTTAGAAAATGATGGTTCCTTATATTCTTCCGGAATCCATTTATTTCTCAACGCATTTGTCTTCGCGTTTATTGTCCTGATCCCTATCTCGATCAAAGACCTGTTAAGCGACCGTAAAAGACTTGCTGAAAACCTGTTCGCTCCTCAGAACGCGAAACGCGTGATCAATGTCATCGGCTCCACCATCCTTATTTCCTGGATCATCTCTCCGGCCGCGTTCTGGATAAAACAAGCCGGAAATCCTATTATCCTCGCGCTTTTCACCATGCTGATATTCCGTCTGGCATTCAAGATCCCTGAACGTTTCTTGAAAAACCCTATCTATGTCCTGGGCGCGGTATTCATGGCATTCCTGCTAAGGTTCTATTTAATCCCCAGCTCTTTAAGCTTCACCTATTTATCACACACGCTTTTTTACTCGATCTTCTTCTGCGGGATCAGCAC
>CAZFNI010000010.1:0-64558 GCA_964520655.1 uncultured Planctomycetales bacterium
ATGTAACAGGCTGGAAATAAACAGCATTTAATTTCCAGTCTGGAAATTAAATTGCCTTTTTGATTGAATTATGCTTCCTTTTCTAGTAGTCCTGCTGTCCTACAGATTGATCCAGGTTTGGGGGTAAAAGGGGGTGGTATAAAGCGCTAAACTATGGTAAAATTATATAAAAGATTAATTTTATACGCATAAAAATATCATTTTGTAAAGAATTAAAAAAATATATTTTAAAAGGGTTGTAAGTCGTTGCGGTATATCATATTAAATCCGTAATATAATTTGCCAAAAACTGGCAATATGCATATAATATGTTATATTTCAATTATGTTCCACGACGGGGAAAACACAAACAAGGATCAAGTCAACTCTTTTTCCGAAAATATAAACCCCATTTCGGATTCTCCTTCTTTTGCCTCGCAGCCAACACCCAAAAGCCGCTTTAGTCTCTGGACCCGTTCTGTTGCGCTGTTTGTCTTAACAGTCTTTATTCCCGACCAGGTCAGCTGGGCGTTTAATTATAATCCGAGTGTCCTCTGGGGCGAAAAAGCCGGGCTGGTGCGTTATGCCCAGCAAGATACGGGGCCTGCTGTTCCTGCGGCTGCCCAGGTCAGCGGTTCTGTCCGTTATTTACTAAATCAATTATCTAATAACAAAGAATCCCTTAATGTTTTAATTAATCTAGATGCCTCAAAGAAAAACGCCCTAAAGTTACAGACCCGCACCGGTTTTGACCAGGCCAAGATCCAAAGCATCATCAAATGGATCAATGCCCCGGGCATACACCCGATCAACTGTGCCTCTTACAGTTTAAAAGACATTGCCGACAGCAAGCATTTAAACCGCACCGTTGAAGAGATCGCGGTCCTCAATATCGCGACCGACTTGATGAGCGACATCATTAAAGTCGGTGAGCCGCAATTAAAAACAACATTGTACGCGATCAACAAAGTCGGCCAGGCTTTGGGGATTGACTATGTCAGCATCAAGACAGCCCGCGAAGACGTCTTAAAACTGCAGACGCCTTTTATTGCCCACTTAAAAGGCGAGCATTTTATCACCATCACCAAGGTGACGGATCAGGATGTGCATGTCAATGATCTGGGACGTCTGCAGGTGGTCAATCGTGCAGACCTGCAGGATAAGCTAGACGGAATTGCCTATGCCCCGGATCCCTCCAAATCAGAGTCTACTAAGACAATAGAGTTTGAGTATGTGCCCAAAACCCTTCAGGCGTTTGCCTGGGGCGATAAGTGGGTGGATAAAAGCAAGAATTTGCCGGGGCTTGTCAGTGATAAATCTGTTTACATGAATTTGGCGATCACGGTGGCGGCGACCCTTTTGCTTCCAGGTTCTAATGGACTCACGGGAGCTGGTGCGGTGGCGATGGCTTTGGCCACTTCCAGCCTTGCTTCCACGGTGGCCACAATATGCGTGCAAAAAGGGGCGTGCAGCGCTTCAGGAGCGTTTATTTTATCCGCCGCGATCAGCATGGGGGTTGGGAGCATTGATTGGGGCAGTGGTGGTTCTGCCGCAGGATCGGCCGCGTCTTCTTCAACCACTTCGGCATCCAATCTATCATTCTTAGACACGCTGAAAGAATTTTTCGACAAGCTTTGGAGCGGGATAAAAGAAGTGTTTGGAGGCGAGCCTCCTGTTACTGGGAGCGCGCCGCCAGCAACAACACCAGTTGATCCAAGCGTTACATCGCCTCCTCCCACAGGCAATACAGGCTCAACGCCTTCGCCAGATGTTCGGCCAGAGGGAACCCCTCCAACAGGTGCTGCGCAGACCGCTAAACCGTCAGCCCCAACCAGGGTGGTCAGGCCGTGGTATCAAGCTTTTGCTATTGGGTTTGTTGGCGGCGCTGTTACGGGATGGGTGAAGTATAAAGTCCTTTCATATATCAACAATAAAATGTGCGGCGAAAAAGGCTGCACCGGCACACGAGAGATTATCAAGGACGCGTTGGGCATTATCGCATCTTCCCTGGCTTCTGCTGCTGTTCTTCGCGCAGGTTCATCATTGGTCGATCAGGCCACGAACAATGAATATAAGATCAGCGAATTCTTTGGATACGCCAAATCTGAAGAGGCCCAAAATGAGGCCATGGGTAAATACACTGTTGAAAAAGATGGGAAAATAACAAGGACGGGCGTCTATGGAGCTATTCGCGAGATGTCTTTTGAACAGGTGAGGGATGAATTAATTGCAAAATTAAAAAGTGATGATCCTGGTTTTGTTTTGAAAGGTTGGAAAATAGATGATGAGGGGAATCTTCTTGCTGAAGCTGTTGGTGGAGAAAGCAAGAAGTGGTCCAAGAAAGATTTTGAAGCGTTGGTTGATTCTCGGGAAGAGTATAACCTCAACAATTACATAAAGCTGGATGATCAAGGCAATGTTTTTCTGACCCAGGCTAATTTAAGAGGGATCTATGCCCGCGGCTATACCCAGGCTTTTGGTAAGTTACAAGTTAATGAAAAGGGCAAGATAGAGCTTCTTATTAAGGATTCACGTCCTGAAACCCTTGGGGAAGCATTGGTTGCTGCCCTTAAGGGAGAAGTCCCCAGCATGGCTGGACAGTTGGCGTTAATGGCAACGCGGATTTTCTTATTAAAAGCATTTAAAACTAAATCCGACAATACATCGGCTCAAGCATTAAGCCAACTCATGAGTTTTGCGGCCAGCGCATCAGCAGATCAATGGATGGCCACGGGCAGCACAGGAGATCTATTTAGGGGAGAGGACAAGGCTTTTCTATCCAGTACAGTTGGCAAGGCTATGCAATTCGCGCTTTATCAAGCTATTTTTGGCGCGCTGTTCAATTCTTTGGAAAGATCTGTTATTGGGAAAGATGACGGGACTCATTCTTATGAGTATCGTGATAAGAGAGCGCAATTTAGAACGACGATGTTCATGCTTTCTTCTGTATTGGCTGGATCGTTAAACTATGCATTAAACAGCCCTGACACGGACACAAAGGTTGGTTTTGGGAAATCTTTGTACAATGAATTGGTTGGCGGCAAAGGCGTTAAAGGGTTAGCGGCACCCGGGCTTGATTCTTTCTTTGGGGTCTCCTTAAGCAATCAATATCAGCAGGACGGTAACTGGGGATCTGGTAAAAACTTTTTAGCTTATCAAGATACAATGGCCGGTTTATCCGGATTTACCGCGGAGTGGGCGGTCCAAGCTGAGAACTTGGAGAGACAATATAAAGCTCAAGCGGCTGCGGAAGGAAAAGAGTATAATCGCGACCAATTCCTGTTGGCTTTGTGGGGCAATAAAATGTTGACCCCCGGCTTGATGAGCGTGGAGTATATATCTGCCACTTTTGCCGGACCTATCTATGACAATTTAAAAGATATCTTCATCAACATTCCGTGGTCAGCGATTATTTCAGCGCCTAAGAGCAAGGCTGATTTGGAGGTATCAAAACTACAAATGGCGAGAGTCGAAAATCGAAACACTACGAAGATAGCCTCGTCTTTAAATGAAACAGTTCCTGATGGGGTTGCGGTTGATGCCTTGACTGAAGCCTCTGCACCAAATCCCAACAATGAAGGTGAAGACATAACAACAAAATTAGTTGTGGCAAAAAAAGCCTCCGCGACCGCATGGAATAACTGGTGGAAAGACGTCCAGACCATGAGCAATTGGGGGTTGACGTTTAGAGGGTATACCTTCTTCTATACAGCCAATGATGATAAGAAGGATAAGGATGCTGCATCCAAAGCGACCCCACTCTTGGCCATCAACTTGATATCTCAGGGTGACTGCAAAGACGGCAAGTGTACGGTGGCCGGGTTTAATGAAAAAGATTACTTCACCATGTCTGCTGTTCAAAATAAAAGCGGGGATTTTGTTTTTTCTAATTTCTTCGCGGATATTTCCCGCAATAGCCAAAAGGCCTTAGGGTTAAAATATTTGACGGATTCCGGTTGGAGAACCGTTGCCATGGATGAGGTTAAGGATGGAAAGTCAAGTTTCATGGCAGAGGGCAATGTTCAGCTTACAGGTGCTAACGGCAAGGGATTTCGGTTAACAGGCAGTTCTATCGGCGAAGGCTTCCAAGATATCCTGGGCCCGGCACAAGTGACGATCATTGACCGCCAGGGCGATGGCACAGGTGATCTAACCACCAACACATACTCTGATAACCGCCTTGTATTAAACAGCGCTTCAGACAGCCTCAACATATATAGAAAGGACGGAGGTGTTTACAGCGGCCAATGGGACCAGAATGATCCCAAGAAAAAACGCCAGGGCGCGACACAGGATATCGCTTTTGATGGGAATAGGGTTTCCTTAATACAGCGAGATCTGAATGAGGCCAACGGGCAGATGATGAGGGGATGGGTTGCTACTGTTGGCTTGAATGGCGAGACATCGCCAAGCGATTTGGCCAGGTTCGGATTTCTTAAAACAGGCGGCATTGTTAAAGATATTAGGGATAGTTTGAAAGAGTTGCAGGGGAAGCTGGGAGAAAAAGCTACACTTGAACAGATCACGACAAAATTGTTAGAGGCTGGTTACAGCGCGGAAAGTGTGAAATTTATTACATCCATAGGATCTGCGGGAGCTGCTATTCAAACAATTGATTTTGGGGCTGGAGAGGATGAAAAGAACCCTAATTATTTCTCCATTAAAGGGGCTGTTTCCAAAGGAAACTTGATTAGCACACTTATGTTTAGCCCATCAATGGGGAAGAAAGATGATCTCAGTGTAGTGCGTTTAAGTGGTCAGGATGTCGGGATTCTTGATTTGGTGACACCTAATTTATCCCAGGCGCATTATGCAACTGTCGTAGGCGCGAATTTATTGGGTAATGCCGTACAAGGCGGTAGCGTTCTCGATGCGGCAGCGTTGACGTATTCGGATGGAAAAACGATCTTTAAACCGACCCTTGCGGCTAATATTCAACCCAGCGGCATTTCAGCAGAACAGGCGAAGTTATTTGAGGCTAATGGTTTATTGCCCAATGGAGAAGAGGTTGGCGGAAAGCCAGCCAAGACTCAGAGAGTTTCTTCCGAACAAGCCAGATTTTATGAAGCTAATGGACTGTCAGAAGATGGCTCAGATATTGCGCTAGATTTCTATGGACCGGGAAGCAATGCGACTCGCCGTTTATTGAAGGGCAAGGACGATGGATTCATGCAATTTACCCGCGGTGAGGCGAAGACTGACGGGAAAGGGAATTGGAGTTTTGTGTTAGCAGGGGGCACGGGATCCTACATTAATAACAGGGACGGAATCCCAGAAATGTTTGAGGCGGAAAAAGGAAAGAAATTTGCGGTTGGCGGGAAAGAATATGATCAAGGGGTGATTGTCAATGATGCCGGTGTGTTTACGAATTGGGGCGTGTTTAGATATCTGGATCAGGCAGGCAGACACGATGCATACACAGCGCTTAATAAGGCCTATAGTTCCAATGGAGCTATGGCGGAAGCTATGAATATGTATGCGGTGGTCGGCAAAGACGGCAGCGTCAAACATTACGGCCTCAATGGAACAGATATTGTAAATCCTAAGATTCTTGAACAAACGCCTAATCTACAGGATGGCACGTTAACAACGATCATTGAACGGCCGGTACCACAGTTTATTTTCCAACAAGGATTCCTGAAAGAATCTAAACTCTATGATTCAATGAATAGTTATGACGCATTTGGAACGCCGATAACGAAAGTGCAAGAAACGAAAATAGAATCTATTGTCAAAGAAGACCTTGTATTAAGGGCGCATGGTTTGCCTGGAACAATGTTGACAGCAGATCAAGGCGGCGAATTAGGGGCATTTGATGTTGTATCTGGTAAAGTTCAAGACTTAAGGGGCGATGTGTTCTTGGATGGCGTATGGACAAAAATGCTTACCCCTAGAGAGGTTGTTGATCAAGACGGCAATCGAGTGAATAGTGATGATTCAACGGTGGTGCTTCGTAACGGGGTCAAAACCCTGGCGTCTAGCTGGACGGTTAAAGACATCACCATCGATCCGTATTACTTGAAGGTGGCCCAGGATAAAAAGGGCGGCGAAAAAGGTGCAAAGACAGGAAAGCCCAACGAAGAAGCTAATACGCTGGTTCGTTTGGATGGAAGTATTGGCGCCGCGGATGGTTACACCGCTGTTCAAGTAAACGGGGTTAATGACGAGTATCGGTATACTCCGTATAGAGATAAAATTACAGGGAAGATCGGGTATGGTCTTTCTGGTACGGGTCTTACGGATGGTTATCTCGGATTTAACGATGATTGGTCTAAGGGTGCACAAAGCTTAAGTCAAGATACACATTATATTCGTATTCTTTCGACAGAGGATATGACTAGGGCGGATGGTTCAAAGCTTTATACAGAAAAGACCCGGCCTAGTATTGGAATTGATATTGTCGAAGGGCAATGGTTCATTGATGATGGCACATTAACGGGGGTTTCCAGGGATATTAACCAGAGGACGGCTAAGGGCAGCGTAGTCGGCAATACGTTTGTATTGGCAAGATATTTAAATAACACCCCAACGCTTGTTCTGAACAAAAAGTTTGATGTCACTGAGAACAGAAAAGGGGAAGAATTTAATATCGTAAAAAGTAAATTTGGGGTTACGGCAAAAGGTGATGCGGCAAGCTATATGTTTTTGTTAGCCAACGGCGATGTTTACGTTCCAGCGTGGATGAAGAAGGTTGGTGTTCAAGGAACTGAGCAACAGATCAATTCTAAAACAGGAGCAACGCCGGGAGTTGTTTCTTTGAACGGATTTATAAGAAATAGATCCGGATTGTTATCTGAAAGCTGGGTATTAGGGACGGGCGGGTATGTCGGGGATAGCGTTATGAATAAAAATGCCCCAACTGAAGATGGAAAAGAAGGCAAGAAGGAAAAAGGACGAGGGACAGGACATATTACGTTTAATGAGGACAAGGTTGGGAATGAATATGCATCGAATAATGCCAATATGGTAGAAATGAGCGCATATGGCAATAAGACATTATATAGCGCAGGAGCAGCACAGTTAGGGAATTTTAGAAATTTTAAGACAGCAAAAACATTTAGAGCATTAGATGCCCAAACAGCAAAAATGCAGGGAGATGAAGGGTCTGCGGCATTTGTTGTTGAGGTGGTAAGAAAGTCTGATTCGACCAACAGCCGTCTGCCATTTAAGATCGGTTCGGGTGCCCTTACTTTTGATCCCAGTCAAGTGGATGTCTTTACCGTTAGCTCTGCAACAAATGAAGCAGCGCCGCTTAATACAAAACGTTCGACGGTTGTTGAAAATAATGCCGGTGAAACGGGCAAGTTAAGCATTTCTTCAGATATGGATATTGCCAGAAGAAAGGGTGAGGCTGATGCTTTAGTCGGGCTTGTCACTATGCCGACGTACTCTGACGTTTCTGGTAATGTTCGCGGAGGAGAACAGCTTTTGGTTGGTACGGGCAGCGTCTCAGCGCGTGTTAATGAACTTATTCTTAATGGCAATGTCAAGATTGCACGAGATGATAATAAGAATTGGGTGGCGGGAACAACGATAGAACCGATCAAGATCACGTCTAATGGATTCAGCGCTCTTTTAGATACTTATCTTGGTGTTTATCCTTCCCGAGAAGATGCTTTTAATATTTTAAGCGGAAAAGTGAGAACTGGGTGGGATGCCGATCACCCGTTGGATGCCACTGTTCTTAAAGTTGTGTTTGGTGAGAAAACAGATGAAGCATTAATGAGGAATGGGGATACTCGCGGTATTTCCTGGGGATTCTTATTTTCAGGGAATATGCTGCAAGCGACGAATTTAAGCACCACCCCCCTTGAAAAGCCATCTTCAAAAACGGTTGGTCCTGAACAGAGGGCACAGGAATTTGTTCGCAGGAATCTAAGTGAAGATGATTTCTATGCAAAAGCAAAAGCGTTAGGAATCGATTCTTCCAAAATACGGAACATTGTCTTTAATCCAGAGAAAAATGGCCGCGTTGAGGCGGTGGTTGAATTTACCGATTATCGATCCGTAACAGGCATAAGATTTAGAAATATTTCTTTGGATACCGTACAGGGAGCAACACCGTACTCAGTTGCAACCGCTAAAGCGGTAATGTACACCCCAGATTACGTTCAATTGTCTGCAGATGGAACGACAAACGATGGGAAGCCAAGAGGGATGTTCCTAGCCTTTAATCAACAGACTGGAACTTTGACAGCCAATTCGGCTACAAAGATCGAATCTAATGGAGCGCTTTACGCATTGTCTCTTGATGCAGATAAAAAGGGAGATAAGCAGGATGCATATTTTAGAATATCAGAAAAGGATGGCAGCATTTCTTTTAAACCAGAAGTGCTCACAACGTCAAATGCTGATGGAGAACTGGTTCCTTCTATTAATAATGACGGAGCCTTAGGCAGCCCAATTCGGGCAATTGAAAAAATTCGCGCGGGTGAGGATCAGCAAACAGGAAATTATAAATTTGCGATCATTGCAAAAGACGATGTCTTTATCAGCGACTATATAGCAAAAAATAATGCCGCTGCTCAAGTAAATTATTCAGAGTATGCGGGAATATCTCCTGAAGATGCTGCGGCGATGGATTTTGCTGCAACGCAGAGAATGAGTCACGAACAGTATTTAAGGAATGCCAATCAAGCATATGATCTGGTCTCGGGTAAAGCCATCCAGAACAAGCTAACGATAAAAACAGGAACCGATGAATATTGGACCTTTGAACCAAGCGATGTTTATCAAGAAAAAACACGCTGGTATCAATCAATAACACACGGCATCAAAGGAGAGGGCAGGCAAACAGAATTTAAAGACAGACTAAGGACTTCGTTTAATTTTTCAGATGATCAGGCGGATAAGTTAGATGCCAGCAACATGTCTATTTTAGGAATGGCCAATACAGCTTTAATGGCCGCCGGTGGTATTGGTTTTCTAACAAAAGGCGTTGCGGCAGCTGAAGGGGCCTCAGCGTTGACGCGAACAGCTGCTGTAATGACAAATGGATTTTTAGATGTCGGCAGAGCAGTGGTTGTTCAAAACGGTGTTGGTTTTGGATTGTCAGCAGGGGTGACTTGGCTGACAACCGATGGAACAACCGATCGCAGGGCACAAGAAATTTTTGCTTCAGGCGTTTCCGGTGCGAAAGACACAGGTTTAATTGTCGGAGGATTGGGGCTCGCGGCTAAAGCAGTCGCGCCTTTAGATAATCTAATTGCGACAAGGATACTAACACAAGACTCCAAGATCACGAATTTTATAACCAGTTCATACATGCCCCTTGTTACCACCACTATTGGTGGCGGGACAATCAATGCTTTGCGAGGGGCTACAGAAAATTATTTGAACGGGAAGGATTTCAGCGCTTCTCAAGTAGCTTCTGATTTTGGAACAGGCGCGGGGTATGGATTTGGCTTCGCTCTTCTAAAAACGAAAACAGGGGCGTTTGGAAATAAGATTAGTAATAGCCCTTGGTTGAATGGTATTGGATACTCAGGTATATCCGTTTTAGGAGCGATGACAAGTGCTGGCGCTGACTATAGTTTCAAGAATTTGCCATTTGATGCAACTTTTGGTTTGTTGGCAGGGAGATATTTGGTTGCCGGCGCTCCAAAATGGCTTGGTGCAGGTGCTTTTCCGAGAACAGCCGCACAAGTAGAAAGAATAACAGCAACCGTTGAACCAGTTATGGCAAGAACGGCAACGGAATTAACGTTTACAGATAAGATCATTAAGGCAACAAATGCTAAACCTGTTGCGGTTGGAGTTGTTTCTGGAGCAGCATTAGGCGCAGCAACCGGTTTAAGATCTGACGGGGATTTGTCAACGATTGGTAGTTATGCATTAGGCGGTGCTCTGCTAGGCGGGGTCGTTGGTTCTGGGTTGCCAAAGTTTGCCTTCACTCGTCCCGACATCACAACAGCAGCAGCAACTAAAGCAAATGCCGTTCTTTCTTTGGGGGGGGCGACAGGCATCGCCGCGCGTCTCACAACCGGGACCATTCTGGGCGGGTTAAGCGGATTTGCTTTATCTTACGCTGATTCTAATTTGCAGAATGCGGATTTTTCAAAGAGATTGAACCATGTGGCCTATGGAGCATTGGCTGGACTTTCTTTGAGCGGTCTAGGCATGATGCGCAGCAACATGCAAAGTTGGGCACAAACAGGAAAAGTTGGCGGTCAGGTAACAGGGGGATCAATGCTGGAGAAGATCGCAGCTAATCCGATGATCTTGCCGAGACTTTCTGTTGTTGGCGCGGCCGATTTTGGTGCGATGATGCCGGCATGGAGCATGGTCGACGTTCCAATCCGGGCGTTGGTTCAAGGCGGGGGGATACAGAAGGCCTACACAGATCATTTTGCGAAAGACCCCAAGACAGGTGGAGTCATTAAATCTGAAGATTTATTGGGTAAGAAATTTTTATCGGATATTGCGGGCGGCGTAGAGATGGGCAAGACATTAAATATGTGGATGCCGATCGCCCAGATGCCGCTTAGTGCTGTGGCCCCCAAAGCATTTACTGCGAAGATGGAAGGAGAGTGGTATAGCAGTTTATCTAATATAGGAAGAACCCTTGCTACGGGGGAACGACTGGTCCTTGAAACAATTGCGATCAAGGGCCACTCAATGCCGATCACAATTTTGCAGTTAGATGTCACCGAGAACCTGGCGCATAAGTTTCTAAATAATCAAGATGGATTGCAATTGCGTTTGAATAATGAGGGACGGGAGTTGGCGAGGATTAGTGGGTATACAAATGAATTTGATATCGCGCTTGAAGCCCAGAAATACCAGGAACAAAAGACACAAGAATTGTCACAAAACATTGCTTTTTACAGCTTGATGTTGAAACCCTCTGGCGCAACCGAAGCGCAAACAGCAATGTCCGAAGCCAGACGGCTTCGTGAACAGGGTAATTATCAGGGTGCACAAAAGGCCATCGACCTGGCCATGGCGATCGCTCCCAAGGGGACAGCAGAGGCGGAGTATTTAAATTATGCTAATACTCTGGATTTGACAAGAAACAGTAAGGACGATGCCGCAGTCCAGCAAGCCCGACAACAGGCTTATTCTTTAGTGGTACAAAAAGTCAATACGATTGTTGATCAAGGCGGCAGCGTTGAAACGCTTTTTGGTGCAGGGAAGGCGGATGCGCTGACATTGGCTGCCCAGACGGAGGGATTGCGCGCTGAAAGTCTTTGGATGAGCGGTAATAAGGAAGAGGCTCTCAAAGCTGAGAAGTCACAGGATGTTTTGATCGATCGTGCGCAGGATGCTTTCGGCAAATTTAGTGTGATGCACGCCGAACTTGGTAAAGTCAAAGACATGCTTCCGGCGGCGCGTATTGTCAACGAGATCCAGTCCCTTGTCAATAAGAACGAATTGACACTGGCTGTGGCCAAAGCCCAGGAATTTTCTAACCGTCCCGACCTACTTCCAGAACAATTTGTTGCAGGGAAATTATTGCTTTCCGATGTAAGCCTTGCGTTAAGCAGAGACATGGGGAATAAGTCTAAGAATTCTGGATTGGAGATGGATGGGCCTGTTTATGAGCAAAAGGCAGTTAAATTGCAGCAGGATGCCGCAGCTGCGCTTCAAGAGGCGTATGGATTTTTAAAGACAGGAAATGACGCCGGAAAATTACCCAGCGTTTTTCAGAGAGCCCAGATCCTTAATCGTATGGCAGGCATTGAAATGATGAAAGATGGCTCGGATTTAGAAAACGGCTTGGCATTTTTAGACAGCAGGATACAGGCTGATCCTAAAGAATCTTCTTTATATCTGGCCAAGATCCAAATGTTAAGCGGCAAGGCTTCGAGAGGCGGCGAAAGTAATTTGAACCGGATCAATGCGGTTGTGGAATTAGCCAGAACCAATGGCGTAGGCCATATTGATGCGATGCAAAAGATCGCTGACCTTGTTCACGTGGACAATAAGATGGCAAGGATTTCAGAGATCTATGATAGAGAAGGTAAGCGTGATAGCGACGATTTGGTTGAAGTTATTAAGGCGGCTGATGAAGGGTTGAAAAAAGCACCAGATGAGCCGATGTTATACATAGCTCGCGCCGAGGCGCGTTTCGCTTTGGAAGGAGAAACTTCCCAAGTATCGACGGATTTGGTAAGAGCTGCACAATTGGTTAAGGTATCTGGGCGCATAGAGGCGGAAATTGAATTGGCTACTTTGCAGGGCAAGATCGCTCTTTATAAAGCGGCAGAACGTCCTGCGCAAGAGCAGCAGAAGCTGTATCAAAGAGCATTAAGAGAATTCGATAGGTCCGTTGAATTGTCTGGGGAGAATGTTTCGGCCGAACAGTTGTATAATCAGGCGTTAGCACTGCATTTGACAGGCGAGCTCAGAGAAACGCAGCCACCAGTTCAAATATTGGAAAAGGCGTTAAAGATCACCCAAAACAGCGAATTAGAAGGAAGCATCAAAGAGTTGATGTCAACAGTCAGCGTTGGCGGCAGCGACAATTTACAAGGGCAGCAATTGACTCAGCAGCAAAAAGAGCAGATCGGTCAAGTTGTTTTAGCTGTGGCGGCCAAACAGGAAAACGCACCTACTAGAAAAGAGATCAAAGACAAGGAAGGCAAAGTTATTGCGGTTCTAGAAGTGCACAGGAATGCGGATACCGCAGAGTTAGGTAGGGACGGTGCATTTGCGATCATTGAAGGGCAGGACGGCGTAAAGAAAATTGTTATTGTAGCCAAGAATAATCAGGCAGCTCTCCATGAGTTTGGTGAATTGCGCTCTAAAAGACAGATCGACCTTATCGAAGGGAGCGTTGAAGGAAAGTCATTAAAGGATCTAGGAAAAGATACAATGGCGTTATTAGGATTTGAGGAAGGCGCTCTAACGTCTGATAAATCTCCCCACACTATTGCGGAACAGTTATATGGTAAGGGCCAAGAAGCCCCGGCGGGGTTGACGCGCGCACCGCCGACTGAGGTCGCATCCGGACGCATTTTAGATGCCGGAGCTTCTGATAACGCCCTCGTTGCAGCACCCGAAACTTCCCCGTCAGTTCTAAAATCTACCAAAGATTTAATCGGCACATTCAGGCCTGGTTCATGGTCCAGAATGACGGCAAAGATCGATTCATTGGTCCGTCAATTAGGATTAGGGCATTTGGTCGATAGAAATGACGTCGTAAGAACTGAAACAAAGTATTTAGAAACAATGGGGACAAAAGAGATCAAGGCAGCTCGTTCCGAGCAGATGAAAGAAGCTAATGTTAGGGAAGAATCGTTGATCAAAGCGTTCAATGAAATGTCAATAGAGGGGGGCAATATTGCTCCAAAAGCAATTATTGAAGCTGCCGTAAGAAATTATACGGGAGAACAGAAAGAGCAATTCCGGTCTCACTTAGAGAAATGGTTTGCGGAGAAACCTTTAGGGAAGGAAAGCACAGTCACCCGCGGAGAGATGATGGGTGAATTCTTTGGGGCATTTAGATCGTCTATCGGCGGGAAAGATCTTAAGTGGATCGAGGGTCAGGTCGCGGTGGTCAGCAAGATCATTGATTTTTCATTCGGTAAGAAGCCGGTGGACGGTTCCATGTTAACGGCAATTTTGAACATGGGCGGCGGTAAGACAGATATTGCCGTTAATATGATGCCGATCATAGCCAAGTACGCAAAAGAAAAACAGGCTATTTATATTGTCCCCGACAAGCTGGTTCATGACATGGCAGGAAAAATTTCAGGCGCTCATGTAGTTGAAGGGGCAGTTGGAGAAAGCCTGCAATTTAAAAATGATGTCGTCAATGTCATGGGGCAGACACAAGCTAAAACAATTTTATTGAATTTGCAGAGCGCAAAACCAGGTGAGATTGTCCGCAATCCATTTAAAGATTCCATTGTGTTTGGTGATGAAGCGCATCTTTTCTATACACTGCCTTCTTTGATCATCGGCGGAGATTCATCGGCTGGTCAGCACCGGGTAGCAGAAATGAAAGCCACAGAAAAAGGCCGCAGCGAACTTCAATTCCAGGGCGAGAAGATGCTCGCGTTGCGTGACATCGTGGCAACGATCTACGACGCTGTCGAACAAGTTAAAACCGATGGTTCTTTTAGAGACGCAGTTGTTACGCTGAAGGTTGGGGAGAAAGAATATAACGGTGCCTATGACCTTGCGCAAAACATAAAAGAGATCGTTAAGCAAAAGCACGGCGAGGCCATAAAGAAATACTTTACCAAAGAGGCGGGGGTTGAAGAAATGGAGCATTTCTTCCGCGGCGCCGCTTCTGTGTTAAGTGCGGTTGAACATAAAACCATCCGTTTTAATGTTGATAAGCAAACAGGCTTGAAGATCGAATATGACCCATTCGACTTGCAGACAACAGGTGATCCGCAGTTAAACCGCATATTCACTGACCAGCAAAAGATCAACGCCCAGGCCAAAGTGATCGTTGCGTTATTTTCTTTAGATAGGGCTCCGTTAAAAGAAATGGCCGGCGCCACATTAAAGATGACCGATGCTTCCGGTAAGAGTGTCTCAAAAGAAGGGGAGGCAGTGTGGGCTCAGCATACAGGAAAAGAAGATCCTCGCAAGGCCAGCGGTGTTGATGTTCTAAATTCTATACGTGATAATGGCGGAAGGGTGCTTTTGTTGACTGGTTCGCCGGGTGAATCTTTTGCGGCCATGCGCCAAATGGGGACATCCATCTGGCAGTTGAGAAAAGCGGCTGATTTAGCTGATATCAACTATGCACCTGTGATTAAAAGCAAGACTGGGTTTATGGATGCCATTGAAGGCTATGCGAAAGAGTACTCATCTGACCAGGGGCAGTATGGGGATGCTTTGGTCATCAATACCAAGATGTTGGCGAGTTTAACACATTATTCCCAAGCAGAGCTAAGTGCGTTTGTACAGAAACTTGAGAAAGAAGGAAAGAGAGTTGATGTTTGGTCTTCTGAACAAGCACAAGGTGGCTTTAATAAACTCAAAGAGGAAGTTAAAGAAGCGGTTGCAAAGGTGACTATTCAGGAAAAAGACATTGTTACAAAAGAGCCTGGTGAGCAAAGAAATGCTGAAATAAAGGCACTTGCGGAGCAGGCAGCAAGAAAGATCGTTAAGGAAGTCCTTAGTGGAAGAGTTATCATCACATCCATGGTGGAAGGCGTTAACCCAACTGTCGGTCGCAATGTTGATGTTCAGGTCAAAATCGAAGGGGAGGACAAATCTGTTGAACCCGTAGTTGAACAAGTGAAAGTCGACAATATCTTTTCTGTTGATCACGTGGTTTTGGGGACTCGTTCCGTAGATGCGGGATTACAAAGTATGACCCGTTTCAATGCGTATGAAAAAGATACCGACTTTGCCAGCCAGAGTGAACGTACCAAGGCCAGCCGTACACGGCAAGTTTTCCTTACAGATGCTGATCCTGAGTTGGGAGATCGTCAAATTACACGTTTAAAAGAGATCGAAAAAAGGTTGAGCGACGGAAAGCCGTTAACCGAAACAGAAAGAAAAGAAATAGAAGCTATTGCTCAAGAACGTTCTGCGGAATTATCCGATCGTGGTGCGATTGCAGTAACCATGGCGGTTCCCCATACGAGTCCTGAGCTTAGCAACGATGCCATTAGAGAAAGTCATCAGTCGAATTTGGAACAACGTTTAGCCTCTTCTTTGGCTGTGGAAAGATCTTCAGGATACAGAACAAGAGTCGGAGGACAGGAAATTGTTCTGGATAAGAATCAATCTGTTTACATGAATTCAGACGGTACAGCGCGCATTGTGGAAGAGAATCCGCTTTCCCGCAAACAAACATTGAGTGATCGATATGTGGTGGTGTTTAGCACGCCGTTAGTTTTTGATAGTAATCAAAGTCAAGGATTCCTGGGACAAGTTCAGTTGGAAAATAGTGTTTGGGATACTCAGACGGGTGAGGTTTTCACGATCAACGAATGGAACAAGGGAAAAGGAGTTCGTCAATTTGACAGGGTTATTCAGCAAATGGATGTTGTTCGTGATGATTCTGAACGGGGAGTGTCGCCGCAAGCTGCAGCAACGGAAAAACGTTATGTTGCCTTTGATGTTAAAAAGGATGGAAGCGGATATATTGCTCAGCACAACACAACGGTCATTGATACCGTTACAGGTGAGCGTCACGAACTTAGATTGACAGCGGCATATAACCAACATTATCAGCAGATCACATTCCCGGAACAATTAAACAAATCCGTTAAGATGATCTCTAGGGATCAAAGCGGCAAACAGACGGAACGCACATTCAGCGTTAAGCAGGGGCAGGTTGCCGGCAGCCGTTCGCCCATGTTGATCTTAAACGCTGCGGATAATTCTAGCCAATATGTTTTGTTTGAGGGCCAATTGATGGATACGGCCAACAAAGAACGTATGGCAACGTCCGCAAAAGTCAGGGTCTATTTCGACAAGGAAAGAGGTTGGGATGACCTGACGGTTAAACGCGTTTGGGAATTTGATGCGGACAAGGGAGAAATGAGATCCACCCGCAGTGAAGTTGTCTTGCCGGGCGCCACCATGCGCAATGCCCGCGTTGCGTTTGAACAGGGCGACCGGTTGATCGAAAAGGTGAATAATGCCCAGGGTGATGAGATCTGGGAGGTTCATGATAAGAACGGGCGTCAGAAAGGTTTATTAATCAATGGCAGCCTGGCGCGCATTGCCGATAAAACCGCAGTGACAACGCGGTATGAAACAAAGATCGTTGTTGCGGACAAGCCATCTTCTGATACGGCGATGAATCAACCGGTACGCAATGTCACGGTGACATTGCCGACTGAGCATCGTTATGAATATTCCAAAGAGAATGACACTTGGGAATCTCAGGAGGTTGTTTTAAAAACAGGCGCTTTTGAAGGCATACAGGCCGGTGATGTGATTAAGGATGGCGCGGTACGCACGCCTAGAGGGACGATTAAGTTCGTTAAGTTCATGGATCAGATCGCCGGTGTTCAAAACGATCAAGTGACCCTAGACTTAAAGGCTAACAAGGGCATTTGGTCAGATAATCTGCAAGCCCTTGGATATAAGAAAGAAGATCTTGGTAAGGAAAGAATAACTTTACCGGTAAAGGAATTGATGGCGCGGATCAAGGCGCATGAAAACGATCTGGCCTATTTGAATCAGCGCAGGGCATTGATCAGCGGTAAGGAAACGATCGATCAAAAGGCCATTGCGGAAATGTTATTAAAGGTAAAAGAAATGGCTGGGCGGTTTAATCTTGGGGCAGAGCTTGTGGTTGGTAAAGAGGCCGTGAAGGGATCAGAGAAATGGTCTGTTGAACAATTAACCCAATACTTGGCTGCTAATAAGAATACGGAAGTTGTATTGAAGTTCACCCATAATGCCGGTGCGAACAATGCTATGGCGGATATGATCCATACGTTGATGGGGAATAATATTTTAGGTAATGGCTTTGAAGAACAGGCCCGGCAATTGATCGCATTCAAGCCGAACAGCACTGAGGTTGAAAAGGAACAGATTATTCATGACGCCAAAGATAAGATCCAAAAGTTCTTGCAAGATAAACCGATCGATGTTGTTTATGACCCCTACATGGAAGCCAGGAATACGGCAGGGTTGGCGGATAATAAACGATTTGGGTTGGGCACCAACGCCATGTTGTATGTAATGGGCATGGGATGGAAGCTTCCTGAAGCGGGTGTTCCCAACCATGAGCGCGCGCACATTTTTGACCGCGTTGCCCGCATGGTCGGGGTAGAAACGATCTTAGGGGCTTCACGCGTTAACATCAAGGAAGATCTGGCAGAAGGGTTAAACAGGGGTATTTATAACCTTGGAGGATACGCCCTGGGCGAAATTTATACACACCTGATAGAAGGCTGGGGTAAATTAGACAATGCGTTCCGCGCTCAAGAACTTGGTGATGAGCAGGGTTTTGTTTCTTTTACCTCGGAGGCCAAGAAAGTATTTGAGCGCAGTCGAAATATTTCCATTGCCAGTTATCAAGCGGCCTCGGGTGCTTTGAACGCAGTTAACCAGGATATCGCTAACCCCCACAGTGTTAACGTGTCCATTGCGGCAGATGATGAAGTCTCCAAAGATGGCCTTGTCGATAATCCTGAAGAGCTTCAGGATGCGAACATTGATGTTTTTGATTCCGATAATCAGCATCTATATACCTATACATTGAAACTTCCTTTGGCCTATGAAGGGAAAAAGGTTGTTGATATGCCGCACGAGGACAAGCTGAAACTTGCTAAAGGCCTTCTGGAACAGACAGTTCGTGCGATGGAAGTCAAAAGCGTGGAAATGGATATCACTGTCAGTATTGCCGCAGAACATATCCAAGATGACACATTACGCAGCCTTGCTCAGAACATACAGAAAAGTCGGCTCAAAGAATCCGACCCAGTAAAACTGAAAGTATTAGCCGCGCTGCTTAATAACAAACCTGTCATTAAAACCAATGATGACGGCAGTAAAACCATAACACATGAAGGTAAAGACGTTCTGGTTACAATTGACAAGGATGGACAGATATTGAAGGTTGAAGGAAATCAGACGGCTTTTGCAGCCAAGGATTTTGAAGATACCTTTACACATATTTCTAGAGAATATGCGGAGGCGCTTCATCAGAGGTCCAATGATTTTACTAAGCTGGCCCGTCTTTCTGCTGAAGGCGCTAAAGAAGTTTCTGCGATCGATCCAGATGATAAGGATAATGCTGTTGAAAAAGCTGTTGAAAGGATCACGAAAGGTCAATCAGCTACAGCCGTTTATCAAGTGGTTGATGGAGTTTATGGAGT
Organism: uncultured Planctomycetales bacterium; assembly: GCA_964520655.1. Lineage (GTDB taxonomy): Bacteria > Omnitrophota > Gorgyraeia > Zapsychrales > Fredricksoniimonadaceae > JACQQW01. Next base: position 18,729 of record CAZFNI010000010.1, read on the forward strand.
TATCACTAATGAAAGAGTTGGCAAGGCGATGTTCAACCGCATGATGGTCCATCGCGAAGGCAATGACAAGATCGCCAGAGGGACAGTGATCACGCCGCAAACTTCTTCCACCATTGGTTTTCGCGGAGCGAACCATTCGACGGCTAGCATCATTGCGTTCTTAAACGATACTGATCAGCAGAAAGTAAGATTGACACCTCAGGAACAAGATATTGTTGATCTAATGGTGACAAAAGGTCTTATTGCCAAGAAGGAAGATGGCGTCTGGATGGAATTAAAGAAAGGCGCGGTGTTCGGCGTCTATGTAAACCCAGTCAAGAATGATCCACAGGATATAAGAGAAGCATATCAGCATGAATTACGCCACAGCATCGAAGAAGTTGATCCTCAATATCAGAGAGACAATGACGCTACCCGTGCAGCATTCGATTCTAAAGCTAACGGTGGCGAGGCAAAGGCGGAAGTTCCTGTTTACGATGCACAAGGGAAAGCGCAAGAACAAACGATTAACTTGATGGATGTAGCTAAAGATTTCCTGGTGTTTAAAGGTTACAGCAAAGAAGATGGTGAACTTATTCGTCGGGAATTGCCGGCATGGTTGAGTGATCTACCGAGCATGCAGCGGGAGATCAGTGATATTTACGAACAATTTAAGACGCCTGATGAAATTGTGAAAGCATTTGGTAAAGAAAAAGCTGTAATGATCGTGAAGCTGCTTCCTTTGATACAAAAAGAATATCAGACTAAATGGCAGGAGATCGAGCAGGCCTTTGCGGGAAATTATACAAAAGCTAAAGAACGGGCTGTGGTAAATACTCAAACGTCCGCAAAAGATTCTGGATTAAAACCGGTCGTTCAATCGATAAGCCCTGCTGGCGCGCTTCCCACTGTCACCATTACAACACCTGCTCGCGTTGCGGCACCAAGCCCGGTATCGATCGCGCCAATAGCACAGACCAACTCAGCGCCACAAGGACAAGCGGCACAAACACGTTATGTGCCGGCGACAGCATCCCCGAGCGTTCCATTGAAATCCAACGAACTCTATGACACCAAGACCGGCGAGATCTTCACGGCGCCGACTCCGGAAGCGGTCGGCGGCACGGCAACAATGCCCGCGCAGGCATTGCCGCATGCGGTCATTGTACCTAATAATGCGTTGATGAATTTAGGTTTAAGTGCGGCTTCCGTAAAGGATCAGCCGGAAGCGATCCGTCTGGAGATCACACCTGCGGCAGGACAAGAAGGGCAATATGTCGGCACAGTGGTGGCCCGCGCGGTTGATCAGACCAGCGGCGATATCTTTGAGATCCCGCATGCGATCATTTATGATAGCAAGACCAATCAAATAGTACCTGCTGCCCCAGAACCCGTCACGGTCACGGTGGTTAAAAAGACAGGAGAAGCGCAGGCCCTTCCTCAGAAAGTCACGGTCGCTCAAGCGGCAGGGATCGATGCGCAAGCACCGGTGTTTGAAATGAGAGACGCTCTTGGAGCGCCCGCAGCGTTGATCAAGGATGGTCAAGTCATTGCTGTTTACAATAATATTGCAGCACCAGCCGCGGCGCCAAAGCAAATGGAAATAAAGACGGCTGCCGGTCCGGTCAGCGTTACAACGGCTGATCGTTATGAATATGTTCCGGCAGAAAGATCATGGCGGACAGCCGCGGTTGTTGCAAGCGGTGCCGAGGGCATTGCCGCAGGCAGCGTCATCCGCAATAATTGGATCTTTGCCAATGACAATGCCGCGCCGCAAGCTGTCATCCTCAACGGGCACGTTGTTCCTTTGGCAAACAGGAATGTGTCTGAACAAACAGCTCTCATGGGCTTGGCCGCGGGATCCTCTCAAAAGGGTAATACAGTGACCATCAATGGTCAGCCGGCCGTGATCACGCCAAACGGCGATATCACTGTCCCACTCGCGCAAAAAGAAGCGTTTAATTCATTGCCTGTCACAGAGGCGACTTATCGGATGGTCCAACCAGATACGTCCATAGCGCCCCGGGTTGAAGTTCAACAATATCTTGTGGCCAGAACACCTGAGATCGAAAGTGCTCTGGCACAATTGCAGGCGGCAGAACCGCAAGCGTTCAAGATGCCTCAGGTGCAGCAATCAGCCGACAACGTTGAATATGTCGCTTTGGCCCCTGATCAAGTCGAGCCCGTCATTCGTGCCATTGCCCAAAATACGTTAACTCAGGCCAATGCATTGACGGCCAAACCTGTTGCCGCCGCAAGGCCGCAGGTTGCTATGCGGGAATTGACCATTGTCCCGCCGGCGGGATCCGCTGATAAAGATATTCTGCATGTGACCTATGCTGTTCCTGTCCAGGCTGGCAGCGAAAAAGCAGCTCCCAAGCTTGTGCGCGTGGAAGCGCTGGTGACGGGGACGATACAGAAAGTATTAGAAACTGTTCCCGGCATTGCAACGCCAAGGAATATTGACGGCGGACAGCAAGTGATCGATGTGGCCCCGGAATTATTCACGGCGATCAAGCAGGCGGGTATGACCCTGATCCAGTCTGAGGCTGCCGGAAGAACAGTCGATGTTGCTGCCTTAAGAACCGCATTAATGAATGCCGTGCCCAAAGCGGCTGTGCCTGTATCGCTTCCTGTGTTAACGGAAGTGATCACCCCGGCCGAGCAGGTGATGGGTGCATTTCAATTTGCTTTTGGTCAGAAGGCAGCCGAAGCTAGTGCAGTGGTAAAGCCGGAAGCTAATATCGGCGGGATCAGTATTGACCGTTTGTTAAGTCTTAGAGAAGACAGCGAAGTTAAAGCGTTCTTAAGCGCGAATAATATCGGTGCTTCTGACATGGATAAGGCCCTTGAGATCGTCCGCCGGTTAAGTGCGGATCCTGTGGTTGTTAAGGCGAAAGCAGAAGTCAGTCAGCTGCCTGCGGCACAGGCTGAGGCTCGTTTGCGGGAGGTGGCTTTAGCAAGGTTAAATACAATGGTGTTGGAAAATGCATTACCGGTTGCTAATTTATCGCTTGGGGTTAAGCCGGCCCAGGCAGTGATGCCTGCAGCCCAAGACACAACACCTGCGGTTGAGCCGGTTGCAGCGCCTGCCATTGAACCCGTGGCCCCTGTTCAACAACAACAGCCGCCAGCCGGCGTTGAATTACCGGTCCTTCGCTTCGTGCCGATGGCTCAGGTTCCTCAAATAGATGTTCCGCAAACCACCGGTGAGATCGTGGATATCAAGTCAGGTCTTGTTTATCCGTCGATGCCAACGCCCGAGAATAATACGGCGCCAACCGCGGTGGTTGTGCGCGGCGAGCGTTTCTTGAACCAGGTGGGATTGACCCCGACCGCTGGTGATAATCCGCAATTTGTCAGGATCGAGCTTGAACCAGCCAGCACGGGAACCCAGGAATTTAGAGGTTCATTCCCCATCAGCATCAATGGCAAGGATGTTGCCGCGCCGGTTGTGGTCAATACGGCAACCAATAAGATAAGCTTGGTGTCTAACACCATTGAATTACCTCAAACGGAAGAACGCGCCATCAATGATCTATCCGTTCCTGTCCGTCCGGTCATGGTCTTTAATCCTGCTGCTAAGACTTGGGAACGCCGGGATATTGTTGTGAGCGCTCCTGTACAATTGGAGAGCGCCGGCTTGGTCCCGGGGGCTGTGATCAAAGAGAATGGGAAAGTATATGCCAGCACCGACAGTAAGGATGTTGTCGCGGTTGTGGCCGAAGATAAGTTGATCAGCATTAAAGACATGCCGGTGATCACAACAGAAGTTTCTCAGACAAGAGTTGTCCCGCAAAATCTGCCGGTTTTAACCGATGTGATAGAGCCAGTTTTTGTCAACGATACGCCGGTCGTGCCTGTTGTCAATACAAAGGCACAGAGACGCGAAGTAACGATCACCAGGCCCGCAGCTGCCAAAGAAACGCCGTCAGGTGTCGTCGCGGTGACCTACTCTTTACCGATGCACGCGGAAAAAGGTGAACGGGTAACCCCAATACCGGTACGTTTTGCGCTGGCCGCCACAGAGGCTGTGACCACCGCTTTAGCAGAAATGAATATGTCTCCAACGAAAGGCCAGGAAGCCGGAACACCGGTTGTTTATCTAGCTCCATGGGAATTGGGCCGGGTCATGGCATCTCATCCTGGATTAGCGCAGGTAGATAGTTATGCCCAGCAATTCATGTCATTGTCAAATAAAGCAATGGCATCTGACAAAGCCATGTCACCTAAAACAGTGATCGCGGTCGCGGCGGCTTCCTTAATATCGACAGGCAGCGTGCCTGTCGCAAATGCGCCTGTTGTTGCCCCCGTCATTGAACAGCAGCCCGCGCCAACGTCTGTTCCTCTGAATTTAGTTGGTGTTAAAGATGTGCCGGCAACGCTGCCGGTAAAAGACATCACGGTCAATCAAGCGATGATCAGCAACACGGGCATGCCAGTGGCTGTTGTAAAAGACGCCGCGCAGACAGCTGTGGCGGTGGTCATGGATGGTGCTTATGTGCCGATCAAAGATAATGCCGCAGAAGCAGCCTCCGTTGAACGCATGAGCGTGATCGATAACGGTGTTGATCATAAGGTCCCAGTCCTTTCTGTGATCAGGAATATGCCGGAAGGATTCATTGCGGAGAAAGTCGTAGCGATCGGGGCGGGGACACTTAAGCGCGGGGATGTGATCCGTAATAATGTTGTGTATGGCAAAGACAGTAAAGAGGCCAAGGCGGTGATTGTAGACAATCGCGTGGTTCCATTAAAGAATATGGATGTGCTTGAGCAAACGGCCTGGAAGGCGCTGGCAGCAGGAACGGCGACAGTCTTAGTTAACGGCGCGACGGTCAAGGTTGCGACCGATGTCGACGGGCAGAAGGAAGTGGTGATACCTAATAAGATAGACGCGGTGACATCCGCCGCTGTGCCGGTAGCTGAGGTCAAGTATACGCTGCAGACTAATAATGAAACGGTAAGCGTTGAGCCGGTTTATAAGGTTCAGGCAACACGGGATGTTTTAGCCGCGACGACGGCAACAACAGTTAAGAGCGCTGGTAAAGATCAAGACGGCAAAGAATACCTGCTGCTGGACCGTGACACAATGCCTCGTGTTGTGCTGAGCGTCGTGGACAACAAGATCGCCCAGGTAAAAGCCCAGGTGGCAAGCGGCGCGGACATGGGAGCATTGTTAACACAGGCCATCGCCCAACAACATGATGTGCCCACACAACAAGCTCTGCGCCAGGTCCAGGTCAAGATCGCGGCGCTGACAGAAACTTACAAACAGTGGCATCAAGCCCTCGCCGTACAAGCTCCCGGATCAACGATCAATGAATTTAAGACACGCATCTCTTCTCTCGTCAACCAGATCAAGTTTGTTGATCCAAGAGCAGCAGCTATCGCTGATGTCCCGGCGTTAATGAAAGTCCAGGTTGCTCCCTTGCTTAACCTGGCGCCGGATACCAGTATTCGTTACATGCCCATGACCCAAATGCCGGCTTCTTTTAAGGGGACGTTGGATGCTAAAGATGCAGTTGTCGACGTTCAGACAGGGATGGTGTATGCCAGCAGCACGGATGTCTTCGGCAATATCCAGCCGCAGTCGGTGATCATTCCAGCAAGCGCGATCGACCGTTTAGGATTAAGCAAAGAAACCAAGGGCACATTGACCTCTGCGCCGCTTGTGCCGGTGGCAGGAATGCCGGATTTCTTTACGGCCACAGCCAAGGTCAATGTTGCTGATCCTCAAACGGGCGTTAAGACAGAGGTGCCGGTTGCCTTGACCTTCAATAAATTGACAGGCACCGTCAATGTCGCCAAAGACCAGCCGCGGCAGGAAATGACAGTTGCTCCGGCGTTTATGCTCAATGAACAGCCGGTCTATCAGGTGGCCCAAAACGGTCAGCCGGCAGCGGCCATCATGCAGGGTGCATCACTTCCAGTCAGCTACAGTTCGACGGATAATAGCTATGCGGTGACAGTACCGGCGACCGCGCAAGAAACAGCAATGTTTGGTTTATCCGGCACAGAATATCTGATGCCGACAATAATGGAAAAAACATTGGGTACAAATCCACAGGCACAGGTTAGCGCCTATGTGCTAGATCTAAATGTACCGGATGTGAAAGAATTCATCGTCAAAATTCAAAAGAGAGCCGACAGCAGCAAGGTTAGGATTGTCAAAGACGCCGGCGGTGAACGTGCGTTGATCGCACCAGCGGTATATCGTGCATATGTCGTCAATTCGACCGTTAAAGGGATTGAACAGGCAAGTGCGGCCCCGTTAAATTCGGCCGCGATCAAACAATTGGAGACGCGTTTACAGAAAGTGATGTTGATGGCGGCTGCGGCACAGGATAAAGATGCCGCTGCGGCCCTGCGTGCCCTTGAACCTCAGGTTGAACGCATTAGAAATACCCATGAAACGTTGACGTCTCAGGCTGCCGCGGCCCTTAAAGTTGCTCAGAATGCGAATGATACACAAATGATCGATGTCTTGGCCCCCATTGTTCAACAGCTCAATGACACAGCCGCGCCGTCAGCCTTACCCCAGCTTAAAGATATCCAGGAGGTAACGTTCAATCCCAAGGTCATTGAACAGCAAACGGCATTGAATGACGCGGGTATTTATAGAACGCTCATGCCAGCGATCCGTACCATTGTCAACGCTCCGGCGGATGCCAGCGATGCGGCCGTGGAACGTTACTTAAATAGGACCGTCAGTGCCAAGGATGCTGCGTCTCAAGAAAAGGTTGCCGCGGTCACAGCTGAGATCGAGAATGCGCTGGCTAAGACCCTGCCATCTCTAACAGTGGCAGAGCGCAAGAATATTGCCAATATTGCCGCGGGCGGGCGTTTAGAGGTCTTAAAGGGCAGCAGTAAAAAAGAAGTTGCCGCGGCCATGCAGTTTACTCAAACAGCCAGAACATCACAGCCCAGCCAGCGTTTAAGCGCAGTTGTGAATTTATTCACTTTTGTCACCGGCCAGCGACCCTCTGATGAAGTTGTCAAGAGCATTGAGAATGTGGTATTAGCTGCTGTTTCCAATACGGGCTCAACAAAGACGCAGTTCACCAATTTGCCTGAAACATTGCTGTTGCGTGTATTGACAGAGAATAAGGCAACATTGAGTGCTGACCAAGCGGTCAAATTAAAGACATTGCTTGCAAAGAAATTGTCAAGGCCGGAACAGCAGAGAGAGTTGCGGAAAGGATTGGAGGAAGTTGAAAAGATCTTGGCTGGCACAGAAAGGTTGGCAAGGGAAGCGGGCAAGCCGATTCCCGTCGTAAAAGACCAGGCCATGTCTGCCGGCATCATGAAGACCTTAGCTGCCACGGCGTTTGTGTCTGCGCTAAGTTTGACAGGCAGCAGCGGTAGGAACGATATTCCGGCAGCATCCAAGCAGGATCCGGTTGTTTCCATTATGCTTAGCGGCAAAGATGAGAGCGTCATCCGTCAGGATGTAGCGCGGTATATTAAGGCAAGCCCCTTAAGCGATGAACATAAAGCGCGCGCTGTCAGGGTCATGGATCAGGTCTTAGTCCAGGATGATACCGTTAAGACTTTGCGTGAAGCTGCGGCCAATGCTCCTGAAGGACAAGAAAAGGCCGAGGCTATTGCGCGTTTGACTACTGCCCTTAGCGCTGCGGTTGTGGAAGGGGTAAATCAAGACATTTTCCGTTCTGTAGAGTTAGCTACAGCTCCTCAGGTGTTGGCTGCGCCAGGGCAATATGTACCGATCGATAACAGACAGTTAAGCTATCGGGAAGCTCCGCCGCTGCGTACGGGTGAAGCGTTGGTCATCGCTTTGGATCCTCGATCAAAGAGCACAGTTGGGACCGCACTGATCACACCGCAAAGCGAACGTCCTGTGGCTGAACAGATCGCCGCGATAAAAGCCAATGTAGCGGGCAATGATATCCGTTATTTTGTGGTCTTTGCTTCACCGCAAGGTAAAGTCCCGGCCGTGATGGGTGCGATAAAAGAAAATTTAGTCAACATTCAAGAACGTCCGGTTAAAGAGAATGCTGTGGTCGTTGCGGCCAATAACAATTCGATCGCCATCAGAACGACCGGCGGTGAAGAAATTCAAGAATTTGGTGCCAATAAAGAGCTGCGTGTCCGGGCCGCTGGGCATGGCTGGCAGGAGGTCAAGAATTTCGCGCAGGATGTGTATGCCCAATTGACAATGCCCAAAGACCAGGCGATGACTGCGGGCCGAGTGGCTCCAGCAGTAAGCAGCGCGCTGGTCAAGGTCACCGAACAACTGGCAACAGAGCAGGCACAGCAATGGGTCGATATTCTCTTCCCTGTCCAAAAGGCATCCATGACTCAGCGCGTACTGGGTATGTTTGGGGCCGGTACTAAAGAAGATATGGTTGTTGCTTCACCATTGACAGGAAGCCTGAGCATGAAGCTGCAGCAGGAAGGATTAACCGGTGATCATTTGATCCAGGCTGTGGCAGAGATCACACAGGTCATCGGGAAAGATCCATCTGTTCGGAAATTCACCGGGGAGTATCAGGCTTCTTTAGGCCGGCAGATCGATCCATTTAATAAAGTAAAGAGCGCTCAGGCAAAGGAAGCGGTTATTTCTAATGCCAAAGCTCTTTTAGCCCATGTGTTCGCGCAGGCGTTGAAAGAGAGGATCGGTAAGACAGAACCGACATTGTCCAACAGTATTGTGAATATTCCGGATGCTAAAAGCATTCCGGTCCAGATCTTCAGGGCGTATCACGAGGTCACCCAGCCGAATTCATTTGCTGTTCAACGTATCGGCAGCACGCTGGTTGTGTTGATGCCTAAAGAAGCCGGCGCCAAACATTTTGACCGCTTCATCAGATTTGTCCGTGAGAACGAAAATGCTGCGTTTGCCGGCAATACACTGACGGTCCAGCAAGTGGTGAATTATCTAAATGACAGGAATGTTCAGAATTACAAACAGGCATTGACCAATGAAGAACAGGAGTTCTTGAAGATCCTGATGGTGCCGGGCCGGGAAATGATCCGGCAGGATGAAGGATTCAAATGGGATGTCATTGTGCCGGGTAACGTGGTCATGGTTGCGGTTGACAGGAATAGTCCGCAGATGGCTTCGAAACAGATCGTTCCGGCCGTCGCTCTTGTTTCAAAATTGTATCAGAACGAACAAAAAGGCGAAGCGGCCGACAGCGCCATGTCTTCAACTGTTAGGGCTGTATTTGCGTCCTTGTTAGCTTCAGCTTCTTTGACCGCAAGTACGCCAAGTACGACAGCGGTGACAGATAAAAATGTCCCAGCGTCTGACGTTAAGGCTGATCAGGCCAATGAACAGGCCATGATCACGACGGGAACGCGCACGGTTGAACCTAAAAAGGTTGAACGCCGTGATGAAGGTGCCGGCGGCGGCGCGGGTGGTGGTACAGGCAGTGCCGCAAGAGTGGAATTGGTCAAAGCCTTAACGGCAGGATCACCGGCAGCAGCGGCAAGCATCATGACCGCTAACAGCAGTCTCTCGGTTGAGGGCGTCAGGGCGGTTGAGAGCGTCGTTGCCCAAGTCATGAGGACGCCGGCATTCCAGACGGCATTAAACGATGTGCGCAAGGCTCAGGTGGAAAAAGGTGATGTTCCAGCGGCAGCGAATGTTCTTTTAAAGGTCTTTGCCCAGGAAAGCACCAGCGTCATCGACGCACGGACAACGCGTACTGTCAGAACTGCGCAGGCTGCCCCAACACCAGTGACAGCCGCTGTACATCAAAAAGACGCGAATAATGTGGCGGCGATCCTCACGGGAACAACACCCAACAGCATTGCTTCTCTGAAAGCCGAAGAAGATATCCCGGCGATCACTAAATATAGAGAAGGCGTCCAAGCACAGCAGGCGATCGACAACATGGTCTCTGAACCGAGCGTATTGTCTTCAGACGCTTTTGTCCGCGGCAATTTCGATCAGATCACGGATGTTGTGACCAAGGGTCTTAAAGGTACGACCAAAGAAAAGACAGCGAATATCATTAAAGCCCGTCTGCAAGATGTGTACAGCATGCCGGATGTTGTCCGTCAGTGGAATGTGATCAAGACTCAAACGCCTTCGGCTAAAGAAAGAGAAGTCTTCAATGCATTTGTCATGCAGAAGATGTCAGCCTTGCAGCCGAGTTTTGCTAAAGCGGTGATCTTGGCGTATGCGCAAAGCGTCGAGAATATGACACGAACAAGTGAGCATGTCGGTACGGATATCATGGGCGTTATCGACGCTGTTTTCACCCGTCCGGATCAGCTCATAGAAAAGCAAGCCGCTCAAGCTGCTGCCCAGACCTACTTTGATCGCAGGGAAAATATTGAAAAGAATCAATACTATAAGAACAAGGTCGCGGCTGATCCATCCTACGCGATTGGTGAATGGGCAGCCACATTAAGAGATATTGCCACGCGCATGCCGGATACGATCGTGGTGGAAGCGCCGAAGGCCGTCGCAGCGCCTGTTGTAGAGGCTGTTGCTCCTGTTGCGCAGCAAGTAACGGCTCTAGTAAAAACGGTTGTTCCTGTTCCAGTGGTTGTCCCGAATGCCTCAACGTTAGTTGATGGCAGACAACAAGCCGTGCCGGCAAAGATGGTCAAGCCCGCTGCCAACAATGATTCCTGGAAAAATAGAGTAGTCGACGCCTTAGAGAAAGTCTCACCGAGGGTTGCCGCGTTGGGCGCGGCCATTTTGCTTGGTTCCACACCAGTGGCCCAAAAGCAATTAAGTGGCACACAGGCTGTCGGTTCTGCTCCAGCGGTCGCGGTCATGCATCAAGGGCAAGAGGCACAGCTGCCAACCCTGACCGCAATGCCGATCCCTTCCACCAGCATGCCGGCAGCGTCAACAGTCAATAATGGTCCGGCGGCGGTTGTTAATGCTTCAGGCAGCGTCGCGCCTCAAGCGAAATCCATTGCCGTGGTCCACAGCGTTGAATTGACCCGGGATGTTTCACAAGCTATTGCGAAATTACCGCAGGCGTTAAAAGAAGAAGTGTTCAGTAACCCCAGTGGCAGCGGTGCGATCGTCAGTGACCGTGTGTATCAAGTCATCAAGCCGGCCGTGGAGAAAAAAGATCTCAGTTCCCGTTTAAGCGCCTCTATAGCGGAAGCCAGCAATGCCGCAGCCGGGGCGCTGCTCATGGTCTTAGGCGGACTTGGGGTAGGCAAAAGACGCGAACAGGCCCAAACAAAAGCACCGCAGCAAGCAGAGATCAAGACAAAGCCTGTGACCGCTTCCTTAAATGAACAGATCGCGGCCGTCAAGAATGCGGTCGCCCTGCACGCCAAGACATTACCGGATGCTGATCCAGCCAGGGTCAAGGCCGAACGTCTGGTGAAAGTATTAGACACCATGCGTTCTGTCGTGATCCCGGGCGCCGCCAATGAAGCTGTCATCAAACAGTTCGCCGCAACCGAGATCCCCGCGATCTCTGAAGATATTGTTGCCGCCTTGCCGGCCAAGGATCAAGAGACATTCAGATCCGTGGTGCAGTTCAGAGCTGCAGAGAAAGCCGAATATGAACGTCAGGAGCAGATGAAAGTTGAAACTGCCGCGAAGAAAGAACAGCAGGATATCCGCGATGGGCGTCTGCAAGCTCAGACGCAACGCGTGATGCAGGCGGGTGCTGATATAACATCGAAGGATCTGGTGGCGGCCGGGATCGCTGAAACAACAGTTGGCGCATCCGTCGTGAAGTGGCAGGATACACCGGATGTGAGAAATGCCCTTGAGGTCATCAAGGCAGCAGGGGAAGATATTTCGGATGTCACTTATGTCAAGGGTGAATACACGGCTCCGCTAAAACCATCAGCCCAGATCGCGATCGTGCAGTTGGCTACGGCGTTTGACCAGACAATTGAGCAGGCGGCGCAAGGGCGGCCTGTTTTGGCGGCAACAGCTCAGCAGATCAGGAACCTGGCGCGCGTGGCTATGGTGGCCGGCTATAAGGCAGAAGAACCTGATTATGTGGATCATGTGATCGCCCTCATGCCGCAAATTGAGCAGATCGAACGCGCGGTCTTTGCCTTACCGCAGGCACAGCTGGTTTTGAAGGTTGTGGAATATAATGGAAAGCCGGCGGATATTTCTTCCGCCCGCATCGTTGTTGACCGTTTAAAGCAATTTGAAACCACAGGCCAGATCGAGCCCGCCCAGGTCAAAGCGGTCTTAAATGTCGCGCCGAAATTAACGAAAGCCCAGCTGGATGACATGTTGAATTTACGCCAGGTCAGCCAGATCGCGTATCAGACGGTTCGCCAGGAAATGGCCATCTTAAAGGGCAGCCTCCCGGCAAAAGAGATCATTCAAAACAGAATTGCACAGTTGCTGCCGGCGTCGGTTAGAGGCGCGGCAGATATTAGCCGCAGCATTGCCGATGCTGTTGTTGCCCCAGGTGCCGATCAGGTGGAATTGCCGGGCATCAGCGAAGCTGAACACAAGGTCATGACCGCGATCATTAATGATCCGCAGATCAGCGCGATCGGTTCTTTGGCAAGCGTGATGGATATGGGCGCAAAGAAAGCCGAAGGTTCCGTCGATCAGGCCCAGGTTTCTACAGCCATAAAAGTAATGGCCGCAGCCGCGGCTGCATCAACGGTGCTGTCGATCCCCAGCGCAACATCTCAACGGGAAATCAATCAGGTCTCACCGGCTGTTGTGGCGCCGGCACCCGTTAAGATCAGAGAGGTTGTGGCTCCGGTGATGGTGGACACAATGGTCCCGCAGGTGATCGCGCCGACCCAGACAAGATTTGACGTCAGCACGCCGGTCATTGACAGGTTCAAGGGAGGGGTTGTCATCGTCGCTGTTGATGTGACAACAGGCAAACTAAGCGGCATTGCGCAAGTTGTCCCCGGCATTGACGGGCAAGTGGAATCCTTCAAGAAAAGCCTTCCGAATGCCGAGAGCGTAAAATATGAAGTCTTCTATTCAGGTCCGCGTCCAAACTTTGTCAGCACGGTGATCAATAAGCTGGATATCTTAAAGTCAGAAGCCAGACAAGTTGGCGGCGCATCTGCTCCGGCCCAGTTCATGGTGAAGGCCAATGAACAAGGGCTGTATGTTGTGAACTCTAGAAATGATAAGATCCATGAATACCGCTACAGCAGCAAAGGTCTGGAAAAAGCCGATCAAGCCATGGCTGCGGTCGCAGAAGTGGTTATAGAGAAAGGGATCGCGCCGGAAATATTGGCCAGGGGAGGCGCGGAATTAACCGCTGCATTAGGATCTATCGGGTTGACCGGGAATGAATTAGATGCCGTGAAGTTATCCGTTAATCAAGTCAATCAGGACCGTCCGGCTGTTACGGCCGCGGTACAAAGAATTGAAACCGCCCGTGCTACCGGCGATACCCAAGCGGTCACGGCCGCTGTTGGGGCCTTAAATGAGATGTATCAAGGGAAGGTCCCAGAGGCTGTGTTAACAGCGCCGACGGTGCGCGGCATTCGTCTGGATGACGGTACCAGTGTCCCGGCGGTGTATAATGCCCAGCAAAAAGCCTATATCGCGGTTGCCCAAACACCTAAAGCACGCATCGCGTTGAATGCCGGCATCATCGAAACGACCTATCGCATTGTGCCGGCAGCTAAAGGCGACTCAAAACCGGAAGCTGTGATGTACACCTTGGAATCAACGCCAGCCGTCAACAAGGCCTATGCCCAGGTGATCGCGTCGTTAACGGATCAAGAAAGAGTACAGTTGCCTCCAAGTACAGCCAAAACGATCAAGGCGACCCCACAATTGTTAGGTCGTATCTTCAATGTTCAGATCGCCAATGCTGTTAATGAACTGATCGCCGGAAAATCCTTCGAGAGCGTCAATGACGGCCGTATGGGGGCATTGCTCAATCAAGCGTTGGCCTTGGCTCAGGAAAACAATGATACCGAAACTGTTGCCAAGATCAATGAACTTCAACCTCGCATTATTTTACTGCAAAAAGCGTACAGCGAATTAAATGCCCAAAGCGCGTTAGCCCTCAAAGTCGCATTATTGAGCAAAGATCCTCGAACGATCGCCCAGGCCCAGGCGGTTGTCGACCAATTGACCCAAATGAACGCCGACGGCCGCTACAGCAAAGATGTGTTGACGCAATTGAAAGATGTTCAATTCCCGAAGATCAGTAAAGAAATGCTGGCTGTGTCGGTTAAGCTCAATGGGGCCAGCGCCTATACGGTTGTGATGTCCGCATTGCGCGGCCTGCTTGGGTTAAAGACTAAGGGCACGGATGCCCAGGATGAAGAAGCCGTCAGTCAGGCCATGAAAGATCCCGGCAAGAATGACCAGATCACCGCGGCTATTGAAGAAGAATTAAGATCACTTGGCTTGACCGAGGGCATTAGCGATATTGCCATCGCCGTTGTCCAAAGCGGTAATCTGAAATTACTGCAAGGCATGACCAAAGAAGAAGCGCGTGCCTATGAAAAGATGATGCGCAGCCCGAATAATCAAGCGGTGGTCACTATTCTGGATTTCTTCGGATTCAAGGGTGACGAGATCTTCGCCGGTGATAAAGCGATGGCAGTAAAGCCGCAGGAAAAAACGGCTGCCAGTATGCGCGAGATGTTCAATTTAGGCGCGGTAGGCAAATACATTGCCCAAGCCATAGGCCAGGGATACAAGACCAACAAGACCAGCGTGATCGCTTTTGATCCGGATGATCAAGCACAAATACGCGCCCTGAAAGACATGGTCATCACGATGGGCCGTAAACCGCTGGACATCACCTCGGCCAATATCACCAAGGCGGCAACCGATCCTAAGGCGTATGTGTTCTTAGTGCCCAATAACAAGGATATCCGGCGTGAACTGGCCAATGATCCAGAGGCCATGAAGGCGCTGGAATTGATCACCGATGTCCATGATAACAACGTCCGCACGGGAAGCGAGCTGTTCGCCGCGCAGGAAAAACTCATTAAAACGAATTATGTCGATCATTTGACCGGGATCGGCACGCAGGCGGAACTCAAACGCAGCGTCCAGGACATGATCAAGACGATGATGATGGGGACTTCATTAAGGTCCCGCGTCGCCCCGGCCAAAGAACCAACAGAGCGCAATGTTGCCTTCACTTATATCATGTTCGACGGCAATAAATTCGGTTCGACCAATGTCCTCTTCGGGTTTGAGAATGGGGATGCGGTACTGGCCAAATTAGGCGAGATCGTTCGCGGCAATTCCCGTGAATCAGATATCTTGGTCCGCTGGGCGGGGGATGAATTCGTGATCGTTTTGCCGCAAGCCGGCAGAGAAGAAGCGGCCGCCTATTTGACCAAATTGACTAAGGCCATTAACGAAGCCTCGTTCGTGCCGGAAGTCTTTGGCCGCAGCGCGGTATTAGAGAGATTACAGGCGAAACAGAATGATGACCTCTCCGAAGGCGACCAGGAAAAGATCCGTACCGGTTTGATCGCCCAGCTGAAGATGCAGAATCCCGGCAAGGAAGTCCCGGCGGATATGACCACTGAAATGGCTGTCAGGGCGATCAAGGCAGATCAATACGCCTTTGACCGCTGGATCGTTTCCATCACCGCCGGCGCAGCGGTGGTCAATAAATCTATTGAAGAGATGAAAGACAAAGATCCAGAAAGCCTGCGACTGGAAGTGGAAAAAATGGCCGATACCGCTCTTGAAGGCGCTAAAGGCAACGGCAAAAGCTTTGATATCGTCAAAGACGGACAGCATTTTGTTTCCAATGAACCAACGGTGCTGGCGTTTGAGTCCAAAGAAGAACCTGTCGCGTATGCCGACCGCGTGGCTGGCCGCGGTGTGCTCGAAGGGTTAATGGATGAATCCATCCGCTGGGCGGAGAAGAATCATACCGTTCCTGTGCTGACCTATACTACAGGCGATCAGCTGGCAGGCATTAAAACATATTTGGCTAAGGAACATCCGGATAAAAAAGTTCGGAGCATCTATGATGCGAATTCGATCGGCGCGCTGGTCAATAATCCAGCGCTGTCACAGCAAGTGATCGTCATCCCTGAGACGATGAAATTCAATTATCTAAAAGATTCTCCAGAGCTGCTGGCTGATTTTGAACGCATCACCGGTGTGCATGATGCCAAACTAACCGCTGAGGCCTGGTATGAATCTCAGCGCCGGGAGATCGATACTCCGGGGACAGACTTGTTGACAGGCTTGAAGAATAATGCCGGATTGAATCAAGCTGCCAGACAATCCTTGAAGGAAATGGGCCGTATTATCGAGGCCGGGACCCCGGCCCGCATGGCCGCGGTTGTTGTCACCCTGCGTGATTTTAAGGCCGTCAATGACCTCTTCGGACATCATGCCGGCGATGCAATTTTAACGCTGGCCGGAAATTCTTTGAAAGCAGCGTCGCGCTTGACGGACAGCGAGGGACGTTTGGGCGGCGATAAATTTGCCGCGATCCTGCCGAATACGGGAGAAGAAGGGATTGGCGCTTATGTCAGCCATGTGGTTGAACGTTTTAAGAAAGATCAGACACAGGATGCAGAAGTCGCCAGGATCTTAAGCAGAGACAATGTGGCTGACGTGTTGACACATATCTTGATGGATCCAACCACGACGGAGGAGAAAAAGATCAAGGTCTTGGGATGGGTGAAGACGCAGTTGAAGATCCAGAACCCCGGCAAAGAAGAGAAGATTGATGCGATTACAAAACTTTGGGATGCGATGAATGTGATCGACGAAAATAGCGACTTGACGTTCGACCGCTGGGTGATTGAATTAACGGCGGGCGCAAGCGGGATGACCCAGGTATTGCCGCAGAAGATCACCGATAAAGACGGCCGCCAGATCTATGAGAAATTGATCACGGAAGCAAAGACCGCTGTTGCCCAGGCACAGAAAACAGGGGAGGTCGTAAAGCTTGGCCAATTTGATATCGCCTTAGAGAAAGCTCAGGCCGCCAAGCAGGAAAGCAGCGACAAGGCCCAGATCGCACGGGAAAAAGCACAGGCGGCCTCAGAAAAAGCTATCGAGAATGCCCGTGAGGCCCGCGATAGAGCGCAGATGGCTGCATATAATTTCAGTGCCCTGCGCAGCGCGGCAGTCCGTGAAGGCAAGTCCTACTTTAGTATATTGAAGGATGCTGTTTCAAACGGCCGTTTTGCCCAGAAGGCTAAGGATTACGGGGAAAATATCCGCGCCAAGATCTTGGATAATTCCTCCATCGCCAGGATCTTAGCGGCGATCGAGCAGCATAGGGCCTTTTTGAATGACCACCTGCAGGCCGTCAGAGGCCAGGTATTTAAGAAAGACGGCCAGGTCGGTTCTTCCGTCCAGACTAGCGCCGATTCTTCGCAGGATCCCAATGACGCCACATGGTTTGAATATTTGATCAAGAAGATCAAGGATGCCGCCGATCAGGTGGTCTTTATCCTGGCGCGCCGCACCGCTTCATTCTTTAAGCCGGTATTCACCGCGGCCAATAGTTTCGCCGAGAACGTGGATTATGCGGCCTTAAAGGGCACCCGCGACATTGTCCGGGGCGTGCTGGCCTTCTTTGATCTGAATTCTGACGCCAAGATCGTTGACGTTTTTGCCGGCATCATTTCCCGTAATAAGGAAGCTTTGGCCAAGGCCAAGAACTTGCGCACGATGCTCGTTGAGATCATTGAGATCGTCAAGATCGGGGACAATGACAACGAGGAGCTGCAGGAAGTTCCGGCCGATGCCGCGCAGATCGCCAACACTTTGGCCGATCAGATCATCGCTAAGTCCGGTATTAATTCATCCGCCTCCGCGGAAGATAATATGATCTTGGCCGTAGATCGTCAGACATTCAATGCCTACAAAGCGCTGCATTTGGAATTAATGGCCGCGGCAAGCAATCCGGCAGAGAAAGATGAAGCCATCCAAGCTTCCACGCAATGGTTCATGCGCTGGAAGATCAGCCCGCTCAATGCCCAGATGATCGTTGCCGGTTTAAATAACGGTAAAGGATTCACAGATCTTAAATCCTTATTGATGATCGATAAGAAGGATTCTTACTATAAGGCCAAGGATATCCAGCCGGGCCACAGCGTTGAAGGTGTGGAAGAAGTTGAAGAAGTTGAAGAAGTCCCGGCGGCAGTGCAGCCTGCGGATGTTCCTCAAGGCCCGTCTTACGCCGATCAATTCAATACGGAATACGGCGCGGAAGAGACCCAGACGATCGATGTCGAACCAATGGCGCCGCCAGCACCAGCCGACCGCAACAATATCAATGATTTCGATAATGAATTGCCGGTCATGCCGCAAGCGCCGCTGCCGCCAGCACCGAATAATATTCTGCCTAAAGTCGGTCCTTTATCCGACGCCACAAATGATGTGCAATATGATAATGTCATTGAACTCTCGGCCGTGATGGCTGCGGGCAGGAGAAACACCGCGAAGTTAGAAGGCGAAGGCGGCATTGCCACCGATGCCATGCCGGCGACCGGAACAGGCGACGAAGCGATGACATCTGTCGATCCCAACGATCCTTTGAAAGATAAGAAAGCTGTATTGCCCCAGACCAATAAAAGCGGCAAAATGCCGCTGGATGAAGGCGGCACCACCGCTCCCATGAGGACCCCGACACTGCCAGGACCCATCGGCAACCCTGTGTCTGTGCCAGGCACAGCTGCGGCGCAGCCCACAGGTCCAGTGGCTGCCAATAATCCATTAGAACCAGCAGCACCTGAGGCGCCCGCGCCCAACACAACACCGATGGCTCAAAATAGTCCTTCGGCCCAAAATACTCAGGCACGGGTTGCGGCACCAACACCTTCTCCTGTACCAACTCCGTCCGCGGCAGGCGGAGCCCCGGCTGTACCGCGCGCATTGACTGGCCCGCAAACGCCGCTGGGAATAACCTATAATCCGAGTGCTGTTGGATCCCAGGCTGAAGCGCCGCCTCCAGGGGCCTCACAGACAACAAGAACAGCTCCTGCTGAACCGGTCAGTGAGCCAATACCATTACAATCACCTATTCCAGTGCCCGCGCAACCTTCTGGGGCTGGGTCAGGCTTAGTACCGATCGTTTATGCGATCAGGCAATTGAGATATCAAGTCACAGAACCAGTTCCTACCGGTTCAAGATTAAGGGGGTATAATCCGTTTGCCAGAGTGCTTTTAAAAACGGCGCCGGATCACGCCCCGGGTCGTAACCCATCTGTCAGCGATTTCTCCGATCGCTCCGACAGAAGAAATGTAGGAAATGGAGAAAATGTACAAACGTTTGCAGTACAAGCAGTTGCAGCAAAATCAGTAGTTTCTGTAAAATTAGCAGAAAATGACTTAGCGCAAGCTATGTCATCAAGCAAAAGCAGCACAAAAGCAGTACAAGCAGCAAATCGTAGCGCCGAAGTAGCAGCAAGTGTCAACGCAGTACAGGTAGTACGTAGTGTTGCACAAAGCAGTAGTAGTAACAATGTCCAAACTGGTAATAAGTCCTCCCTTAGGGGTAGGATGGCAGCGCAAGTAGCAGAAGCAAGAGCTGTAGTGTCAATGGACATTATGGCGGAAACACCTAGATCTGACAGGACTGTTTATAATAACAGTGCCGCTGGTAATAGTAATAGCAGCAGAGTACATATAGGAAATACTGCATCAAGCCTACGTGCAAGAAGTGTGCGCATAGACTCTGGGCACGGTATAGATAGTGTAGGTAGACTGTCTAGTGCTAGGGCTATATACACAGATACTGCCATAGGTGTGAGTGCTCGAGATTTGCCAACCGGGCTTGCCGGGGATGGTCTGCGTATGGGGACTGTTTCTGGAGGTTCAAGAAGTGTTGGCTTCTATTCGTTATTGTCAAAACGAGCACTGACATTCAGCCAAACTAATCTCACACAAGCACAATTAAGTATCATCCGTTTCATCCATCAAAAGGGGAGGTACGTATGGTTACCGAACTTAAAATTAACCACATTATCCGCGTCCGCGACGACGACTCCAGGATCGCAACCGCACGCGACGCAAACAACAAGATCCACATTTACCGCATCAGCAAACTGGGCATCATCACCAAACATAACGGGCTTAAATCCACATGGGATCCTGTTGAGGCCAGGATCAAGGAAAGTCTCCGCATTCTTATTGACGCCGCAAGCAAATTCGGCCGCAGTTACAAGATCGACCACGTCTGATCCATCACTCAATTCTAATAATGTTTTTGATCATGCGCGTATTTGGCTAGCCAAACAAAGCCAGGGCCGCTTTGTGTTTGACAGGGCACAGCGCGCATCCTGGAAAGACGCGCTCCAATCTATCCGCAGAGATCTATGGCAATACATCGCTGTTGCGGTGGGGGGCGTGATCGGTTCTGCGGTGACGGTTGTCGCCATAGAAAAGGGATGGATCTCGCCGCGGGCCATCGAGATCATCCGCGTCAATACCTGGATTGTTTTAGGCGTATATGCATTTAAGGTATTGATCGACCGCGTTTTTGGTAAGAACGATCGATCAGCTTCTTCCAAAGAAGAAGGCACAAAGAACGACGAAGACAAGAAGATATTGTCCGTCGCCTTGGTTTTAGGCACCGGGGCGGCCTTGATGTCTGTTTTAGGATTTACACCTGACGCCGAGGCGGCGCAGGCGCATTTAACACAACACAACGGAGGTGCACTATGGTTAAGATCACCAACATCATCGACATTCCCAGCACTAACAGCCACATTGCCACGGCCAGGGATGAACGCAACAAGGAGCACATCTTCTGCATTACCGATGACGGTCAGGTCTTTAAACGCAAAGGCCGCAGTAAATGGGAAGAACTTACGGGTGAGCGCGCCAAACGCGTTATCTATACCACCTACGAAGAGTTCTGCTCCAGCGGCGAGAAAAGACACAGCGTCGAGGGCTATGTCGGCGTTCCGCTCTTTATGGCTGCAAAATAATCTGCGTGATGTGGGTGGCATGACCTCGCCCCTGTTAGGAACAGGGGCCGGCCTGGGAATTGTTCTGTTGGGGCTTGGTTTAAGAGCGCGCCGTCTCAGTGGCGCGCTTGGGGCAGGCGGATATTGGGGCAATGTCAGTGACGACCTGGAGAAACAGATCAGGTCCGTTCTACCCCGGGCCAGGGACATTAAAGGCCGTCGCCTGCCGGTGGAATTCAACGGCGTGCCTGTTCAGCACAAGTATTTCGAAAAAGAGTTTTTTGAGAAAAAAGATGTTTCATTTATCTGGGCAGCTAAGAGCCGAGGGAAACTGGTCATTTATTTTTCTTCATATGGGCTCTTTACGCAATTGACCCGAGAGTTCCCCCATGAAAAGGAGTTAGAGAAAGCGCTCGAGATGGTTTATTACCACGAGATCAGGGAACAATATTATTTATCACGCGGGTGGGGGCGCGGCGACAGCCACCGGTTTGCCGTGACTGGCACCCGTATCCAGTATCTGCGTGAGAAGGACATTCTCTCTAGAATAGAATCCCTGATCGATCCTCTGCCAGCAGCAGCTAAGGACCATGTGCGCGTCCACATTGGCAAGAATGACGCCGAGGAGCTGGATCTAGGCGCTGCGCGTGCCGATGCGATCGTACGGCAGCAAAAGGGACGAATCAATATAGCTGTCGGCGGCGGGGAAACAGTCCCGGCACTCCTGGATGCCTGGGTGAGGTTGATCGCAGAGAATCTGCCGCTCTACAAAAGCATCATCTCCAGGATGCATGTGTTCATGGTGTATGAATCCAGGAACAGCAACACGCATCAGGTGGTGATTGATAGATTCATCACCCCGCTTAAGGCCATGGGCATCAGCGTTGACAGCAAACAGATCCATGCCGTAAATTTACAAAACGCGCATACGCTTGAGGAATACAAAAAGATCGCGAAGGATTACACCATCGCCATGAGGAATTCGTTAGGTCCCAAGGACCAGTTCGATCTGATCTTAAGCGGGGTTGGCCAGCACGGTGAATTCGCCGGTTTTGAATCCAATTCACCGGTCATTTATGCCGCCAAGCCGGTGATGATCGCCTTTGAGCGGCGTGACGGTGTTTTGATGACCTCACTGACACCGGATGTGTTCCGTAAGGCCAGGAACATTATCCTGGTATTGATCGGGCCCCATAAGCGCGGAGCGCTGCTGGATATGATCGCCCCCGAAGGGTCCATCGGTCAGTCCCCGGCCAGGGTGATCCATGAACAGTACTGGGGCCAGACGGACATTTACACCGATCGTTCTTCCAAGCGCTGGCCGCAAAAAGAATTTTTATTGGATGATGGGACTGTATTTTTCGCGGATGTGCATGAGGGGCTTAAAGGATCGGATGTGGTCATTTTTATTCCTGGCTTTCATGACCATAATTATGACCAGCAGTTCCGCGGCCTGCCATATGCCGAGACCATCGTTGTGCGCCGCGACGATCTGCCGGTGAGATTAGGCAAAGATGAGGTGATGGCGTATTACGCACAAAAGATCAAGGCGGTCATCAAATATTATCAGGACCAAGGCCGCCGGATCAAAGTGGTGACGCATTCTGACGGGAATGAATTCTTTGGATATTTCCTGGCGCATGCCGCCATGGATATTCAGCCGATCGCCGCGCTTGACCGCATCAGCCCATGGAATGCGGCGGATATCGCTTTTGTTATTGAGCGGTTTGCTCAACATAAGCTGGGCCCCGCGGCTTTTGGGATCGGTTATGTCTCCCCATTGCTGGCATCGATCATGAGCTCGTCCTGGGGATGGTTGCCGATGCTTGGGCCCGCGGCCAATGAAATGCTGCGCTCATTCATCGCTTCGAACATGGATGCCTTCAGCAGCCTGTTTGACCAGGAGGATGCCACGTTAAGCGGTCAGCTGCGCCGTGATGACCTGGAGTCATCCATGGAGATCCCGCTGGAATTGCTGTTCGCGGAATTGTATGCCGTGTCTCATCAAGACAAGGAAGTCACGACCAAGGCACAGGAACGTCTGATCGCCTGGGGAACGTTCGTGACCACGATCGCGCCTAAAGAGGACAATATTAGCAATGTCAAACGCATCGCGGAGGAACATCAACGATTTATCAGCATGAAAGGGAAAGGGGAACTTGTTGAATTATCAATCGATCCTAAAGGCGGCAGTTCATTTACGCAGGCCCATTTTATTCACCGTTTTGCGGCGCGGGTGAATGCCTTGATCGCCAGATTCCCCGGCGATGAAACGATCGTGCCTTCTGCGGAGACAGCGTTTGAAGGGATACAGGCAGCCTTAAGCATATCAAGAGAGAAGGGCCATACATTACTGCGTATTCATTTTGGTCAGGATGAGATCGACGTGCGGGCGCTTGCGGCTAATGTGGAAGATGCACAGATATATATTGATGATCTCACGACCCACCAAAGGGTTGTCAATTACACCATTGACCAAACCCGCCGGTATTCAAGCTCGGTGACGCTGCGTTTTAAGGACGGTGAATTACCCGCGGCGTTCTGGATCAAGATCGGGCAGGGGATCGAGAACACCATCGTGACAAGAGGGGCGGTCGATAAGAAGCTTCGTCCGTATTCATTCTTTGTGACTAAGGATGCCCATGGTCAGCCGTTCCCGCAAAGTCCAAGAACCGCGGAAGAAGCGTATGGGCTGATGCAGTCATATCGGATATCTGACGATGAAACCCAGGACCATGCCATCAGCGCGTCAGGACAGATACTGGCAAGCACGGTCAATAATCATTTTGCTGCCAGGTTTATCCGGCATGCCGATCTGATCCAAAAGATCAACCGCTATTTAGGCCGCGGCGACCCGTTGGGAGCGCCGCTGGCGGTGCGCGAAAAAGGTCGGGTAAAATGGTTTGTGGAACCGGACCGTCTGGTGACCATATTATCGCAAGAACTTTCCGAATCAGAGAGAATAAGCGTTGTTGAAGCGCTTTCCGTTGTCCGCAGCTTTCTCCTTCATGAGTCACGACCGACGGAGAAAGAGGGTATTGCTGCCCAGATCACTGGGTTTATCCAGGAAGAAGAGATATCCAGAACACGTGACGCTTATGCGACGATCCAGGCGGCCGCGCGTCAGGGCGGTATCAAGACCCTGCAGCAGCTGGAGAAAAAATATCGCAAAGACCAAACCCTGATGTTCAGATTTGAACACCGTACCGCAGAAAATGTCATTATTTTGTACCGCTGGCCAACGCTCTTTGACGTACCGGAAGTCCATAAGGTTCACAATGATATTTGGTTCAAATTCCCCAAAGAGCAGATGTCGCTTTTGCAGGTATACGCTCAGATCCAGAATTATCAGCGCGGGCATGTTGTGGCGGAAGTTTTTGATTTAAATGTCCCTGGCCGGCAGTACATTTACGCGCCGATCTGGAGCGTGCGGGTCAATGTGTCTCGTGATCTGGCCCGTCGACTGATGTTTTCTGATGTGGCAGGAACGATGTTTCAAACAGTAGATGCCTTGACCAATGACAAGACGCTTGACGGCGTCGTATCCGTTGACGGCCAATGGACGTTTAATTATGCCACGGGTCTACCGACAACCAAAGTCGCCAATCAGGACGCGGTTGCCGGGTATCTTGTCAAGGGCAAGCCGCTCAAAGGTATTGATGATGGGTTGGTCATGACCCAGGCGTACCAGCAGCACCGCGACAGGATACGGTTCTTAAGAACATACAGCCCGATCACCGCGCTTGGCCTGCATTGGAAAAAAGGCGCGTTCAAATTTAATTTTGGTGAGATTCCCGATGGAAGATACCCTGGGGCGCATGCGATCATCATGGCCTACCCCTGGCATGATTTTATGACCATTGGCAAAGGGCGCTTCTCTGAGAAGCTTTCCAGGGTAGTGATCGTGCCTTCGTATCGTTTTGGCATTGACCGCATCGCTTCACCGGTCGATCCGGATAAGGAAGAATTGGTCATTCGTGTCGCGGTTCCCGGGTTCAAGCAGGCCTTGCCGCGCAATAACCCGCTGCGCCGTCCTTTTGTGAAGGTTAACAAGGATCTGATCCTCAGGAATGGGAATAATCATTACCGTGTTCCTGAGATCTTTAACATGACCGCGGTCGGACATGCCAAAGCATTGCTTAAACGGTATTTAGGGTTGGATACCATCACCTTGGCATCACTGCCTGAGCACAACGGCATGAAGCTCACCGTCGCTGTATTAGGTGACCATGAGACCCGCTCATTTAAACCGTGGATCAATTTTGGGGTGATCAAAGCTCTGCTTAAGAACCGTCAGATCAATACGGTGGTCACCGCAACGACAGGAAATCAGGGTATCGCGCTGGCCTGGGCCGTGCGCATGCTGGCTAAGACCATGAAGAGGGAAGATCTGAAAGTGATCGTCTATGTCGGTGTTAATACGTCAGAAGCGAAGATCGCGCGCATGCGGGAGTTCGGCGCCATCGTCATTGGGGATCCTTCCCGCAACCCGGATGTTGTTTTCGAGAATTATGAAGCAGCTTATCAGGCGGCGCTTAAATTCTCCCAGATCCCCGAGATCAAGGAAAAGACATATTTTGTGGAACATGCCAACCGTGCGGCGATCTTGGGGTATGCCGCATTAGGATCAAGGGTTTTGGAGATCTTGCGTTCACAGGATAACGCAGATCATTTGGCTATTATTGTACCCGTCGGGGCCGGAGGTCTGGCCAGCGGCTTTGCAGTTGCGTCACGATTGGAGAAAGATCCGACCAAGGTGTATATAGTCCAGACAACACGGACAAAGCATGCGTACATCTCGTTGTTGACCGGTAAGAGGGTCGTATTTGCCATGCCTCAAAGTCAAGAGTACGACGAGAACGGCATCGACACTAAGAGTCTTGAGCCAATGGCATTAAAGACACTGCGCACTACCGCTGATGGTTTGGCGTTAGTTGACCCGACGCTGATACCTCAGACGATCGCATATTATCGCGCCCAGGGGATCATTGCTGAGGGGGCCGCGGTATTGCCATATTTGGCGCTGGAGGCCTTGAAGGAAGAATTGGCAACCAAAGGCATCACCCATGTTCTTTTGGTCGCAACCGGCAGCAATGTCAGCGATGCTGCGCAGAGTTCTCGGGACATCATGAGGCATGAAAGGGCGGCGGCACATCGTTTGTACCAGGCCACAAGGAATTTGGAAAAGAAGCGCGCCAAGAACGGGCTGATGCCGATCGTCTCTGTTGGGGCGGCCACGTTTGAGCAGGGCAGGAGCGTGCATACGGCTTTCAATGATTTTAGCGTGCACGCTGAGGGGAATCTTGTTTTTGATGTGTTGGCCAGTCAGGTTAAGAAGGCACATCCAGCACTTCAAGAGCCATTAGACCGTCTCTATGCGCTAGTTTCAATGAGGAAGCTGTCCCGTGATCAGACGTCATTCAAACGCCTGGTCAAAATATCCGCGCAATTGGGCCATCCCATGAAGGGGCTGGATGTGATCGTGACATATGAACCTTGCCCGAGCTGCTTTAATCTCCTTTTCTCCGTCGGTGTTCGCAAGGTATTTTATATCGACGCGCATCCTAATGATGAGTTCGCGCAAAAGCGCGGGCATGCCGGCCTTATGAAGGTACAGTTGGAAAGCTTGGCCAGGAAAAGCTTGATGAACCAAAGGTATAAGCACTTAGTGGCGCAGGACCAGATGGCATTTAGCGATGATCAGCGGGCAGCGCAGGATGTCTTTGCCAATTCATTCAGGCAATGGTTCAAAGATCATTTGAATGCCAGCATTGCCGATGTCAGGGGGATGAAAGAACAAATCGGGAATGTTAGCGGCGCAATGTTTTGGAAGATGCCGCGCGGTGACAAGGGGATGGCCTCTCTGAAGCCTGGAGTGCATTCTGGGTCATTGTCCTGGATCGATGGCTTACGATCGAATATCCGCATTCTCCACAATTGGTCCGCCGAGGAACAGATATTTGCGGCTGATCTATACCGCAGTCAGCCGGAAGTAAAGAAAGCATTTTTGAAAAATGCGCGCATCACCATGGATCTGGAAGCGTATTTAAATTCGAAAGGAATGCTCCCATTGGGGGTCATTGCCCGCCGTGAGAGCATTAGAACCAAAGTCAAGGATCTGGACCTGGGGTGGCGATGGCTTATCCGAACCGACAGTCATGAGAATGCAGAAGATGTTATTTTTAGAGTATTGACCCAGGAGCTTCCGGAGGATCAGCAGTTGACGCCGCGTGAAGCGTTGATGTTCATCGCCCAGGTCAAAGCACATGAAGAAGGAAAAAGCGAAGCGAAAGGCATTGTCCGTCAATACAGAGACATTAAGGCCCGCAATGCTGTTGAACCGAAATTGCGCATTGATCCGGTGTGGGCCAAGTCGGAGCAGATTAAGGATAGGATCAGGAAGCTTATGAATGTTCTGTGGCATGTGATCATAGGGATGGCATTTATTGCGCCGGTGATTAATTCAGAACTTTGGATCGTGGCTGCAGTGTATACGGCAGGCATGTGGCTTGCGGCTGCTTTTTGGATATTGATGTTATATTTCTCTGAGGTCCTGATGGTTATTGGCTGGGGGATCCTGGGGCTGTTTGTCTCTCCGGTGCAAGCCAAGATGGAGTTTGTTAACAGGATATTGACCGCGGCTTTTGCGGCAGCGACCGGGATCGCGGGCTATCAGGTGTGGAATATGCCCAACGACGCCAGATCATGGCTTGTTTTGATATTTTTGGGGATCTTTACACATCGGAATCTTTCGGTGGATATCACCATCAAGCAGGATAATGATGCGCTGGACCTCACCCCCGTCTATGACTTAAGGTCAGGCAAAGAACGCAGCAACATCACCACCGCCTTTGATAAGACCGAGGGGATCACGCTCCCCTGGATATACGGATTTAGTCCACAAGGCGGTCATACCGACGAGGACATCAACACGGCCTTACAGTATCTTAAGCGTACAGCGCCCCGGAAAGCCTTGTTGCTTAAAACGCTGGTGGACGAAAATCGTTTGACTTTTGGGGCTGACGAAGCGTTCCACTCGGCCTGGGTGACTAAGAATGGCCAGCAATACTTGTTGATAAGCGTGATGGAGTCCGAGGACAAGGCCAGGGCTCTGGTGCGTGCGATCGCCGGAAAAGAAGCGGTTTCAGGCTTTGACCAGCTTAAGCGTGTAAAACAGACGATCTCCTCATCGGGAGGCGCCTTGGTCAATATCAGCAGCGGCGGGGCCATTTTAGATGTTGTCGCGGCCTATTATGAGAACACAGATGCCGGGAAATTCAGCCGTTTCTGGTCGCTGGTTGACCAGAAGCAGATCTATATAAGCCGGCAGGTAGAGCAAACCCGATGGGAGGGCGATGAGCTGCTGGTATCATTGTCCAATGATAAAGAACTGTCGCATGAGATCGTGGGGGCCATGGCTGTCCAAGGCGAAACAGCGCAGGGAGAGATCGATCGATTGAGGCGGTGGCTTGAGGATCACACATCTGGCAAGGGACTAATGGCAAGTTGGGGCATGTCGGATCAGCAGATCGCTCAATTATCTTCCTGGGGCAAAGAGCAGCTGTTGAAGATATTCAAGATCGCCTGGCCGGAAGACATGGTGTTAAGTCTGCCAGCTGGGACTACGGGGAATTTGATCTGCTTTGAGCCAGTACTCTATAAGATCAACCGTCCAGTGTTTAGCGGTGACCTGCTCTTGGTCCAAATGGCGGTCCTGGCTCAACGCAGGCGGCTGACAGGTATTATTGACGAGAAGGCGCGTTATGCCGCGGCGCTGTTGACTACGGCAGTTCCTTATTTATTAGACCTGCGTCGCGATGAGGATAGAAAGCAGGCGCTGATCACAGCCCTGGGGCCTGGGAATATGGGAGAGCAGGATACTCTGGCGACTTTTTACCGTCGGGTGTTGAACGATACGGCTTTGCAGAGGCCGGAAGATCTTCTTGTGCATCTTGCCGGAATTTTTGACTTGGATGAGGATTCCGTTGGAATGATCGGGACTGTTGACCATGCCCAGGCATCTGTAGTGCCGGGGGATAGTTTTATTGATCCCGCGCGCAGTGAGCCGCCGCTGGCCGTCTCGCATCAACCTTTGGTCATGAAGATCGCGCAGGAGCATATCCATACACATATGACCCCGTCACATTTGGATATGATACGCGACGAGGATGGGCACGTTCAAGAGGATGCCTATACGGGAATGCGCAGGGATATTGAGAGATTCTTAAGGCAGATCGGGGATCTGCGGGCCCTGCGCATTTTTCAGGGAACGGTCATCCTCCCGTTTACGCCGGGTCTTCAGGACAGCTTGCAGGAAACGTTTTGGGGTGCATACACATTCCAGGGGTTAAACGGGACCTGGCAGAGAAACGCGGAAACATATCCAGTCATCATTGCCAATGATGCCG
Organism: uncultured Planctomycetales bacterium; assembly: GCA_964520655.1. Taxonomy (GTDB): domain Bacteria; phylum Omnitrophota; class Gorgyraeia; order Zapsychrales; family Fredricksoniimonadaceae; genus JACQQW01. The sequence continues at coordinate 47,924 of CAZFNI010000010.1, forward strand.
AATCGATCGTCCATGAGCTGTATGCTTTAAGCGGCAGGGAACATCATCTGGCGCATGCCCATGAACAGGCGGAATATAAGGCTAAAATATTCACACAATGGCTGGAGTCACATAATGATTTTAATATTTTTTATTCCGGGCCCAAGCCGCATCGCATGGGCGCTTTAGGGTTGCTGAAAAAGATCATCCCGAGAATGGCGTCCGCATTTGCCGCCCAAGGTCAAGAGGCAAGGATTAATGTACTTTCCTGGGGAGGGGTGAGGCACCTGGAGCTTCCGGTGAGCACTGAGGGGCTGAGGGTCCTGATGTATGTGCTTGAACACAACCGCATGAATCTTAGTCAGTGGAACAATGTCCGTCTAACCCCGGATAATTTTAAGATCACTGTTGTTGCCGACCGCTTGGACACGCTCGATGCCAAAGCGTTTAAGATACACCTGAACCATTTTAAGAATAAAGGCGAGCTCCATGAGCCAAATGCGGCCAGAGCCATGCGGGGAATATATTTTGGAGAACCGGATCAGGAAGGATTTGTTCAATTAAAAGAAGAATACCAGGGTTATTTTGAATTCCGCGGCGAGGACCCGGCTAATTTCCAGCCCAGGCCGCAGGAGCGTTTTGATCTGATCATTTATAATTATCTGGAGTTCCTCCTGGACTTGATCCAGCTGAAAGCGGGCCCGATCATCACCGCGCGCAACATCAGCCGTTTATTAAAGGACCGCTGGCTGAATGAAGGCGGGTTCCTGTTGACGACGGAGATCAAGTGGATCGGCTTCTACCGGGAATTCGTGCCGATCCTAAAGGGGATGGCCTCCAATATCATGTTCGGTCAGAACCATGTGCCCATGTCGGTATTCCGTTTCGGCAGCATCCGCTATGACGCGGGCTGGTTTGGGGAGCGGATCGACAGGTTAACGGTGAGGACGCGCAAGATCATCGCTCAAACGCGCATGACGCAAAATGAGGCGCTGATCGGAACCGCTTTTGATTTTGCCACTGAAGCCCATTTTGATACACCCAGGATCAATGTGCCCTGGCCCTATCTTAAACACCCATTAAGCGTTCTAGAAAGGCTGCTCAATACCCGTATGCTGCGCCATTTTTCTAAACAAGGCATCGACCCTCATATTCTGGTCGTCAGTGCGTTGCTGCATGATTATATTGAGGAAAAGCGTCAAGAGGAAGTTGACCGCATCAAGGATTTCAAAACGCTATCAACCCAGGACAGCATGGTGCGCGTTGCCCTTATCGAAGAGGGGATCACCCAGGGTTTGACAGACGCATTACTGAAAGTCGCCGAACCGCAAATAGCGCAGGATATCGTCGATGTGATTATTAAGCTCACAAAAAGACTGGGGGAAAGCGACAAGGAATATTTGACCCGTTTATTCGCTGACAATTCCCCCCTGGGGCTGGCCGCACAGACCATCAAGGTGTTCGACCGTATCGATAATTTCAGCGACCCGCGCACTGACAAGCCGGAAACGCATATGATCGACAAGATCAGTTTTACCAACATCATGATACACCGCTCGGCATTGCACCCGGACGTAAAGCGTTTATATTTTACCCTGATCCGCCGGTACTACACCCCCAGCTTCATGCGCTTCAATCTGCCGATCGAGCCGTAGATAAAGGGGACGGTCCCCTTTATCCTGAATTTTCTCCTGATTTCATTAGACATTCTCCATTGGGCCGTGGCATAATCCCTCCCATGGAATTATCATTAAAAGAACTGCGTCAGAAATTACGTTCACATGCCAACCCGGCTAAAGCAGAGGTCTATAAACGTTTCTTTAAGACAGGCAAAGGCCAATACGGCCACGGGGACCGGTTTATCGGACTGACCGTTCCTCTTCAGCGTTCGCTTGCCAAACAGTTCGTGCATTTAGGTCTAACGGATATTGACGCGCTGCTGCAAAGCCCTATCCACGAGGAGCGGTTGACGGCGCTGCTGATCTTGGTGGCGCAGTATAAGAAAGCCCCCCAGCGCCAGCGGAAGGTTATCTTTGAATTCTATTTGAAGAGATCCGCCCGGGTCAATAATTGGGACCTGGTGGACCTAAGCGCGTATCATATCGTCGGGGCGCATTTGGAAGGCCAGCCGCATGATATTCTTTTCAAGCTGGCCAGGTCGAAGAATTTATGGAAGCGGCGCATCGCGATCGTGGCGAGTTTTCATAATATCACCCGCGGTAAAAGCGAGCCGACGCTTATTTTGGCCGCGATGCTGCTCAAAGACAAAGAAGAGTTGATCCATAAGGCTGTTGGCTGGATGTTGCGCGAGGTGGGCAAACGGGTGGGGCGGGATGTTCTGGAAGATTTCCTGTGCCGCAATTATAAGCGCATGCCCCGGGTGATGCTGCGTTACGCCATCGAACGCCTGCCGCTGGAAAGACGCATAGCCTACCTGAAAGCGGAGTTGTAAATCGGGGGTTGTCCAGGTCCCTTTTTTATGTATAATACGTTCATGATGAAATTTTTACTGATCATTCTTGTTGTTGCGGCTGGGGCGGGCTGTGCTTTTAATGAGACGTATAATCCTGTTGCTGCCTCGACCTCCGGCACTTTTGAGCTTAATCAAAGCGCGTTGAAAAAAGTGACGCTTGGCATGCTCCAACCCCAGGTCCACCAGCTGATGGGGGAGACGATCATTATCGGATATAATTATGCCGATGATGTTCACGGGACGGCCACGCCGTTGACCTTGCAGAATCCTTACAAGACATCTGTGGCGGCGGATGGGTGTGTGGTGGAATATTATGCCACATCCGTGGTTGTTCCCGACGGTGTTGTCAGCGACGCGGAGCTTTTGCCGCTAAAATTCTGTCAGGGAAAGCTTGTCGCCAAAGGATGGGATAGCGCCAAGTGACACCGTTGTATGTGACACTGAAACCCTATCTGGATGCGGCCGTGCTTGACAGGCCTGTCAACTGGCAGCACATTTTCGGCAACGCCAACCCTTTAGAAGTTGAGATCGGCATCGGCAACGGGGAATATTTAGCCAGGATCTGCGGCGAGAACCCTCGGGTCAATTATGTCGGTTTTGAGGAATATTGCGAACGCGTCAGCCGGTCGCTGCGCAAGTTAAGCCGGGTTTCTTCTGCGAATGCCCGGGTGATGCGCATGGATGTCCGTCCGGCTTTGGAATATCTGTTCGCTCCCAGAAGTGTCCGGTTCTTTCATTGTCTGTTTCCAGCGCCGTGGCCCAAGAAGTCTGATATCAAGCACCGGCTGATGAGAACAGATTTTTTACGTCTGGTCAACAGCCGCCTGTGCGACGGCGGCGGACTTAAAGTTGTTACCGATTTTAAGCCGTATGCGACCTGGGTCAAAGAGCAAGTTTTAGGCAGCGGGTTTAGCCTGATTGAGACTGTGATCGGAGCCAATTACGGGACCAAGTTCGAACGTAAATGGCAGGAGTCAGGCCAGAAAGAATTCTACGAACTGTTGTTGACCAAAATAGAACATTGCGATGTTCCCATCAAGAAGGCGGCGGATATTCAACATTACACGTTACCTGATTTTAATCCCGATCGTTTTTCCATGCCGGATGTGACAGAAGGAAAATGCGCGGTTGTCTTTAAGGAATATCTTTTTGATCCCAGGCAGGCCAAGGCGCTGGTCTATGTGCTTGTTTCCGACGAGGAATTGCTGCAGCATGTACGGGTGTCGGTCGTGAAGACAAAAGCAGGATGGCACGTGGGGCTGGCGCAAGGGTCGATGCAGATGCCGACCCCAGGCATCGCCAGGGCTATCGCGTGCGTGCGCGACGCGGTCATCAAGAGCGTGGCATGATCAGACGCGTTCTCATCGGCATATTGATCATCTCTTTGGCTGCGCCTCCAGAAGCCTTTGCCGCGAAGAACCGCCGTAAGAAACACCGCTCCCGCGGTTCATATTCCGCATCCACACTTTTGCTCAAGGATATCACAACGAATACGACTTTGTATGGAAGAAATGCCCAGCGGCCTGTTTATCCGGCGAGCACGACCAAGGTCATGACCGCGCTTTTGGTGTTGGAAAAGCTCCCGCTCGACGCGCTGGTGACGGTTTCTGCCTCAGCGATCAATGTCCCGGAAACAAAGCTTGGGCTGATCCCCGGCGAGCAATACCGGGTCAGGGACCTGCTGTTCGCGATCTTGCTAAAATCCGCTAACGATGCGGCCAATGTACTGGCGGAAGCTGCCGGCGGTTCCCAGATGAAATTCGTGAGCCTGATGAATGCCAAGGCCAAAGCGCTGGGGGCCTCGCGCACGTGTTTTAGCAACCCCAGCGGCCTGCCTTCAGCGACGGTTCAGTATACAACCGCCAGCGACATGGCAATAATTATGCAAGAAGCCTTGAAAAACCCGGTTTTCTGCAAGATAATATCTTTCAAATACCGGATCATCTATTCCAAAGATGGCCGCAGGTTCTTTTTGAAATCTCACAACCGTTCGCTGTTCCTGCGCTGGAAAAGGGATGTCTACGGAAAAACAGGCTACACGCGTCAGGCGCAATCCTGTTTTATCGGGTATGTCCAAAAGAACGGGCATATGCTGGTCATTGCTGTCTTTGACAGCCGCCGGCGCTGGGAAGACGTAAAACATGTTATTGAACGTTATGGAAAAGTGGATCTATAAACCAGGAGGAATTGTATGAATAATATTTTCACGGTGATCATATCAGTGTTGATAGGGATCGTCGCAGGTATCAGTTTGCTGCTGGGGATCAATTCGACCGTCATGAACGCCAATATGCCCATGTATGTGCAGATCAAGGAATTGACGACCCATTCTGCCGAGCTTCAGAAAAAGATCGATGTGATCAAGGAGCAGGTCGCGGCGCAGGATAATCTATTAAAGTCGCTGGTGACTAAGGGCGACAAGCTCATCCAGCTTTCCCAACAGCGGCCGGTTGCGGCTCCAACACCTTCTCCAGTAGCCGCACAGCAGCCTCCGGAAGAGGACATGGACAAGGTCTATACGATCCCCGATGGCGGCTCTCCCATCATCGGCAAGAAGAACGCGCCTGTTACCATCGTGATGTTCTCTGATCTTCAATGCCCGTTCTGCAACCGTTTCTATCCGCCCGTACGGGATGTGCTCAAAGCTTATCCGGATAAAGTGCGTTTGATCATCAAGCACTTCCCGCTGCCGTTCCATCCGAACGCGCGTCCGGCGGCAAAGTTGACGCTGGCAGCCAATGAACAGGGGAAATTCAAGGAAGTGATGGAATTATTATTAGAGAACGGCGCGGATGTTTCCGAAGCGAAGGTCAAGGAGTACGCCACGAAGGCCGGATTGAATCACACCCGTTTGGTCAATGACTTAAAGAACAATGACGCCAAGTATGAAGCCCAGCTGGAGGAAGACGCGAAATTGATCAATTCCAGCGACGTGCGCGGGACCCCGACATTCTTTATCAATGGTAAAAAAGCACAGGTCCGTGACTTAGACGGTTATAAAGCGATCATCGATAAATTATAGTTGCCAAAAAAGCCTCTCTGCGGTATAGTATGGGCTTTCAAAAAGACGTTAGGGAGGAGTGTTTTATGGGTGGTCGTGTTGGTGGTATAACAAGTAAATATTATAGTGAAACACGCGGGATGAAGGTTTCCGGCGGTCAGAAAGTCAAGTCCGGGACCGTGTTGACCCGTCAGGGGCAGATCTGGAAGCCCGGCATTAACGTGAACGGTCAAAGTTCATTGACCGCGGCTGTGGACGGGGAAGTGTATTTCACCCGTAAAAAGAACAGCTATAAAAAAGTGGTCACGTTGATCAATATCAAACCAGCAGCAAAAAACTAAGATACGTTTATGTGCGGTATCGTCGGCTTTATCGGCGTCAAGGATGCGACGCCAATCTTAATCGATAGTTTAAAAAAGCTCGAATACCGCGGCTATGATTCAAGCGGCGTCGCTGTGCTCAACAACGACGCCGTTTTGTTTGTCCGCAAATCCAAGGGCAAGATCGCGAACTTAGAAGGGCTGCTTGCGAAGGACCCGCTTCCTTTTTCCAGAGTGGGCATCACCCACACCCGCTGGGCGACGCACGGGGGCCCCAGTGATATCAATTCCCATCCGCATACGGATGCCAAACATCAATTCGCCGTTGTGCATAACGGCATTATCGAAAATTATTTAGAGATCAAAGAACGGCTCAAGGCCAAAGGCTATAAGTTCGTCTCCCAGACCGATACCGAGGTAATTGCCCATTTATTGGCGCTGCACTATAAAGGTGATTTTGCCCAGGCCGTGCGTAAGACATTGTCTGAATTGGTTGGGGCTTTTGCGGTGGGGATCATCTGCCGCGATCATCCCGGCGTGCTCATGGCGGCCCGTGTCGGTTCGCCGTTGATCATTGGTTTAAGCGATCAGGGTAATTATATCGCCTCCGATGTCCCCGCGATCATCGAGCGCACCCGTCGTGTTATTTATTTACAAGACGGGCAAATGGCTCAGATCACCGCGGACAAGATCCAGGTAAGTACATTCGACGGTAAAGCGGTCAAGCACAAGGTGGACACGGTGGCTTTTTCCATCGAAGCCGCGCAAAAGAACGGTTTCGCCCATTTTATGCTCAAAGAGATCCACGAACAGCCCGGCGTCATCGGGAATATGCTGGATCTGCGCATCAAAAAGGGAAAGCTTAATATGGAAGGGCTGGGGCTTTCAGCCAAGGCCTTAAAAGCGTTCCGCAAGATCACCATCGTTGCCTGCGGTACAGCCTACCATGCCGGCCTCGTCGGTAAATATGCGTTAGAGGAGATCGCCCGCGTCAGTGTTGAGATCGACACTTCCAGTGAATTCCGTTACCGCAACCCGATCGTCGACAAGCAGACGCTCATCATCGCGATCAGCCAGTCGGGCGAGACGGCGGATACTCTGGCGGCGGTCAAAGAAGCCAAAAGACGCGGCGCGAAAGTCTTGGCCATTTGCAACGTGATCGGATCGTCTCTGGCCCGTGAGGCCGACGGTGTTTTGTACACGCATGCCGGCCCGGAGATCGGGGTGGCCTCGACAAAAGCTTATACCGCCCAGCTGCTGATGATGTATTTATTGACCATTCATTTAGGGCAGACCCGCGGCACGTTAAAAAGCGCGGACGCAAAGGATCTTATCAAGAATATTTCCCGTGTTCCGTCGCTGTATAAAACGATCCTGGAGCATCGTGCCCGTATCCAGAAAGTGGCGGAAGCCAATTCTCATTTCGGCTGCTTCCTTTATTTGGGCCGTAACATCAATTTCCCCTCAGCGCTGGAGGGGGCGCTTAAACTCAAAGAGATCTCGTACATCCCGGCAGAAGGCTATGCGGCCGGTGAAATGAAGCATGGTCCCATTGCTTTGATCGACGAATACCGCGCGGTCGTCTGTATCGCGCCTCAGTCCCATGTGTATGAGAAAATGGTCTCGAATATCCAGGAGATCAAGGCGCGTAAGGGGACGGTCATTGCGGTCGTTTCCGTCGGTGATACGCATGTGCACAAGGATGCGGATTACTGCCTGGAAGTGCCTCAGATCGATGAGATCCTGTCTCCGTTGCTGGTCGTTTTGCCGCTGCAATTGATGGCCTATTATGTCGCGGTCAAGCGCGGATGCGACGTCGACCAGCCCCGCAATCTCGCCAAATCCGTCACCGTCGAATAAAGGGGACGCTTACCTTTTATGTTGTATATTGTTTCGACCCCCATAGGGAATCTCAAGGATATAACGCTGCGCGCTTTGGAGGTGTTAAAGGATGTTGATGTGATCGCCGCGGAAGATACGCGTCACACCAAGATCCTGCTGGAGGCCTACGGCATCGTCAAACCGCTGGTCAGTTTTTTTGAACATAACCAGACCCGTAAGACCAAAGATATTATCGCGCTGCTTAAGGAAGGTAAAAAAGTGGCGTTAGTCAGCGACGCGGGCACTCCGGGGATCAGTGATCCAGGCTACCCGTTGATCGAGGCCGTACTGGCGGAAGGCGTTCCACTTGAGGTAATTCCCGGGCCCTGTGCGGCCATTACCGCCTTGACAGCGTCGGGGATGCCGGCGCATCGTTTTTCATTTGAAGGTTTCCTGCCCGTGAAAGCGGGGGCGAGACGCAAACAACTAGCGACGCTTAAAGACCAGAACGGCACAACTATTTTTTATGAATCTCCGCATCGCTTGCTTAAAACGCTGGAAGATATTGAAGGCGTCCTACCGGAAGCGGATGTTGCCTGCGCCAGGGAATTGACTAAAAAGTTCCAGGAGGTTAAACGCGGCAGCGCGAAAGAACTGCGGGAACACTTCACCGCCCATCCCCCCAAGGGCGAGTTTGTCATTTTGATCAACGCGGGATGATCAGTGACGATCATTCATTTTTTTTCGCAATTCGGCGAGGTCTTTCTTTAGCGCGTCGATCTGATTCTGCTGTTGTTTGATGGCTTCGATCAAGGCTCCGACAAGGTTCTCCATAAAAACGTGTTTAATGCCTTTTTTATCCGTAAAGACAAGTTCCGGGAACACTTTTTCCACGTCCTGGGCGATCACGCCCAAAGATCTTTTTTTGTCTTTCTTCCAGGTAAAGGTAACGCCTCGCAGCGCTCTTACCTTATTTAAGGCATCGGTGATAGGCGTGATGTTCTCTTTCAAACGTTCATCGGAGGGGGCGCCGTAATAATACCCGCCGCTTAAGTTGTAAATATCTCCGTCAACGCCCATGTCGCCTAAGACATACAAGCGATAAGAAGCGTTCGGTGCCGCGCCGACCCCGACGCTGCCGCTTAAGGTGGTTGTGCCGACAGCAACATTTAAGGCTCCGCCCGCAATGGTGACCCCGGCATTGAAAGTGGCCAGGCCGGTGGTGGATAATGTTCCCCCGACGGTGGTATTGTTGGATAGGGTGGTAACGCCCGTGACACCAAGTGTGCTATTGACCTGCGTGGCCCCGCCCAGGGTTGTTGCTCCGGTGACATTTAACGTGCTGTTGACCGCGGTAGCGCCATTTAAAGTGCTTGTGCTTCCGGCGGTGAATGTGCCGGGACTGGTGACAGAAAGGGCGGTGGAAACATTGGCTGTGGCAAGGGTTGTTGTCCCGCTGACACGGGCATTGCCGGTGACATCCAGTTTCTGGGTTGGAACCATGCCGATCCCAAGTCCCGTTGAGGTTAGCCGCATTTGCTCCGCGCTATTAGTGTAAAAGGTAAGTGTATCAGCCGCGGGGTAGCTTAAATAAGTCGTTGTTCCGCCAAGATACAGGTTTGGGTTTGCGGCACTTAAGATCATATTGCCGTTGACGTCGAGTTTCTGAGCAGTAGCACCGGCGGGATTGATGCCCAGATTGCCGTTTGCCTCAAGGGTCATCTGGTCAGCGCCGTTGTTGATCCGAAAGTGTATGGCCTGCCCAGCAGGGCGGTTAAAGTACAAGGCTTGGTCAGCCGTGCTGCTGCGGATATGCGCATTGGCGCAAGTCCGGTCGCCGGCCAGTCCTATTCCCACAAAACCCGCGCAGCCGGTTGCTTCTCCGATAGCAACATTGGTCGCTACCGTCACGTTTGAGCCGGCGTTGACGGTGCCGACACCAATATTATTAGCCGTTAAGATGTCATAATTGCCTGTTGGTGCCGGATAATAGGTGTTGATCGTATTGGATCCGGCAGCTGATGCCGTTAAGGGGGCCGCGAATACCGCCGTTAACAGGAACATCAGTAGTCGTTGTTTGGTCATCCAGGAATATGCCATAGAGGAGGCCTCGCCGATTTATTTGTTAAGGGTCATTTTCATTTGCTCGATCTCTTGTTGAATTTTGTCGAGCTGCTGCTGCTGGTCTTTGACATCCTCGATTAAAAGGCCGACCAGGTTTGGGTACTGCACATGTTTAAATTTTTTTCTGTCTTGATAGACCAGTTCCGGGAAGTTTTTCTCCACGTTCTGCGCGGTTAGGCCCAGGGCTCTTTTCTTGCTGTCTTTCCAGGTGAAGTAAACCCCTTTAAGTGATCTGGTCTTGGTTAATGCGTGTGTGATGGGAAGGATATTGTCTTTAAGCATCTCATCCGATGGTGCCGGGCCGTATTTGTATTCACCACTGATATTATAAAGGTCTCCATCAATGCCGACCGCCTCAATGATGCCTGCTTCCTTGACGATCAGTCGATAGGGCAATGTGGGGGCTATTCCCATCCCGGTGCTGCCCGTTAAGGTGGATGTGCCGGCAACGCTTAGATCGCCCCCGGCAATGTTGATCCCGCCCGGGTTAAAGGTGGCAAGCCCGGTTGTGAGCAGGGTGCCTGTGACCGAGGCATTGCTTGATAAAGTGGCAATGCCAGTAACGCCAAGCGTGTTGTTGATCTGCGTGGCCCCGCTTAAGGTTGTTGCGCCGGTAACGGCCAGCGTGCTGTTGATGGCTGTTACCCCGTTTAGAGAACTGGTGCCTCCGGCGGTGAATGTGCCGGGATTGGTGACGGCAAGAGCGGTGGAAACATCAGCGGTCGAAAGAGAAGTGGTCCCGCTGATGCGGGCATTGCCATTAATATCGAGCTTTTGTGATGGGGCATAGCCAATGCCAAGACCGGTTGAATTCAGGCGTATTTGTACGAGGCTGTTGGTGTTAAAAGTTATGCTATTCGCAGAAGGGGAAGTTAAAGAGGTGGTCGCGCCTCCGAAAAAGAGGCTTGGGGCGGCTGAGCTTAAGATCATATGACCGTTGACATCTAGTTTCTGAGCAGCAGCGCCACCGGGATTGATGCCCAGATTGCCGTTTGCCTCAAGGGTTATCTGGTCGGCGCCATTGTTGATCTTATAATGGATATTCTGCCCAGTTGGCCGGTTGATATACAGAGCGGTGTCTCCCGAACTGCTGGAGAGTTGATAACTGGCGCAGGAAGCACTACCCGTAAATCCGATAGCGCCATAACCGCCGCATCCTTCTCCAATGACGGCATTATTGGCAATGGTCAGGTGGTCGCCGACAGTTGTTGTGCCCACCCCGATCGACCGGGCGTATAAATTATCATAATATGTCCCTGGTCTGGGATAATAGGTGACCATGGTCAAAGAGCCGGCATAGGTGATCAAAGGGAGGATGAGGACGGCGAAAAGCACAGCAGGCCATAATTTCAGTTTCATATTTAAAGTATACGACACAAAAGGGATATGGCAAGGAAAGGATTTGAAAACTTGCTTATTCCAGCAAATAATGGTATATTCTCAATCAACATTTGTGATCCTTTACCTTTAATCCGGTTCCGAGAAGCCGGGAAGGGACTTAAATGACCATACACCCCATTTTAGACCAAGACGCTATCCGCCGCTGTATCATGCGCATGGCCCACGAGATCTGCGAGAAGCAGGAGCAGTCCCCTCTGGCCTTAGTCGGCATCCGCACCCGCGGGGTTGTCCTCGCCCAACGTTTAAGCAAAGCTATCGAAGAGATCGAAAAGATCAAGGTTCCCGTTGGCATTCTTGATATCACCTTGTACCGCGATGATCTGACATCGGTCGGCAGCGCGCCTCTGGTGCGCGAGACATTGATCGATTTTGATATCACCGATAAACGCATCGTCTTAGTTGACGACGTGTTCTTTACCGGACGCACCATCCGCGCGGCGCTGGATGCCTTGACCGATTTCGGCCGTCCTGCGAAGATCGAGCTTGCGGTCTTAGTTGACCGCGGCCACAGGGAATTACCCATCCGGGCGGATTTTGTGGGCAAAAATATCCCGACTTCCAAGGGACAGAACGTGAAGGTTGATCTAGGCGAGACTGACGGCAAGAATGACGCGGTGACCGTTGAGGAGGGGCGATGAGCACGTGGACGCGCAAACATTTACTGGGTTTATCTGATCTAAGCAAAGAAGAGATCGAGCTTATCCTGGAAACTACACGGTCGTTCAAAGAAGTTTCGTCGCGCGATGTTAAAAAAGTCCCGGCACTTCGTGGTAAAACGGTCGTCACCCTGTTCTTTGAACCTTCCACCCGCACGCGGGTGTCTTTTGAGCTGGCGGCCAAGCGTTTGTCGGCGGATACGCTCAACATCGCGGCGAATGTGTCATCGACGACCAAAGGCGAAACGTTATTGGATACAGCCAAGAATATCGAGGCGATGAGCGTGGATGCCATGATCGTGCGTCACGGTTCTTCCGGCGCGCCCATGATCCTGGCGGAGGGTTTGAATTGTTCGGTTATCAATGCCGGCGACGGCTGCCGCGAACATCCGACCCAGGCGCTGTTAGACATGTTCACCTTAAAAGAAAAATTCGGACGCATCGATGGTCTTAACGTGGCGATCGTCGGAGACATTTTGCATTCCCGCGTGGCGCGTTCCAATATCTGGGGATTGACCAAGCTGGGGGCCAAGGTCACTGTCTGCGGTCCGGCGACGCTCATTCCCCGCGGTGTTGAGGCCATGGGGGTCAAGGTCTGTTACGATATCAAGCGCGTCATCAAGGATTCGGATGCGGTCATTGCCCTGCGCCTGCAGAAAGAACGCCAGCAGGATAAATTCTTACCGTCGCTGCGCGAATACGGCAGGCTGTTTGGGATCAACGCGGCCAAATTAAGCGAAGGGACAAGCGATCTGATCGTCATGCATCCGGGGCCGACCAACCGCGGTGTCGAGCTCTCCGCGGAGGTCGCTGACGGCAAGCAATCAGTCATTTTAGACCAAGTGACCAACGGGGTGGCGGTGCGCATGGCCGTTCTGTATCTGGTCCTGGGAACAAAGGCGGAATAAATGGGACTTTTGATCAAGAACGCAACGATCGTCAACAACGACAAGATCTGGGATAAACCACAGGATATTTTATGCGAGAACGGTACGATCATAAAGATCGCACCGTCCATTTCCAATGACAAACATGAGATCGTCGACGCCAAGGACCGTAAGGTCATGCCGGGCTTGATCGACATCCATGTGCATTTGCGCCAGCCTGGACGGGAAGATAAAGAAACCATTGAGACCGGTTCAAAAGCCGCGGTCAAAGGCGGTTTCACCTCGATCTTTTGTATGCCTAATACTACCCCAGTCACTGATAATGCCATGGTCGTGGAATTCATCATCCGCGAGGCCAAACGCGTCGGGTTGTGCAACGTTTATCCGATCGGGGCGATCACCAAGGGACAGAATGACGGCGAGCTGACCGATATGTCGGAATTAAAGAACGCGGGCTGTCTGGCGCTCTCCGATGATGGTAAGTCGGTCTTAAACAGCCGGTTGTTCCGTCTGGGGATGGAATATGCCAAGATGCTGGATCTGTTGATCATAGAACACTGCCAGGATCCGCTGTTGACCGGCGGCGGGGTGATGAATGAAGGCGCGGTGTCGACCAGGATCGGCTTAAAAGGCGACCCGGGCATCGCCGAGACCGTCACGGTCGCGCGCGACATTGAGATCGCCCATTATTTGGATGCCCGCGTGCATCTGGCGCACATGTCCTTAAAGCGCTCCATTGAATTGATACGTCAGGCCAAGAAACAGGGCATTAAAGTGACGGCGGAGGCCTGCCCGCACCATTTTGCCTTGACCGATGAGGCTTGCGCGAGCTTTGATACATCGACAAAGGTTAATCCGCCGCTGCGCACTCAAGCGGATGTGGATGCTATTAAAGAAGCGATCGCCGACGGGACCATTGACTGCATTGTCACCGACCACGCGCCGCATACGAATGAAGATAAAGAGGTTGGGTTTGACGGGGCGCCTTTTGGATTGATCGGTTTGGAAACATCATTAGGGTTGACCATTAAAGAACTGGTCAAGCCGGGATTCATTGATCTGCCCAAATTAGTGGACAGGATGTCGGCCGCGCCGGCACGGATCACGGGATTGTCGACTAAAGGGGTGATCAAAGAAGGGTTTGACGCGGATATCGTGATCATTGACGATGATAAAGAATGGAAAGTCACTAAAGAAGGGTTTGCTTCGAAATCCAAGAATTCCCCCTTCATCGGTTGGACGCTGACGGGAGAAGTCAGCACAACCATTTGCGCGGGGAAAGTCGTCTATAAGAAATAAGAGTTTTAGACTTGCAGAAGGTTGCGATTAGCTGCGAAGCAGCTAAAAGGGGATTATTAAGGGGAAAGATTGTTTCTCCTTAAGGGTAGCGGAAATTATGGTAGGAGGGGTTTGACAGTCAGGACAGAACGAAGTGATGTCGTGACGCCAGAAGGGGAACCGTAGGTTCCCCTAATGGAAAATGAGCCCCCCGCAGAAAGAACGTAGAAGGCTCATTTTGCGCCCGTGGCCTAATGGATAAGGCAGCAGCCTCCGGAGCTGCTGATGCAGGTTCGAATCCCGCCGGGCGCGTTTAAATTCAAGGAAAGCTCATGAGAAAACAAAAAATATCCATATCCGTCATTGGTGGGAGCTCGATCAGCACCAGGGTGGAAGAATTGGCCATGAAGGTTGGTGCGATGATCGCCTCTTTAGACTGTGTTTTAGTCTGCGGCGGCTTAGGCGGGGCCATGGAAGCAGCTGCCGAAGGGGCCAAGAAAGCCGGCGGCCTGACGATCGGCATTCTCCCGGGTAAAGACAAGGATGATGCCAATCCGTTCATTGACATTGCCTTACCGACGTCGATCGGCTATGCCCGTAACACGATCGTCGCTTGCTCGGCGGATATCGTGGTCGCGCTGCCCGGTAGTTACGGCACGAATTCCGAGATCTGCTATGCGCTGGTCTACGGCCGTCCGGTCATTGACCTGGGGAATTGGAATTTGGAGGGGATGATCAGCGTTAAGAATGTGGAAGAAGCGCAGGAAAAAATAAAGAAGATCATCAAAAAACTGCACCATGCCTGAGCTCCCTGAAGTTGAGACTATCCGCAAAGACTTGTCGCGCTGTCTTTTACGAACGCGTATCATATCGGTTGACGTCAAAGACGCCCGAGTGCTGCGCCAGCCGGAAAATGATTTTATCCGCCGATTAAAAGGAAAAATAATACAGCGTATCGAGCGGCGGGGGAAAGCGCTGATCATCGATTTAAGCGGACGGGAATTTCTCGTCGTCCAGGTCATGATGACCGGGCAGCTGGTTGTCGACGGCGCAATTGAGAAACATACTCGGCTGGTGTTCAAGCTGGATAAAAGAACATTGGTGTACAATGACCAGCGCGTGTTCGGGCAGCTGCGCGTTGTGGGCGACTTGGCGCAGGTCCCTCATCTAAGAAAACTTGGGCCTGAACCCTTTGGGGGCGCGTTTAATGCGGATTATGTCACGGAGTATTTAAGTCGGACGACGCGCGCGATCAAGACGGTCTTATTGGACCATGTGTTTGTCGCCGGTATTGGTAATATTTATGCCAGCGAGATCCTGTTCCGCTGCGGCATTGATCCGCAGCGTTCGTCGGCAAAGGTCAAGAAAACGGAGGTCCAACTGCTGCTTGAAAGAACGCGGGAGGTGCTGCAGGAAGCGATCGATCTGCGCGGATCATCCATGCGCAATTACCGCGACGGCCGGGGACAAAAGGGGGATTTCACCAAGGCGATCCGTGTGTATGCCCGGGAAGGTCAGCCTTGCATGGTTTGCCAGACGCCGATCGTGCGTGTTGTTCTTGGTGGAAGAAGTACATTTTATTGCAGGAAATGCCAAAAGTAATTTGTTATACTAGACCCTGTCCATATGGAAAAGATCCAGAATATCTATAAGGTTGTCAGCAACGAGCAATTATGTCCGCAGTATTGGCGGCTGGTCTTTGACGCGCCTCCTTTGGTCCGCGAGGTCAAACCTGGACAGTTCGTTCACATCCGCACCAATGAGAAGGGGCTTGAGCCATTCTTCCGCCGGCCGTTCTCTGTTTATCGTGCCCAGAAACATGTGGAAATATTCTATGATGTCAAAGGCCCGGGGACAAAACTTCTTGCGGCCAAGACAAAAGGCGATACGCTCGATGTGCTGGGGCCGCTAGGCAAAGGTTTTGTGATGCCTCCAAAGGGGACCAAGCAGGTGGTCATGGTCGCTGGCGGCATCGGTGTAGCCCCCATGCTCATCCTCTCGGATGAGCTTAAACCATTGAAATATCAGCTGGTCCTTATTTACGGCGGACGCTCCCGCGCCCACGTTTATCCGTTAAAAGAATTCAAGGATAATGGTGTGACCGTGCATATCGCGACCGATGACGGTTCCGTAGGGTTTAAGGGAAGAGTCAGTGGTTTGTTCGATAAGATCAAGCTGGATCCCCAAACAACGTTCGTGTACACCTGCGGACCAAACCCGATGATGAAGGCGGTGCAGGACTTTGCCGCAACGCATCAATTAAAAGGACAGGCGGCCTGTGAAGAGATCATGGCCTGCGGCCTGGGCGCGTGCCTGGGATGTTCGATCGAAACAACCAAAGGTTTCAAGACGGTCTGCTACGACGGGCCGGCGTTTCCTTTAGACGAGGTCAAGTTCCACTGATGAATATTTCCATCCGCATAGGCAGCGCGATTTTCAAGAATCCGGTCACGGTCGCCTCCGGCACCTTCGGCCATGCCGAGCGGTATTTTGATCTGGAAGAGGTTAAACGCCTGGGGGCCATTGTCCCTAAAACAGTGACGTTAAAAGCCCAGACAGGCAATAGACCAGTGCGCATTGTAGAAACTCCGTCAGGGATGATCAATGCGATCGGGATCGAGAATCCCGGCATCGACGGGTTCATTAAAGAGAAATTGCCTTCACTAAAAAAGACCGGTGTGCCGCTGGTTGTCAG
>CAZFNI010000010.1:64658-69413 GCA_964520655.1 uncultured Planctomycetales bacterium
AGCCTGGTCAATACATTCACCGCCATGGCGATCGACACTAGAACGCGCCGTTCGCGCATCGGTAATTATACCGGCGGGCTTTCCGGTCCGGCGATACGCCCGATCGCGGTGGCCATGGTCAATAAGGTCTATAACCGCGTGAAAGTGCCGATCATCGGTATGGGCGGCATCGCCTCTGCCAATGACGCGCTGGAATTCATCATTGCCGGCGCCTCGATGGTCGCGGTGGGGACCATGAATTTCATCAACCCCCGCGCGCCGCTGGAAGTGCTCGAGGGCATTGAGGCCTACATGAAAGAAAACAAGATCACGGATATTAAAGAATTGATCGGATGCATACAGAAATGAAAAAGAACCCGCTGATTGTTGCCTTAGACGTTGAGAATTTCGAAAAAGCCCAGGCATTAGTTGATGCGCTTGCCGACAGCGTCGATATTTTTAAGATCGGTTCCCAGTTATTTACGGCCTACGGCCCTTTTGTCACGCGCTATGCTCAGGCCAAGGGCAAGAAAGTCTTTCTCGATCTGAAATTCCATGATATTCCCAACACAGTGGCCAGCGCGGTCAAGAGCGCGGTGCATTTAAGTGTTGCTCCCAACGGGGACAAAGGCTTTGCGCCGCTGTTCATGTTGACGGTGCACACCCAGGGCGGCGGCGAGATGTTAGCGGAAGCGGCAAAAGCAGCCAGGGAAGAAGCGGCTTTGCTCGGGGTATCTCGCCCGTTGATCGTCGGGGTCACCGTGTTGACCAGCACAGCGCGAACGAATGACACGGATCGCATTGTGCTCGAGCGCGCCCAACTGGCCCGTGACAGCGGTTTGGACGGCATTGTCGCCTCCGTCGAGGAAGCGGCCATGGTACGCCAGGTCATGGGCAAGGATTTTATCATCGTCACCCCGGGCATTCGTCCCGCGGGTGCGGATGTGGGCGACCAGAAACGCGTGGCAACACCAAAGATCGCCCTTGAGTCCGGCAGTGATTATCTTGTGGTGGGCAGGCCGATCGTTGCTCAGAAAGACCCAAAGGCAGCGGCCGTCAAAATCCTGGAGGAGATCGGATGAAGCTTTTTGTCAAAAAGCCTATTGATCAGATCATTGATGCCTCAACTTCCGGCGAGCATACCCTCAATCGTTCCTTGGGGCCTATAAGTTTGATCTCGCTGGGGATCGGGGCCATCATTGGCGCGGGACTATTTTCCCTGACAGGGATCGCGGCAGCGGAGAATGCCGGGCCTGCGGTTGTTCTTTCATTTATCATCGCGGCGATCGGGTGCGCTTTTGCCGGCATGTGCTACAGCGAGCTTGCCTCCATGATCCCGGTGGCCGGCAGCGCGTACACCTATGCCTATGCCACCATGGGGGAGTTTGTTGCCTGGATCATCGGCTGGGACCTGGTGCTGGAATACGCGGTCGCGGCAAGCATGGTCGCGGTCAGTTGGTCGCGCTATGTCGGGTCTTTTTTAAATTCGATCAATATCCATTTACCGCCGGCATTGACTACCTGCCCGTTTGACACATACACACTTTCTGACGGGACAGTTGCGCACGGGATCCTTAATGTGCCGGCGATGTTCATCATTGTCCTCATTTCGCTTTTACTCATGATCGGGATCAAGGAAAGCGCCTGGGTCAATTCAACCATTGTGGTCATCAAGCTTGCGGTCGTTTTGATCTTTGTCGCGGTCGGCATCAACTATATCGATCCGTCGAATTATGTGCCGTTTGTTCCGGAGAATACAGGAAAGTTCGGGGAGTTCGGTATCAGCGGCATCATGCGCGCGGCCGGGATCATTTTCTTTGCCTACATCGGTTTTGACACGGTCTCAACCACGGCCCAGGAAAGTAAAAGGCCGCAACGCGATGTCCCTATCGGTATTCTAGGGTCTTTGGTCATCTGTACTATCCTGTATTTAGCGTTCGCCTTCGTGTTGACCGGCATGGTCAATTATAAAGATATGCGCGGCGACGCCGCCCCGGTGGCCACAGCGATCAATTTGACGCCATACCCGTGGCTGCAGATGATGATCAAATTAGGGATCATCGCCGGGTTTACCTCTGTTATTCTTGTGATGCTGCTGGGTCAGTCGCGTATTTTCTTTTCCATGGCCCGCGATGGTCTGCTGCCAAAGATGTTCTGCGATATTCACCCGAAATGGCGTACGCCGTGGCGCTCTAATCTTCTGTTCATGGTGTTTGTCAGCGTGACGGCAGGGATATTCCCGATATCGACGCTGGGCAACATGACCTCGATCGGGACTTTGCTGGCATTCATCATTGTCTGCGCCGGGGTGATGGTGCTGCGCCAGACTCAGCCGTTATTGCCAAGACCTTACCGCGTTCCGTTCTCGCCGCTGTTTCCATTCCTTGGGATACTGGTGTGCCTGTCGATGATGGCCTCATTAGACGGCGAGACCTGGTTGCGGCTGGTCATATGGCTTATCATCGGCCTGATCATTTACTTTACGTACAGCCGATTTAATAGTAAACTAGGCAGCACTTAAAGGGCGGTTAGCTCAATTGGTTAGAGCAATTGACTTACATTCAATAGGCTGAGGGTTCAATTCCTTCACCGCCCACCATCTCATCTCTATTCAAAATGTTTGAATCTAATAACTTATAATATTTCGACTATTTTATTTGTGGGTATAGATAAGTATCCACTGGTACTTTTTTGTTTCTTTGGTAGTCATTTTTTGGACACTTGGGGTAAATAAGGAGGGCTGGGTTAGTGGCAGCCCTCTTTATTCTTTATTTATGCTTGGATCTGTCTACTAGACGAAAAGACTGACCAGGTCGAGGAGTGGCCGGGAATGTATCTCCCTTTGCTATGGTGTACTCCGAACCAGCAACTTTACCGCTAGCGGTAGCGACTTTGTATTGTCCCGAAACCTCAGCCTTGGTTCCAGGACGATTTTGTTTAGTGCCCATGGTAATTAACACCTCCTTTCAAAGCCATAACTTAAGCGTAATGCTTAGGCTCTAGTGTTAGTTGTTCTTAAAACTTTTCTTGCTTAGAACGGGTATTTTCCAGGCTTTGCGACCATAATCCCGTGCCCACATTATTGCTCCCGTTTTTGGATTTCTCCGGTAAGGCCGGTAAATATAGGCCACGATCGGCTCGTTATTTTTTTCTTTTGTCATAGTCGTCCTTCTTTACGATTAAATGTATTGACCGAAACGTTAATGATAGTTATCATACTGTTAATTAATGGCGTAAAAAAATTGGCCCTATTAAAAGCATCCCCTCCTTTTGGGCCTAAGTCCATATTGTTAATTGATGTTAACACAAAGATAATTCTTGTGTCAAGAAAAATAAGAAAGGAAGTATATGTCAGATTTTAAGACAAGACTAAAAGAAGCTAGAGAAGCAAAGAGGTGGACACAAGCAGACTTGGCTAGAAAGACCAATTTAACACCAGCCGCAATTAGCCAATTTGAAAGTGGAGATCGTGAGCCAAATTTAGATTCACTACGAAAATTGAGCGAAGAACTTGGTGTGCCACTAGATTTTTTGGCATCGGGTAAAAGCAAAGAACTGCAGGAGTTAAGTGATGAGCTGGTTCTTTTTAGAAATCTAAAGGGGCTGAACAAAGAGGATCAAGATATTTTGATGAATGTCTACAAAAGATTAAAGGGCAATAAAGATGGCTAATGCTATTTATTCGAAAAAGTGTGAAATCTATGCCACGGTTTTATTAAATGAGTTAAAAATCAACTCTTTGCCTATTGATCCAAGGTTGATCGCAGAAAGAATCGGTCTTCATGTAGTCGAAGAAAATCTATCGGGATTCGACGGATGTTTTATGAGGAATGTGAAGGCGATCATTATTAATAAATCGATGGATAGCGGAAGGAAGAATTTTACCATCGCCCATGAATTGGGACATGCGCGCATTCCCCATCATACTGATGCAGAGTATAAGGAGTATCGAGAAAATTTGGGATTCCCTATTACAAAGAAACAAGAGGAAAGGGAAGCGGATGAGTTTGCTTCTGAGCTTTTAATGCCCCGTGAATTAGTTTCAAAGATAGTGACCTCCCAGAAAATTAGTTTGGATACCATTAAGGGTATAGCAGAAAAGTGTCAAACATCCTTCACGAGCAGTGCCCTGGCCTATTGTAAATTTTCGCCAGAGCTATGCGCTATTATCGTTTCGGAAGCGGGAAAGATTAAATATTTCTTTTCTTCAGAAGGCTTGAGGAGAAAAAATATTTCTTTAGTACCCAAGATGCCGTTAAATAAGCTTTCTCACGCCATGTCCTTTTTTAATGTTGACGGTATATTAATAAATAATGGCGAGGAGAAAGGTAAGGTCCAGAATGTGGCCTGGGCCCCAGAACTCAATTGTTGTGACTATACATGTCTAGAACATAGCCAAGTCTTGAGTAACAGATTTAATCAAACAATTTCATTAGTGTGGTGGGTGTCCAACCATGAGGATAATACGGAAGAAGATGAAAATGAGGGGCTGTATATTAACAGGGATTAATCTTCGAGAAGTTTGGTAAGCTTAATATTAAGTGCTTCGGCAATTATTTCCAGATTCTGTACTCCAATATTTTTTTCACCCCGCTCAATTTGTCCGATGTAAGCACGATGCAAGTCGGCTTCGTGAGCAAGCTGTTCTTGGCTTAGGCCTTTCTTAATACGGTATTTTCTGATTCGATCGCCAATCTGTTTATTTATCTTAGCCATATGCGGATTATATGGAGGTGCTACTTATTGGTCGACTACCTATAGGTAGCAATATTTATT
>CAZFNI010000010.1:69423-82135 GCA_964520655.1 uncultured Planctomycetales bacterium
GTACCTAGCTGCTGCGCACATTGAGGCTAAATTCAAGAATCTGAAAGTCTGGATTCCTTCCAAAGATACTGGCGTTGATCTGTTGGTTACTGACAAGACGAACAGAAAGACAGCGTCTCTTCAAATAAAGTTCTCCAAAGATTTTCTTCCGAGCAATACAACGGCATTTTTGAGGCAAAATCTGAAGGCCTTTGGCTGGTGGTCTATACGTGCCGATAAGCTTAGAAAATCAGAGGCAGATTTGTGGGTATTCATTTTGGTAAGCATTTATAACAAGGAAGAACAATATATTGTCATTCCTCGCAAGAAACTGTTCGATATATTTACCCAACTGCATGGGCAAAAGAAAATATGGCAGATCTATTTAACTGTTACTAATGCCGAGAAAAAGAAGTGTTGGGAGACGAGAGGTCTCTCTCCAGAAGATCTTAATCTGATAGCTAAAGACGAATTTATAGACCCCAAACGCGATCTTTCCCAATGGATGAGCTGGGGGAGCAGTTCTGATCCTATTTTTTCTTTGATAGCAGAGAAATAATGTATGCGATTCTTTCCCGTAGCGACATAATGTTGGGGCGGGGTGTTAAACAACAACGATTTAGTGGGTTAGCTTTATAAGCAGGAGGGGCTAATGGCTGATATTGATAGAAATAAAGTATTCGAGCAGGCGGTTCAAGCGGTATTGGAATCCAATCAGGCGGAGGTTTCCGTTCTCCGGGAAGGTCTTAGGATTAGTTATTATCAATCGTCTATCTTAATGGAAATAATGGAGCAAGCCGGCATTGTAGCTCCCCAGATTAGCGGCAAACCCAGGGAAATATTAATTACTCTGAAACAGTGGGAGAGTGGCGAGACAAATGATCCTAAGATTAATACGATAAAGAAAGCAGCGCGCGAGATTATTAAAAATTTTTATCAAGAGTAACTAAATAACCGTGTTGTCCAATATCAGTGGAAGTCAGCGTTTTATGCTAGCTAATGTTAGCGTATAAACCAGCTAAACCTAGTATTCATGCCCCGTTTAACCTTGTATTAAAAGCCTACAAAATCTAGTTTCAAAGCCCCTCTACTATTCAAAGAAACTTTGAAATATTAAGTTTTTAGATTAGAATCTTCTTAAATAGATACCCAAGGAGGCCGGAATGAAACTAATAGAAACCCGTCTACCATTGAGTAAAGCAGATATTGACTCAGCCCGCAAATTTCATAATAAATTGGAATACCTTATTAAGAATCCTCAATTTCATAAGGCGATAATGGACATAAGAAGCGAGTTTAGAATTCCTGCCTTCGGCATAAAGAATATCGAGAAAAATTTTGAGCTATTAGCAGCCCTCCAGTTTAATGATGCTTACTTAAGAACATTGCGCATAAGAAGAAAAAGCAGGAAAGAATTGTTACAGAATAAGGTAAAGATGATTCTGGACAAATTTGAACTTCCCGAAAGATTTAGAGAATTTCTAACACAATATATTATTGAAAACAAGTTTTGTAGCATATCTGGCCACCTTTGCAGGTGCTGCGTTAGAGTATATGATGACAGGGGAGAAAAGCGAGTGTTGATAGAGGTATTTGGTGATACGCAAAAACAGGATCTTTTGAAAGTATGGCCTCAAGTTGAGTCGGCACAGGAGGGGTATAATCTAAAAGGAAAGCATCTTGTTAGATATAAGAAATTTTATCGCGACAAACTTATTTTTGATAACCTGCAGCCGGTGGATGAGTATGGCGACCCGATAAAAGATGAGAAAATTGAGATGATGAATTATGACCACAAAAATATAGCTAAAGATCGTTACAAGAAGTATATAAAAAAATAACAGCTAATCTCAACGTGCTGTAATAGTCAGAATTTTTTTAAGTGGTAGACTTCTGTTCAGAAATGGACAGAAGTCTTTTTATTTAACCAAAAAGGGGGGAATATGAAAATCATCATTGTAAAACGGCAGCAACAGACTAGAGAAATTAAGGAAGGTGAACTTTTTGAACCGCAGCATCTTAAGCAATTGGCGGAATCGGGGATAGACCCAAAGTTTGCTGCGGCCCACGGCCTGCGAAGTGTGTCCGCGCGATATATTAAAGAAACTTACGGCTGGAATGTCACAGGCGGCGGTTTGAACATACCTTATTATAAAAGCGAATCCCAATTGGACGATAATTTCAGCAGGGTCCGATTAGATGTACCAATTAACGCCAAGGCCAAAGAGCATACGGGGATCTACAATAAAAAACAGACCCCTGTTCGGTATTTATCTCGCAAGGGTGCTGGGAATCGTTTATATATCGTCGAAGAGGTTTGGCGTGTGCTTGGGGATGTCAGCGTTCCCTTATATTTTGTGGAGGGGGAAAAGAAAGCACTTAAGATGGTTCAAGATGGCTACATGGCTATTGGGGTTGCTGGAATCTACGGAGGTTTCCAGGATGGTAAGCTTTTGCCTGATTTCGATCTTATTAATCTAATCGGGCGCATATCGAGTGTAGCCTTTGATGGTGACAAATACTTTAAGCGCGAAGTTTATTTCGCCGAGCGCAAATTGGCGTTAGCTATCTTGGAGAGGAGCTTATAGTGAAAATTATCAATCTTCCCCCTGGCATCCAGTTGGATGAGTTTTTGGTCAAACATGGTAAGGCCGCTTTCAATAAATTGATTGAGGCCGCCGAAGATTGCGGCGCGCGCCTGGCCATGAAAACCAGGATCTCTGACATTAGACGTCAAAAAGCTGCGACCTTTGAGAAGAATGCTCAAGTATCGCAAGCAGTAATTGCCGATTTCAACCAGAACGGTTCTTTTTTGAAGACATCATTAGAGCCCTATTATTTTTCCAGGGAAGATTTTCGTGTGTATTCATTTAAGAACGATGTTTGCTTTCGGTCGTTTGTAAACGAAAGATATGGCATTAATGCTTCCGAACCAGTCTGGGAGTATCTTGTGGAGCAATTGACGGTCGAAGCAGTACAACGCGGTGTTGAAACAGAGATAAAGAAGTTTTGTTATTACGACCGCAGCAATCATAAGCTTTATATCTCCAATTTTGCTGGCGGCGTCTATCTATTAAACGGTCAGGAGGTGACTTTGGTACCGAATGGCACGGATGGAGTTCTTTTCAAAGATTCGGATCTTTGGGAGCCGTATACCTATCTTGGCAAAAAATCTGATTCCAGCTTGATGGAGCGTCTTCTCATCAGACCAATCAATTTTGATGCCACGGGCATGTGCGGACTCACGGTTAAAGATTTCAGAATTCTTTGGAAGATTTATATTTATTCCCTATTCTTCAAGGATTTGCTTTTATCTAGACCTCTGGTTGCCTACGTTGGTGAGAAGGGGGCTGGGAAATCTACAGCCATTCGATTTGTCATGCGGCTTCTTTTTGGCGCCAAGGTCAGATTACACACATTGTCCAAAAAGAAAGAGGACGCCTTTCTCGCGCTGGTCACGGACCAGTTTTTTGTCGGTCTTGACAATGTCGATGATCCGGTAGATTGGCTAAACGACCACTTGGCGGCTTTGGCTACCGGAGCGGGGGTCTCTCTAAGGGATCTTTATACGACAAATAGCTTGGTTACCTACACGGTTGATGTCTTCATTTGTCTAACATCAAGGACGCCAAGGTTCAACCGCGACGATGTCGCCGACCGCATGTTGTTCTTTCCAGTAGCACGGATCGAGGACTTCATTTCTGATGAGGAATTAGACAGAAAAATACTGACATCCAGAGACAGATTATGGACCTCTATGCTTAACGACCTCAATGCCATGGTGGGTAATTTTAAGCGACATTATGAGATCCGGCGATCGTCCAGCAGGCTTGCCGACTTTAATCAATTGGGGGCTAACATAGCTGCCCATTTTGGCAAACCCAAGACTTTCAAGAGGATCATGGATACCCTTTCCATGGGACAGAGTCTTTTTGTTCTACAGGACGACCCCCTATTCCATCTTCTTGAACTGTGGCTTGATAAGAAAGGTAATAGTGGCCGTCGACTGCTCGCACTACAACTGCACAGTGAATTGGCCAATTTGGCGTTCTTAAAGGACATAAAATGGACATATCCCACGCCCCGCGGTCTTGCAAAACGACTTAACAATATATTGCCCAATTTGAGGCAGTTTTTTGACGTTAGCACCGACGTGAAAGGGGGTAATCGACGCTACTATGTCTTCAAGCATAAGGATCAGGGTTAATTTGGTGAGTTTATTATTACTAAAGCAATAGGGGATTATTTATATAAAAAATTAGGGATTCTTAAATTAACTAAATTAACCATTTTCCCGCGTACATGGCGGAGGAAAGCGATAAATTAATAATGTCAACGGGAGTATTTCAAAAAAGACTTATGAATGTTGAAGAAGTAGCAGAATATTTGGGGCTCAAAGTTAACACGATCAGGGCCTGGATCAAGCGCCGAGTAATGCCCTATGTGAAAATAAACGGTGCTATTCGATTTGATCGTTGCCGGATCGATGAATGGATTGAACAGAACAAACAAGAAGACATCAATCAAACTCGGATCGTGAAACAATGGGCCTCTTTAAAAAGCTAGATCAAAAGGGACAGCTAGTTTACGGCATCGACTATTATGCCAATGGCCGACGTTATCGAAATTTAGTTGGTCCCAAAAAAGCATTGGCTGAAGCCGCATTGGCAAAGGTAAAGACGGAGATTGCGGAGAATAAATTCCTTGATAAAAAGAAAGACGAAAAAATAAGGTTTGATGAATTTGCGGAATTGTATCTTGATTTGCATTGTAAAGTAAACCATGCGGGTATGAAATATGCTCGATCTCAAGCGGAATACCTTAAAGGTTACTTTAAGGGTAAATATTTGCATGAAATTGACGCGGTTGCGGCTGAACAGTTGAAAAGGCAAAGAATGAAAGAAGTGAAACCAGCGACAGTTAATCGATCCCTGGCGATGTTAAGAACCATGTTTAATAAGGCAATCGCTTGGAAGAAATATCATGGGGAGAATCCACTCAAGGGTATCAAGATGCTTAACGAAGGGCCTGGTCGGTTACGATATCTTGAGAAGGAAGAAATCAAAATCTTGATTTCTAATTGTGAAAGACACTTAAGACCGATTGTTATACTAGCTATCAATACAGGTATGCGATGTGGAGAAATATTAAATCTTAAGTGGCAGGATATTGACTTTCAAAGGGGCATTATTCATTTATACAAGACTAAGAATAAAGAGAAACGTGAGGTCTATATGAATGAACAGGTTAAGAATGTATTGATAGATGTTCGCAAGAACCCCAGAAGTTCTTACGTTTTTGTTCATTCTAACGGAGAGAAGATAAAAGATATTAGAAAGCCCTGGTTCAAGGCATTAAGGTTGTCAGGCATAACTAATTTCAAATTTCATGATTTAAGACATAGTTTTGCGTCCCACTTGGTCATGAGCGGGATTGATATCAATACTGTTAGAGAGTTGCTGGGCCATAAGTCTATGGCGATGACTATCAGGTATTCGCACCTCTCCCAATCACATAAGCAACGCGCCGTGGATATTCTTTTGCAGAGGCTGGACATTAATCGGTCGTATGAGAAAAAGCAAGAACAGCTAACAGCAGATCAGATTATTTCAATGTCTTCTATTGTATAGATTTACATCTCAGGTTGTGAGCGAAAGCTGTATTGGAGCAGTTGATTAGATGTCAAATTGATCCTGGAATGCGCGCAAAGATTGAATTAATTCAAATCCACATTTATAATTTAACTTCATTACTTGTCGGTCTGATTGTAGACTCATTATATGGGAGTATAAAGATTGGAACAGGGAGTTCTTTAAGGAAGATGAAGAATAAGGGAAAGAAACCAAGGATGAATTTTCCGATGAGTTGGCTGATGTAGCGATCTCTTTATTCAAATTAGCGGACAATCTTCAAATAGATATCCCTAAGGCGATCGTTCAGAAGATGAAGAAGAATGCGAAGAAATATTCTGTAGAGAAATCTAAGGGCAGGCATACGAAATATAATAAGTTATAATTATTCTGAAATGTATATCCGCGACGGTAGATCTCCAATACCAAAAGACAAGAGAACTTCAAGGATAATGAGCCGTATCCGAGCGAAAGATACAAAGCCAGAGTTAGATCTAAGAAGAGCTTTGGGCGTAAAGAGAGTTAGAGGGTATCGTCTTCATTACAAGAGCATCGCTGGACGCCCTGATATTACATTTGTTGGTAAGAAAGTCGCCATTTTTGTTCATGGATGTTTTTGGCATCGTTGCCCGCATTGTAAGTTATCCAATCCTAAGAGCCACTCTAGTTTTTGGAATGAGAAATTTAAGAATAACGTTGATCGAGATGCAAGAAAAGAGTATATTCTTAAGAAAAGTGGATGGAAAGTTTTAGTGTTCTGGGAATGTCAGATTAAGAAGAATGTAGAAAAAATCGTTAATAAAATAAGCAAGGTCCTTCTAAAGAGAGAATATGTCAAAAAAAGTAATTAAAGTCATTGAATTGTTTGCTGGTGTTGGCGGTTTCCGTCTAGGTTTAGAGAAATGCAATACTAAACAGAAAAATAATTTTGAGATTGTTTGGGCGAATCAATGGGAGCCTTCGACTTCCGAACAGCACGCTTTTAATTTGTATAAAAAGAGATTTAAGAATGATAAGAATGCTTCCAATGTGGATATTTCTAAGGTATCAGCTAAAGATATCCCTTTGCATGACATGCTTGTTGGCGGATTTCCGTGTCAGGACTATTCTGTAGCAAGGACATTAAATAGCGCAGATGGATTGATTGGGAAGAAAGGTGTTCTTTGGTGGCAAATATATCGGATTATCAAAGAAAAAGGAACTAAAGCGCCTTCATATCTTTTGCTTGAGAATGTGGATCGTTTATTGAAATCCCCAGCTAAACAAAGAGGCAGGGATTTTGCGATCATGTTGGCGTCCTTATCGGACCTTGGTTACATACTTGAATGGCGAGTGATTAACGCTGCTGATTATGGAATGCCACAACGTCGACGAAGAGTGTTTATTTTAGGGTATAAACAAGGAACTGATATTTATAAGAAGATTAAAGCTCTCGAGCATCCTGCGTATTGGGTTTTAGAAGAAGGGGTTATTGCAAAGGCCTTCCCAGTAAAGGAAGGAAAGAAAGATAAACCAATTTTCAGTGAGTTCTTAAAGATTGATGGCGACCTTGGAAGCGTATCAGATGATTTTGCAGGTGACGAGAATAAAGGACCTTTCGAGAATGCGGGCATTATGATTGATAGGAAGGTGTTCACGATTAAGACAACTCCCCAATATAAAGGAAAGCATATTTGTTTAGGGGATATTCTGCTCAACGAGAAGGAGATTCCGGAAGAATTTTTTATTAATAAGAATGACTTGAAAAAATGGGAATATCTTAAAGGCGCAAAGAAAGAGCCACGAGAATCCAGTTCAGGGCATGTTTATAATTATTCTGAAGGTCCAATGGTATTCCCAGATGCACTAGATAGACCTTCTAGGACGATTATAACTGGAGAAGGTGGTAGTGCGCCCTCTCGTTTTAAACACGTAGTCAGAACTAAGTCTGGGCGTCTTAGAAGGCTAGTGCCTGTAGAATTAGAACGCCTTAATATGTTCTCGGATAACCATACAAAAGCTGAAGGTATTACGGATATAAAACGAGCTTTTTTTATGGGGAACGCTTTGGTTGTAGGCATCGTTGAAGGTTTAGCATATCAGTTAGTTGAAAACATTAAATTGGCCAGTGATTAGATTTTTGTAATTTATTTTTTCCCTGTATGTTATACTCCTAGCGATTAATCCTTTTTTGCTAGGAGTTTTTTATGGATTTCGAAGTCCACTCGCATAGATA
Source organism: uncultured Planctomycetales bacterium (assembly GCA_964520655.1). Classification (GTDB taxonomy): domain Bacteria; phylum Omnitrophota; class Gorgyraeia; order Zapsychrales; family Fredricksoniimonadaceae; genus JACQQW01. The sequence continues at coordinate 77,248 of CAZFNI010000010.1, forward strand.
CGGGGAAGACCTCCTTAAAAACGGTTATCCAAATCAATGGGCAGAGTTACAGCAGGCGTTGTTGGGGATAAGTGACGATGATTTAATTAAAGAGTTCCCTAATGCCAATAACTCTATGAGCTTATCTGCAGCAATAAACAATCTAATCGACAGAAAATTAGTAGAACAAGGTTGGGCTAGGCAAGCTTTTATATTCCAGGACCCAGAGTATGCTACAACACGTGAAACCATCTGGAGGCTTGATTTCGCAAAGAAGGATATTTCTATTGAAGTATCTTTTAACCATGGTGAGGCATTGGCATGGAATTTGACAAAGCCGGTGCTTGCAAGCGAGCTGAATCATGTCAGAAAAGCTATCCAGACCAAGATAGGAGTTATCATTCTTGCTACACAAGGTCTTAAAGAGGCTGGAGCTTTTGATGGGGCCGTTGGAACATTTGAGAAAGCAATAAGATATTTACGTCCGATGAATAGCTTGTTAACTGTTCCACTACTTTTAATTGGTCTGAAGGCTCCTAAAACATTCGTAGTGGATAAAGAAAAAAGAGAAAACAGGAATCATGGGATTATAAGGAAATTGCCAACAGCTATGTAGGTATGCAAGATGCGCAAATATTTAAAACCATTTATGATCATTAAAGACATTCCATGCGTTTTCTGGTCCTGGTTTATCTTTTGCATTATTTTCGGTCAGTTTGGAATTCTTACATCAATCGCCTTATCATGGAAATCTGACACTATAGGAACAGAGTTTGGTTTAAATCTAGCAAATGGAAATTTCTATACATTTGCGATTGCGCTATTAGGGGCAAGTTTTTTCCCTTTCTTTTTACGTATCGCTTTAAGAGAAGAGATTGACTTTGTGGATATCCGCCTTGGATCTCATCTGCTAGCCTTCGTTATATTCATAACAATGGTTATATTCTTTGTGGCTAACCCGTCAGGAACTATTCATAATTTTAGGGCGGATTTAGTCCAATTATTGTTATACATATCTGGCATATTGTTGTCCGTTTATTTATTTTGTTTAGATTATCTTCACATTGATCCTGAAACGTACAAAGAGTTAAATGACTCTAGATTAAAGTCCATGCTAGATAGATCGCGAACACAAGGGTCTGATGGAAGGGGGAACAAGCTATGACAAGAATTCCTCTTCTTGAGGTTCAGCAACCAATAGGAATTTTTTACTTAGGAGTGCTACCAGCCAAAACAATATTCTCTATTTCCGAAGTTAAAGTGAGAAAGTTTGACGCTAACAAAGGCATTTCTCTTGGAGGCGTTCAACGAGAAAATTCTCAACCTCGTATTAAGGAGATTAGCGAATATTGTTCTGATCCGGATGCTACCTTCCCTACTTCTATCATTATTGCCGTGAATTCGGATGCCAGATATCAATTTGATGGGCAATATATTGAGTTTGAAGATGGAGATATTCTAGGAGAGATAATTGATGGACAGCACCGTATAAAAGGTCTATCCGCATCGAAGAATATTGATAAATTTAATCTTCCTGTAGTATTTATGTTCGATTTGACCGAAGAAGAAAAGGCCTACGTTTTTTCCATCATTAACAGTAAACAAACCAAGGTTCCAATGTCGCTTATTTATGATCTCTTTGAGTTAAGCGAAAAAAGAAGTCCACAAAAAATATGTCATGAAATAGCGCGACTGCTTAATACTGATAATCAATCACCTTTTTATGCTAGATTAAAAATGCTAGGCCCAAAAGAGTCTAATTACGCTTCATTGTCACAGGGAAGTTTTATTAGATATTTATTGCCTTTAATTACCAAAAACGCAATGAAAGATTTGCTAGACATAAAGGCAAATCGAGAATTAGAAAGAGATCCATCATTACCATTAAGAGACTATTTTATAGATAAGAATGATGAGGTTATCTACAAAATTATTCTTAATCTGTTCAGTGGTGTTAGGGATGTCTTCCTTAATGAATGGAATGATTCAGAGCGTTTTATTTTGTCCAAAACTATGGGCTATGGAGCTATTTTAAGTGCCTTTCCTCAGATCTATCAAGAAGGACAAAATAGAAAAGACCTGACCCGGGAATATTTTAAAGTTCAGTTTACTAAATTCGAATCTTACTTACGGAACAGAAATCTGGATTTAACTTCAGCACATTTCCCTTCGAACCAACAAATGCAATCAAAATTAGGTAAATTGATTCTGGAAAGCATGCAACTATTGCCGCCCGTGCGGGAAGGCTAATACCGCTTTGATAACAAACGGCCCTGGTAATAGTAAGATACATGCAGAGATGAAAAGAAATTTTAATATGCAGAAGATAAAAAAAAATTAAAAGCTTTATTAAAGAACGAGAATGGGAAAAGTTCCACTCGCCCAAAAATCTTAGTATGTCCGTGTCTATAGAAGCTGCTGAATTAATGGAGCATTTTCAATGGACAAACACGGTTGAAGAAGCCGTCAAAGTATTAAAAGACAAACATAAACGGTTTGAAATAGAAGATGAGATTGCAGACATAGCAATTTATTTAATTGATTTCTGTAACTTGTACGGGGTTGATTTGAAAAAAGCGATAACAAGAAAGATAGAGAAGAACATAAAGAAATATCCCGCTAAGATAGTTAAGGGAAAGATGGAAAAATATACCTTTTATAAAAGTAAGAAAGCAGATATTTAAATGATTTCAAAAACGAATGGGATAGCTGAATGGTCTAAATTGTATGGCAGAGAAATAACCAACGATGAGTACACAGAAATCAGTAGCAATTTAACAAACCTCTTCGAGTTATTACATGAAGGGAATAATAGTATGTATAAAGAAAGACTTGCGGATATAAGAAATAAGCTTCAGCCTTCAATTACAATTCTTCAATTGCTAAAGCAGGGCAAGCCCATTCCGGCTAACTTGATTGATTTAGCCATAGAAGATTTAGATAAAGTAATAAAGGTAATTGATAAGGATGAAGTAGCCTAATAATTTTGGTATGGAACGTGAAAAGTATAGAACAATTAAAGAAGTTTCTGAATTTCTGACAATTAGTCCAAGTACTATCTATCAATGGACAAGCATGGAGTTCATTCCTCACTACAAGGTAAAAGGTAATCTTCGCTTCAAGATCAGCGAGATTGAGAATTGGATGCAGAGACGAAAAGTTAGAGGGAGAGAATCTTTAAGGATAAACATCGATATTTAGTCCTTTTTCTATAGAAATGGACATAATTTGGTCATTCGGTAAGAAGCGAATGAATAAACCAATTGATAACAACGGCATAAGCGATATAATATCAACAACTTAAGGCGCAAGGAACATCGGTTCTGTTGAACCAGAGCAATTGACTTACATTCAATAGGCTGAGGGTTCAATTCCTTCACCGCCCATTTTTCCTTCCCTCATCCATTTCATGTAACTCAATTACTGCTAACGAATTAAGCCAACCTTTCATAGTACCGTAATCTTTCATGGTGCCGGCACATTAAAATCAAAATTCACTGTTTTTTGCAGTATAATGTCACTCAGATGACACCCGAAAACTTTGTATTAAAATATCTTCCCATTGTAATCAGTATTTTTTCATTAATACTGGCTTGTCTGTCTCTTGGATGGAATATCTATAGAGATTTAGTGTTAAAAGCTAGACTTAAAGTAAGATTTTATATTGCTACGATTGTAGCGAGGGGGCAGCAAGGAAGAAGTAACTATCTTGTGCTTACCGTAACAAATTTTGGTCCGGGAGAAATAACGTGCAAGACAGTATGTTGTAAGAATCGGCCACTCTTCGTTTTAACAAAGAAAGAATTCACTCAAGCGATTATTATTCATAATTACCTGAACCCGTTAAGTGGACAGTTACCTACTAAATTAAAAGTTGGAGACACCCTACAGTTGCTATTCCCATACGATAAAGATTGTTTTCTAAAAGAACAAATGACGCACATTGGTATTTGTGATTCTTTTGACAGGGAACATTACGCGCCTACAAAAGAAGTTAAGAAAGCAAAGCGGTCATTTAATAAAGATTTTAATCTAAGAAAATAAAGATGATTACAAAAAAATTTCCAACAACATGGAAGGGATTACAAGAAGATGTCGTTGCTCTTTTAAAAGAGTGTGGCTTTTCTGTTGAGAGTCCTAAGGTAATCCAAACTCCTAGAGGAGAGGTGGAAGTTGATGTTTATGCGGAAGAAATTATAAATGACAGAAAATATATAATTGTCTGTGAATGTAAGTATTGGAAGAAGAGGGTGCCGAAGACTGTTATACATAGTTTTAGGACAGTCATAAGTGAAACGGGCGCTAATATCGGGTATGTTATTTCTACTAAAGGTTTTCAATCAGGGGCAGTTATAGCTTCAAAGAGTACTAATTTATGTTTATTGGACTGGGAAGAGTTTCAAAATTCTTTTGAGAAAACATGGGTAAGAAAGTATTTTATGCCGATTATTACCGATAAACTTGCCATTGTAATGACTTATGCAGAGCCTATCTTGCCAAAGTGGTTTTATGAATTAGATGAGAGCAAACAAAAAGAGTTTATGGAATTAAAGAAAAAATACGATATTTTTGGTGTCGCATTAATGATGGTTTTTTCAACATACACAAATATCTTAAGTGAAGATTACCCCAAATTGCCTTTATCTAATAGATTGAAAGAAGGGGCAGAAAAGTATGTTAAATTTATTCCGACTAAGATTCTTAATGGAAATAGTTATAGAGAGTTTTTGGAATCTGCAATCTCTTTTGGAAAGAAGATTGTGAAAGAATTTAAGAAAATTAGTGATTTAGACCCCTAGTAGGTGAGGGGGAACCATGTTTTTGATAATAAAGGTATAAGGATGAGAAACCTTCTTGTTTAGATAAATGCTTATCTAAAGCGTGTACAAGGTAAGATTACACAGATATT
>CAZFNI010000011.1:0-27905 GCA_964520655.1 uncultured Planctomycetales bacterium
CTACCCCACGGGGGGATGGGTTAAGCGAGGACGAAAGGAACAGTTGGGCGACAGGCCCCGCTCATGCTATCCGGGATCTTGTCATCCCTCAATTGACCAAAGAGGTCAATGAAGGCAAGAACTTTGCCCAACTGCGTCAGGTCTATAATTCTCTGATCCTGGCAACCTGGTACAAGAAGAAGATCAAGGACAATATTATCACCCAGGTTTATGCTGACAAGAACAAGATCAAGGGGACTGAGTTTGACGATCTGTTGAATGCCAGGACAATTTATGAGCGTTATCTGCAGGCCTTTAAGAAAGGAACATATAACTTTATTAAGGAAGAAAAAGATCCTGTCTCCCAACAGGTCATTCCCAGGAAATATTTCTCCGGCGGGTGGAGCGGGCATGTTGATCTTAATGTGGTGACCAATCCTGATGCCGCGATGACCGGCAGGATCCTTCGAGATAAAGGATTGATGCGTCTTGATTTGAAATTAGAAGTTAGACCAGGTGGTCGTCCTTCATTTGTAATCCATCCAGATTCAATGATTATTGATACGGTTAGCGCGACTTTAAAAATCAATAAGGAAGAAAGTATTCCCAAAGTTGTTAAATATAGATCAACAAGGAGAAAGATCTATGAATATAACAACTTTGTTGTCAAGGTGCTAATGCGTATGGATCAGCGTGAACAATTAAAAGATATTCCTCCTTTAGGTTTAAGGCAGCCTGATAACACGCTTTTTACGAATAGCATAAGCCCGCGGATACTTCAGGATGGTTTTATGAGAGGGACAGACGGTTACTATTATCCTTATGTCGTTGAACAACGTATCAAAGGTTATTCTTTAGATATTGGAGGCCTACTTTTGGAAGATGAGATTGATAACTTCTTCCTGAAAAGATTGACTAAGTCTGAAAGGACTGCTCTGGTCATTCAGCTTCTGAAAAAGATGATTGATCAGGGGATTATATTCAATGATATGGATTCAACGCAGATCATGATCGGCGAAGGTGAGGACGCTGAAGTGCGTGCATGGTTTGTGGATCAAGAAAAGGATCAGATGAGAGCTGTCGATGATAGAAATGAATTAGTGTGGCGCTATATTCAGAGATTTAGAAGCAATCCACTTGATTCTCGTGTTGTTGATCCGCAGATGATTATGGATTTTTTGAATAAGATAAGTGACAGTACGCAAGACGCGGCGATGAGTCAGAATGGTAAATCGGAGAACATAAACAGAGCGGCAGAAGTCTTATCTTCTCAGGATGGGAATGTTGTTGTGGAAAAGAATGCTGATTCCGGCCGATGGCAGTTGCGCAGGTCATCTATCCCTGTTGAGGTTCCTCAAACTATCTTGGATATGATCGGGAAGAAATTGGAACAGGAAGATAAACATTCGTTACTTATCGCACTACGCAATCATTCCATTGAAAGTATCGCTCAGGCTTTAGAGAATATAGCCACAGGGCAGATGAAGTCATTACAAGGCTTCCTAAAAGAGCAAGGGATTGAAAGCACATACGATTTTAAGAAAGTCGTTTTGGTGCCATCCTACGGCGATGCCGAAGGGCGTCCCTTGTTAAATGTGATGCCTTCTGAGGGAGTTGAGATCATTTCGTATGCGCTTAATAGAGCGTTAAATAATGTGGACGCGCGGGTCTATAATCCGAATTTGACATCTCCCCAGGATCTCTATGCATTCATCGAGCGGGAAAAACCGGATATTGTTGCCAAAAGCGTATTGGAAACGACCCTTGAACGGGATGTGGAGATATTAAGCCGGATGTGGAAGATCTCGTCTAACACATTGTTCTTTCTTGGCGGTCCAAATCTGGCGGATGCGCCGCATCAGGAGCTATTTGATGCGCTGCATTTAGACGGGATAGTGACTGGAGGGGTGGGGGCGTTTGTTGAGATCGTGGGACGCTTACAAAAAGATGTCACACGTGGAGTAAATCTTAAAACCTTGTCGGAATTAGGTAATGTGGCGACTGTCAATGATAATGGTCGTGTGATCGCGCCCATCCGTTTACCAGAATTGCCGGTTGATCTTAAGAATCCGTATTCAGATATTCCTAAAGGGATCGTGGATGTGACGCATCGCAAAGCATATCCAACTGCGGATAATTTAAATGTTGTCCCGATCGCCCGCGGGCAGTTGGGGTTTATGCCGCTACGCGTTGCCGAAGATCTATTAGGCAATAATTGCGGAGGTAAATGTATTTTCTGTCAGGTGCATAAGATCGGGAGTCGTGACCCTATGCCCCCTGAAGAAGTTGTGGCCAGGATCAAAGAACGTTATAACCCCAAGGTCCACGATACGATGTATTTTGGGGCTTGGGATATTTTTGATGATCTTGATTACATCAGAAAGATCGCAAATCTTATTGAGAAAGACCCGGTGTTAAGGGCGGTCCCTAAACGTGCTTCTGGCCGCGCGGATGGCATCGGTGACGGATCGATCCTCTATGATCTTAAACGGGCGGGTTTTACGTATATTAGTTTTGGTGTTGAGTCCTATGACGATAAAGCGTTGAAAAAGATCGGCAAAGGAGTTACCAACCAACAGAATATTTTTGCGATCGAGACTGCATTGAAAGCCGGTATTATGCCGACCATTTATCAGATTCTTTTTTCTCCTAGTAAAACGATCCAATCTATAACCGATGATATTGAACAGACGATGAAGTATGTGGAACAAGGAGCTAGTATCAGTGTTGTCCCAGCTTTAAGCATTATATGGGGGACGGCATTTAGCCGAATGTCACGCCTGCATCATCTTGAAACGATCAATTTTGACGGCATGAAGAAACCGATGCAATATCCCAAACGCCTTAAGCATGATGAAGAACAGCTTGAAGCTCTTGAGCAGAGAATGATGGTGATCTTTGAGGAAGTGATTAATGATCCTCAATATCCATCGTTTGCGCGTAGATCCTTGAATTTTTACGGGTTAGCATTATTCAAAGCATTCTATTTGGCTCTGCAAGAGTCCGTGTCGATGGAGGAAAAGATCACCATCGCATCCAAGATCAGGAATGTGGACGTACTGTTATTATCAGGCTTGAATGAAGAAGAACGGACTGTTACAGCATTCTATAATCCAGAGATAGCAAGCAAGTATTATCATGTTAAAGATCTTATCCCTCGCTATGGCGGGGATGGGAAACTTGAACAGGCGCCTCTGCTGCTGGATGATGGCTCTTTGATCATATTGCGCAGGAATCCGTTGGAGTCAAAGAATTTCAAGATCTTCTCGGTAAATAATGGAAAAGAGATTGGGGATCTTAATTTTGTGAATCTTGCTCAAAATAGGGATGTTTCTGTTGTGATCCCGAATGCGATCGACAGGAATGGAACATTACAGGAGGGGTTATACCAATGGAGTAGAAGAGTCTTGCTGGAAGAAACAGGCGAAGCAGCGGTTGCCGAGAATGTTTCCAATTCTTCCGCGATATATCCCGTGGGGCATCTGGTGGGGGTATTAACAGAGGATGTTCTTAAAGAACATAGTCTGTTTGGTCCGCAATTGCAGAATGCGGTTGAGTATTCAAGAGTGGAGATCATGGTGGGGGATGATCGTTTAATGGATGAGTACTCTGCTCTATGGGGGAAGATGGGGTATCAAGTTTTACGCCAAGAGGAGCAGGGGGTATCGTTCTATCTGGCAAGGAAAGGCGAAGATCAACGCCTGATCATGGCGGCAAACAATTTACAACAAGCGTCTTCTTTTTATTGGTCCTTGAAGCGAGCATTTCCACAGATCCCACCTATCGTAGTTCGGGATCTGAATTGGCAGGAAGCAAGCGAGGTCCAATTTATTCCCTCAACAATCGTTGAGAAAGAAATCCTTAGTGAGTCCGCAGGATTTATATGGGATCAGATCATGTACGCGATCAAAAAACTTGATGTGGAACATCAGATAAACGACGACATTTTCGGTTTACGAGATAAGATCCGGAGCTTTTTAGAACGTGTTGATCCCCGCAGAGTCTCGCCGTTCGCTTTAAGTATGTATTATCGATCGGTCTTATTGAATGCGTGTGATACGCAGCAGCAACGGCGAATAGTGAGTGGGGCGATCGAAGGTATACCCTTTTACCGGTTGATTTTATCCCGTGATCCATTGGTTAAAGATATTTTCGTAAAGCCAACAGCGGATCCGCAGATCGCGATTGATCCAGGATATGCTCAGGAAGTGGAAAAGGTTGATCTGAAAGCATTGTTATCTTTTTGGAAAGAAGACGGCTTGGTCATGCATGTGATCCAGCCGCTTGGTCCGATAACATATTTATTAGACCAGATGACAGATAAAGATCAGTTAATGTTCAGTAATGGGCCGTTAGAGTCGCTATTGGGAACAGTCGGTCAGGTCCAGTCGGTCAGAGAAATTGTTTTTCCTCCAAGTTCATTTGCTAAAAAGATTTATTTAGTTGAGAAAGCAGACTCAAGTAAAGTTTTGATCTTTGCTGAGTTGCCGGGAGAGACATACAATTGGCACTGGCAGTCCATGGTCAAAGCGTATCTATACAAGAAAGGAGTTTCTCCTGTTATATATAGTTCCCGCGAGAAGGTTGGGCCAGTCAACTATGAACGGATGGTTAAGTTTTTCGATGCCTACGCAGAATATTTAAGGGAAGTGCGTTCCGTCATTATTGCCCCTCCTAAAATGTTCCTCGAGGATTGGAAGAAGTTCTTAGTCAGGACGATCGATGATCGATCAAAAGGTGTTCGTGTTGATCTCTATGAACTTCCCACTGGGGAGAAAGTTGCTGTTTTGTCAATGTCTCATTCTTTTCATGGGGAGATATTAGCCAAGAACATGGAATTGCTGTTAGCAAAATACAACCTGATCACTAATGTCTATTTCTATCAAACAGCGGGTTATTTAGGTCAGTTTAAAGGGCATCATGCTGTTTATCCTAAAGGGGTTATGCTGCCCAATAAGGAAGTTGTTAAAAATGACCTAAGCAGTGAAAAGAAAGATGATTTTCTTCATGCTACGGTATTTTCTGTTATGGAAGAGACTCCGGAAATAATCAGCGATTATATGAACAAGGGCGTTAGAAGCCTTGATATGGAGCTAGGGTATCTAGCGGAGGTGCTTTCTAAGAAAGGCGTTAAACTTGGGTTCGGGTTGGTCATTGTGGATGCGGTCACACTGGAGGAGGGGGCTTTGAATGTTGGCGGTTGGGGGGATAGTTATTTTATAGGGAATGAAGAAAGTTTTCCTGCCAAGGTATTAAAGGAACTAAATTTCTCGTATTCTGAACATGCTCCAATGGAGAAAAGTCTTTGGGAGCAGGTGCAGGCGCAGCGCGGCTTTGGCAACCGATTGGTTGAAGCCTCGAAGGAGGCCTTGGCAAGATCATTATATTCGTCCCAAAGAACAGAGCAAATAAGCGGCGGTGATATTGGCTCTTTTTCTCGGGGCACTAATAACAAGGGGGCGGATATTGATCTGCTTTTTCTTAATTTGCCACAAGATAAAGGAATAGACTGGGATTGGAGTAATAGTCAGGAGTCAGAGAAACGTATTGAATCATTAGATTTATTGAGCAGAAAAGCTCCCGCTTACGCTGAAATGGTTCGTGAAATACAGCGCTCTTTTAGTGCTGCTCATTTGGGGACTGTCGAGTTTGTCAGGGTTAAAGCGTGGAAAGGTCTTCCGAGTTTATTAATACATTTTATCCTTCAATCGCCAGAATATGGGCGCATGTATCTTTCATTGATCTTGATGCATCCATCTTCATATTTTGGTGTTGATCATGCTGCAAAATTTAATGCTCTCGTTAAAGAAATTATTGAACAATCAGGAAAATCAAGAGCAGAACGTCTTTTGAAAGAAATACGTATGTTAAAAGGTTTGGTATACAAGTATGCTTCCGATTCTCGTGTGGAAGCTCAAGAATTCTTTGGCAATATTCCAGGATTCGTTATTGAATCTTTCTTTTGGAAACGTGGCAAAGTGAGGACGTTGGAGGATATTCTTCATGAATTAAAAACAATGGAAATATCGCCTTCTGAATTTAAACATATTTCAGGCCGGTGGATTGATGATCCAAAGGTAATATTCTTAGGGGGAGATGAGTCTTTGAAACAGATCATCCAGGAAACAGTATTGCCCACTGGTTTCAGACTATTGAAATCAATAGCACAAGACTATGATTCTAAGTCCTTTAAGGATCCAGCAATGCAGGCATTAAGAGAGAAGCATTATGTAAGAACTTTTACGAAAGTCACCGGCAGGAATGTCAGGATCAGCGAGATCTTTAATGTGCCGTTAACCGCTCAGGAAGAGCAAGCAGTCATCGACAAGATCCAGCATGATCCCAATTTCAAGGCAGTCTTGATCAAGGAGGATGTTCTTAGAGAAGCATTGGTGAATAATCAAGGACGGGCTAAGTTTGTATTGAATGAAGATGCAGGCATCATCCCGAAAGCTTATCGTGGATCGTCAGTGAGTTTGGGATCGTCGGTTGGCGCATTGATGAAAGATGAAGATCCTATAGATTGGAAAAGTCTATCCGAGAAAAAAATCGTTCGTGTTAATCCTACGGGATATTTGTTGATCAAGGTGCGAGGGCATTATTTGCTGACATTTAATCAGGGCGCGTTAAATGAAGGAGAGCTTTTGCTGTCGCCGCCAGGCGGCGGATATTGGTTCGCTGACAAAGACGGCAGGCAATTATATTATCAACACATGGCCTTTAGCAGGAGTTTGGATAAAAAAGAGCCGTTCTCCATGCGGCGGATCATCAGCGGAAGGGATCTACAATTATTTGTGACCATGTTTAATTCAACGCAGGGAAGAGAAGCGGCTCCCTACAGGGAGCTTGTCCAGGAATTGGTCGGACCGCATAGTGAGACGGGGGGAGTATTTGATCATGTCCCTGAATCATGGCAGGACGGCATACAGGAGGAAGATAATCATGAAGTGAGCACAGCTGGGAAACGCAAAGATGCTGCACAGTTATCGGTCAATGCGATTGTGCGGCGTCTAATTGAATTAAAACAAGGGGTTCTTATTAATAATGGGAACATGCAGGTAGATGTTTATCAATTTAGGAAATATGGAGTTGTTCTAAAACAGCGGCAAGGTAATTATCCATTAGTCGCACAGTTGAAGAGATCTATCGATCTAGCGAAGAATCGTTTGGGAGGACTTGTTGCAGAATTTTTTGAAAATGATGATGGTGTGATTGTTCAACGTACGCTTATTGGTTTGGATGCTGCTTTACGTGAGAGGGTCAACGCTCACGATATAACGGGAGCAAATAAACTGTTGGAACAGTATTTTGAACTTAATCAAGAGATATTAAAACGTGGGATCGTGAACTGGGCTCCCAAAATAGATGATTATGGGGTCTATAATGATAAGGTTTATCTGATGGATCTAGGTACCCTTGAAGAGCTTAGTGCTTTTCGTACCGCTAGTGTTATCCCTCAATATATGCATATGGGGGTACCTAAGGGGTTAGAAGCGGGTATTCGGGAACTAATGAATAAGTATGGGTTTGGTAGTGGTGATGAGTCTCGCGCGACCATCAAACAAGCGTTACAACAATGGCTTATAAGCGAACAACGGGTTGTTCCAGTTTCGGGGGAGACGTTAGTGGAGGAGTTGTCGAGGAAATTACAAGAAGGGGATGGAGCACAGTCACGGGAAAAGACCCCCGGGGGTATTGACCTCAATGCAGCGAAATTAGACCTTCAGACTAAGTCTCAAGGTGGAGAAATCAAGTTTCAGATGGATCCTGCCATGTTGGAGCGTTTCAAGTACGCTCCTGGCCTTATTCCGGTCATCATGAATATCCAGCCTTTGGATGATCTTAAGGTTTTTTTGGGCCTGTAAATTTTTCCTACCCACAATATATAAATTATGTTAAGATTTACCCTCATTTGGGCGCATAAGGACTCATAGCTCAGCTGGTTAGAGCGTCGCCCTCACATGGCGAAGGCCACAGGTTCAAGTCCTGTTGAGTCCATTTTAATATTCGGGCCTATAGCTCAGTCGGTTAGAGCAGGGGACTCATAATCCCTTGGTCCCAGGTTCGAGTCCTGGTGGGCCCATATAATAGAATGACTATGGATCTGTTCCAGGACGAGAAAAGGGGATTATTAAGGGGAAAGATTGTTTCCCCTTAAGGTTTGGCGATTCATTGCAAGGAGGGGTTTGACAGTCCCGACGAAGTCGGGACGCCAGAAGGGGAACCGTTGGTTCCCCTAATGGGGAGTGAGACGAGCGAAGCGAGCGAACGACGTCCTGGTGGGCCCACATTCAGATTCACTGTAAACCTTTGAGGAACATATTATGACCGCGACGATGTCACTGAAAGACCAGCTGCGTAAATTGATCGAGATCCAGATCTTAGATGAACAGATCTTTGCGCAGAAGACCATCCTCAAGGAGCGTCCGGCGGAGATAGAAGCGTTAAAACAGCAATTTGAGTCGACAAAAGTCACGTTAAAGCAATTGGAAGACAAGCTTAAATCCGTGCAGGTCAAACAAAAAGACCTGGATAACGATTTAAAATCCAAAGAGGACGGCATTGCTAAAGCAGATGCCTCTTTAGGTTTGCTTAAAACGAATAAAGAATATACGGCCAAGCTCCACGAGATCGAGAATTTGAAGGCTGACAAGTCCTTGGTTGAGGAAAAGATCCTGATGGGTTTTGATGAGATCGAATCCGCCCGGAAAGCGGTGGAGGCCGAGCGCAAGATCGTCGCACAGCACGAGCAGGATTTTTTAGCGAAGAAAAAAGAGGTTGAGGCGGCCATCACGATCGCAGAGGATCAGATCAAGGTCAAGACATCCCAAAGGGAACGTCTGACCCCGGAAGTTCGTCCGGATATTTTAAGCCGGTATGAGCGCATCATGAACAATAAAGAAGGGATCGGCATCGTCAAGGTCGAGAACAGCAATTGCACGGGATGCCATATGCATGTGACGGAGCAATTGCTCAATCAGATCAGGATGTATGAGAATCTGGTCTCTTGCGACAGCTGCGCGCGCATTTTATATTTAGCTGACGAATTATGACCCTTGATATCTTTACCGACGGTGCTTGTTCCGGTAATCCCGGCCCGGCGGGGATCGGGGTGGTATTTAAAGAAGATGGGATCACGATCAAAGAATTATCTGTTCCTATCGGTCATGCGACGAATAATATCGCGGAATATACCGCGTTGATCTATGCCTTAAAGGAAGCGCACACGATGAAAGCCCAGGTCGTGCATGTGCGTTCCGATAGTGAATTGATGTGCAAGCAGGTCAATGGCAAGTATGTGGTCAAGCATGAGAATATCATCGGGCTTCATGGCCAGGTCAAAGAATTAAAGTCGGGTTTTAAGAAATTCACGCTGACGCATATCCGGCGTGAATTCAATAAAGAAGCGGACGCGTTGTCCCGCCAGGCTGTCAAACACGCAGGTCAAGATGGCCGCCCTGATGCCGCAGGCGTTGGGGAGGAAAGTCCGAGCTCCACAGGATAATGCATCCCGATAACGCGGGACCGTTGCCGTGAGGCAATGAGGATCAGAGCTACAGTGACGAAGCCCTTAACTGGGAGTGAAACGAGCAATCTCTGCATGGAGCAATGCCAAATAGGGGGAGAGGGGTTATCCGCCCCGTTACGATCCTCGGGTAGGCTGCCAGATATTCCCTAGAAGGGAATGTTAGTCGAATGGCCATCCTTCCCTTCACCGGGAAGACAAAACTCGGCTTATATGGCCTGCTGTTTTTTTGATGTGATCAAGAAATTTTCTAAAGGAATACAACACGGAGGTTATTGCAATGTCAGGACATTCAAAATGGGCAAAAATTAAACATAAAAAAGGCGCTGAAGACGCTAAGCGCGGGGCATTGTTTACCAAGCTCAGCAAAGAGATCACGGCAGCGGCTAAAGACGGCGGCGGGAATACGGATACGAATATCCGTTTGCGTGCTGCCATGCTGCGTGCGAAAAGCTATAATATGCCCAACAGTAACGTCGAGAACGCTATCAAGAAGGGTACGGGGGAGATTCCCGGCGTTGTTTATGAAAATGTTGTTTTTGATGCCGGTTTGGGCAATGTGGCATTGTTGATCGAAGGGTTGACGGACAATAAGAACCGTACGACCGCGGAGATCCGCAATCTGCTTAACAAAAAAGGCGGGGACATGCGCGGTGCCGGTTCTTCGGCGTTCATGTTCGCTAAAAGAGGTTATTTCACGATCGATAAATCAAAGGCGAGCGAAGATGATGTCATGGAAGCGGCGCTGGATGCCGGTGCGGAGGATATCAAGACCGAAGGGGATGTTATTGAGGTCATCTGTGATACCGGGGTGTTTGAAAAGGTACGAAGCGCTTTAGCCGCTAAGAAGATCGAGACCGCAAGCGCGGAAGTGACCATGCTGCCGACAACAACCGTTGTTTTAGAAGGAAGTGCCGCCCGCAACATTCTGAGTTTGATGGAAGCATTGGAAGAGCATGAAGATATACAGAATGTCTACGCGAATTTTGACATCTCTGACGAGGAAATGGCCAAGTTAGCCCAAGAAGAATAAGCCTTATGCGCATACTCGGCATTGATCCGGGGTTGATCACCACAGGATTCGGCGTTGTCGAGGTGGCATCCGGCCTCCCCAAAGTGATCGATGCCGGCACCATCAAGCCAAAGGTCAAGGATGCTTTTGAGGGCCGTGTTGCTAAAGTGCATCAATGTGTCACTTCGATCATCGTCGAGCATAAACCGGAAGTCTTGGTCTTAGAAAAGTTATACGCGCATTACAATCACCCCACCACCGCCTGTATCTTGGGTCACGTGCGTGGGGTGATCTGTTTAGCGGCCTATGAACAGCGCATTGAGTTAGTCGAGCACAGCGTTAAGCGTATCCGCAAAGCGCTGTTGGGTAACGGGAATGCGACTAAGCAGCAGGTACAGGATTTTGTCAAACGGATATTAAAAATCCCCAACACGACCCTTGCGTTGGATACCTCTGATGCGTTAGCATTAGCATTAGGGTACGCGCATATGAAACGTTTTAAAATCTTATGATCGCAGCCATTACCGGAACCATTATCAGCCTTTCAGAGAACACATTGATCTTAAATGCCGGTGCGCTGGCCTATGAGATCTATGTGCCGCTTTCCGTCCAGCAGCGATTGGCAGAAAACAAGAAAAGCAATGGCGAAATTTCCCTAATCACGTATCATTATTATCAGATGACACCATCATCCGCGACGCCGGTGCTGGTTGGGTTCTTAAATGAGCTGGAGAGGGATTTTTTTCTGGAGTTCATTAAAGTTTCGGGCATCGGACCAAGGGCGGCGGTCAGGGCCTTGAACAAAGCCATCGGCGAGATCGCCCAGGCGATCGACCGGGGGGACACGGATTATCTAAAAACGCTGCCGGGCATCGGCGCGCAGCGCGCTAAAGAAATTGTCGCCAAGCTGCAGGGGAAGATGGGTAAGTTCACCCTGATGAGAGATAAAGTAGTTTCTGTTCCCCAAAGCGCGGCGGTATCGGATCTAAAACAGGAAGCTTTGGCTATTTTGACGCAATTGCAGTACAAGCCGGCAGAAGCCCAGGCCATGATCGAAAAAGCCCTGGCAGGCAATGCGTCGATCGCCACGTCGGAAGAATTGTTAAACGCCATTTATAAGCAAAGGATAAGCGCGTAATGGAAGAAGCGATCAGTCTGCATCATTATAAAAGCGGTATCGAAGCCCTGCTATTTGTCAGCGATAAGCCGATCGCTGTGGATCAGTTCAAAACCGTGTTCCCGGAATTGAAGCCTGCGCAGATCGCGGATCTGGTCAAGGAAGTGCAGGATGAATACGTGGCCAGGAACGGCGGGATCGTTATCGTTGAGATCGCCGGGGGCTGGCAAATGCTTTCCAACAGCCACGCGGCCGGATATATCCGTGAATTCTATAAGACCCATACGAAAGAGAAATTATCCAAGCCCGCTTTAGAAACGCTGGCGATCGTGGCTTATAAACAGCCGGTCGGGCGCGCGGACGTGGAAGTGATCCGCGGGGTCAACTCTGACGGGACTATGGCGCATTTGTTAAATAAGGGATTGATCGAGATCGTCGGGCGTAAAGAAGTCCCTGGACGTCCGTTCCTCTATGGCACTACAAAATCGTTCCTGGATTATTTCGGACTGCGTTCTCTGGACGGCCTGCCTAAGATCGAAGAGCTGGCCAACATCAACTTGGAAGCACTGGCATCAACCGTGCAGGTCGAACAGAAAGACCAGGCGGTAGAGCCTCCGCAGGAAACAGTTCAGGAAGGAAACGTTGAAGAAGTGATGACGGTCAGCGGGGAAGCAGCAGCTTTGACCGAAGAAGAAATGCAGACACAGGAAACCAGCGGGCAATCGAGGTTAGACAATGGCATTACAACAACTGCGCAGTAAAATTGACGCGCTTGACGCGAAGATCGTTGATCTGATCAATGAAAGGGCTAAGATCTCCCTGTCCATCGGTAAGGAAAAGATCAAGAACGGTCAGCCCATTTATGCCCCGGCTCGGGAATTGCAGGTGCTTAAACGGATCAAAGATCTAAATAAAGGTCCGATGACGCCTAAAGCTTTCGAAGCGATCTACCGCGAGGTCATGTCGGCGTCTTTGGCGTTGGAAAAACCGTTGAATATTGCGTATATGGGGCCGGAGGCAACATTTTCCCATTTGGCGGCGCTCAAACGTTTTGGATCTTCCGTTAATTATGTGTCTTGTGGAAATGTCGGGGAAGTGTTTGAGCAAGTCGCTAAGGGAGAAGCGGATTACGGTGTTGTCCCGATCGAGAATTCCATCGAAGGTGTTGTGACGCATACCATGGATATTTTAGTTGAGACAGATCTGAGGATCTGCGCGCAGGTGATGTTGGATGTTTCGCATAACTTGATGGCAAAATGTCCTCTCAATCAGGTCAAAATTATTTATTCACATTCTCAGATCCTGGGTCAATGCCGTCAATGGCTTTTAAAGAATATGCCCAAGGCTGAATTGATCGCGACGGTCTCAAGTACCCATGCCGCCCAGATCGCGGGGAAGAATAAGCATGCTGCCTGTATCGCCTCAGAGATCGCGGCGTCACTATATGGCCTAAGCATTCTTAAGAGGAACATCCAGGATAGTGCGCATAATATCACCCGGTTTTTGGTCATCTCCAATAATGATGTCCCCAGGACAGGGCATGACCGTACTTCCATGGTCTTTGCGGTCAATGACAAGGCAGGTGCGCTGCATGACATGCTGGCTCCTTTCAAACGCTATAAGATCAATCTGACTAAGATCGAATCCCGGCCTTCAAAAAAGAAAGCCTGGGAATATTATTTCTTCGTAGACTGCCAGGGTCACGCCCACGATCCGCATGTGGCCCGTGCCATTTCCCAACTTGAAGAGAAGAGCAAATTCTTCAAAATCCTTGGTTCATATCCGGTTGCGGAGTAAAACGCGGTTTAGTTGACATCCGACCGGCATGCCTTTATAATGGCACCCTAATATATATAGAATATTTAAACTGGAGTTGTTGTGCAGGTCCGTCATTCCCATGTTTTTAAAATAAAGCCGTATATTCCCGGCAAACCGATCGAAGATGTCAAACGTGAACTGGGTTTGAGCAGTGTCATTAAGCTCGCTTCCAACGAGAATCCGTACCCGCCATCCCCTAAGGTGTTAGCCGCTATCAACAAGGCCGCTTTAACTGTTAACCGTTATCCTGACGGCGGATGTGTTCTATTGCGTAAAGCGCTGGCCAAACATTTGAAGGTCGGGGGAGACCAGTTGATCTTCGGCAACGGGTCGGATGAGATCATCATTTTAAGCGTCAAAGCCTTTGTGGCCCAAGGGGATGAAGTGATCATCGCCAAGCCTACATTTTTGATCTATGGGATCGCCTCCACATTGACCGGGGCAAAGATCCATGAGGTCCCGCTTAAAGATTTCTGCTATGACTTACCGGGGATCAAGGCCAAGATCAATCGCCGCACGAAAATGATCTTTATCGGCAATCCGGATAATCCGTCGGGTACTTTTGTCGGCCAAAAAGATCTGGAAGATCTGATCAACGTTGCCCCTAAAGATACGGCGATATTCATTGATGAAGCGTATTTTGAATATGTGCACGCGAACGATTATCCTGATTCATTGCGGCTTCTTAAAAAATATCCGAATGTGATCATCACGCGCACTTTTTCCAAGATGTACGGGTTGGCTGGTTTGCGCATCGGCTACGGCATTGCCCGTCCTGAAGTGATCGATGTGTTAAACCGTTTGCGTGAACCGTTCAATGTCAACAGCGTGGCCCAGGCAGCGGCGATTGCGGCTCTTTTGGATCAGGCGTATTACAAACGGATCGCGGCGGATGTGGAGGCACAACGGCAGTATTTGTATCAGTCGCTGGTGCGGCTGAATATCCCTTTTGAGGAAAGTTTCACGAATTTTATTTTAGTCAAAGTCGGCGGCGACAGCGCCGTGGCAGCTAAGAAATTGCTGCACAAAGGTGTCATTATCCGGGACATGAGCGTTTGGGGATTGCGCGGCTATATCCGCGTATCCATCGGGACAGCGCCGGAGAATAAAAGATTCATCAACACGTTAGCGGAGGTTATATGATCGTCATTTTAAGAAAAGACGCCACCGAGGAGAATATCGCGCATATACTCGAGCGTACTGAGAAACTTGGGCTCAAGGCCAATGTGTCCCGCGGCACCGAGCGGACCGTGATCGGTTTCATTGGTCCGGAAGACGCGCTTCGCGCCATTCCATTAGAGGTCTTTCCCGGGGTAGAGCAGGTCATGCAGGTACTGGCCCCGTACCGTCTTGTCTCTCGTGAATTCAAGAAGGAAGATACGGTCATTAAGCTTAATTACGGTACTACTGTCGGTGGAAAGAAGATCGCGGTCATGGCTGGCCCGTGTTCTGTAGAAAGTTATGAAGGCATGCTGACCATCGGTAAAATGGTCAAGGAGATGGGGGCGAATATCCTGCGCGGCGGGGCGTTTAAACCGCGTACCTCTCCTTATGATTTTCAAGGGTTGGGCGAAGAAGGTTTAAGGATATTGCAGCAGGTTGGCAAAGAGGTCGGCATCTGTACGATCACCGAGGTCATGGACCCGCGGCAGGTGGAAATGATCTGTAAATATGTGGATATTCTCCAGATCGGAGCGCGTAATGTGCAGAATTTCTCATTGCTCAAAGAGGTGGGGATGACCAAGAAGCCGGTCATGCTCAAGCGTGGCATGTCAACCACCGTCAAGGAGTGGCTGATGTCCGCGGAATATCTGCTGGCTAATGGTAATTTTGATGTCATGCTCTGCGAGCGCGGCATCCGGACGTTCGAGACCGCCACCCGCAATACGCTGGATATCAACGCGATCGCGGTGGCCAAGAAGTTAAGCCACCTTCCTGTTGTCTGCGACTCAAGCCACGGGACAGGGGTGAGGGAATATGTGGCCGCAGGCGCCCGCGCCGGGATCGCGGCAGGGGCTGATGCGCTGATGATCGAGGTTCATGCCAATCCGGAAGAAGCTTTGTCGGATGGCGCTCAGTCGCTGATGCCAACGATGTTCAAAGACCTGATGACAGGCTGCAAACGTGTGGCACAGGCCGTGGACAGGGACCTTTAATCAAAGGATGAATATGTTCGTACGCAAAGAATTGTTCCGCAGGGTCGCGATCGTCGGGGTTGGTTTTATGGGGGCATCTCTGGGCCTGGCGATCAAAAAAAAGAAGCTAGCCAAGGAGATCGTCGGTATAGGCCATCATGAAACGAGCCTGCGCGAAGCGATCGATGTCGGCGCGATCGATGAAAGCACGATGGATCTGAAAAAAGGGATACAGGGCGCGGATCTGATCGTGTTGGCGACGCCTGTCAACGCGATCTTGACGGCGTTAGATGAGATCGGGGCTGATTTTAAGCGCAGCGTCATTATCACGGATATTGGTTCAACTAAATCATCCATCGTGGACCGCGCTGAGAAAGTATTGCACCATTCGGTCATGTTCGTTGGCTCCCATCCGCTGGTGGGTTCTGAGAAAAAGGGACCGACCTATGCCAACGCATCTTTGTATGAGGGCGGAACCTGCGTCATGACCCCCACCGATAAGACCAACCGCCTGGCTAAGGATAAGATCAAGCAATTCTGGAGCCAGCTGGGATTGAACGTGAAATTAATGTCGCCCTCCGAGCACGATGAGAGCCTGGCTTTTATCAGCCATCTACCACATCTCTCCGCATTCGCCCTGATGAAAGTTTTGCCGGAAAATAGCAATGAGATCATCACCCAGGGGCTCAAGGACAGCACGCGCATTGCTGCCTCCGATGCTCAGATGTGGAAAGATATCGCGTTGTCCAATCATAAATATGTTCTGAAATCACTGGATGAATATGTCAAGGTATTGGCCGCGATCCGAAAAGCGATCGTCACCAAAGACCAGGATACCCTGACGGAAACATTTAAACAAGCCAAGGTCAAGCGTGAACGTCTGGATAAAGCCAATGCCTCAAACTAATCTGATCATCACCTTAGACGGGCCGGCCGGTGCCGGGAAAAGTTCTATCGCTAAACATTTAGCGAAACGACTGGGGATCACTTATCTGGATACGGGCGCGATGTACAGGGCGCTCACGGTCAAAGCCCTGCGCTTGAAGATCAATATGGCTGATGAAGAGGCCATGGGCCGTCTGGCGGCAGGTACGGTCATCGATTTTATCAAAAAAGACGACGGCAGTCTCAATGTGACACTGGATGGGGAAGATGTCTCCGTCGACATTCGTCTGCCGGAAGTAACGAACAATACATTTTATGCCGCTAAGGCGCCGCAGGTCAGGGAATTCATGGTGCGCTGGCAG
Organism: uncultured Planctomycetales bacterium; assembly: GCA_964520655.1. Taxonomy (GTDB): domain Bacteria; phylum Omnitrophota; class Gorgyraeia; order Zapsychrales; family Fredricksoniimonadaceae; genus JACQQW01. Next base: position 16,835 of record CAZFNI010000011.1, read on the forward strand.
CAGGCCATGGGCCGGGGCCGATCGATCGTCACTGACGGTCGGGACCAGGGTACGGTGGTATTCCCCCAGGCGACATATAAATTCTACATCGACGCGGATTTCAACGAGCGGGTCGGGCGGCGTTTGAAAGAGCTGGTCGCTGCCGGCACAGCTGTTGATGAGAAGCAGTTATACGAGGATATGAAAGAACGGGATCAGAAAGATTTCACGCGAGCGGTCGGCCCTTTGAAAAAAGCGGCGGATGCCATTGTCGTTGATTCCAGCGGGATGACTGTCGAACAGACCGTTGAGAAGATCTTAAAGCTCATCGACCCAAAGTATTATGGACCAAGCCAACATTCGTAATTTTTCTATCATTGCGCACATTGATCATGGCAAATCGACGTTAGCGGACCGGCTGATGCTCTTTGCAGGGGCGATCGATGAGCGTAAGTTCAAGAACCAGATGCTCGATGATATGGACCTGGAACGCGAACGCGGGATCACCATCAAAGCTTCCGCCGTGCGCCTGCACTATAATGCCAAAGACGGGAAAACATACATCTTAAATCTCATTGATACTCCGGGCCATGTGGATTTTTCCTATGAAGTGGAGAAGTCCTTGCGGGCCTGTGAGGGCGCTTTGCTGCTCATTGATGTCACCCAGGGAGTTGAGTCCCAAACGATCGCCAATTATTATCTGGCCATCGATAATAATCTTGAGATCCTTCCTGTCATCAATAAGATCGATATTGCCAATGCCGATATCGACGAGGCCAAGCGTCAATTCCGCGAAGTGCTGAAATTCAAAGAGGAGAATATCCAGCTGGTATCCGCCAAAGAGGGGATCAATATTGACGGGCTTTTTGAGAAGATCATTTCTTATATCCCGGCGCCCGATGGGGATCCCAATGCTCCTCTCAAAGCGCTTATTTTTGACATGAAGTATGACATCTACAAGGGTATCATCATTTATATCCGCGTTTTTAACGGCAGCATCAAGCCGCAGTCCAAGATCCGTTTCATGAACGCGGGGAAGAATTTCGATGTTCAGGAAGTGGGGATATTCGGGCCGCAGATCCAGCAGGTGAAGGGGCTTTCCGCGGGGGAAGTCGGCTATATGACCTGTAATCTGCATGATCCAAGAGAAGTTAGGGTGGGGGACACAGTGACGGATGTGGTTAACCCGACGGAATCAGCGCTGGAAGGATATCGCCAGCTAAAACCGTTGGTCTTTTGCGGGGTTTATCCGGTCAATGCCGGCGACTATTCCGCGATGCGCGAAGCCATCGATAAACTGAGGTTATCCGATCCCAGTTTTGTTTATGAGCATGAGACTTCCCAATCATTCGGCCACGGGTTCCGCTGCGGTTTTTTGGGGCTGCTGCACATGGAGATCGTCCAGGAACGCCTGGAGAGAGAATATGACCTGAATTTGATCTTAACGACGCCTAATGTCGGCTACCGCATCGTCAAGCGTGACGGTTCGGTCTTTGAACTGGAGAACCCTTCCGACTTGCCCAACGGCGCGGATATCCAGCGCATCGAGGAGCCGATCTTGGCGGTCTCGATCTTTACGCCGGTCACCTACATGGATCAGGTCATGGAATTGGCCAAACGTAAGCGGGGTCTATATCAGAAGAGTGAATTCATCAGCGACCGCATGAAAATTTTGTTCGATATACCTTTGTCCGAAGTCATTGTTGATTTTAATGATCAGGTCAAATCGGCCACGCGCGGCTATGGGTCGATCGATTATGATTTTAAAGATTACTCACCGGCGGCGATCACCCGTCTGGATATTTTGATCAATGACGAGCCGTGTGACGCGTTTTCCTGCATGGTGCATAAAGAACGCGCCTATGATAAGGGTTTGGGGCTTGTCACTAAGCTTAAAGAATTGATTCCCCAGCAGTTATTCGAAGTGCGCATCCAGGCCCAGGCGGATGGCCGCATCATTTCCAGCGCCAGGGTCAAGGCTGCGGGGAAGAATGTGACGGCCAAATGCTACGGCGGCGATATTTCTCGTAAACGCAAATTGTGGGAGAAGCAGAAAGAAGGCAAAAAGAAGTTAAAGCAGATCGGGCGCGTGGAAGTGCCCCAGGAAGCGTTCCTGGCGGCATTAAAAATCTAAACCTAAAGGAAAAATCATGCCCAAAGCAAAAAAACCGCTTGGCGCCAAGTCCGAACTTCGGGAATGGGTCGAATCGATCGTCGTCGCGCTTTTGCTTGCCATCGTCATCCGTTCTTATTTCATCCAGCCTTTCAAGATCCCCAGCGGTTCGATGCGCATGACCTTGATCGAAGGCGATCATTTGTTCGTCAGCAAATATTCTTACGGGCCGATGTTGCTGCCGGAAATGCATACACCTGATTTCTTAATGGGTAAGCTGCAGTTTTTGGGGGATGATCCAAATCCTGATAAGCTGCAATGGCCTGATGCTATCAAACCTTTGACCAAGATCCGCCTTCCTGGCATCACTAAACCTCAGCGCGGGGATGTGATCGTGTTCATCTTTCCAGACGACAGAGCTAAAGATTTTATTAAACGGTTGATCGGTCTTCCTGGCGATGTGGTTGAGATCAAGGATGGGAAGATCTATATCAACGGTAAGGTTTTTGACGATCCTCGTATTAAACATATTTATTATTATAATCGCGGTGAGTATGGAGCTTTGGATACTCCCACCCGTGTTCCAGAGGGGAAATATTTTGTGCTGGGGGATAACAGCGCATCCAGTCATGACAGCCGTTATTGGGGCTTTGTTGACCAGACGGATCTGCTAGGCAAGGCGGAATTCATTTTTTGGCCGCTTGATCGGATCAGGATCATTCGATGAGACAAGTTCTCATGTTATGTTGTCTGGTGTGTGTGTTCGCCGGATGTCAGACGGGCAAAGCGGCTAAGCAGAACCCTCAGGACATCCAGTCGGTGTTAAGCGAAGTTAAGAAATCATTTAATGTGCAGGATACTCAGGTGAAATATTGCCCAACATGCGGCAAACATTACAGCGGCCATCTGGATCAGTGCCCGGATGACCACGCCAAATTGATATTGATCGAATAGCATGGGATTAACTTTTGCCAATAAAGTCACGGTCGGCCGCATTCTTCTTGTCCCGTTCTTCATTGCAACGGTCTTGTCAGTCAATGACGAGCGGCCGTATTTACGTTTTGTTGCGCTGGGGTTGTTTCTAACCGCTGTCATTTCCGATGTGGTCGATGGGTATATTGCCCGCCGCTTCCATCAAAAGACCCGCGCTGGCGCTATCCTTGACCCATTGGCGGATAAGATGCTTTTGATCAGTGCGTTTATCTGTTTGTACATCAAGCGCGCCGAATTTGACGCGATCAGTTTTCCGTTATGGTTCGTGGTCGCGATCATCAGCCGGGATGTTATTTTGCTTCTTGGTGCGATGATCATACAGCTGGTGACCGGGAAGCTTGAGATCTCCGCCAACAAGTCGGGGAAAACCACTGCGTTCTTGCAGATCATCTGTGTGTTAGGCATTCTCATGCAGCTGAAGTTCACTGTCCTGTTCTGGTATGTCGCTCTGGCTGCGACGATCATGTCAGGCGTCATTTACATCAAAGAAGGGATATCCATCATCAATGCCCATGCCCCTGTCGATCGTCGTTAGTATCATCTGTTCATATCTAATAGGAGCCATTCCCACGGGATATCTCGCTGGGCGCATCTTAAAAGGCATAGATATCCGCCAGCATGGTTCCAAGAACATGGGAGCGACCAATGTGATGCGTACATTGGGTAAGGGCCCCGGCATCGCGGTCCTTTTGATCGATATTCTTAAAGGCATTTTACCTTTGGTGGTCTTTGCCAATGTGTTTGGTCTCGATCAGCCGCTGGTCTTAGTCGCGATCGGCGTCATGTCGGTCATTGGTCATAACTGGACGGTGTTTTTGGGGTTTAAAGGGGGCAAGGGGGTCGCGACTTCGCTTGGAGTGTTGATCGGTCTGGCCATTGAGATCGCCGGCATTCGACCGGTCCTGGGTCTGACCATCGCGGTGTGGCTTCTGGTATTTTTGCCGTCGGGATACGTGTCACTGGCGTCGATGACAGCAGGCGTAGCCCTGCCGGTATTGATGGTGTATTTCAATGCGCCCTTTGCTCTGAAAGTGATGTCGATCGTGTTGTGCATATTCATTGTCCTGCGCCACCGTGCCAATCTTGCCAGGCTGGCCATAGGGCAGGAGAATAAAGTCCCTTTACCATGGTTGAAATGATATGAGCGTTGAAATCTTTTCTTTATGTGATGCTGCCACCGCCGAATCTGGGAAATTGAACATCTTAGGCGGGTTTGACACGATCTGGGTCAAAGAACTGCCTGCGGTCCATGCGTTGTGCGCTATTGCGCTGAGGTTTAGGTTTGAGAAAGCCTCCGGTCTGGAGCATCAGATCACTGTCAATTTTGTGGATTTTGATGGCAAGCACATCATGCCCTCCGCCAACGGCGTGATCAAGATGCAGTTCTCTCCTGAACAGGAATCTGCCTCTGCGAACGTTGTGTTGAACATCCAAATGCTGCGTTTTGAACGCCTGGGGGAGTATTCCGTTGACCTTTTAGTGGACGGGACCCAGTCTGCTTCCATCCCTCTTTTTGTCCGTAAATCTTAAAAAAATCAAAAAGATTATTATCGTTTCCTGAAGATTACCGTCGGAGAAAGCGTTTCCTGCCTATTTGCCCCCTGACCTTGTTTTACCGGATGTGGATGTTATACTTCACTTAAAGCTAAAGGGTAACAAGCACAGACAAGGAATAAGGAACGTTATGGTCGAAGGTTTTAACAAGGAAACGGCAATGCGTGATGTCTTGCATAAAACCAGGGAAGTGGTTCAAGGGCGCGGCAAGGTGATCGTCTTGGCCGAGCACGCTGAGGACAAGCAATGCGTTTCCGATGTCCGTAAAAAGTTCATGTATGTGGCTAAAGAGGTTGATGAGGATGGCGGCACCGCCACTCCTGTTGTCCATATAGAGAAATCTTTCGACAGCAAGACCCTTGATGAGTTCTTCTATATGCGTGTACGCGGCTTCTTCCATGTGTACCGCAACCGCCGCTTGGTCAAGATCGGTTACAGCCATACCTTGCGTATCCGTCTGCATTGGAAACCTAAAAGCAATTTGGCTAATAAGCCAGTGACAACCGTTTAATTCCTCATTATAATTCCCGCATGTCCGCAATCATTGACGCATCGCATTTGCGTAAAACATTCGTCAGTTCCACGGGTTCCCATGAGCAGATCAAAGCCCTTGATGATCTTAGCATCAAGGTCGATCGGGGTGAGACTCTCGGTATTCTGGGGCCGAACGGGGCGGGGAAGACCACATTCTTAAATGTGCTATCCACGCTGCTTGTGCCTGACAGCGGGCATGTCGTCATGGATGGGATCGCCGTGACCCCGTCCAATTTTACGGCGCTACGCAAACGCTTCAATATGTCCTCGGGATATCCCAATTTCCCTTTTAGTCTCACCGTGCGGGAGAATCTTCACTTTTATGGCCGTCTTTACGGGTTGTCGCATCAGGCGCTGGACCGTAAAGTGGATGAGCTGATCAGTTTGTTTGAGTTGACTACATTCGCTGATCGCCGCTTCGATGAATTATCCAGCGGCAATAAACAACGCCTGGCTCTGGCTAAATCGTTATTGAATGATCCCAGGATCATCTTTTTAGACGAGCCGACTGTCGGGCTTGACCCGGATGTGGCCATCAAACTGCGGGTGGTCATCACCGAGGTGCTCAAGTCCAAGGGTGTCACTGTTTTGTTGACCACGCATAATATGGCGGAAGCGGAGGAGATGTGCGACCGTGTCGCTTTCATTAAATCGGGGCGCATCATCCAGCTTTCCACACCGGCGGAATTAAAAGCAACCTATCAGAGCGACGATCTGGAAGAGGTTTTTGTTCATTTGGCTAAACATCCGGCAGGCGGTCAGGTTATCCGGCCGGAGGCTGGGATTTCGAACATGGTACAGGGCCGGGATGTGAGCGAATCGGCGGATGTGTCCTTATGGTTGAATCGGTGCGGCGCATTCTGCCTGCGTAATTACATCTTTGCGGTGCGTAATTTTTTCTCTTTCGTGGAATTATTGTTCTGGCCCATGGTGAGCGTCATATCGATCGGGCTGATGGGCAATTACCTGGAGCTAGGCAGATCAACATTGAATTTTATCATGACAGGGGCCATCGCCGCCGGGGTCCTGCAGGTGGCGCAGCTGGATGTGGCGTACAGTCTTTTGTATGAGGTCTGGAGTAAAAGTTTAAAACAAACACTATTGGCTCCGGTCGGGGTCACTGAAACTCTTTTTGGTTCCTGGATCATCGGCATTGTCCGCGGTCTGTTCATTTTTGCGGTGTTAAGCTTGTTCGCTGTCATGATGTTCGGTTTCACTTTCCCATCATGGACGGTGACAACGCTGTTCCTGGCGGGATTACTGATGTGCGCGTTCTTGCTGGGGTTGTTAGTCAATATCGTGATCTTAAGCTTCGGCCAGAAAGCAGAGATCACGACATGGATGTTCGCTTATTTATTCATGCTTTTATGCGGGATCTATTACCCTGTGGAAACGCTCCCGGCATTTTTTAAGGCTTTGGCACAGGCGATCCCTATCACGTACTTCTTAGCATTTTTTCGTGGCGGGAATTTTACTGATGCCGCTGTTGGTTTTCTTTTAGTCGCATTCTATTTTGCGTCGGGATTGTATTTCTTGAAGATCGCCTATCACCGGGCCCGATGCCGCGGGACCATCATCCGTCTTTCCGAGTAACGCCTTTGCGGTGTTTGTCCGTCACCCAGAATTCCAGGTATTTCCCCAGCATCAGTCTTGTCTGCGCGTCTAAGGCCGGCAAGGCAGCAAAGAACACCATGATAAAAGGCAGGAGCAGCCATTCTAAGGCGTGCACGATCTTTTTAAAGATAGAGGTTCGCAGGGTAGTTTTAGGCAGGAGCAGCAGGCTTAAGATGATCGAGGCCGCAAGGCATAGTGAGGCGAGATTAAAGATGGTGTTGGCGATCTCTGGGACATTGTAATAGACAACAGAGGAAGCGAATTCATGTTTGGCAAACAGCGCCGGCATCCAGCCGATGATCGACAGCAGAAATCCCCACGTAGCCCAGGAAATATGTCCCTCAAAAAGTTTAAAGCCGTGACGTATTTTTTCATAGAGAGGGATGTTGCGGGCCCTGGCAAATGCGCGCATGACGATCGGGAAATTTTCAACCCCCCAGGCCCAGCGGCGTTTTTGTTTGTACACGCTTTTGATCGTGTTGTATAGATTTGTCGAGCATACTACGTCCATCGAGAGGGTCACATACATCGGCACCACGCGGTAGCGGCCGTCGTAATGAATATAACATTTCCAGAATATGGCGGAATCGTCAGAGATCATGTCAACGGGCCAGTAGTTGACATCCACCAGCGCTTTTAAGCTCATGCTGTGGGAAGAGAAAGTAACGAGTTTCTCCGGATTGGTCGCTTCGATCAGCTGGAAAAAGGATGAGCCTATCTCAATGACGCGGGCGAAACTGGGGACCTGCCAGATATTATTGTGGTACATCGGGATCGGTTGGAAGCTCGCCTGGAAACGGTCCGGCGTGATCATGAAATGATAGGTCAAACAGGCGAAATAATCACGGCTGACCACCGTGTCCGCGTCAAAACAGGAAACGATGACATGCTCAATGGGGATGCCCTTTGTGCGGATCATTTCTGTCATGGTCTTGGCAGCGAACGAAACGTTCGCGCCTTTGACCCTGGCTTCACCAGGGATATTCGCTGGATGGATAACAGTCATGCATTCCAGGAAATGCTCACGATGCTTGCTGCAGACATAGGCAACGTCTTGCTTGATACGTTCATCCGCGCGTTCCTCCAGGGCGAAAACAACGAAAGTTTGGCGCGAAGGGAAAGATTGACGTGTCAAAGCGTCCAGCGCTGGTTCTATGATGGAGCGGTCTTCTTTAAGGATGGGAAATATCACCAGGTGGTAGATCTCGCTTGAGCGCGGCGGTAATGCTCCGCTTTCAAGCAGGGCATTGATCTCCTTGCGATGGGTCCATAAAGACAGGCGTTGACGGAAGTGCAGCAGCCCGTGACGGAAATCAAGGAAATTCAAGTAAGCTGCCGTATCGTCAAGTCCATGAACTCTGGCCATCCAGTCTGTTTTACTTTCTATATTCAAGCGGATGTAGGAGAGGATCAAAAACAAGGTCATATACAATAGCCGCAGCAGCCACCACAAATAAAAACAAATGATGATGATAGCGCCGGTAAAGGGGAAGAAGATCGATGTCAGCACCATGCCGATGAGGATGCACCAGCTGGTTAACCCCGGGATGATCTCGAGCGCCCGCTGCAGCTGTTTAGAAGGTCCACGGAGGTTCTCTTTAGAGTAATGGAATCTCATTCTTCCAGCCTTTTTAGCCGCAGGGTTTCCGCGATCGGTTTTGGGATAAAAGGTTTATGGTGCAGCACGGTCATTGTCATGAGCGTATTGCTGCTATCGATAAAATATATTTGTCCGTTCTTTTCATGGAAAAAAATGTCGGTGCCTGGCTTGATGAGGAGGATGCGGCTCAAACGTGCCTGTGTCTTGGGCAGTGCGTCCATCAAGAAGACCTCATTGCCGTCGCGGTAAAGGAAGGTGTTGTCATTATTGATGAAGAACACCTGATCGCCGCGAGGCGGCTCGATCTGATCCGTCTTGCGTTTGGGGACAGGAATATTCTTTTCCTCGATGTTAGGATAGATGGCTTTGGCTTTGATGTTGATGCGATTGACACCTTCCGGATAGACGGCGAACAAATTTTTGTCATCGTTGGGTTCCCAGAATAAACGCTGCGGCGGTGTTGTGATCAGGTCGCTGATATCCTCAATATGGACTTGTTTGTCCCGGGTGTCGATCCACAGGTATTTTTGTTTAGCATTCAATTCGATCTGCAGGACGATAAAAGGGCTTTGGGCAACGGTGAAATAATGGATCAGTCTGCTTTCCCGGTAAATGGACTCTTTTGGAAAGAGCGGTTCGGGCGCATCGTTGTCATTAAGATGCAGGATAAGGATATTATTAACGCTGTCGCCATTTGTCGAGAGCAGGCAGCTGCTTCCGGGGATCCCGATCAAGTTCTCGGCAGGTTGGGTTTGGGCTCTTTTTTTATCCCATCGCGTGGGGATCAACAGGATGTTCTCGATCGATGTCGCTTTTTTATCAACCACAGGGACCATATTCTCCCAGGGGGTGTATCCGTCCAACTGCATGCGTACCGCATAATCTCCCGGCGTCAGGTCCCGGATCACCGTTGGTGTTCTTTCCTGGGCGAGTCGACCGTTGATATAGACGCTGGCCTCCGGCGGGTTGCTGGAAACATAAATGATGCCTGTTTTCACCCAGTGCTTCGTTACTGGATCAAAAACAAACCCGAGCAGCCGAAAAATGAGCATCGGGCATATGATCCCGTAGATAGCCAGGAACAGGTAGAAGACGATCTTGCGCAAGAAAGGCATAAAATTTTATACCGCAGGCTGGTGTGGAAGTCAATGGAATGATTAATGCTCATTACTTCCCATGGATCGCTTGACTTAATAGTTAGCATATGCTAATGTTTAGTCTCAATGAACAAACTAGACCGTAAGACCACAGCGACCGCCGTCTCGCATTTGATGCCCAATATCATCCAGGGCGCGCATCTGGGTGTGCTTTCCTCCAGGATGGTGACCCAGAGCCAGTTCTTGATCCTGCTGTCGATCCACGCGCGGGGGACATGTCCAATGTCTGTCCTGGCTGATCATATGAATGTCCGCCTGCCGACGATGAGCGGCATGATCAACAGGCTGGTCAAGGCGCAGTATGTCAGAAGGGTTTACAATACCAGAGACCGGCGGCAGATCATGATCGAGTTGACGCCCAAAGGCCAGAAATTCTTGAATGAATTCAAGGGTATCATAACCAAACGATGGGAAGAAGTGCTGAAAGCGCTGACGGATAATGAGGTTGGTGATTTTTACCATATTATTGTCAAACTAAATGACAGTTTAAGGCTGAGGAAATAATTCATGCGGCGAATGATCGTGTTGTTGATCCTTATGTTAATTTCTTCTGGAGCGCTACGGGCGCAGGACGCCCTCTCCATGAAGTTATCTCTGAAAGATGCGTTATCGTTGTCCCAATCCAAGCCGCTTAATGTGCAAGTCGCTGATGCTCGCGTCTGGCAGGCTCTGGCGCAGATCGATCAAAGCAAAGGCGTATTGCTGCCGCAAGTCACGGCGGCCATGAATGGCCAGCGTCAAAGCAGGGACATGCGCACTAGCGGGATCTCTATCCCGATGATGGATAATTATACTGGCCCCTTTAATACATTTGATGCCAGGGGGAAGATCACCCAGACCATATTCGATCCCAGCACCATGGAACGCTTGAAAGCGGCGCGTTCTGCCCATGCGCTGGCCCTCACCCAGGTACAGAAAGCCCGCGAAGATGCATTAAGTTTGACGGCTGTTCTCTATATACGGGCCAAACGCGCGTGCCAGGAAGTCAGTGCGGTCAGGGTTTTTGCCGCCCGGGACAGGAAAATCTATCATGTTGCTGCGCTGGAATATGCTCAGGGATTGCGCAGTGTCGTGGATGTCAAAAAGGCCAAGGCCGATTATTATCATAGTCGCTATTTGCTCAAAACAGCAAAAGTCCAGGCCCGGGAGCGCCGGCTTGATCTGGTTGCGATGCTTAAGATCGACCCGCAAGTTGATATTATTTTTGATCAGGCGGAAGATCTGGATTTACTGACACAATACGATCTTAATCAACCAGGCGTTTCTTATGATGTTAAAGCCGCTCAGGATGCGTTAGAGTTCTCTAAAGTCCAGCTAAAACAAACTCAGGCTGACAATTGGCCGAAGATCACCTTTGCCGCGGATTACGGACGTTCCGGGGCATCGCCGTCAAAAGCCAGTAATACTTATTCCGTCGGGTTGATGGCCTCTGTGCCTATTTGGCTGGGGGGCACGCTGCAGGCCAAGACAAAAGAGTCGAGGGCTAAGGAGCAGGAAGCGCAAGCGGTTTATGATGACGCGCAGATC
>CAZFNI010000011.1:27915-70799 GCA_964520655.1 uncultured Planctomycetales bacterium
CGAAGGCAGCCGTGATCGAGGCACAGGAAAATATCACCAAAGCCAAAGCGTTGATCGCAGCGCAAGCCGCGCAGGCGGATTCTTCCCGGGAACAATATTTATTCGTTAAGGAACAATATGCAAACGGTACAGCCCAGCAGATCGATGTGCTGCGCGCCAAAGCACAAGCGAGCGTTGATGAGGATCAATATCATGAAGCGCTGGCTGTATTATGGACATCGAGGGTCAGTCTGGCTAAGGCCACTGGTCAGATGAAGCAGTTACTGCATTAAACTTAAGAAGAGGAGACTTATGCGATTATTGCTGATCGTGATATGGGGGATCATATTTGCCGGGTGCGGGGAAAAACCGCTGAGCCAACAAACATTCTCGGGGACGCTTGAGATCACGGAACATCAATTGGGGCCAAAAACTTCGGGACGCGTGATCACGCTTTCCGTGGAAGAAGGGGCCATGGTCAAAGCGGGCGATGTGATCGCGACACTCGATCGTTTTGAACAGGCACAGAAAGATTACGATCGCGCTGGGAAAGTGTATGCGAAGGGTGGGGTTAATTTACAGACGTTAGAGTATGCGAAGCTAGCGATGGAAGATCAGCGGGTGGTTGCGCCCATCGACGGGATCGTGCTGGTCAAGGTGCATGAGGTTGGGGAGAGCATCGCTTCGGGAGCACCTGTGATCGTTCTAGGAGACCTCAAAGACCAGTGGGTCAAAGTGTATGTCCCTGAAGGTGTCGTGAATCAACTTCAATTGAACCAGAAAGCGGTCCTAAGTTTTGATGGATTAAACAAACGGTATAACGGGCATATCCGTTATATCGCTACCAAAGCGGAATTCACCCCACGCAATGTGCAGACCCCGGAAGAGCGGGTGACGCAGGCTTTCGCGGTTAAGGTTGTAATTGATGAGCCGGATCTGAATGCCCATCCAGGAGTTGCGGTGGATGTGCGATTTAACATATAAGAGCGTTTATGGATACGACCATTGCCATTAAAGCCCAGGGTTTAACCCGGCGTTTCGGGAAATTCACCGCCGTTGACCGCGTTGAATTTGAGATCCCTTACGGTTCCATTTTTGGTTTTTTAGGCGCCAACGGCTCGGGCAAGAGTACCACGATCAAGATGCTGTGCGGGATATTAGCCCCCAGCGCCGGCACCGGGACGGTCGCTGGTTTTGATGTGTTGACCCAGCCTGAGAAGATCAAGCAGGCGATCGGTTATATCTCACAGAAATTCAGCCTCTATGGCGACCTGACCATCATTGAGAATTTGATGTTTTTCGGCCGTATTTACGGGTTGGATGGGGCGCCTCTGCAGAAACGCATTGATGAAGTGCTGCTCATGACCGGGTTGGATAAGTATGCCGGCCGGCAGGCGGAGCATTTGTCCGGCGGATGGAAACAGAAACTGGCTATTGCCAACGGCATTCTCCATAAGCCCAAGATATTATTTCTTGATGAGCCGACTGCCGGCATTGATCCTTTGTCCCGGCTGACGATCTGGGGCATCTTGACCGACCTGGCGTCCCAGGGGACAGCCTTGTTTATCACCACGCATTACATGGAAGAGGCCCAGCGCTGCGACCAGCTGGCCTTTATCAGCGAGGGGAAGATATTGAAAGTAGGAACGCCAGAAAGCTACCGATCGATCGCCCCGACGTTGGATGAAGCCTTCGCGGTGCTGGAATCTAAAGGACAGGCCAATGCGCAACATTAAAGCCGTCGCCATCAAAGAAGTGATCCATATCTTAAGGGACCGGCGCACGCTGATGCTGGTCATTTTGATGCCGTTGATGCAGGTGATGATCTATGGATTCGGGATCAATACCGATGTGAAGCATTTAAGGACATATGTCTATGATCAGGACCGCACCTATTTAAGCCGCAGGCTGATCGCCGCCTTTGAACATTCGGATTATTTCAAGGTGATCGAACAGACAAATGATATCCGAGACGTGCGTTATGCCCTGGATAAGGGAAAGGCGCAGACGGGTCTGGTCATACCTCCACATTTTAGTGCCGATGTCTTAAAACATAAGACCGCGCAAGTGCAGCTTTTGATCGACGGAACAGATTCCACCCCGGCCAATGTCGCCATGAATTCGTCGCAGGCGATCGTCTCCAATTTCATGCAGGCGCAAGGCCTTGTCGCGTTAAGTGTGATGCCGATCGATTTCAGGCCAAGGCTTTGGTATAACCCTGATCTTAAAAGTACATATTTCATGCTGCCCGGCCTGATCGCCCTGGTGCTGCATTTGATCGTTCCCATGATCACCGCCAATGCGATCGTGCGAGAAAAAGAGCAGGGCAATATCGAGCAACTGCTAGTCACACCCATCAAGCCCTATGAATTGATCATCGGCAAGATCCTGCCCTATATCGTCGTGGGGTTGATCATCGCCAGCAGCATTATCCTGGCCATCCATTTTTTGTTCCAGGTTCCGATACGCGGTAGTTTGATCGACCTGTTCGTCTTGACGCTGGTCTATCTGGTCGTCTGTTTGGGGATCGGGTTATGGGCCTCGACGATCGCTCAGAACCAGCAGCAGGCCTCCCAGATCGTCATGTTCTTTGCCATGCCCTCCATTTTATTGTCGGGATTCATTTTTCCGCGGGAAACCATGCCGATATGGGTGCATCACGTGGGTTATTTGCTGCCGATGACGTATTTCCTTAAGATCGTGCGCGGCATTATCCTTAAAGGCATGACGGTCATTGATCTGTTGGGGCAGATCTGGCCTCTATTGCTGATGGCGGCGGTGGTCATCATCTTCAGTATCAATCGGTTCAGCAAGAGAATGGACTAAACATGAGAGGTGCATTATGTTGAAACAGTGGATCAAATTTGCGGCATTGGCCATGAGCGTAGGGATGGTCGTGCTGGTAGTCTGGACATCACTGCAAAGTGATATGTTCCATTTACCTGAGCCGGTCCTTAAAGAACCCTGGTTCTGGACAACACTGGTCGATTTTTATAATAATATCGCTATACTTTCTCTTTGGGTGGCGTATAAAGAAGCTAATTGGGTCCGGGCGCTTTTATGGATCATCGCATTCGCGACGCTGGGCAGCATTGCCACGGCGTTCTATGTGTTCGTGCAGTTAGCGTCGCTTAAGGACGATGAAGGTTTTGAGGCTGTTTTGTTGAGACGGAGATAACCATGGATCTGGATTTTACTGCATCCTTGATGTTAAAGGCATGGATGATCACTTCACTTCTGATGCTGGCGTTGTGGCTGGTCCAGGTCAAGACGAAGAACGCCTCATTTGTGGATATCGGATGGACAGCCGGTTTATGTATTTGCGCCGCATTGTATGCGGCCTTGACCCAGGGAATGTTCCTGCGCAAAATGATCCTGCTTGGGATCGTGGTGGTGTGGTCAGGGCGCTTGTGCGGACTTTTGATCCGGCGTTTGTTAAGTCATCCAGGAGAGGATGCTCGCTATCAGAGGATACGCCGGGAATGGAAGACGGGGCAGGATATGAAATTTTTCTGGATGTTCCAGTTCCAGGGGTTTTTAGATGTTGTACTGTCTTGGCCTTTCTTGCTGATCTGTATGAACAGGCACACTGTGCTGGTTCCGGTTGAGATTTTCGGTATAATCTTATGTTTAACAGGGATCGTTGGGGAGTCTCTTGCAGATGAGCAAATGAGAAGATTTAAAGCTGATCCGAAAAACCACGGCAAGGTCTGTGATGTCGGGTTATGGTATTTTTCCCGTCATCCGAATTATTTCTTTGAATGGACGATCTGGCTTGGGTATTTCTTTTTCGCGTTGGCAATGCCAAATGGATGGACAGCCCTCAGCGCGCCTGCATTGATGTCTGTATTTCTTTGGAAAGTCAGCGGTATCCCGCTGGCAGAAGCTCAGGCATTAAAGTCCAGGGGAGAGGCGTATCGCTTATATCAAAAGCAGACAAGCATGATCATCCCATGGTTAAAAAGGAAGGTTCTATGAGATCAATGGTCGGTTTCGCTGAGGGTTTACTGGAAAAAGGTTTGCTGCCGGACAGCGTGATCCGTTTCGGCATGCGCCGGCTGCTGGCGGAAACGCTGGCGTTGGAGAGGAAAGACGGACTTGAGCAAAGGCAAGAACGGCTGATGCGTTTGATCCAAACCATGCGTTCTGCGCCCATCGCCGTTGCCACACGGGAGGCTAATGAACAGCATTATGAACTTCCGACGGAATTCTTCCGTTTTTGTTTGGGAAGGCATTTAAAATACAGCAGTTGTTTTTACATCACCGGCAATGAAAGTTTAACAGAGGCAGAGAGCATTATGCTGGATAAGACCGCTCAACGGGCGGAGTTATCTGACGGACAGGATATCCTGGAGTTCGGCTGCGGCTGGGGTTCGCTGTCATTATTCATGGCGGCACGCTTCCCGCGTTCGCGTATCACCGCCGTGTCCAATTCCCGGACACAGAAGCTTTATATCGACTCACAGGCCAAAGAACGCGGCATAAATAACCTGGAGGTCATCACCTGCGACATGAACGTCTTCGCAACGGACAGGCATTTTGACCGCATTGTCTCAGTGGAAATGTTCGAGCACATGCGTAACTGGGGGGCGCTGCTGGCTAAAGCGGCGTCATTCCTCAAGCCGCAGGGAAAACTGTTCATCCATATCTTCACCCATAAAGAATTCGCTTACTTTTATGACCATAAGGACAGCAGTGATTTTATCGGGCGGTATTTCTTTACCGGAGGGATCATGCCTTCCGATGATCTGCTGCTGTATTTCCAGGACCATGTGAGGATCGAAGACCATTGGCAGGTCGCTGGCACGCATTATTCTAAGACAGCACGGGCGTGGCTTGAGAATATGGACAGCCATAAGAAAGAGATCATGCCGATCCTTCTGGCAACTTATGGGCAGAAGGAATACATCAAATGGTGGCACTATTGGCGTATTTTTTATATGGCGTGTGAAGAATTATGGGGCTATTCCGGCGGCAGTGAATGGATGGTCAGTCATTACCGGTTTGTCAAACGATAAGGGAGAATATGGCCAAACAAAAATTAGCGATCATCGGGACAGGGATATCCGGGATGGGTGTCGCCTACTTCATGAAGGATTTTTACGACATTACCCTTTATGAGAAGAATGATTATATCGGGGGGCATACCAATACGGTCACCATCGTCGACCAGAAGAAAGAATTAGCCATCGACACCGGATTCATCGTTTATAACGAGACGACTTATCCATTATTGACCCGTCTGTTCAAGGAGTTGATGGTCAGGACGAAACCGGCGTCCATGTCCTTTAGCGTTCAGCATGTTCCCTCAGGGCTTGAGTATTGCGGCACAGGATATAACGGTTTATTCGCCCAACGTAAGAACATCTTCAACCGGCCGTTCTTGCGCATGCTCATGGAGATCGACAGGTTCAATAAGGAAGCGTTAGAGGTTTTGGTCAATCCGAAGTATGAGAGTTATTCCCTTGCGGATTACGTGATGGAGAAAGGATACAGCCGGGATTTTATTTTTCGTTTTCTGGTGCCAATGAGTTCTGCGGTCTGGTCCGCGCCTGTCGACCTGATGCTCAAATTCCCCGCCATGACGCTGGTGAGATTCTTTAAAAACCACTGTTTCCTGGGGATCCAAGGTCATTTGCAATGGCGTACCTGCGATGGCGGCAGCCGTCAGTACCGTGATAAACTGCTGGCTCAGATCAAGGCGAATATCTGGCCTAACCGAGGCGTATCAAAGGTTATCCGTGAGGGCAATGGCGTCCGGGTGATCGACAGCCAGGGGGTGGCATTGACCTATGATAAGGTGGTGATCGCTGCCCATGCCGATGAAGCCTTGGGGATGCTGGAGGATCCGACGGATGATGAGCGTGAATTGCTGGCCAAGTTCCCCTATCATTTGAATAAAGCAACTCTGCATACGGATACAGCCCTGATGCCCAAAACAAAGCGGGCGTGGTCGTCGTGGAATTACCGCATCCATGAGAATGAGAAAGGGGAACTGTTCACGACAACGATCTATGACATGAATAGCCTTCAGGGGGTATCATCGAACAAAGGATGGTTCGTGTCCATCAATGATCCCGGCTTGATCGACCCTGCCAAGATCGTCTGGACGAAAGATTATCATCATCCATTGTTCACGACAGAAGGGCAGAAGGCCCAGCATCTGCTCCCGCGTTTAAATGAGACCGGTCCGGTTTATTTCACCGGCGCGTATTTCCGTTATGGCTTTCACGAGGATGGGCTGTTGTCCGCCTTGAATGTGGCGCGCAAATTGACCAGGGAACCCATATGGTCATGAAGTCTTGCCTGTATGAAATGACCGTGATGCATGAGCGGCGTATGCCGCTAGTCAGGCGATTTACCCACAAGGTGTTCATGTTCTATCTAGATCTGGGGGAGGTCGACAGTATCTCCAGGAAGGTGCCTCTTTTTGGGCACAATCAGCGTCGGGTATTTGATTACCGCGAGGCTGACCATATCGGCAATATCCGGGATTTCTTGCGATCAAAAGGTTTTGATGATCAAACAGCCCGGGTGAGCTTATTGACGAATGTCCGCACCTTCGGCTATGTGTTCAATCCGGTGTCGTTCTATTTTTGTTTTGATGCACAGGATAAACCGCTGTGCGTGGTAGTTGAGATCGGTAATACGTTCAAAGAGCTGAAATATTTCTTTCTGGGTCCGGAACATTTCAAGAATGGCGCGTTTAAGAGCCGTCAGACAAAGTTTTATTATATTTCTCCGTTTACGGAATTAGAAGACCAGCTGGATTTTGATATCCAGGTCCCGCAGGAAGGTCTTAAGATCGGCATTGATGTCCATAAGGACAATAAACCGTTCTTTTTTTCTTCGATGACGGGCAAACGTGTTGAATTAAGCAGTGCGCAGTTGTTCTCGGCCATGATCCGTTACCCATTTGTGACGTTGAAGGTCATTGCGCTCATTCACTGGCACGCGGCTGTTCTGCATTTTAAACATCATGTGCCGTTCCACTATAAGGAAGAACGCCCAGAGTCCCAGCAGGGCATCGGCAGAAAAAAAGAGAAGGTATCCTTATGAAAACTGTGTGCGAACGCATCATCCATCATGTGTTTATGCCCCTGAAATTGGGGCAAATGACGATGATATTGCCTGACGGCAGCAGCCGTGTTTATGGCCTTGAGCCAAACGGCATCACCGCGACCATTCACGTGAAGCGTCAGGATTTCTTTCGTAAGTGCGTATTGTTCGGTGATGTTGGTTTCGGGGAAAGTTATGTGCAGGGGGACTGGGATACGGATGATATCACCCAGGTCATCAAATGGATGATCCATAATGTTGAACATCACCCGACGCTGATGGCCGATAATATCAAACGAACGCCGGTCAACTGGTTCCGCCTGTTCAACACCTGGGCGCATCAGCTGCGGGATAATACATTGCTTGGCAGCCGTAAGAATATTTCCGACCACTATGATCTGGGCAATGATTTCTTTAAAACGTTCCTTGATCCGACCATGGCGTATTCCAGCGCGTATTTTACCGATCCCAAACAAACGCTTTATGAGGGCCAAGTCGCCAAATTCGATGTCTGGTGCCGCAAGCTGCGTTTAAAGCCATCTGACCGTGTGCTGGAGATCGGCAGCGGCTGGGGAGGTTTTGCCCTGCATGCGGTTACGCATTACGGATGTCATGTCACCACCATCACGCTGTCTAAGGAACAATATGAATATGTGAAGGCATTGGCATTGAAGCAGGGGGTAAAAGAGAAGATCGACGTGCAATTGGTCGATTACCGTCATGTGACCGGCCAATATGATAAGATCATTTCGATCGAGATGATAGAGGCGGTCGGTGATAAGTTCCTGCCGGATTATTTCAGCCAGCTGCATCATTGCCTGAAAGCCGACGGACTGGTGGGGCTGCAGATGATCACCTCACCTGACCACCGTTATGAGAGTTTTCGGGACAATGTGGACTGGATACAAAAGCACATTTTCCCGGGCAGCCTTCTGCCCTCGATGAAAGCTGTTCATGAGGCTGCTTATGCGACAGGGAATTTGAACATCTTTGACCATGAGGACATCACGTTAAGCTATGCGCGGACGCTTCAGATGTGGCGTGAGGCGTTCAATGCGCATAGCTCGCAGGTGAAGGCCATGGGCTTTGATCAGACCTTCCTGCGGAAGTGGAATTATTATCTATCTTACTGCGAAGCGGCTTTCGCCATGAGGAACATATCGGTTGTCCAGACGGTATTGACCCGCCCCAACAATTATCAGCTTAAGTAAATTTAACAAACGTGATATAATCCATTAACCAAAAACCTAAGGAGGGTTGTATGTCAGAAGAAAAGAAAGATCATCAGGATTCCTGCTGCAGTGGTGGTGAAGGTAAATCTGCCGGTGGATGTGGTTGCGGTGGCGGCTGCGGCATCAAGAAATTGCTGGTGGGTTTGATCATCGGCGCGTTCGTGTTCGCGGCTGGTATGTGGTATGCCAAAGCCAACTGCCATAAGTGCACCAGCGGCGGAGACATGGGCAAAATGTGCCCCATGGGCGGTAAGATGAGCATGGGTTCTGTGGAGGCTAAGTAATTATTTGGGTTCGATGTGGACGACAATGTCCGCTAAAGGCAGAGGAGAAGCGATGAGCTTGTCTTTAACCTTGTGGCCCAATTCGTGTGAACGTATCACGGTCATCTGCCCGTCGACTTCGACGTGCAGTTCGACAAAATAGTGGGTGCCGCTTTTGCGCACCCGGCATTTCTCAATGCCCTTGACCCCGTCAACCGCCAGGGCCATCAACCGGATGGCGCTGGTGATGGTGGGGTCAGGGGCCGCATCCATGATCTCCTGCACAGCCATATTAAGCAAAGTCAATCCGTTAAACCCGATCACAAAACTAGCCACCAGCGCTGCCCAATTGTCTGCTCCCTGGAATCTTGGGCCCCCGTAAACAGATAGTGAAATGCCAATAAACGCAGCGACAGATGTGATCGCATCCGAGCGGTGATGCCAGGCATCCACTTGCACGGATAAACTGTGCGCCTTCTTGCCTAAGTTGATCAGACGCTGGAAGAGGAATTCCTTGATAAAGATGACACCGACCAAGATAAACAGCGTGAAAGCTGCCGGATGCTGGGAAGGATTCTGGATCTCCCTGATCGATTGAACGCCAATGAAAACTGCCGCTCCAAGCAAAGCAAAAGCTACGATCATGGCAGCCAGCGACTCGGCTTTCCCATGCCCGAAGGGATGGTCTTTATCAGGCGGCTTGGAGCCGATCTTCAGTCCGCTTAAGACGACAAGGGAGGAAAAGATATCCAGCGTAGACTCAATGCCGTCAGCGATCAGGGCATAAGTGTGTCCAATGATGCCGGCGGTGATCTTGACTAACGCCAGGGTGAGATTGGCTAGAAGGCCGATGATAACCCCGCGCGCACTTTGGTTTGACATAAACCGATTCTACCCTATAATAAAAATTCTTCAAACAGCCAATTTAAAAAAGAAAGCAGGGTCTATGTCGCATGTGATCTCTTTTCATTACCGTTTAACTGACAAGTCAGGCAAACAGCTGGATGTCTCCCAGGACGGGCATCCGTTGATATTTCTTTCTGGTTCCGGCCAGATCATCCCCGGTTTGGAATCTGTTCTGGTGGCGATGGAAGTCTCCCAGAAAAAGACAGTGACCGTTCTGGCCAAAGATGCTTACGGCGAATACAATGATCAATTGATCTTTAAGGTAAAGCGTTCCCAGCTTCCCAAGCCGGACTTAGCTATTGGTGATATGTTCGAAGCTGGCGGCGGCGACCAATACATGCCTGTCGGTGTCACCGCGATCGACGGGGATGATGTCACCTTAAACGGCAACCATCCTCTGGCAGGTCAGGATCTGACCTTTGAAGTTTCGATCGTCAGTAAACGTCCGGCCACGGCTGAGGAGATCTCTCACGGCCATCCGCATGGTACCGGCGGCTGCCATCATTAATACGCAGGTTTAACATGAAGCGCTGGCTTCACTATGCCGTTTTAGGTTTGTGTGCCTGGTATATCATCCTCATTGGCGTGCATTTCTTTAACCAGCGCCCATTATGGAACGACGAGGAATGCGTCCTGCGCAATATCACGCAGTTAAGTCCTCGCGATTTGTTTAGCCGGACGCTTCTTTCTGACCAGGCTTTCCCTCGATCCTATCTGTGCATCATCCAGCAGTTTTCCCAGCATTGGGACTATTCCCGCCTATCCCTTCGGCTGTTCCCGTTTTTGGCCATGCTGTGCGCGTTTATGGTGTGGTTGCGCATAGGGTTTCTATCCTGGACGTTGCCGGTAGACCGCTTGAATTTTATCCTCTGCTGGACGGCTTCCGTCCCCTTGATCTATTACGCCGCGGAATTAAAACAATATTCCATGGATGTGCTGGCTGCATCTGTGCTGGTCTACCTCTTAATGAAGATATCCACAAGGCATCTATCAGCGTCGTGGTTATACCTGTTCCCATTGTTTGGTTTGTTTAGTTATGTGTCATTGTTCTTAGCGTTTGTTCCGTTGTGCGTCATGCGCTTGAAGAAACAAGTGCTGCTGACGTACCTTGGTGTTTGTGTGGCTGTCATGGGCGGCGTCTGGCTGCTGGATGTGCGCCACAGCGCCACAGGACTGCTAGAGATCTATTGGCATGATTATTTCATCTCCTTTGCGTCGCTGTTAGAGTTCTTCAAAACTTTCGGAGAGGGGATCAATAATCTGATCTCGCGTTGGTTCGTTGAGATCCCAAAATCCTATAGAGCGATGGCCCGCGTGTTCGGTGCGATCGGGTTGGCGTATGTAGTGTGGGAGGGGATCAAAGACTTTAGGAACAGAACATCTGTCAGTGTGGCTAAGATCGCTTTGATCATTATGCTTGAACTGATTATTCTGGGAGCCCTCCGTAAATTCCCTTTTACCGTTCCACGCATGTCCTTATTCTTTGCCCCCATGCTCATGTTTGGCATCGTAGAGGCGCTCGCTTGGGCGCGTCAACGTTCGCTGCTGCTGTATCGGCCTTTACAAGCTGCGCTGTGGCTGTATTTAGGGTTTATGTCTTTGGGGATAACGCTCGTTGTTTTTCACGGGGACCTCGGCGCCCAAAGTAGGATCTGGTAAAGCATTACTTTATTTTAAATACCGCTGGGCAAATTTGATGCATTCCTTGATGTCCCAGTGGAAATGGTCTTCCCCAAGCAGTGTGATGATGCCCGCGTCTTTTAGGGCGTGCAGGGGTTGGGAATGTAGTCCCGAGAACAACACTTCCATATTATTCTTCTTGGCTTTGTGCAGAAGCTCTTCTATTGTGCTGATCCCCGTGGCATCGATCGCCGGGACAAAACGCACACGTAAGATCAGAACTTTAGGCGGGTGTTTCAGTTGCAGGATCGTGTCTTTGAACTTATCCGCGGCGCCGAAAAAGAACGGACCGTTTATCTCAAAGATCTCGATCCCTAAGGGGATCTCTTCGCGGGGGACACCATCGGGATCCAGAATGTTCTTGTCGTTGGACAGCGAATTGATCGTTGTCACCTCGATCATGCGGCGCATGAACATGAAGGCGGCTAAAATGACGCCGACTTCGATCGCGACCGTCAGGTCTACTAAGACCGTCAACAGGAAGGTGCATAAGAGCACCAATACGTCGCTTTTAGGGCCTTTGAATAGTTTGATGAATAAATGCATTTCGCTCATGTTATAGGCCACAACGATCAAAATTCCGGCTAAGGTGGCCATGGGGATCAGCGCTGCCCATTTCCCGAAAAAGATGAAGATCAACAGGATGGTGACGGCATGAACGATCCCAGCAATGGGGGAACGTCCTCCGTTCTTTATGTTGGTAGCTGTCCGGGCGATGGCGCCTGTTGCCGGGATCCCGTTGAAAAGAGGGGATACCAGGTTGGCGATACCCTGGGCGATGAGTTCCATGTTGGAGCGGTGCCGTCCGCCTGTCATCCCGTCCGCGACGACCGCTGAGAGCAAGGATTCAATACCGGCCAAGAGAGCGATCGTCATGGCCGGGTGGGACATCTTGATGAGGATATTCATGGTGATTTGGGGAAAATGCGGCGCGGGAAAATGATTTGGCACCGTTCCGAAACGGGAGCCGATGGTATCAACCGGCACATGCAGCAAGGTAACAAGCGTGGTGGTGACGACGATCGCGATCAACGGACCCGGCAGGAGGTCAGTGATCTTGCGCCAATACACAACAATGACGATGGTCAAAAGCCCGATAAACAGGGATTGGGAGTCAATAGTCGGGATCTTATGAGCGAACACGATCCACTTTTGGATAAAGTGTTCCGGCATATAGGTCAAGTGCAACCCCAAGAAATCTTTCATCTGGGTGGTAAAAATGATCAAGGCGATGCCGCTGGTAAAACCCACGGTCACCGGGTAAGGTATGTATTTGATCACATCGCCCATGCGCAGCACCCCAAGCAAAATGAGCATAGCCCCGGCCATCAGTGTTGCGACGGCCAGTCCTTCATAGCCGTACTGGTTGACGATCCCTAAAATAATAACAATGAAGGCGCCGGTAGGGCCGCCGATCTGGACGCGGCTGCCGCTAAAGGCTGAGATCAAAAAACCGGCCACGACCGCCGTGATCAGCCCCTGTTCGGGTTTGACCCCGGAGGCAATGGCAAATGCGATCGATAAAGGCAGGGCCACGATCCCCACAATGATGCCGGCTAAGGCATCGTCTTTGAATTTCTTGAGGGAATAACCTTCCTTTAGAACACTGATCAGTTTTGGTTCAAATGAGGCGTCCATGAGGTTCGATCTTTCATAACTGGCTTTAAATCAATATTTTATGCTATACTTAAATGGTATTAAAGCGTTATCTTTATTATAAATTATTATTATACAAAGTCCTTCATATGCGTGCCGGTGTTATTGATATAGGGTCATCGACTATCAAGCTGTTGATCGGAGAACGTCACCGTGACGATATCCGCATCATTGAATCCCTTAAAAACAGCGTCCCCCTTGGCCAATACGCTTTCCTTAAAGGCCGTATCCCCCAAAGCATCATCAATCAGACAGTCGCAGTTCTTCAAAAATACAAAGACACATTGAAAGAATATGATGTGACGGACATAAGCGTGACAGCAACGACCGCGGTCCGCGAAGCGCGCAACAGGGACATTTTCCTGGATACAGTGCTGCGTAAGACCGGGTTTAAGATCGAAGTGTTGAATGCTGGTGATGTGGTCTACTACATCGATTATTTTCTTTCCCATAAATTAAAGAAAACATATCCGGTGCATGAAAAGAACCTGCTGATCTCGGAACTGGGGGCGGGGAGCTTGGACATTTCGGTGATGCAGAAAGGGTTAACGCTTTTTAACATAGGTTTTCCAATCGGGACGTTGCGTTTGTCCCAGTTCATGGCCACGCTCGATGGATCCCTGCAGGAAGTGCACGAGGCGACCGAGGAGTATATCGAGAATGAGGTCCTGTTCATCAAGAAATCCAACCCTGCGCTTGCCATTGATGATGTGATTCTGATCGACGACAATTATTCGGTATTCATCCAAAGTATCCTGCCTAATAAGCGCAGGGATTCTGATTTTTATAAATTCAAGGCCTCAGAGGCGCAGGAACTGCTCAACCGCCTGCGTTTAATGAATCCAGAGGAGATCGCCAATACGTACCAGGTCCCAGCAGACATTGCCCAGACGATCGTCGGATTTACGATCATCTTGAACACGCTGTTTAAGTTAAATAAGCAAGAGCATGTCTATATCCTGGAGGCTTCTTTATCGGAAGCGATCCTGGCGAATATGTTCTTTAAGTTCGACACGTCCGACACGGATAATAGATTAAGCCAGCTGACTTCCGTTGCGCATTTTTTGTGCCATAAATGGGGGATGGACTTAGACCATTTAAAGCAGGTGGCACAGGTCGCAGAACAGTTATTCGACGCGTTCAAAGGGAATCTAGGGGTTGAGGACAAGCACAAAACATATTTATTGCTGGCGGCGTATCTGCATGACCTGGGGATGTTCATTAATAACCGTTCCCACCACAAGCACAGCGAATATGTCATTAGCTCGCTGAACCTGTTCCGTCTGACGGAGACCGAGATCAATATTATCGCCTGCGTCGCCAGGTATCACCGCCGGTCAGCGCCGTTGAAATCACATATTTTGTATAATTCTTTATCATCCGACGAGCAGATCCTAGTGCAGAAATTATGCGCGCTCTTGCGCATCGCCAATTCATTGGACCGTTCTCATAAACAAAAGGTCAAGAAACTTCAGGTCAAGTTCAGCCCGAATGGGGACGCGACGCTTTTGGTCTATACCCATGCGAATTTTTTGCTGGAAAAAGAGAATTTTTTGGAGAAAAAAGAATTATTCGAGGAGCTTACAGGGAATAAATTGACCCTAAGCATTAAAGGCGAGCAGTGATATGGAACTAAAAGATAAATTCATCCACAGGGATCTAAGCTGGCTGGAATTCAACGGCCGGGTGCTGGCAGAAGCAGCTGATGAACGCAACCCGCTGATCGAGCGTTTGAAATTCATGGCGATATTCACAAGCAACTTAGATGAATTCTTCATGGTGCGTGTCTCCGGCGCCCAGAAATTGCTGGGGTCCGGGTATAACCGCAAGGACCAGTTCGGGCTTTATCCCCAGGAACTGGTGGCCGCGCTGGATGAATTGATCGAAAAATATATTTACAAATATTACACTCTTTATACCACCTCCTTTAAAGGGGCCCTGGAAGACAAAAAGATCTTTATCAGGGATATGGATGGGTTGACGCCGGCTCAGAAGAAATATGCCAAACGTTATTTTGACACGACGCTTTTCCCCATCATTACCCCGATGGCGGTCGACCAGGGGCATCCGTTCCCTGTTTTGCCGTCTAAGACCATTGCCTTTGCGGTGAGCATTGAGCGCGGCGGTCAGCATCACATGGCCATTTTGCCTCTTCCCAAATCCGTGCCCCGTTTATTGCGTGTTCCGGCGGAGTCGGATGAGAGCTGCTTTGTGCTCATTGAAACATTGATCAAGGATAATATTGAAGAATTCTTCAAGGGGTACAAAATATTGGGGGCCTGTCTGTTTCGTGTGCTGCGGGACAGCGAATTGTCTTTCGACGAGGAATACGCGCCAAATTTGCTGAAAGCCATGGAAAAAGAATTAAAGAAACGCCCCATGGCCAAGGTCGTCCATTTACAGATGCAGGAAGATCCCGGCGTGGATCTATTGGAGACGCTAAGCGCGGGAATCGACTTTCCCAAAGATAAGGTCAGTGTCATTGAAAGCGATCTCGACCTGTCGTTCTTGTGGGAGATCGTGGCCGCGGTCGACCGACCTGATCTGCGTTTTACGTCCTTTGAGTCCGCGAAGATCCCTTATGAAAATATTTTTGATAAGATCAAAGAAGAAGATTTTATCATTCATTTGCCGTATCAATCGTTCTTCCCGACGGTTGATCTGATCGCCAGCGCTGCCAAGGACCCGGATGTCCTGGCCATCAAGATGACCTTGTACCGCACGGGCGAGGATTCCGCGATCATCAAAGCGTTAATGGAAGCGGCCAAGGCGCGCAAGCAAGTCACGGTGGTCGTTGAGATCAAAGCCAGGTTTGAAGAGGAGAAAAATATCCAGTGGTCAAGGGACCTGGAAGCTGCCGGGTGCCACGTCATTTACGGCATCGCGGGGTTGAAGATCCATTCCAAGATGACCATGATCGTACGCCGGGAAGAAGGGCGCATCCGCCGTTATGTTCATTTGTCGACGGGGAATTATAATGAAAAGACGGCCCGCATCTACACGGACATTGGTTATTTTACCGGCAATGATGATTTTGCCCGTGATATCGCGGATGTATTTAACGTCATCACCGGCTATTCCATGCCGCAGCCTAGAAAACGCGTCATTTCATCGCCACATGACCTGCGTAAATATTTTGTTGATCTGATCGACAAAGAGATCAAGGCGCAGGCCGAACATAAGAACGGGGCGATCGTCGCCAAGATGAATTCCCTCGAAGACCCGCAGATCATAGAAAAGCTCTATGAAGCAAGTCAGGCCGGCGTTAAGATAAAGCTGATCGTGCGTGGGATCTGTGCATTGGTGCCGGGAGTGGCGGGTTTAAGCGAGAATATTAAGGTTAAAAGCGTGGTGGGCCGGTTCCTGGAGCATTCCCGCGTCTATGTGTTCCATAATAACGGCGACCCCAGGGTCTTTTTATCGTCGGCAGACTGGATGACGCGCAATTTCGATCGCCGCATTGAGCTGTTGTTCGAGATCACCAAGCTTGAGATCAAGAGCCATATACAGTTTGTCATGGAGAACACCTGGAAAGATTCGGATCATTTCAACGTACAGGAATATTTCATCAACCATTATACGAAATAAATATTATGGCCTATTACATCGGATTGGATATCGGCGGGACAAAGATCGCGGGCGCATTGGTCGCGGCCAACGGCCGTATCTACAACCGCGTGAAAGTGGCGACGCCCAAACGTGTGAATGCCAAAGAGATCTACGCCTGTATTTTAGACAGCATTGACGAGTTGGTTGTATCCTCTAAAGTTTCCCGCAAACAGATCAACGGCATTGGCTTGGGAGTCCCGGGCATTGTCGATACACACAACAGCCATATTCTAGCTGCGCCGAATATTGCCTTAACGGGGTTCCCCCTGAGCCAGAAATTAAAACAGAAGTTCCGTATGCCCATCGCCATGGCCAATGATGTCAATGCCGGACTTCTTGGGGAAGCGTGGCTGGGGGCGGCTAAAGGGTATGAATGTGTGGCAGGTGTTTTCCCGGGGACAGGCGTCGGCGGTGCGGTCCTTGAGCATGGCCGGTTGGTCTTAGGCGCCCAGGGAGCTGCGACGGAACTGGGGCATATGATCATGGATGTCCATGGGCCGTTGTGCCATTGTGGTAATCACGGTTGTTTGGAAGCGCTGGCCAGCCGCTGGGCCATTGAGCGGGATATCCGCAAACTCATCAGGTCTGGCCGCAGGTCCCTTGTGACCAAAATGACCGACGGCCATCTGACGACGATCAAAAGCCGTGTCCTCAAAGATGCCTTGCAGAAGAATGACGCTGTGGTCAAGCATGTCATGAGTGCTGCCAGTCAGAATCTCGGGAAAGCTTCTGTTTCGATCAATCATATCTTTAATCCACAGGCCATTGTCTTTGGCGGCGGGGTCATCAAGGCTTGCGGGTTTTTTATGCTGCCGATCATCGACCGTATCGTGCACGCGGATCCTTTTTTTAAGAAATTCAATGCTTGCCGCATCCTTCAATCGACACTGGGAGACGATGCGGTGATGCTGGGTGCCGTACGCCTGGTGCAAAAGCAGTAGGTCCCGTCTTGGTTTTTTTGATCAGAATGTTCTATACTTGATGGGTATCATGAAGAACATCTTTTCCTTCCTTATTATTACATGTTTATTCACCAGCCTTATTCCAGAGATAAAGGCTGATGATCTTGTTTTGCCTGCTGCTGGCGTCAGGATGCAGCCATCTTCCAGTTTTATGCCGCTTATGCTTAAAGGGGTCATGGTTGACCCCAAAGATCCTTTTCAATTTCATTTTATCGTTGATTCTGGCGACACGGGATCAACCCAGGACGCCGTCAATGCTCAAGGCATAAAGCTTGTGAATTATTTTCTGGCGGCGTTGACTGTTCCAGAAGGTGAGATGTGGGTCAATTTATCTCCTTATGAAAAGAATAAGGTCATTCCTGAAAGTTTCGGGCGGACCGAGATGGGGAGGGATGTGTTGGCTCAGGATTATATTTTAAAACAGTTAAGCGCGTCGCTGACGTATCCGGAAGAGGGATTGGGCAAAAAATTCTGGGATGAAGTATATGCGCAGGTGCAGAAGAAGTACGGCGCCGTGAATATTCCGTTGAACACTTTTAATAAAGTGTGGATCATGCCCGCGCAGGCTCAAGTGTATGAGCATAACAATGGGGCGTTCGTGGTTGAGGCAAAACTGAAGGTAATGCTGGAACAAGATTACCTGGCAGTTATGAAAAATGCGCAAGCGGGTGGCACTGAAGCTGTTTCTTTTGCCCGCAGCGAAAGGGGGACAATGGCTTTATCTCCTGCTACCCCACGGGGGGATGGGTTTCGCGAGGACAAAAGAAATAGTTCAGTGACAGGACCCGCTTATGCCGCGATGAAAGCCGTAAAGGAGATTGTCCTTCCCGAGCTTGAGCAACAAGTCAACGAAGGCGCGCATTTTGCTGCGCTGCGTCAGGCCTATAGCACCATGATCCTGGCTTCCTGGTACAAGATCCGACTCAAAGAAAGTATTCTGGGGAAACTGTACGTCGACCAGGGCAAGGTCAACGGTATTGCTCTCAATGACAACAGCGACCAGCAAAAAATATATACTCAATATGTGGAGGCCTTCAAAAAAGGTGTTTATAACTATATTAAGGAATCTTCCGATCCCGCTAAAGCTATTCCTAGAAAGTATTTCTCCGGCGGGGTGACGGTGTTCGATCTGACGGGAAAAGTCCAGGATTCACTGGAACATCAGACCCCGGATATGGCGATGAAAGCAGGCATTGCCCGCGGGCAAGTCTCCATGTTGACCGTGACGCTAAAAGACAGTGCCATGTTGACCCAGCCCGACAGTAAAGTGCTGCCTGCCGCCTCCATGTATGGTCCGACCCAGGGATTGAAGACACAGTTAATGATGTGGCATCTAAAATATAAAACAACCTTATCCGGTTCCGGGGATCTTTCAAGGCAGGGTTTTATGGATTATTTGCGGCAACAGGGGGTAGATGTTGAGAAGGAGAAACAAAAAGATGCCAAGGTATTCATCGATCTTTTGATGCGTCCTATCAGGGAATTGATGAGATCCAAGATGAGGGAAAGGGCTAAGGAGCAGACGGGCGTGGTTATTGATCTTGCTCAGCAGCAATGGGTATTCAAGGAAGATCTTCGCGCGTATATTTTTCGATATTTGCGCAACGATAGAGATGCGTATTTCTTCACTGACCTGATCAATATTTGGTACAAAAACAGCAGCGATCGAGTTTATATCAATGATTTTCGGCGTATTGCCGAGGCATATTTCGAACAGTATGCGGGAGTGTACCAGCAGCATTTTGATGGATTTATTGATTCTTTGTTCGCTGATCCTGCAATGAAGGCGTCCCGCAATTTGCGGGAGGATGATCTTTTCCGTTTTGACATGACCAATGATCTAAGGACTCTTATTTCCGCATGGCATTTGAAATATAAAGTTGCGCGGATGTCGGGGGATAAAGTTTTTCCTGGAACGGTGGGGTTTTTGCGGTTTTTAGACGACAGGCTTCATGAGTCAGGAAAAGACCTTCGTCAGTTGAAAAGATCCGATATGGAGGCCTCGCTCAAGGAAATGTTCGCGCCAATTGAAGAATTTGCCAGGAAGGAATTCGTCCGGGATTTCAAAGCGGGGCGGGCGGCATTTGAAGAGAAGAACATGGTGGTTTATGCCCGGTTAAGGGATGTGCTCCCGGAAATATTCCAAGGGAATGACCGCGTGGGCAATCTGTTAAGCCAGCAGGCGGAGTTCATGTCGCGCAGGGAGTTGGGGAAAGCCCCAAAAGGCGAAGAACGGGTCAATATTAATGAATTGTGGGCATGGCTTCGGCAATATTACATGGAAACATTCTCCGGGAGCTATGAGCAAAGCTTCAGTGATTTTATCAACGGTCTGATGTCAATGGATAATGCCATGGGTACGCAGATCAGTTTTTATGTGTTCGATGCCCCTTCTGGTGATCGATCGAAGGAGATATATCTAGCGGAATTAGAGAAATTAAGCGGTGCGCAAAAAGCTGATCTCAACAGGCTGGCGGCGTTATGGCGCGACCGTTCTTTTGTCGATGTAACGGGTCAGGTCAATGATTATGACGGTCAGGGCAAGGCCGTTGTCCTGTATTTGCAGGACAAGGGAGAAATTATGGGGATATTATTTGCCAAGCAGGTTGACAGTCTGCGTTGGACTGTTGCCGTCAAGCTGCGCCGTTCGGTGGAAAGGAATGGTGGTAAACCCGCGAGTGCTGCGATGGATCAACTTTTGCGCGAACAGCTGGATGTTTTTTTGGACCGGGCGATGGCAACAGATGAAACCCAAAGACGCTGGGGAGGGCTTGCGGCATTAAACACAAGAACACCCGTGATGTTCACTGAGATTGTAATAAGTCAATTGAAGGGATATGCCCAGCGCTACCGGCTTTTTTTGCTGTCCCATTCTGACCAGAAAAATAGTCTGGATGGGATCAAGGCATATATTGCCGGGCTAGTTGGTGCGCAGTGGCAGGAAGATATGTTCCAAGATCATGTCCAAATTGTATTAGATAGACTGAGTCCCGTTGCTGTCAGCAAGCCTAAAGTAGTTTCGATCAGGGAGCGGCCTTTGCCGCAAATATCCGTAGATGGCGATTATTTAGGGACATACCTTAAAGATAGCTTTATGGGGAGTAACAGGTTTTTGTATTCCATTATTTCTGCAGAAGCGGGAGTAGTGGCCAAAGCCAATGGTGGTCAAGTTGATCTTAACACATTGTCTCTTAAGATCAGAGAACGTCTTCAAGCCGCCACATACAGGGATTTATTCTTTGCAAGCCTGGATACATTGCTTAACGCGGAAATCAAAGATTTTGCCATGAACGGAAAAGAGTTGAATTCACAACCTAATGATCTGGGGGGTATTGACCTTAATGACCGCAACCTGTCGCTTTTGATCAAACGCGACCCTCACGGGATTGTTCTGCCTGTCTCTGCGCAGGATTTGAGTCAAGTGCATTTTGACGGCCTATTTCCCCTCATTTTGAATGTATCTGCCGTTTCTAACCTCAATGATCTCTTAAATTAAGAGAAATTTCATTGATGATTCGTTTTTCCTCTATATAATCTAAATATGTCTACCTCTACCTCGAAATCTCATGTCATAGCAGCGTCGCATTTTGGTGAACAGGATTCGTATCTATTTAAAGAAGGTAATCATTTCAGGCTTTACAATAAGCTGGGAGCCAAACTCACTACGGTCAATGGGCAAGCGGGGGTGTATTTCGCCGTTTGGGCGCCCAACGCGAAATCCGTGTCTGTCATTGGGAACTTCAACCATTGGGACCGCCAGCAGCATCCGTTGTTTCCCCGCTGGGATTCCTCCGGCGTATGGGAAGGGTTTATCCCGGGATTAGGCAAGGGCGAACTGTATAAATATTTCATCACTTCTCATAAAGATTATTATCAGGTCGAAAAACAGGACCCTTTTGCTATTTATAATGAAGTTGCCCCACGGACAGCGTCGGTGGTCTGGGATTTGGATTACGGCTGGAATGACCATGCCTGGATGAAGGAACGTCACAAGAAGAACGCGCTGGATGCGCCGTATTCGGTGTATGAAATGCATATCGGTTCCTGGCGGCGTATCGTCGAGGAGGGGAATCGGTCGTTTAATTACCGCGAATTAGCTGAGCATTTGATCCCGTATCTAAAAGACCTGGGGTTCACGCATGTGGAATTCCTGCCGGTCATGGAGCATCCATTTTATGGCTCATGGGGTTATCAAACGCTGGGGTATTTCTCAACATCCAGCCGCTGGGGTACACCGCAGGATTTTATGTATTTGGTCGACCGCCTGCATCAAAACGGTATCGGCGTTATCTTAGATTGGGTCCCGTCCCATTTTCCTGGCGACGAACATGGCTTGGCATATTTCGACGGCACGCATCTGTTCGAACATGCCGACCCCAAGAAGGGATATCATCCCGACTGGAACAGCTACATTTTTAATTATGGACGCAATGAAGTGCGGGAATTCTTGATCTCAAGTGCCATGTTCTGGTGCGACAAGTATCACATTGACGGCCTTCGCGTTGACGCGGTCGCCTCGATGCTCTATCTGGATTATTCCCGTAAGCAATTTGAATGGATCCCCAATCAGTACGGCGGCCGGGAGAACCTTGACGCGATCTATTTTTTACGCCGTCTAAATGAAAGCGTATATAAAGAATACCCGGATATTCAGATGATCGCCGAGGAATCCACCGCTTGGGGCGGGGTGTCCCGCCCGGTCGAGACCGGTGGTTTGGGTTTCGGCATGAAATGGAACATGGGCTGGATGCACGATACATTATTGTACATTTCCAAAGACCCGATCCACCGTAAATACCATCATCATGAATTGACTTTTAGTTTTCTTTACGCTTTTACCGAGAACTTTGTCTTGTCGATCTCGCACGATGAGGTGGTGCATGGCAAAGGGGCGCTGGTCAATAAAATGCCAGGCGATGACTGGCAGAAGTTCGCTAATTTGAGATTATTATTCGGTTATATGTTCGCGCATCCCGGCAAGAAATTGCTGTTCATGGGCTGCGAGTTCGCCCAGTGGGATGAGTGGCATCACGACAAGAGCCTCGACTGGCATTTGACGCAGTTCGGCCCTCACCAGGGCATCATGCGCTGGGTCAAAGATCTCAACGCGGTCTATAAAAATGAACCGGCTTTGTTCCAGAGGGATTTCACCTCGGATGGATTTGAATGGATCGACCTTAACGATTATAATCAAGGGGTGATCAGTTTCATGCGCAGGTCTGCGGATGGCCAGCGCATTGTCGCGGTGTGCAATTTTACTCCCATGACATGGTTTGACTATAACATCGGCGTCCCGGCATCAGGTGAGTGGAAAGAAATATTGAACAGCGACGCAGAAATATACGGCGGCAGCGGCAAGGGGAATATGGGGATCAAAACAGCGCAGTCGGTCCCGTTTCACGGCAGACCCTATTCGTTATCATTGACCATACCGCCTCTGGGGATATTATTGTTGAAGCAATAAACAAAGGAGCTGGTTATGAAAGAAAAAGTCATTGAAGCAGCAGGGAAAACGTGGAAGTATTTGGGGCAGAACGGTGAGACCAATGTTATTGCCTTGTCTAAGTCGTTGTCGGAGAAACCGGAAGTGGTCATGCAGGCTGTAGGCTGGCTGGCCCGCGAGGACAAGATCCATTATTCGGTCAAGAACCGCCGTACATTTGTGTCTCTTGTCGAGAATGAAGTGCGCGCGTTCAATGCCCAGATGTACCATATGGATCAGCAGATCGTCAGCCCCGCGAGCAGCGTCTCGAGGAAAGCGAAAGTCAAGAAATGAACAAGTTTGTCTGTGTGCACGGACATTTTTATCAGCCTCCCAGGGAGAACCCGTGGCTGGAAGAAGTGGAGCTGCAGGATTCCGCTTTTCCCTACCATGACTGGAATGAACGGGTCACGGCCGAATGTTATGCCCGCAATGCCGACGCCCGCATTTTAGATGTACACCACCGCATCGTTGATATTGTCAATAATTATTCCAGGATCAGTTTTAATTTCGGCCCGACGCTATTATATTGGATGAAGCACAAGTCCCCGGTGACGTACGCCGCCATTTTGGAAGCGGACAAGCAAAGTCAGAAGAATTTCGGCGGACATGGGTCCGCCATGGCTCAGGTCTATAATCATATCATCATGCCGCTGGCCAATTCCCGCGACAAGCGGACCCAGATCATCTGGGGCTTAAGGGATTTTGAAAGCCGTTTTAAGCGTAAGGCTGAGGGGATGTGGCTGGGGGAGACCGCTGTTGATCTTCAGACGCTGGACATCATGGCGGAGTTTGGTGTTAAGTTCACTGTGCTGGCGCCGCATCAGGCCAAACGGTTTAAGGCCAAGAAAGGCGACACGGCCTGGCATCTGGTCAATGGGCATCAGATCGACACCCACGTGGCCTATGAATGTGCTCTTCCGTCGGGACGCAGCATCTGCATCTTTTTTTACAATGGTCCCATCGCTCAAGGGGTCGCGTTTGAGGGATTGCTGAATAATGGTGAATACTTTGCGGAACGCCTGGTGCGGGATTTTAATGTTAAGGACGACCAGCCGCAATTGTCGCATATTGCGACCGACGGAGAGACCTATGGCCATCACCATAAGTTCGGCGATATGGCGCTGGCTTACTGTCTGCACTATATCGAAACCCAGCATTTGGCGCGATTGACCGTCTATGGAGAATTCTTGGAGAAATTCCCGCCTCAGCACGACGTTGAGATCATCGAGAATTCATCCTGGAGCTGCGCTCACGGGGTTGAACGCTGGCGTTCTAACTGCGGGTGTTCAACCGGAGGCGGGGTCGGCTGGCATCAGCAATGGCGCGCGCCGCTAAGAGAGTCCTTGGATTGGCTGAGGGACCAAATGATATCCGCTTTTGAAGAGCATTCCCGGGAATTTACGAGCTCTCCCTGGGGGATGCGCGATGATTATATCGATCTGGTCATGGACCAGAGCCAGCAGGCCCAGGAGATCTTCATCAAGAAACACGTTTCGCGCGAGTTGACGGAACAAGAAAAGATCAAATTATTGAAATTGCTGGCCATGCAGTTCAATGCCATGCTGATGTATACCTCCTGCGGCTGGTTCTTTAACGACATTTCCGGTATCGAGACCATACAGATCCTTAATTACGCTGCCAGGGCGATACAGCTGGCCAAAGAAACAACAGGTCAGGACCTGGAACCTGGATTTTTGCTGCTGCTTGAAAAAGCGCCCAGCAATATCCCCGATCTAAAAGACGGGCGGCAGGTGTATGTCCAGTTCGTGGCGCCCATGGTCGTTGATCTGCTGCGCGTCGGGGCGCATTATGCGGTGAGTTCGCTGTTCCAGGATTATCCTTTGAAGGCCCAGATGTATGCCTATACGGTCGAGCGTGACAAATATATGCTCAAGGAATCGGGTAGGCTCAAGCTTGCGATCGGTTCAGCCACGGTCTATTCCAATTTCACCAGGGAGAAAGTGGCCATCCAATTCGTCGTGCTTCATTTGGGGGACCATAATTTTATTGGTGGTGTGGACCATCTCAAACAAGATGATTTTTTACTGATGCAGGGAAAAGTTTTTGCGGCATTCGCACAAAGCAATATCCCTGAGACCATTGCCCAGATCAATCGGTATTTCAGTTCCAATAATTATTCCTTGTGGTATTTGTTCAAGCAGGAACAGCAGAATATTTTAAATCAGGTCTTGCGTTCCACGATGAATGATATTGAGAACAGTTTTCGGCAGATCTACGAGCACCATTATCCGCTCATGCATATCAAGAATGATGTGCGCCTGCCGCTGCCCAGGATGTTGACGACGGTCGTGGAATTTGTCCTGCAAAGGGATCTATCCGATGTTCTGGAGGCCAAAGACCTGGATATGGACAAGCTTCGGTCTCTTGTTGAAGAGATGAAGCGCTGGTCATTTAAAAGGGACCAGTCCAATCTGTCATTTGTGGCCAGCAATTGCCTAAATACGCTGATGGCCCGTTTAAAGGATCATCCGGAGAATATCATTTTGATGGAACAGATCACGCAAAGCCTGGAAATGCTGATGACCCTTTCGCTGGATCTGGAGTTATGGGAAGCTCAGAACCATTTTTTTGCGTTGAACAAATCCATTTATGAGGATATTGTTTCCCAAAGTGAGCTTGATCCGCTAGCCATGCAATGGGTCAAGACATTCAGGCGTTTGGGCGAACTTTTGATGGTATATGTTAAAACGCCCGTGACAAAGGGGGCTTGATGGGCAATAGCGGCATTCTTTTGCACATATCTTCTTTACCTTCTGCCTACGGTATTGGTGACCTTGGGCCCCAGGCGTTCGCGTTCGTTGATTTTTTAGAAGGGGCTGCGCAGCAGTATTGGCAGGTGCTGCCGGTCAATCCGACGGACGGCATTAACGCGCATTCACCATACAGTTGCTCGTCGGCTTTTGCCGGGAATCCTTTGTTGATAAGTCCGCAGGTGATGGTCATTGATGGTTTGTTGACATTAAAGGATCTTGCCACGGTTCCGGCATTTTCTAAAACCCAGATCGATTATGATGCTGTCCGTGCTTATAAAGATGGCCTTTTGCATACGGCCTACGCGCGTTGGTCCAGGGACAAGAGCCGCCATGATGCGTACCAGATCTTTTGCAAAGCTCAAGGCTTCTGGCTGGATGATTACGCCGTGTTTACGGCTGCTAAAAAAGTCTACAATGGGCAGTGCTGGCGGCAGTGGCCGCGTGCGTTGCGGGACAGGGATACCGGTGCTGTCCGTCGATTTTGTAAAACCCATGATAATGCTGTCGAAGAAGTAAAATTCATCCAATTCGTTTTTTTCAGCCAGTGGGAGAGGCTTACGGCCTACGCGCATGAACATAATGTCAAGATCATCGGGGATATCCCGATCTACGTTAATTTTGACAGCGCCGATGTGTGGTGCCATCGGCAATATTTTAAATTGAATGAATCCGGTGATCTAAAATTTGTCAGCGGTTGTCCGCCGGATTATTTCAGCAAGACAGGTCAGCGCTGGGGTAATCCCGTGTATGACTGGACCGCGCTTAAGAAGAATAAGTATTCCTGGTGGGTCAAACGCGTGGCCCATAATCTGAATTTATTCGACTGTTTACGCATTGACCATTTCCGTGGTTTTGAGTCTTTTTGGCAGATCCCGGCCCAGGAAAAGCTTGCGGTGTTCGGCAAATGGGTCAAAGCGCCGGGGAAGGATTTTTTTGGTGTTTTGAGCAAGCAGTTTAACGATATTCCGATCATTGCTGAGGACTTGGGCGAGATCACCCCGGAGGTGGTTGCGTTGATGAAGCAATTCGGTTTCCCCGGGATGAGGGTTTTGTTGTTCGGTTTTGGCGGCGATCCAAAGACCAATCCTCATGTCCCGGCGAATTACGGCGTCAATTGTGTGGCCTATACGGGTACCCACGATAATAATACGATCGTGGGCTGGGTGCAGCATGAAGCCAAACCATTTGAATTAAACGCTCTTAAGCGTATATTGAAGGTCCAGAAGATCGCATTGAAGCAGGTCCATTGGCAGATGATCGATGCGCTGATGGCGTCCCGCGCCAGGACAGTGATCATCCCGCTGGTTGACGTGTTAGGATTGGGACAGGATGCGCGCATGAATCTTCCGTCGACGACAGTGCGCAACTGGAAATGGCGGTTTAAACGGCAGGATCTGACAGTTAAGGTTTTAAAGCGGTTACTTAAATCAACGCAGAAATATCAGAGGGGATAAGTATGAGCAAACAAAAATGGACAATCCTAATTATTGTCGCGGTGGTTGCCGTGATCGTTATTATAAAATATGTAGCCACGATGTCGCCTGTCAAGATCGATTCCAACGCGGCCCGTACGGAAGGTCCGGCGGATGCGAAAGTCCAGATCGTCGAATTTGTTGATTTTCAATGCCCCTCCTGTGCCAATGGATTCAAGATCTTAAAGAATTATATGGCCAAATACCCTAAGGACATCCGGGTACAGATGAAATATTTCCCGTTGTATAAGATCCACGCGCATGCCAAACGGTCGGTGTTGTATAGTGAATGCGCGGCCCGTCAGGGAAAATTCTGGCCGTTCGTGGATAAGTTGTTTGAACGGCAGGCGCAGTGGGCACCGATGATCAATGTGGAGGCTGCGTACACGGATATCGCCAGGGAGAGCCATTTAGACCTGGGTGCTCTGACAGTTTGTTTGAATGCGGAGGAGACGATCGCTCCCATCGAGCAAGACAGGCAAATGGGCACGACATTAAGCGTGGCGTCAACTCCGACGTATTTTATCAACAATAAAATGGTGGTTGGGGCAAAATCGCTCCAGGATGAACTTAACACGTTATTCCCTGAGGGGAAATAAGATGTTCGTAGTGCTGCGCATTCTGATCGGCATGGTATTGTTGGTCTCTGGTGTGGAAAAAACGATAAGTCCGTACCAGAATTTCCTCTATGTGATCCAGGCCTATCAAATGCTTCCGGGATGGTTGGAAAGCGTTGTCGCTGTCGTTCTTCCTTGGGTGGAATTATTGGTTGGATTGTTTTTGGTGGTCGGGTTATGGCTGCCGCTGATGTTAAATGCAGCGCTTGTGATCTTTGCGATGTTCATCGTTGTCGTTGGTCAGGCATTACTGCGCGGCCTTCCGATCGATCAATGCGGATGTTTTGGCAACAGCATCCATATAGCCCCAAGGGTTATCATTATTTTTGACAGCGTGACGCTGTTATTGACGTATTGGTTGATCCGCAAGCTCGAGAGAACATCGTTCTTCAGCGTTGATGGATATTTCCGCAAATGAAGATCTGTAAGATCGTTTTGGCTATTTTGGTCGCGACCCAAGCGACATGTTTGGCTGGCCTGCCAGTCAAACAGCCCAATGTTGCCGGCGGGTTCTATCCTGCTGATCCCCAGGAATTAAACCGTATGATCGACGGGTACATTTCTCAGGCCTCTGACGAGGTGGGGGATGATCATGTGGATATTGCCATCAGTCCCCATGCCGGTTATGTGTATTCTGGTCCCGTCGCGGGGCATCTTTTCAAAGGACTGGCTAAAACGCAATACAAAACGGTTGTTGTTCTGGCGCCAAGCCATTTTCTGCCATTTAACGGGATCGCTGTCTGGGCCGAGGGTTCATTTAGAACGCCGTTAGGAGACCTTTCTGTAGATGAGGAATTTGCTGCAGGCTTAAAACAAAAGACGTCGGTGTTGCAGGACCTTCCGGAAGTATTTGATAAAGAACATGCTTTGGAGGTTCAGCTTCCGTTCATTATGAAAACATTTCCGCAGGCAAAGATCGTGCCGTTGATCCTGGGAGAGGCAGATCTGCTGCAATGTCAAAAGCTTGCTGCGGCTTTAAACGAGCAGATCAAAGATCGTCGGGATGTTCTTGTTCTTATATCTTCGGATTTTTCTCATTATTTACCTTATGATGAAAATAATGCCCGTGACGAGCGGACATTAAAAGCTATTCAGAATGAAGATATAGAAAGTTTTTGGAAGGGTAATCTCTCCAGGGAGATGGAGATGTGCGGTTTTATTCCTGCGACTGTTGGGCTGATGTTGGCTAAGTTAAGAGGGCTTAGTACGGTTAAGATCTTAAAACGTGAGAATTCTGGAGATACTGCCAAAGATAAATCCAGGGTCGTTGGGTATGCGGCGGTGGTCTTTTTGAAACCTCAGGGGTTGACGCAGGGGCAGAAAAAGGAATTGTTGGGGTTGGCTAGAAGGTCCTTAGAGGATTTTGTCAGGACGGGCCGTACATTTGCAGCAGAAGCTAACGATGCCCGTTTAAATGAGATCCAGGGAGCTTTTGTGACGCTGACAAAGTCTGGACAATTACGCGGATGTATTGGTAATATAATAGGACAAAAGGCGCTGTCTCAGACAGTGGTGGATATGGCCAAGGCCGCGGCTTCTGAAGATCCGCGGTTTACGCCGGTTTTGCCTAATGAGTTAAAGTACATCCATGTTGAGGTGTCTGTATTAAGCGTTCCTCAAAGAGTTGATGATATCGATCAGATAAAGCTGGGACGAGACGGAGTGATCATATCGTCAGCAGATGGGCATCAGGGGGTTTTTCTGCCGCAGGTCGCCTCCGAAACAGGGTGGGACAAAGAGAAATTCTTAAGCGAGTTGTGTGTGCAAAAAGCTGGACTGGATGAGTCGTGTTATAAAGATCCCCGTGTTTCCAAGTATGTCTTTACGGCGGAGGTTTTTGGTGAGGAATAAACTGATCACAGTGTTCGTGATGATCTGGCTTGCGGTATTTCATTATGAATCGTGCCGCGCAGCGTTCTTAGATCCTTTGTTCCATCAAAAGCTGCCCAAGGTCAAATTCCTTTTTCCACCAGCCGGCTGGATCATGTTCTATGCGGTCGGGGACAATTACGGGTATACGGAGGTCTATGGTATCAAGGATGGCCGTACGCAGTTGATCGACCCGCATGATATCTTACAGGTCCGGCCGATCGGATATGACAATATCCACCGCAATGCCCTGGTGCTGGTCTTAGATGAACGGATGCGCGTACCATTTTGCGGTTTTTTAAAACATAAGTTCCCATACTTTGACGGGTTCTGGGTCATGTATGCGAATTATCCCTCGGTAACCAAAGAGCCTTTACGGAAAGAACAAGGGTTGGTCTATGAGTGTCGTTAAATACTGGCATCGGTCGTTCCTGGAAGAACGCGCGTCTATCGGGCTGTCATTTTTCAGGATCTTTGTCGCCCTCGCAACGGGTCTCCATGTGATCCCGGCATTTTTTGCGCTGCCGGATAACTTTTCTGCCTCAGCTCTAAAGCTGCACGATTACAGTTTCTTTCCGCTTTGGACGCTGCGGTGGGTGGCCCAAAGCCCTGACTGGCTGATCGAGTTGTTCGTTAAATTGTTTATCATCTTCTGGTTTGGGTTTTTGGTCGGCATCAGGACGCAGCTGTGCGGCATCGGAATGACGCTGTGCTGCTATTATTTTTATGCGCTTAATAGTTTCCATATCGGAACATTGTCCTGGGACATTCTGCTTGTCACCCTGTTCTTGATGTGCATAACGCCGTATCCGGGTGATTATTTTTCCATCGATGCGTTAAACAGTAAACATCGACAGCCCTGGGCAAGGCCAAGGCCGTATTTTATCCAGAGATTGCTGCAGATACAGATCGCTTCAACATACTTTTATACGGCACTGCACAAGATCACCGGCGAAGGCGATTGGCTGACCGGCAACCCGATCCATGCCCTGGTCAATTACCCTCAGGCAGGGGTGACGAAGAATTTTTTATTTAAGGAGTGGATGGCCGTTCATCCGCAATTCTGTTACGTGCTTGGCATTATCGTCGTAGCTGTGGAATTGCTGATGCCGTTGTTGCTTTTTTATCCCAAAACGCGCCGCAGTGGCATCATCCTGGGGTTCGTCTTCCATGTGACGCTGATCTTGACGCTGGATGTGCCGGCGATATTCTTCTTTTTATACCCCGCCCAGCTGCTGCTGTTTATCCACCCTGATGCCGTGTTGAGATGGATCGAGTCTATCCGCCGCCGTCAAGTCCCCATGACGCTGCTTTATGACGGGGACTGCGGGTTCTGCCGGCGTTGGGTCGAGCGGTTTATGGTGATGGATATTTTTGGCCGGCTGACCTTTAAACCCATGGCCGATGCCGGGCATGAGATGGTCTTAGTTGATGGTGAAACGCGATGGGGAGGATTCCGGGCTTTTCGCAGGCTTTGTTTACAATTACCTATGCTTTATCCTCTGGTGTTATTCGTGTATTTCCCCGGTGCCGTTTGGGTTGGGGACTGGGGATACCGTTTTGTAGCGCGTAATCGTCATTTATTCTCTGGTCTTAAGGCCTGCGGCAATAACAGCTGCTCTAGATCTTTATGAATTCATCAAAGACAATAGCCCGCACCCTTTGGACGCATGTTCTGCTGGTCATGATATTTGGCCTGATCGCTTTATACAGCGCTTCCTATAATAATGTGAGGGTCAGTCAATCTGTTTTTTATGACCAGCTGGGTATCGCCGCGGTCTCTGTGATCATGATGGTGATCTTAAGCACGTTGGATTATCGCAAGTGGTTTGAGGTGGCGTATATCGTGTACGGCATCAGTATTGTGTTTTTGGTCCTGGTGTTTTTTGTCGGACGCCAGGCCTTGGGGGCGACGCGGTGGTTCTCGATCGGCGGGTTTAGTTTTCAGCCGTCGGAATTCAGCAAGTTCGCTGTCACTTTGATGCTGGCCAGGTATTTCTGCAGCCGCAGGCCGCATTTGTCTTTTAATCTATCCGGCTCTCTGAGGGGGGTGTGGGAAGATCTGCTTTGGCCGTTAGTATTGACAGGTATTTCTGTTTTACTTATTTTCAAGCAGCCGGATCTTGGTACAGCCATTATCGTTTTTAGTGTTTTTTTGTTGATGCTTTTTGCCAGCGGGATCGCTCCTAAGATCTTTGCGGCGTTTATGGGAATGATCGCGCTGGCCACGCCGTTTATGTGGCATTTTCTAAAACCGTATCAACGGGACCGGCTTCTTGTATTCATTAATCCCAATCATGATCCGACCGGTGCGGGGTATACGATCATCCAGTCGAAGATCGCGGTCGGGTCCGGCCAGATCTTCGGCAAAGGCTGGCTTTCCGGCACTCAGAACCAATTGAATTTCCTACCAGAGCGGCACACGGATTTCATATTTTCGGTCATTGGAGAGGAATGGGGATTCTTAGGCTCGGTCTTTTTGGTCTATTGTTATGCCATGATCATTTACGCGGGGTTCTCTATTGCTGCCCGCACCAAGGACCGGTTCGGGCAGATCGCTGCTGTCGGCATGGCAGGGGTGATCGGTCTGCAGGTGGTCATCAACATTGCCATGGTCATGGGGCTT
The DNA here is from genome assembly GCA_964520655.1 of uncultured Planctomycetales bacterium. Taxonomy (GTDB): domain Bacteria; phylum Omnitrophota; class Gorgyraeia; order Zapsychrales; family Fredricksoniimonadaceae; genus JACQQW01. Next base: position 60,105 of record CAZFNI010000011.1, read on the forward strand.
TTGCCGGTGGTTGGGATCACGCTGCCCTTGATCAGTTATGGGCGCACATCGTTCATTGTTTTTGCCATGATGATCGGATTTTTACTCAATTTAAATAAAAAGCGGACAATGTTTTAAAGGTAATACTAGACATTTGATAGTCCATTAAGTATATTGAAAGTTATGAAACATTTTAGAAAAACAGTCAATAAGCAATTGGGTGAGATCTTGATCGAGCGGGGCATCATCACCCGGGTACAGCTGGAAGATGCGTTAAAATCTCAGAAGGACAGCGGTTTGCTGCTGGGGGAAGCGTTGGTCACGCTCAAATATGTGTCAGAGGAGGACATTGTCCAGGCCCTGACCTGCCAATACGGTTTTCCTTATTTGCCTTTGTCGAATTATGAGATCGCCCCGGAAGTCCTCGCGACCTTGCCGGTCAATATCTGTAAGAAATATTGCCTGATCCCTATCGATAAGATCGGCAAAAGCCTGACGCTGGCGATGGATAATCCGCTGAATCTGCAAGCCTTGGAAGATGTGGAATTGGTCACGGGTAGCGTCGTTCAGGCTTTTGTCAGCACCACGACGGATATCCGCAACGCGATCAAACGCTATTACGAAACAACGTAAGATATCCGATGTTATCTTTTAAAGACCGGCTTAAAGAGATTGTTTTACGCGATAAGCTGCTGACTCCGGAAAGTCTGGAGAAGGTTCTCGATGAACAAAAGAAAACCGGCGGCGAACTAAGCCGTATTCTGCAAAAAAACAAGCTCCTCACCGACGACCAGTTGTGTCATGTTCTTAGTGAAGGTTTGGATATCCCCGTCATCAACCTTTCTGTGTTCAGGCTTGATCCCGCGGTCGTTAAGGTCCTTCCCAAAGAATTTGCTTTAGAATACCGCATGATACCGATCTCCCGGCTTGGCAATCAGCTGACGGTCGCCATGGTCGACCCACAGGATGTTTTTGCGATCGATAATGCCAAGGCGTTGACCAATATGTCGATCAATGTGGTCATCGCGAAGGCCAGGGACATTCTCGCGGCTATTGAGCGTATGTATGATGCTGACAGTTCCGCATCGCTCGAGGATATCCTCAAGGACATCAAGACCAGTGAAGATATAGAGCTGGTCAAGACCAATATGGCCTCAATTGATAAGCAGAAGGTGGAGAGCCTGACGGAAGATGCCCCGATCATTACGCTTGTCAATACGATCATTGAGCAGGCCGTTTTGGCTAAAGCCAGCGATGTTTTTTTGGAGCCGATGGAAACGACCATGCGCATCCGTTATCGAGTCGACGGGATGATCCGCGAGATCGACCGCATGCCTAAAGTATTCCATTTCCCGGTTATTTCGCGCGTTAAGGTCATTTCTAATCTGGATATCGCTGAACATCGCCTGCCACAGGATGGACGTTTTCGCATTGTCACCGCGCAGGGAAAAGAAGTGGATTTCCGCGTGAACGTTTTGCCAACGTCTTTTGGAGAAAAAGTGGTACTTCGGATCTTGGATAAGAATCTGGAGGTCCATGGTCTGGACAGACTTGGATTCGAGCAGGCCAGCTTAAATCGCCTGAAAGAAAGTTGCGAACGCCCTCATGGGATGATCCTGGCTTGTGGGCCGACGGGCAGCGGCAAGACGACCACATTATATTCGATCCTCAAACATATTGATACCCCGGGCAAGAACATCATCACGGTCGAGGACCCTGTTGAGATACAGGTGAAAGGTCTTAATCAGGTCAATATCCGTCCGGAGGTGGGGCTGACGTTCCCGGCAAGTCTGCGGGCCATACTGCGTCAGGATCCTGATGTGATCTTGATCGGAGAGGTCCGCGATGCAGAAACCCTGGATATTGCGGTCAAAGCCGCGTTGACGGGCCATTTGGTCCTGACATCGCTGCACACCACAACAGCGGCGGGTTCAGTGACGCGCATGGTCAATATGGGGATCGAGCCGTTCCTGTTGTGCTCTTCTGTGATCGCCATTGTGGCACAACGACTTGTCCGTCGGGTATGTCCCAAGTGCCGTGAAGCATATACCATCGCCCCGGAAGTTGCCAAACAATTCAATCTCGCTAAACTTGTTCCTGATCATAATCTGATCTTTTATCGTCCCAAAGGGTGCCAGAAATGTTTTAACAGCGGTTATCAGGGACGGGTTGGGATAACGGAGATCTTGATCATGACCAACAAGATCAAGGAATTGATATTGGCCAGGGCTCCAGAGCTTGAGATCAAGAATGCCGCGCGTGAAGTCGGGATGGTCACGATGCGTGAGGATGCTGTGATCAAGGCGAGCAATGGTCTGACAACATTGGAAGAGGTGGTGCGCTTGACCGCACCGGATAATTGATGGAAACAACACGAGAGCGCATTCTAAAAGCGATCAAGGTGCTGCCCAATATCGACCATGGGGCGCTGGACAGTGTTTTTTTATCCAAGGACGACCGCAAGGTGGGGTTGATCCGTAAATTGCTTGATCAAAAGATCGTGCCGGAGCAGGAACTTCTGGTCATTTTGGTCAGGGAATTGAAGATCCCGGCCATCGATCTGACTAAATACCGTATTGATGAAAAACTGAAAAGCATTCTTTCGGAGAAAGTGGCGCGGCAGTACGAAGTTGTTCCTATATCTTGTTTTGCGAATATCCTCACGGTGGCGGTTTCTGACCCGCTGAATGTGTTCTGCATCGACGATCTTTCGAACATCACTCAGAAGGAAGTGGACATCATCATCGCCACACCGACCCAGATCAAGAACGCCCTGGAAACGTATTATGCCACAGCCTCGGCGACCATTGCCAATGCGGCGGAGAATCTGGAAGCCTCTAATATTGAAATGTCCCCGGAGGAGGGGGTACAGGAGGTCAATAATTCATTAGCAGATGAGGCTCCAGTTATCCGGATGGTCAATCTGGTGATCAAGCAGGCCTTGCGTCAGCGGGCGTCGGATATCCATATGGAGCCGACCGAGACCGGCATGCGTGTCCGTTACCGTATCGACGGTATTTTACAGGATATTCTGACGATCCCCAGAGAGAACCAGAACGCCGTCATTGTGCGGATCAAGATCATTTCGAAGCTTGACATCACCAGTGTTCAGGTGCCGCAGGACGGTCGTTTTAAGATGCGTTTAAGCGGCCAGGAGATCGATTTCCGTGTGTCTTTGCTTCCGACGACATTTGGGCAGAAGGTCGTGCTGCGGGTCCTGGACAAAGCAAACCTTTCGGTCGGGTTGAATAAGCTGGGTTTCTCCAAGGCGTCCATGGAATTATTGGAAGACGGCATGAAAAAACCATTCGGCATGATCTTAGTCACCGGTCCGACCGGAAGCGGCAAATCGACGACGCTCTATTCAATGATCAATAAGCTTAATACGGTGGACCGCAACATTGTGACCATTGAGGACCCGGTGGAATATCTGGTGGAAGGATTGACCCAGATCGAGACAAAATCTGATATCGGTTTGACGTTTTCGTCAGGATTAAAGGCAGTGCTGCGTCAGTCCCCGGACATTGTCATGGTTGGTGAGATCCGCGACGGTGAGACGGCCGATATTTCGATCAAAGCGGCCTTGACCGGGCAATTGGTATTATCAACCCTGCATACCAATGATGCCGCGGGAGCTGTCAATCGCCTGGTGGACATGGGACTTGAACCTTTTCTGGTGGCGTCAAGCGTGGTCCTGGTGTGTGCCCAACGCTTGTGCCGCAAGATATGTCCGTTCTGCAAGCATAAAGTCCAGATGCCGGATGCCGCATTTGCCAAGATCAAAGATAAGGTCAAGGTGGACCTGGTCTTTTACCAGGGGAAAGGGTGCGATCGCTGCCGTCATACGGGATATCTGGGCCGTTTGGGGGTCACCGAAGTCCTGCAGATCGACGATCATGTCAAGGATCTGATCATTCGCGGGAAATCTTCCCACGAAATTGCCCATTATGCCCAGCAGAAGCAGGGGATGAAATTACTGTTCGATGACGTGATCGATAAGATGGTGGCTGGAGAAACGACTTTGGAAGAGGTCTACCGCATCGCCGCGGAAGAGATCTAGAAAAAAATTGTTTTATTGATGGAATTCAGTTGATTTTGGGTTATTCTAAATACGGTTAAAAGGGAGATCTATGCCAACGTATAATTACACAGCACGCGATCAGCAGGGAAAGACAGTAACGGGAAAGATCGCCGCAGAGAATCAGAATATGATCATTGCGGAGCTGCGCAAGCGTGATCTGATCATTATTGCCATCGACGAAGAAAAGCAAACGGTTGGCAAAGCGGCGCCGGCACAGCAGGGCAAGGTCTCCAAGAAAAAGGTCAAATCTGAGGACATTGTTGTTTTTACCCGGCAGTTTGCCACGATGATCGACGCGGGTATCCCCATCATGCAGGCACTGGAAGCGCTGGGGGAGCAGGCGTCTAATCCATTGTTCAAGAATACGATCGCGACCATCAGGGAAGATATTCAGCTGGGAAGCGGTCTTTCTGTTGCTTTCTCGAAACATAAGAATATTTTTGATTCTCTCTATGTGAACATGATCCGGGTGGGGGAGACCGGCGGCGTGCTGACGACGGTTTTGGAAAGGATCGCGCTGTACCTCGAGAAATCCGAGAAACTCAAACAAAAAGTCCAGGCGGCCATGATCTACCCGGCGGTGGTCGTGACCATGGCCATGCTCATCACCATCGTTCTGTTGGTCAAGGTTGTCCCGACCTTCTCGCAGATATACGCGTCACTGGGGCAGAAGCTTCCCCTGATGACCCAGGTCTTGATCGATGTGAGCAACTTGTTACAGCACCAGCTGCTGTTTCTGATGGCCGGGGCTTTCGTGGTTTCTATTATTTTTGTCCAGTACCGCAAGACGCCCAGCGGTTCGCTTAAGATCGATTCTTTGCTGTTGAAGATGCCTGTTTTTGGGGATCTGATCTGCAAGGTCGCGGTCAGCCGTTTTTGCCGTACATTTTCTACTTTAAGCCAGAGCGGCGTCCCCATCCTCGAAGGTTTGGAGATCGTCGGCAAGACTTGCGGTAACCGTGTCATAGAACTGTTGGTCGATGACATCAAAGCAAGTGTCCGAGAAGGCGAGAGTGTCGCTGCACCTTTATCCAAAAGTAAAGTGTTCCCGCCAATGGTGACGCGCATGATCGCGATCGGTGAAAAAAGCGGGCAGCTGGAAAAAATGATGACGAAGGTCGCGGAATTCTATGATGACCAGGTCGATGCCGCTGTGGAAGGGTTGACTAAATTGATCGAACCTTTGATCATTGGTTTTTTGGGGATCGTTGTCGGCTTCATCGTCGTGGCGTTGTTCATGCCGATCTTAAGCTTGACCACGGCCTTGAAATAGCGGGGCCTGAACCCAATGAAAATGAAATCATTCCTTTTTGTCCTCTGTGTTGTTTCTTTTAGCGTGCTCCCGTTAGTTTATGCGGATGAGCTTCCCTCCGAACCGTCCGTTGATGTCAGCGGCAGCGTCCGCAGTCTTTATGCCAGCGCCGAGAAATTGTCATTGGGGAATTCCGTTCTGGCTGTCCACCTCAATGAGATCAATATGAAGGTCGCCGCGCTGCAGCTGCGGCTTAAGCAGTTGTTGATGGACAATGAGCGGTTAAGCCAAGAAGCATTGAACCTGCAGGATAATGATCCCTCCAGGGCTAAAAAGATCACAGCCTTGGAGAAAGAGTCCTTTGATATGGATACCAAGATAGAAGAACTACGGGGGAAGATCAAAGCGGATGCTGATGCTTTGGCGCTTGCGCCTGACCAGGAGTCACGCTATGATCAGCGTCTTGCTGAAATAGGCGCGGTCAGCAAACCTGTTGATGATCCGGTCATTGAATCTAATGCGTCGGAAAAATTACGGCTTCTTAAGTACATTCGGGAAAGTAAAAAAAAGCAGGAGGATCTTTACGCCAAGATCATTGCCGGTAAAGTTTCCGTTCCGGTTGTACGCGTAGAATCATCTGCTCAGAAAAATGCGTTGCTTGCTTCGATCAGGGTGCTTGAAGATGAGATCGGCCAATTAAAGAAAATGTCATCGCTTTCTGTTGCTAAGGCCAATGACAGTCAGCAATTGAAAGAATTGCAAGCCCAGGTGGCTATGCTGCAGAAGAACTATGATGTTCTGGAGGGCTTGGAAGCCAGGCTGCAGCAAAAGAGCCAGGTGATGCAGAAAAATGTGGAGCAGCACGGGGAATATGCTCGCCTGAAGGAGAATTTAGCTCAATTGAACAAGGATAATACGCTTTATCTAATGCAGATCAAGGATCTGCGTGTACAAATGGTTGAGCTGGATAAGCGTAAGACTTTGTTGGAGGCATTGGTTAGAAAATAGTTCTTTAGAGGAAGCGTTTTCTTGTTTTCAGCACAACAAAAATCGGTATTTTAAAGAGTAATATTGAGGTGTTTAAAAGCCTTCGGAAGGGGGGGGGGATTATTAGCGGTTTATTTGTCGACGGAGAATTGTTTTTGTGGGGTTAAGAAGGGTAAGAAATAAGTGATTTGTTGGTTTGCAATGAGTGCTTTTGTGTGTTATGGTAATACTAGGTTAGTTTTTGGATGTTTGACAATCGGTGTTTTGTATTAACATGGGGCTGTAAAAGGCGGCTGTGAGTGAGATATGCAGGGAAATGCCATTATAAATTCTCATCCCTCCTCGCATGCCTAAAAGGCGGCCCCCACAAAGGAGAGAGTATGAGAAGCCTAAATAAAAGATCAGGTTTTACGCTTGTTGAGATCATGATCGTTGTGGCCATCATCGCTTTATTGGCCGCGATCGCGATCCCCAACTTGCTGCGTGCGAAATTGAATGCGAACGATGCGTTGGCCAAAGCCACCGTGCGTTCCATCTCAACTTCATCTGAGTCATACGCCACGGCGAATAATGGTAATTACCCATTAAATGTCACGTCGTTGACTGGCGCCAGTCCGGCATATTTAAATAATGCCTATTGTGACACTACGGTTTCAGGTTATTTCTATACGTGTACGTTCGCCATAGCTACTTATACGGTCTCTGCGACACCAGTTACCGTTGGAACAACAGGTACAACTACGTATACAGTTTCAACCGGTGGCGTTCTGACTCCGTAATTATTGTCATAAAACGACTTATAAACCTGCCCGTCTATGCGCGGGCAGGTTTTTTTTTGCAAAAAGCGTTGATTTTATTCCGGAATGACTTAATATAAATTAAGAAATTTATATTTACTCCCAAAAAATATGAGAAGATTTTTTGCCACAAAGAACATATCGGCATTGGTGGTCATCGGCGCATTGCTGGTGTCCTTTCATGTGCATGCCCAAGACGTTTCAGGCGAGATCATCAATGTCAACCCTTCCCAGAATATTGCGTTTATAGATCTTGGTAAAGACAGTGTCAGTGCCGGAGATGTTTTTGCCATTGAGTCAAGCGCTGGACCGATCTTTCTGGAGGTCGTCGAGGCGGCCTCGGCTGTTTCCAAATTGAGCCTCTGCAGCAAGGAGAATTATAAAAGTACTCCGTTGGATTTTCAGGCCGTCAGTATCGGAGCAGCGGCAAAGAAAGTTCTATCCAGTAAGTTGTCATCGACGGCCGCTTTGGTTAAAGAGGGTTCTGCGGCACAACAGCAAATGCCGACGGGTATCCCTAATATTGATCCGCAAGTGCTGGTGAAACCCAATATCGCCAATGAGACCATCCAGAGCCTTGATACCCGTCTGGATAAGATGGTCGAAAGCAACGTAAAGTTATTCAATACCTTGACGGAATTACTTAATGAAAAAAAGCAATGGCAGGCCGGGGAAGACCAGATCCGTGCGGAATTGCAGGCCGCGCAAACGCAAATACAGACCTTGAACCTGGCAAATATCGATCTGAAGAAACAGCTGGCGGATGCCAATTTCCAGACAGCGAACGCCGTCGCTGAGAATGCAAAGAATAAAAAAATGTTTGAGGATGCGCAGTCCAAGCTGCAGTCGCTTAAAACGCGCCTCGATAGTTTAAACAAGATCATTCAAGATCGTCTAAGACAATGAAAAATAAATTCCCAGCTATTATCCATTTCACTATCGTTATTTCTTTTGTTGCCTCGCCGCTTCGCGCTTTCGAAGCTAATGAACAGGACCCCGCACAGTCAAAAACACAGATCGAACTGGCTATCGATGTGCTCAAACGTGAACGGGATAATTATCAGCGTGAGATCCTTGAGCTTTCCAACAGGTATATCGACCAGAAGGCATCCAAGCCAGAGGGGTTTAAGGAATTAAAAGACAAGCTGCTGGCGCTTGAGTCCGAGTTAAGGGACAAAACGACGCTGATCAATTATTTGATGGTGGAGAAGGCGGATTTGTCGCGCCAACTGCCGGCGGTCAATCAGGAGAGAGATGCGTTAAAAGCTTCCCTGCAGGGGGCGCAGCAGCGTGTTGAAGCCTTGACGCAGGAGCGCAGTAAACAAGAAAAAGAGTTGGAGAGCAAGATACAGCAGTTTGTCGATGTGAATACCCAATTGAAGTCCGTGAAGGAACAGGTAATTAAGACAACTCAATCCAGGGATGCCCAGGCGATCAAGATCGTGAGCTTGACTAAGAGTGTCGAGGATCTTAAAGCCCAATTGCAAGCCGCTAATGATGTAAAGAATAAATTGTCCGAGCAAGTCGGTGATCTGGCCAATGCTCATGATGTGGTCAAGGCAAAAGAGAAGGACTTGCAGCAACTCGAGGAACAGGGCAGATCAGCAAAAGTCAGAATAGAGCAGATCAGCGCTCAGCTTAAAACGGCACAGGATGAATTGGCTGAGACAAAGCGTTCTTTGGATGGCAGTTTAAAAGAAAAAGAAGAAAGCAATGTCCGTATCTCTGAATTAACCAGACAGGTTCAGGATGTTTCGGCAAGGCTGGCACAGGCGTTAAAAACAAAGAACGAGGGCAGATCCGCGGCAGAGGCGGAAGCATCCGCGAAAGCCAGGGAAGCTGCGGACATCGCAAAAAAATTGACTCAAGAGCAGGAGGCTAAAAACCGGCTGCAGGACCAGTTGAATCAAGAGTTTGCCAAGAGCAGCGATGCGGCTGTCCGTTTAAATAAATCACAGGAACTGTTAAGAGATGCGCAATCAAAAATAGCGGGCCTTGAGGAAAATGCCGGCAAGCTCAATGCCCAGATCGCTGAATTGTCTGCTGCCAAGAAATCAGCAGAAAAGCAGCTAAGCAGCAATTCATCCTCGCTGTCTGGACAGATAAAAGAGCTGGAAAGGGCTAGATCCAAGACCGAGGAGGAATCCAAACAGCTTCTGGAGAAGTTAAACCAGCAGATCAATATTCTCACGACAGAGAAGTTAAGCAATGAAGCTCAGATCAGGTCTTTGAACGATCAGTTGGTGGAGATGCGTTCGGATTCCAAGAAACTGCAGCAACAATATGATGGACAGATTGGGACCCTCAAGAAAAATTTAGATGACAGTCAGCAGGCGTTGAAAGAGTCCAATGCCCGTGCTGTGGAAATAACTAAAGAATTGAAAGACAAGGAAGAAAAAAGGATATTCCTGGAGAAATCCCTTAAAGATGAATATCAGAATAAGATCAATGAGGCTAGTCAGGCTAAGGCAGGGATCGAGGAACAATTAAAGAAAGCTAACGCGGAAAAACAGAGTATCGACGCTGCGATGAAAGATTTGACATCCTCATTGCAGCAGGAACGCGCCAGGGGACAATCCGCTCAAGAAACAATCTCGAAGTTAAATCTTCAGATCAAGGATTTGGAACAATCCGCAAAAACATCGCAAAACGATCGGGATCGCTTGACGCAGCAGCTCAATCGTCAGATCACCGATCTTGCGGAAGGGAAGACCAGATCAGAACAAGCTCTCAAGCAGGCACAGGAGCAATGGAATAAGACTTCCCAGGAATTGAAGCAGCAGATCGAGGAGATTATACGAGCTAAGTCATCTGTTGAAAAACAGTATCAGGAACTTGTTCGGGCAAAAGAACTCAATGATGTCGAGTTAAAAAAGATGACCAATATCAAATCTTCCCTGGAGGAACAAGTCCGGGAATTATCCGCAGGACTAGAACAAAATAAATCTCAAGTATCTTCACTAGATCAAGCGAAACGCGTTCTGCAGGAACAGATGCAGTCCAATATTTCGAAATTAACTGATCAGATCAATGGCCTTGAGAGGTCCAAGGAAGATCAGGAAAAGCGTTTTAAGAATGACATTTCCGGTTTGAACGAACAGATCCTTGCGTTAAATCGGGCAAAATCAGGTTTGGAAGAACAATTAAAGAAGAACATGGTTGAGCTTAAGGCCTCCTTAACCAGGGCGGATGTCACTGAGGCTTCCCAGAAGGAAGAGCGGGAAGCTAATGCTCAATTGCAGAAACGGATCGATGATCTACAGGGAATGACAGCCCGGCTTAACGAACAGATCACGCAGTTAACTTCAGCCAAGAACAAGAGCGAGAGCCAGCTGAACACGACAATAGCAGGTTTAAATGAGCAGTTAAAACAATTAGAACAGGTGAAGGTAAAAGGGGAGCAGGAGCAAAAAGGCAAAATTGCCTCGTTAATGGATCAGGTTAACAGTTTGACTAAGGCAAAAGCCGATATTGAGAGTGAGAGCAAAGAACAGATTATAAAGTTAAACGGACAGATCGATCAATTGACTTTAGCAAAGAACAATAGCGAGAAGCAGTTGAATACGAATGTGGCGAATTTAAATGAGCAGCTAAAGAAA
>CAZFNI010000012.1:0-68977 GCA_964520655.1 uncultured Planctomycetales bacterium
ACCCCGAAACCAGAACACTCCCCGCCGCCGCGCCATTGCCGATCAACCGCAGGCCAGTTGTTTCCAAGGACGCATTCGCCGCGGTCCATGTGCCGATACCGACGTTCCCACCTAGAACGATCAGCTTATCCTGAGGCGTTGTAGTCCCAATCCCCACATTGCCCTGGATAATCATTCCGCCACTTGGTGCAGTGCTAGTCACGAAAGTAGTATTGATCCCCGTGCCTATCCCAACACCGCCAGCTACAGATAACTTATTAAACGGTGTGATAGTACCGATACCAACATTGGTGTCCGTTACCGTCAACGCAGGAGCAGCATTAAATCCAACCATGAACGAACTCGCCAGATCGTTAACAACATTCTTCCCAATTGCAAAAGTATTGTTATTAAGCGCTTGTACATTTTCTCCCAAAGCAGCACTTGCAGCTCCCGCCGCTGACAACGTACCATTATTGGCATAACCTAAAGCAACACTCCCCCAACCCGATGACGATAACGATGCATTACCTGATCCATTAGCTAAAGCAAAACCTAAAGCTACAGACCCTAATGAAGTTGCACTTATAGCCGCATTAAGTGATGTGGATTGCGCTCGACCATAAGCCAAGCTCCCCTGAGAGGTTGAAGAAATTGTTCCGCTGGTTCCAGAATTAGATGTGTACCCGCCGGCAAAAGAACCTGATCCACTTGAAGTTATCGAACCGGAAACTGCGCTCCCCATCGCGGCTGAATTAGTTCCGCTTGAAGTGACACTGGAACCGCCAAGAGACATCGTCGTTGATGCACGAAGACTGCCTGTGATGTCTAAAGTAACCCCTGGATTGAGTGTTCCAATCCCCACATTACCACTTGCAACGATCAAACTTCCATTTGAAGTTGTCCAAGTCCCAATACCGACATTGCCATTAGTTATGACCAGCCCGCCCTGCGGAGTTGTTGTACCGATACCGATCTTATCCGACCCCGTCGTTGTATAGACCGTCCCTGTCCCAGAAGACCACGGGCCTGCCGCTGCAGGCAAAGTAGACGCCGCCATCCAAGTCCCTATACCTGTTGATGATGAAACTAAAACGCTGCCCGCTGCGGCGCCGTTTCCGATCAAGCGCAGGCCTGTTGTTTCCATAGACGCAGTATCAGCCGTCCATGTGCCAATACCGACGTTGCCGTTGGTCACAACAAATAAAGCTTGAGGAGTTGTTGTGGCAATGCCCACATTACCGCCGGATGACTGAAGCAATAAATGTCCAACTCTACCAGCCCCCTGCTTGGCTCCCCCTGAGATCGCCACATTCCCGCCGATACCTGTCGTTGCCCCTCCAGCACCACCAGTGATCGAAACACTTCCGCCGGTATTAAACATCGCCGATCCTCCCGAGATCGTCACATTACCCGGGTTACCATACGCGGCAACACCGTTTCCACTGCGCATGACCGCATCCCCTCCATCGCCTGAAGCATTTGTACCCTGCAGCTGCAGATACCCGCCATGCCCTGCTCCACCATATCCCGTGGCATTCAAGGTGATATCCCCATACCCATACGTGGCGTCAGCACTTTGAGGCGTGAAAAGCGTAATACTCCCACTCCTATTGCCCCCGGAAGAGATATAAACACTCCCGCCAGCCCCTGTCCCCACCCCAACACCGCCAGCAAGGTTGATACTCCCGCCCGCGGTATTGCCGCCAGCGCCAGAAGCTTCAGCCGTAAGATTAATATTCCGGCCTGCTGTCGAAGCCGCTGCCGTTCCGCCACGAACATCCAGTATTCCAGACGGCGTCAAAGAGCCGATACCAACATTACCGGCATTATTAACAGTCACCTGATTGATCCCGATCTGGAACAGATTATTCGGAGCCCACGTCCCGATCCCAACATTACCATTGGTCACAACCAAAGCGCCCTGCGGCGTCGTTGTCCCTATGCCTACATTATTGGGAACAACCATACCCCCAGGTGGGGCAGACAATGTTGCGTATTGCCCAACACTTATCCCTCCTAAAACCCCTAAAGCACTACCTGGAGAGATCGTCCCCACCCCTAAGTTTGAATTCTTTAGCATTGCACCTAACGGATGAAGGGTTGAAGTCTCATTAAAAATAATAACGGCATCAGTAAGGCTGCCATTATTATTATTATCTCCCACAAGATTCACTGTGTTTCTTGCCCCCAGCAGCAAGTTTCCTGTTACAGGACTGTTGATATATTCGGCAGGATCATTAAAATAAATCGAATTCAGATCACGCACATATATATTTCCATTAACATCCATCTGTGCAGCCGGTGCCCAGGTCCCGATCCCCACATTGCCATTGGTGACCACCAACCCGCCTTGCGGCGTCGTTGTCCCAATACCAACCTTATCCGACCCAGTCGTGTTATAAACCGTACCAGTACCCGTCGACCAACCAGAGGCCGCCGATGACGATATTGTCCCTGGGGCCATCCATGTCCCGATACCAGTTGAGCCAGAAACCAACACATACCCCGCTGATGGATTTGAGGATAACTGCAAGCCTGTCGTGCGCGTCGTCCCCTGCACATCCAAAGCCGTACCAGGTGCCATCGACCCGATCCCCACATTACCCTCTACGATCAGCCCGCCAGCAGGCGAGGTGCTTTGTATAAACGATGAATTATAATTAGTCCCAATTCCAACGCCACCCCCGGCAACAACAAACATACTTAATGGATTTAATGTGCCGATGCCTACATTCCCGCTGGTTATAATACCTCCCGTCGGAGATGTGCTTGTAGCGAAGGCACCAAAACTCCCTCCGCCCAATACTGATAAAACACTATTTGGATTTGATGTTCCAACACCAACATTACCGTTAAGATCAATTCTCATTTTCTCAGTGGGGACAACATCAGAATTACTTGTACGCGTTGAAAATATTAAAAGCCCCTGATAGCCTCCGCCTGTAGCCTCACCACCCCCTATCCATGAATGAGGATACGAATAAGTACCCGTTGTTCCATTAAACCCCATATAAACAAATCCCTGTGTCCCACCCGGATTACCTGCGGCAGTATTTAAACGAATAACTTCTGAACTATTTGCGCCAATAGCAATATTTAATGGTCTATTGGCAACCCAAGTACCTATCCCAACGTTCCCAGTAAGAACAACCAACCCACCCTGCGGAGTCGTTGTCCCAATACCGATATTACCCGTAGCCCCTTCCACATGGAAATAGTTCCGGGCATTGTTCTTGATATTAAAATCTTTCGCGGCAAAAGCAGACATAGGGAAAACCCCTGTCAGGCTTAAGAGCATCAAGATCCTTATGTAACAAAAGAATTTTGTCATTTCAGTTATCATTTACTAGAACTAACCATCAATTCGCCCTTAAAATGATCAAGGGCTTGCTTGCCTCGTGACTGCGATTGGCTTTCAGTTTTAAAAAATACTGCAAATTATATTGGGCGGTCGTGTCGAAAGGATCGGCGCTGACCGACCGTTTAAAATATTCTTCTGCAGCAGACCAGTCATTTAATTTCAAACAAACAGCCGCCAGAGTATTTAATGCGTTTTTGGATCTAGGCTCAATGCGGACCGCTTTGGATAAATAAAGCCTGGCCAGCGTCAAATGCCCCTGGAATAACGCGATCGAGCCCAAATTGGTGTAAATGACATGGTCCCCATATTGGCCAGTGAGCGCAAGTCCGTACTGCTGCGAAGCATCATCAAACTGTCCTTTAACAAAATAGCCCCGGGCCAAATACTTATGAACTGTCTTGAGCAACGGGCTCTGTTCCTGCCAGTACGAGGCATATTTCATTTCATCATGCCACAGCTCGTTATAGCGCCACGAGATCACTACCCATCCGGAGATCAAGACCACGACCATCACCAGTGACACATTGGCAAAAACACGACGAGCAGGCATGACGATCACATCCGCGAGGATCATAAAAAATCCGATCGATGTCCACATCAGCCACTGGGGTGCAAACAGCAGCGCCTGACCGTTGAACAATCCGCCAATAGCCATCAATATCATCCCCAGAAAAAACCAGGAAAATCCTGCCAATATCCAGACTCTATGGCGAAAAAATCTCCAAAGCACCCAGAACATCACACCCCAGACAGCACAGCCTCCCAAAACCCAGACCGCTGTCAGATCCCTAACAACAGGTTTCAGTGTCACCGCGACGATACCATCAGGGACAAAGAATCGGGACACATACCAGACCTGCATCGAAAAACAGGACGCGGCATATTCCCACAAGCTCATATGGTAGCCATCGAACTTGGCAAAAATATTTCCGTACAGGCTGGCCCATTTCAATCTCAGCAGGAAATACGCAAACGCCGTGATCCACAGAATTCTCTGCTCACGCCAGATCTGAGCAGCTTCTTTTTGCTGAACGAACAGCGACAACAAGGCCAGGGCCGGTGGGAATATAAACGCATTCTCATGACAGAATAAAGCTCCCAGATAACACAAAAACACAAAGAATCTTTCCCTAAACGATGTCTTTCTAAAACACAGCACATGGGCACAAAACAGCAGCAATAGTAATTGCAGCGCGAATATCCCGGCAGATTTGTAATTGACGATAATACCGTTTAACGGATGAACCAGAACGAAAACAGGAACAAGTGTTGAGAACACAACATTTTTGGATAAGTGCAAAAGCAATGACCGTAGCGCCAGACACGCCGCGATGAACATCAACAGATAAAAAACATGGATGATGACAACATTGCCATTGCTGATGATATTGATCAACCGGGGAACGATCAAGGCCAGCGGCCGGTAATGATCATCTGTTTGCGGCCCTTCCAAATGCAAAACTTTTGCCTTATCAGGAACAAGGTTCAACCATAAATTCCTGGGGTCGCGTGACGCGGCATCAGAGAATGTGTGGTCATCGAGCATGACAGGATGATTGAGCGCGTTAAAGAATGTCAGCAGCCCCAACAGCAAGAACAAAATAAAAGCATTTCGTTGAAGTGACAGAAATTTGGCCATCATATCACCCACCATTGTGTACCGTCGCAGACAACGGTAAAAGACTGGTACTGAGTTGTTGTTGAGATCGTTGCGCTTCCATCAACCGTTTCCGCGGCGTTGCCGTCTAAGATCACCGCGTTGGCCGATGAGTCCGTTTTCTTGATATTATAAAGACGACCAGAAACCGTGCTTGCGGCCGGCAAAGTGATCGTGACCGCACCGCCCGAGGCGTCCACCAATATCACATAATCATTGACAGTGGCGGTGTAATTCGCGGTCTTGCTGACAACCGCGACCCCCATTGAACCTTTGAGCTGTAACGAGGATTGGGCCGTCCACGTGCCGATACCGACATTTCCTCCATAAAGGATGAACTTGTCCTGCGGCGTTGTCGTTCCAATACCGACATTGCCTTCCACCATCATGCCCCCTGTCGGAGCAGCCGAGATAACGTAGGCGGAATTCTTCCCTGTGCCGATACCAACCCCTCCTGATACAGAGAGCCTGCTAGACGCCGTGACTGTTCCTATACCCACATTGCCCCCAATTGGATTGATCAGAATATTACCTTTTGAAGCATCACTGGTTGAATCGAGCGTCAAATTGCCAGCCGCGTTATATGTTCCATACAACGTATTAAACATAGCCCGGCCAAGATAATCAACACTGCCTAAAAAGGAACCTGATGCCGTCCAGATACTCAGCACATTCTGCGTGCTTCCCGACGCCGCAACGATACTCACCGCCGATTTGGCAGTTGTCGTCGGTTTGATCGTAAAATACGATGGCATGGAACCAAATGCAGAAAGAATTGATGGTGAGCTCCCAAAAACCGTTTCCCCAACAACACTAAAGGGAACTTCATTCGTTAACCACGTTCCGATCCCTACATTTTCTCCCATGACAACCAGCCTGCCCTGCGGTATCGTCGTGCCAATACCGACATTACCTGCTGCAGTTACATTAACTAAAACATTCCCTGAAGAATCTTGTGCTTGTATCAAGTCCGCAGTTTGTGCCGCTGCTCCCCGAGATATCAACCCCACAACATTTGATGCTGTCGGGATCAAAGCAACTTGAGCAATATCCGTATAAAAATTACGGGCAAAATTCAAATGCCCTGTAGAGAGCTGGACCCAGTCATATCTACTGTCTGTTGAATTAAAGACAGCAAAGGCACCAGCTCCTGGAGCGGCAGATGAACCAGTTGATATAAAACTATACGTCTTGCCTGAGGATGCGGCTGCATTCAACGAAACTCCTGCGCCTACAGTTGTTGATAGCCCATTTGCTTTCACATACAGAGGGCCAAGAGCGGCGTTTGTCGTATCCCCAACAACCACCATAGGAAATTCTGGCGCGTAGCTTCCAACCCCCACGTTACCCTGAATGATCATGCCATTCCCTGGAGTGGTGTAATAGCCGGCATATAAAGTCCCGACCCCGACTCCACCTTGAACATCTAGTTTATTCTTGGATAGCGTAGTCCCCAGACCAACATTACCCGAAGCTGTCACATTACTATTAACAATCCCATCAAAAGAACCGCCGTTATTGTATTGCAATTGCGATGATGAACCTCCCGGTGTTCCTCCCCCTGATGTTGACAACGTGCTTGCCGCCATCCAGGTACCGATACCCGTTGAACCCGACACCAGCACATAACCCGATCCAGGATTACTGCGCACACGTAGTGTATTTGTATCAACGCCCGCCGCAGCCGTCCATGTCCCGACACCAAGATTACCCTTGCTGACAACTAAAGCGTCCTGCGGGGTTGTTGTACCAATGCCCACATTGCCGTTATCAAAAATGGATGAATTCCCAACCGTTGTCGATGATGCAGCCTTTTGCAAATAATTTGTTGTCATAGAAGTGTAAGACGGATATGTACTCGTATCGACGGAGAGAGTCCCATCGCCAGACCCAGTCTTGACAAAACCGTTGGACGTCAAATTTGTTATCTTAGGTGCATTGATCCCTGTCGTAAACTTACCGGTACCCACCACATCCAGACTCTGTGCCGGGTTTACGCTTCCAATACCGACATTCGTTGTAAAATAGGTATCGCTTGTTCCATACACATCAAGTAAAGCCTGCGGTGCCCAGGTGCCGATCCCCACATTCCCATTCGTGACAACAAATCCCCCCTGCGGCGTCGTTGTACCGATACCGACCTTGTCTGAACCCGTCGTGTTATAAACCGTTCCCGTCCCCGTCGACCAGCCGGAGGCCGCCCCACCCGTCGCCAGCGTTGACGCCGCCATCCATGTCCCGATACCTGTCGAGGACGAAACCAAGACACTCCCCGCCGCTGCATTGTTGCCGATCAACCGCAAGCCGGTTGTTTCCAAAGACGCGTTCGCCGCTGTCCAGGTGCCGATGCCGACATTTCCTCCAACAACGATAAACTTATCCTGAGGCGTGTGTGTTCCAATGCCCACATTACCTTCAATGATCATCCCCCCGGCAGGTGGTGATGTTGTTAGGAATCTATCGCCATTCTTTACTGTACCAACACCAACATTGCCCACGATCGACAATACAGCCTGCGGGGATGATGTTCCCAAAGCTACATTGCCGCCACCCACATACAATGCCGATTCTGACGACATCGTAAAAGTATTGATGCCAATATTACCTGTCAGCAGAAAATTGGTTTTATTGGCAGTGCTCCAGGCAAACGTTGGGGGGACTGATCCTGTAGTCGCACCGATCTGAAGCGTTGAATCCGAATTAGATGTTGCCGGACCAATACCCCATGCGGCAGTCGATACCCAATTACCGATCATCTGTGGAAATCCCCCACTGCCTGGTCCGCCATAAGTACCGAAATACAGTTGATCAGGGGCGCCTGATACTGATCGGTTTGCCCGACCAACCTGTAAAGCAACCCCTGGTTTCCAGGTACCGATCCCAACAAATCCATTCATGACCGTCAGTCCAGCGTTGCTCGTCAGCACTGTACCGATCCCCACCCCTCCATTGGCGTCAACGATAAATGGCGCGCTGGTCGGACTCCCTACTTGGAAAACCCCTGCCGGAGCCCATGTCCCTATCCCCACATTCCCATTAGTCACAACCAACCCACCTTGAGGCGTTATTGTTCCAATACCCACATTATCGGATCCCGTCGTGTTATAAACCGTCCCAGTACCCGTCGACCAGCCTGAAGCCGCAGCCCCAGTTGCCAGGGTGGACGCCGCCATCCATGTACCGATACCTGTCGAGGACGAAACCAGAACACTCCCCGCCGATGCATTGTTGCCAATCAAACGTAATCCGGTTGTTTCAAGTGAAGCACTATCTGCCGTCCATGTCCCTATACCGACATTCCCGCCGGTCACGGACAATCTAGCCTGCGGTGTTATCGTCCCAACACCCAAATTACCGCTGCCGTCAATAACAACATCAGAATTAGAAGTGGAGTTTGACCGTGAGAAATACAATTTCCCAGCCCCCACCGAGTTTGACGCGGTTGATGCCCCCATGTACCAGGTGTTAGACCCTGTTGCTCCCAGCTGAATGCTGATCATACTGCTTGGATTTAGGATATTTAACCCTGTGCCGTCTCCACCCGAAGCTATGATGCGCTGGGTGCCGTTAACATCCAATGTTGTTCCCGGAGCATAGGAACCGATCCCCACATTACCTTGAACGATCATCCCACCGCTTGGCGCGGCAGTCGTCAAATAAGGTGAATTGATCCCCGTCCCAACACCGACATTCCCCACAATAGCCATCTTATTTTTCGGCACAACCGTACCTACCCCCACATTACCATTAGCATCAAAAACAACTTTGTCTGTCAACGAGCCACTGGATGCTGTTGAAAAAACAAGATTGGTGGAGTTGGCCGCTGTGTATGTGGTTCTTAATGTCGTTAATGGGCTATAATTTTGCCCTAACGCGCCAGCAAAAACGAAACTAATCCCCTGCGAATCACCAACGGTTGATCTGGACGTGATCATGGATATCGCTGTGCCGTTGGCCGCATCATTCTGGATCTCAACAGTTCTAGCTGATGGCGATGTTCCCGTTGATGTTGTCCAAAATGCCGCTGCTACGGGTTCACCGCCCACAGCATTAGCCGTAGTAGTATTCTTGAACAACGCCATAGTGTAGGGAACTGCCGACGTCCCAACGCCCACATTACCCCCAGAAGTAATAAGCAGTGGCGATGAATCGTTAGGACCACTGTCATTGATGCGCAGCAATTCTTGCGCGCCGTCACCAACAACCTCCAGTTTTGAATGCGTCGTCCCAGTACCAATACCAACATTCCCCAAACGAACACTCAACGCATTATCCGGCGCCCACGTGCCGATACCCACATTCCCGTTAGTGACGACCAATCCGCCTTGCGGCGTTATTGTTCCAATACCAATATTATCTGACCCTGTCGTGTTATAGACTGTCCCGGTTCCTGTCGACCATCCGCTGGCCGCCCCAGAAGTTGCCAACGTCGATGCCGCCATCCATGTCCCGATACCCGTCGATGACGACACAAGAACACTCCCCGCCGCTGCCCCGTTACCGATCAATCGCAGGCCGGTTGTTTCCAAAGAGGCATTCGCCGCCGTCCATGTGCCGATCCCGACATTGCCCCCCAAAACAGCGAGCTGTGCCTGCGGTGTCGTTGTCCCTAAGCCCACATTGCCCTGGACGATCATCCCTCCGCTTGGGGCTGCACTGGTTACAAATGAAGAATTTATTCCAGTGCCAATGCCAACGCCTCCAACAGTAGACAATTTATTAAATGGTGTGAATGTCCCAACACCCAAATTACCTGATTCATCGATCGTGATTTTTGCTGCATCCGAAACACCGATCATCACACCAAATACCCGATTCACGATACCCCGGCCAAAAACAAAACCATAATGACCATTACTTGCAGCTGGAACACTGTTGCCTATACCGATCGCAACACCATTATCATTGTTTATTGTATTGCTAGAACCAATAGCGATCGCTCCGGAAGAAGCATTTGTGTTATTGCTATAACCAAAAACCATGGACTGCCAACCGTTAGTATTTGAATACCCAAGACTGATCCCATTGGAACCAGAACCGATGTTTACCCCGCCGGTTGATTGCTCCCCTGTGATTGCGATCGTACTGCTTTTAACTTCCAATGTCGCAATGGGAGCCCACGTTCCAATCCCCACATTCCCATTCATCACCACAAGCCCGCCCTCTGGAGTAGTTGTTCCAACACCCACCTTATCACTACCCGTTGTGTTATAGACTATCCCTGTACCCGTCGACCAACCGGACGCCGCACCGGATGTCGCCAGCGTAGATGCTGCCATCCATGTCCCAATACCAGTCGATGATGACACAAGCACGCTTCCTGCCGCGGCACCGTTGCCGATCAGCCGCAAGCCGGTTGTTTCCAAAGAAGTATTAGCTGCGGTCCACGTACCAATACCCACATTACCCCCGACAACGATCAACTTATCTTGCGGCGTATGTGTTCCAATTCCCACATTACCTTCAATGATCATTCCACCTGCTGGAGGTGATGTTGTCAGGAATCGATCCCCATTCTTAACAGTGCCTACACCAACATTGCCAACGATCGACAATACAGCCTGCGGCGATGTCGTTCCGATCGCTAGATTCCCTGAGGCTATATACAATGCCGATTCTTTTGACATCGCAAAAGTATTGATCCCAATATTACCCGTCAACATTAAATTCGTAGGATAAGTATTAGACCATGTAAATGGAGCAGAAACGGGTGTGGACGTACCTCCAATTCTTAACGTAAAATCAGTATTAATCGCTGATGCAGGCCCGATCCCCCATGCTCCAGAACTCATCCAATTCCCAACCATCTGAGGATAACCGGCTGTGTTACTATATGAAGCAAACCATAACTGGTCCGGAGATCCGCTAACAATTTGATTATATTTACCAAACTGCATCGCTACATCAGGCTTCCATGTCCCGATACCGACTCTCCCATTTAATATAGTGATCGCAGCGCTCTGCGTATTGACCGTACCAATCCCAATATTACCTTGATTATCTACAACAAAACCCAGGCCATTACCAACGGAATTAACTTGAAATGCCGCCTGCGGCGCCCATGTTCCGATACCCACATTCCCGTTAGTGACAACCAATCCACCTTGAGGCGTTGTTGTCCCGATGCCGACATTATCAGAACCCGTAGTGTTGTAAACCGTTCCCGTTCCCGTCGACCAGCCCGAGGCTGCTCCGGATGTCGCCAACGTAGATGCTGCCATCCATGTCCCGATACCCGTCGATGATGACACTAGCACACTCCCCGCCGCCGCTCCGTTGCCGATCAAACGCAGACCAGTTGTTTCAAGAGACGCATTATCTGCTGTCCATGTACCGATCCCTACATTCCCTCCGATCACAGAGAATTTTGCTTGAGGCGTTACTGTGCCAATACCAATATTGCTGCGGTAACTCCCTGAAGAATTAACCCCCAGGATAACATCACCATCCTGACCACTCCCATTTTTTGCCCCGCCAGTAATATAGACATTCCCCCCGCTGTAATTCGCATTATCGCCAGGACCACCTGATAAATTCAAATAACCGCCGGGAAGACCTGAAGCACCATAAACACTTCCTGGAACGATATTAATAAAATTACCACCGCTGTATTCTCCTGCGATCGTTATCGTGGGCCTGGGTTCCGCTCCCCCTGTGGTCCCCCCTTTAAGATTGATCGACCCGCCAGAAGATCCTCCAGTCGTCATATCAATGGTGGCACCATTATTCGACCCTGACCCGGAATTGCCCGTTGTGATCGCAACCCCTCCCCCAAAGCCTGTTGTCCCATTCTGACCATTCAACGTGATGGAACCGCCGCTGGCCTGGCTGTTCGCAACACTTCCTCCAGCGGTTAATGTTACCGAACCACCAACACCTGTTCCCGTTGAGGTGCCTCCAGTAAACGAAAGAGAACCGCCATTGGTGTTGTTGGCTGTCGGTGTCCCACCTTTCATTTGAATTGATGTACTGTTACTGGATGGTGGAGCATTTACAGCAAAATAAGCCGCAGGGAATATACTTCCTATCCCAACATTACCGATCGGCGCCACCACAAAAGCTCCATTAGGCGCCCAGGTGCCTATCCCAACATTCCCATTGGTCACAACTAATCCGCCTTGCGGTGTCGTTGTCCCGATCCCAATATTATCCGATCCCGTCGTGTTATATACCGTGCCCGTGCCCGTCGACCAACCTGACGCCGCTCCTGATGTCGCCAGCGTTGACGCAGCCATCCAGGTCCCAATACCCGTTGAACCAGAGACCAAAACACTCCCTGCCGCAGCCCCGTTGCCGATCAACCGCAGACCAGTTGTTTCAAGAGACGCATTATCTGCTGTCCATGTGCCGATCCCGACATTGCCACCAATAACCGACAGCTTAGATTGAGGCGTCATTGTGCCGATACCCAAATTGCCCATGCCATCAATCCTCATAAGTTGAGTTGTTACACCGCCTGACTTCTTAGAAAAAGTTGTATTATTCCCTGAAAATATAATCATTTCACCAGAATCAATACCAAAACCATACCTATCGCCCCCAACGCCGCCATCGTAAAGATATATTTTATCTAACCCTCCAATTTGAGCAAAGGTAAGCGGTGCTGTTGGTGATGCATTTCCAATACCTACATATCCAGTTGTTGTGTCCACTACTAAAGAGTTGATGCCTACTTGTAAAGTTTTATTTGGTGCCCACGTCCCGATCCCAACATTTCCATTGGTCACAACCAACCCGCCCTGCGAAGTTGACGTCCCAATACCAACATTATCCGTCCCCGTCGTTGTATATACTGTCCCCGTCCCCGAAGTCCACGGCCCTGACGCCGCCGGCAATGTCCCCGCCGCCATCCAGGTCCCAATACCCGTTGACGACGAAACCAAAACACTCCCTGCCGCAGCCCCGTTGCCGATCAACCGCAGGCCAGTCGTTTCCAATGAAGCGTTATCCGCCGTCCATGTACCAATACCGACGTTCCCGCTAGTAACCATAAACGCTCCTTGCGGTGTCGTTGTCCCAATCCCCACATTACTTCCTCTGCTGGCTGGAATACCCACAATCGCGACATCATATTGCCCGCTCCACATATTTTGAAAATATGTTGATGCTGCCAGAATATCAAGTCCATTATTCGAACTTTGAGCGCCATTAGTTGACCAAATAAATCCTCTTGATGCATTAGCACCTAAAGTTAATCTCCCATCCCAGGATCCCGCCGTGTTCGTGATCGATAAATTCCCCTCAGCTATATCAACTTTAGCAACGGGCTTCCATGTACCAATACCCACATTGCCATTCATCACAACCAACCCGCCCACAGGCGTTGTTGTGCCGACACCAACGTTACCATTGCCATTTATCATAAATAGTGTCTTGTAACTGCTAGGGTTTCCTGCTGTGGTTGGTCCCCTGATCAAACTATATGCATCGTTTTGAACGTCAATTCTCGATGCCCATTCTGGATAACCAGCTTCATCAACCCATCCAGATTCATTGCCGTTAACTCGTATATCAAGATAGCGAGCGCCAGCTCCAGCACTCGTGATAAAACGCGAAGAAGGCCCAGACGATGAATAAAATTTCAACGGACTAACTTGACCGCCATTGCCGATGTTAACGCCAACAGCATATGAAGCAACACCCAGATCTAATGTGTATGCTGGCACTGTCGTTCCAATGCCGATCAAACCACTGGTAAGCACGTTAAACTTTCGATTAACGTCAAATAAACTTACAGGCGCCCACGTCCCAATCCCCACATTCCCATTAGTCACTACTAACCCACCCTGTGGCGTCGTTGTCCCGATACCGATATTATCCGACCCCGTCGCCGTATACACCGTCCCCGTACCAGAAGACCATGGTCCAGCCGCCGCCGGCAATGTCCCGGCAGCCATCCACGTCCCGATACCAGTCGAAGACGAAACAAGCACGTTCCCCGCCGCCGCACCATTGCCGATCAAACGCAGGCCCGTTGTTTCCAATGATGCCGTAGCTGCCGTCAACGTCCCTATCCCAACATTGCCTCCCATAACTGCTAAACGCGCTTGGGGTGTTTTTGTACCGATACCAACATTCCCGTCCCCTAAAATACGCATTTTAGAAAGCCAATTGTTCGTCGTAAAATCTATGTAGGCACTTGAGCTGGCCAAAGTAAATGCCAGATTATTAGTCGATAATGCCGCAGCAAAAGAAGTGTTATTTGTAAGATCATTAAAAGCCCCTCCAACAAAAGAACCGAATTCAAAAGCTCCTGAACCCGTAGCGTTGATCTGCATCTTTGACCCAGCACCGATCGTATCTGGTATAAACTGAATATTCCCCGCAGAACTCACAATTGATAATGGATTTGTTGGTGCCCAGGTACCGATCCCCACATTCCCATTAGTCACCACCAACCTGCCCTGAGGCGTCGTTGTCCCGATCCCGATATTACCGGTCGCCCCGTCGACATGAAAATAGTTCTGGGTATTGTTTTTAATATTAAAATCTTTGGCAGCAAATGCAAAAGAAGGGAAAAGCGCGGCTAATAGAATTATTGTAAGAGACTTTAAATAATCTTTTATATATCTCATTAGATTATATAGAGATGCGCGTAGTTATAGCTTCTAAATACAAAATTATTTTATATTATTAAGATATAGCAACAAGAAAAGAATGGAATATTTTTCGGTTATATCCAATTGCAGATAAAAGCGTTCTTCAAATGTCTAATGTCAGGTCCGGAGCCTGAATGAAGAATAGAAACCACATCAAAAAGGCAAGCAATGCAGGTTGTTTGAAAACATCGTTTAAGGTAAAATTCAGCTAATTTGATCAATTTCCGTTGTTTAAAATAATGCACGGCTTCAAACGGCTGGCCACAGGCAATTGAGGCGCGGGTTTTAACTTCGACAAACACAAGCGTCTGATCATCACGAGCAATAATGTCGATCTCCCCCATACGGCAGCGGAAATTCCGCTCAACGATCTGGTAACCCAGCTTCGTCAAATATTGACAGGC
This sequence comes from uncultured Planctomycetales bacterium, assembly GCA_964520655.1. Classification (GTDB taxonomy): domain Bacteria; phylum Omnitrophota; class Gorgyraeia; order Zapsychrales; family Fredricksoniimonadaceae; genus JACQQW01. The sequence continues at coordinate 15,004 of CAZFNI010000012.1, forward strand.
CGCATCTTCACCGGATCTTCCAAGATTTTTTCGCGTCATAAGCCCAAAGTTGACCAAAGCCCCGCTTGCTCACGGTTTTGCTCAACCATTTTCCTTTGTTCAGCATGCGCGCTATCAGTAATATCACCCAACGTTTTCCCATATTCAGCTGTTGCACCAGCCTTTTCAAAGAAAGATTTCCTCTCACCTTCCAAAAAATTAATCCCTTTTGTAATGATATTTTTGTAGCTGTTAGCAATATTCGGATGATCACGGTAGCGACCAAGCCAATCGATCGCCTCATTATACTGATCCATCGTCCAATACACTGAAAGACCCGACACAATATCTTCAATATGGTTCCTTAATTTTTTCTCATCAAAAGACAACAACAACAAAACTTCCGCCTCAGTAAATGGCTTTGCGGGTAACGACAATGCATTAAGCAACTCACCATCTACCATATGCTTGGTCTTAAGCTCATCAATGGCTTGTTCAAGCATCGTCCTAGCCTCCTGCCGATGATCTTTCAACACTCGCCCGATCCTTTTAGCTGGGCCGCTCATCATCAATCCCGTTTTGGTGATCTTCCAGACCGGCAGGATCGCCAAGATCCTCTCTTTACGTTCCCCCCTGAGATTAAACGCGTCAAATAAATTCCCGAACAGATTATCCCCGTCGGAATATTGAAGATACTGGAACGCGCTGCCGCCCTGGCAGCTATCAAGAAGACCCGCCAGATCATTGCGGAATTCATGCCGGACAAAATATTTATCTCGCAAACAATCGAAAACTGACTGTTTACGCAATGCATTCAGATCCTGACGGTCATTTGATTCCAGATCCCCTAACCGCTTTTGGTCCATTGCGTACCTTAAATAGGCGATCGTCTGAAAATACTTATACACATCTGCCTCTGCCGGCGCAGCATACGACCACAATAGTAACGGTGCATCGCCAATGCGCCTGCGTACGCTCCTGCGGCTTAATTGTTCGATCGACATCTCTATCTGCGCATCTCTATTCAACGTTGCTGAAAGCATCGGATGGATACCTTTTTCAGAATAGCGGTAAGGAGTTTTATAGGCTGTCATGAAACCCCCGTCGTCCTTATCCACTGCAAAAATATCCGTCCAGCCATTGATCGGCGCGATCAACATCAATATCCAGACTAAAATCCTCATCAATTCCTCATTAATTGTCCCATGAGCACTTCCTGGGCCTTGATGATCTGCTCAGTTTTTTTCTCTTGCCATCTTAAATATTCCCTGGCGTTTTCCTGATTTGGCACATTCAAAAGATTCAGCACAGGCTGCGGCGGCTGATAATAAGTTATCTTCCCGTTAGCATCAACCATCGGCTCCCGCCAATCGATCAAAGCTTTATCAGCCAAAAGATCAGACTTTTCTTTTTTCTCAAAATACTCCAAATGTTGTAAATGATAATAATCATTAGCGGAGGCTTTGTAAGGATGAACGATCAATATTACTATAAAGATGAGGGAACAGCAGTTTTGCAACATTGTATGAACCTCCAGAAGATCCAGGAGAATTCTTCCTCCTTGTTGCTCCGCTCGCCAACGGCATTCTTTGCCACCCAAAACCGGGGATCCTGACCCAACGGCATGCATTTCTGTTGATCAGGCTCAACCATCTGGATCTTATCCTGCCAGCGGTTAATGGAAAAAAGGATCGGAGCTTGTGAAATATGCCCGCTCATAAGACCTCCGGCGCTGATACCTCTTAACGCGATCAATGCTGACGATGCCGCAGGACTGTAATGGCTGACAAATCCTGTTCGAGGATACACAGGCCCCCAATTGCCCACAAATTCACGAGCAGTTGTCGTCTCTTGACGCCATTGACGGCTGTCCATCTCAGACCTATATCTCAGCCCCACAGCTGTATTCGTCAATGAGCCACATAAGACCATTTGTTCAATTTGTTTTAATGGAAAATCATACACATGTGCATCATGAAACCGCAGATTACTGCCGCTTAAAGCATTCAAGCTTGCCTTACGAGCGATCGTATGGATCACCAATGATGGTTCATAATACGAGATCCAAACTCCCGGAATATCCCCCACCATACAGGCCCCATGACTTTTAAGCTGCCAGCAACTTTGGTCAACACGCTCAACCGCGTGCACCAGATTGATCCCGTCCCCCTTTATCTCATCCGCAGAATATGCAAGCACATGTGCGGCTAATATAAACCCTATCAGGATAATTATCTTTTTCATAACTTCATAATGAAAGCTAATGCGTAAAACGGAGGCACATGACTATCAGGAATGATCGGATGCGTATGCGACTGATTGCCCCCCGTATCTGAAGTCAATGAACTGATCTGACCTGTCATGACTGGAGAACTGTGACCATCATATCGGCTCCCCAGCCAGGGCGTTTCATTATACGCATGATGGTGGGCTGGCATCTCCGCGATAGTCAACGCATGTGGCCCTGTTTCACTGCCATGATCGTGAGAAATACTACCGCCGCTTTTTTCTAATTTCCCCTGAAGATTGGTTTTACTGACCCCACCCTCATCTTGCCGCGAGCCAACGATAAATTTATCGCGAAGATCCGGTGTACCATTCTGCCCATCACACAAAACCCAACCTAAAGGAATGCTGGCGATCGACCCAGACCACGCCACGATCACACCGGAAGCAATTTCATCTTGATCATTAGCCCCGGTAACACTACTCACAACATCTCCCGCGAATGACGCTTGCAGCAAACGCGAATTAATCATTGGCACTAAATTTAACGGCACTTGAACACTGACACTCATTTTTTTCTCATCAAACATCACTTGGTAGGGATGCCCCCAGGGGTTAAGTAAAGACCACAGCGGACTTAAGTAACCATCTATTTGCATCTGTTTTAAATCCGTTGGCCATTCATGATGATCCCTGTGATACTTTCTGCCAGCTGCCTGGATAACCCCCACCTCGGCAATTGTTTTCTCACCGGCACGGATCTCGACAGCGCGGACCATCACCGGCAATACCGCCGTTGTCAACAAAGCAACAATGCCCATGACGATCGCCAACTCAACTAACGAAAAACCATTTTTTCCTAGAATGTCGCGGTCCATGTCGTGCTCGCTTCATCATAGTTAACTTTTGACGCGCTATTATTGAAATAGTTACTTAGCTTATCCGCTTCCGTTTTGACCAAACTATTCAAACTAATGTCAAAACGTGTATTATCCACCGGATTGCTGGAAACATCAAATTTCCCGCCCCAAGGGTTTGATGCGGCTGCATCAAAAGTATCCGGTAATAATTTAGCTGTTTTTAAAGCCTCAACACTGACGCCCGAGAAACTTACTTTACCCAATGCCAGGTAACTTTCTGCAGCGCTACGCAATGTCTGCACACTATTTGCCGCGGATTGAACCCTGGCATTATCCCTCAACCCCGCAGACATAGAGACCGCCAGGATCAATACAGTTAATACCGCAAGACCTATTGCGAGCTCCACCAAAGAAAACGCCCCTGTTGAATTAATATTGATCCGTTTCATACTATCCTCCTTGTGTTTTAACCTCCAGCGATCTGATTCAAACTGCCGTAAACAGGGATCAGAAACGCAAAGGCAATGGTAACTAAAAATACGGCACCAATGATCAATAGTGCCGGTTGAAGCAAAATCACCGCACGGTCTATCTGTTCGTTCACTCGCTTATTTAGATATTCTGACAAATTCAGGCAATACTGAGGAAGTCTCGCCATTTCCTCTCCGCGACGTATCGTCATCACGATCAGCGGAGAGAAAAATCGATCAGCTCCCAACGACTCCCACAATGTCCCGCCTCCAAAGATATAGTCCCTGCAACCATAAAAATGTCCGCTGACCGCATTGTTGTTATTAGCATGCAGATCGTCGATACCCTTAATGATCGATGTCCCATTACGCATCAGGATCGACAGGTTCAAAAAATAGTACGCCAGATCCGCTTCTTTATTTATGCGCCCCCATATGGGTAAACGATAAACAACAAATTCTCGAATTCGTTTATTATTGAATATGAACCCAGCAACCGAGACCAACACTGCTCCTATGATCAAAACTAATAATGCACCATATTGCCTCAGCCACAAGGTCGCAGCAATGATCACACCCGTTGTTCCATGAACGCGCGTTGATTCAGGCAATAACTGAGCTAATCGCGGTACCACATAAACCCCCACAAACAACATGACGGCACATAATAAGCAAAATACGATCGATGGATATACCAACGCCTCTCTTAATCGTCCCGACACTTCCTCCTGACGTTTAAAGTAATGTGCCAGCATCCTCAACGATCCCTTAAGTTCCCCACTTTGTTCTCCGCTTTTAATAGTCACCGTCACGATCCAGGGAAATGATTTTGTCGATGCAAAAGCGTCTGCCAAACCTTTCCCTTTGCTGACCTCACTTTTTATCCCTTCTATTGCGCCCATCAAAACTGCTGATAATTGCACGCTGGATACGGATGCCAGTATCTGGTTGATACTCATCCCTGTCTCATGCATATTCGCCATATCTTCAAAGAATCCCGACATGATCTTGATAGAGATCCGCTTCGCCCTCTTCAACTGAAGAAATGATCGTACCCAATCCATATAAACAATGATCACGTCGATCTTATTGTTTTTTAAATAGCCCAAAACGCTTTCCTTATTCCCCTTAATCACTCCAGAGATTTCTTGACCTTGAGGGGTTATGCCTGAATATTTCCAATATCCCATCATCCCAGCACCCTCACCGCTTCTTGCGGTGATATTGCCCCTTGTTTGACCATCATTTTTAATTGCTCAAACATCGCCCCCTCTATACCATTTTCCCTGACATGTATTTTTATACCGCGAATATCACCCTCCAATAACATGGAATCAACTGGATCACCGCATTCCAAAACGCTAGCCACTACTGTCCGCCCCTTATAACCGTCATTACATCCAGAACAACCACCAGCAACTGAAACATCCTCTAACTCTTCCACAAATTTAAACTCACTGCTTGTCCACACAACATCCTGGCAATGCAGTCTCTGCTTACACAAAGGGCAAAGCAGTCTAACCAAGCGCTGAGAAATAATCATGGATAACGTCGAGGCCATATAGGCATACGGAATACCGAGATCATGTAATCGCAATACAGCGTCGAACACCTGATTGGCATGCAGCGTTGCAAAAACCTTATGACCTGTCATCGCCGCCCGGATGGCCTCTTGCGCGGTAAGATCATCCCTGATCTCCCCGATCAGCATGATATTAGGATCATGTCTTAAGAAAGCTCGAACAGCATTACTGAACGTGATCAGCCGTTTGTCATTAGTCTGTACCTGAGTCATCAGCGTGTGATGCATTTCAACGGGATCCTCAATAGTCACGATCTTGCGCTCAATGGATTTAATATAATTGAGCATGGCATAAAGCGTCGTTGTCTTGCCGCAACCAGTTGGCCCAACGATCAGCGCCATCCCTTCCGGTTTAGAAAGCATTGACTTGATCCTTTTCCATAAATAATTGGGGTATCCAAGAGAGATCAAGTCGATCGAAGATTTATTTCTATCTAACAAACGCAGCACCAGGGAACTGCCATTGACACAGGGTATGTGCGACACCCTGACATCGATATTTTCCCCCCTGTTTTGATATGTAAATCTCGCGTCATGTAGACTGCTAAAATCACTAATGGTCACATCAGCCCTGTGAAAAACAATATTAACCAGCCTCCGCTGGAGATCCGAACGTAATACCCCATACGCATGCAGAATCCCGTCGATGCGTAGTCTTACTTCTAACGCTTTTGCCGAAGCCTCAATATGAATATCCGTAGCACCTCGTTTAAGCGCATCCTGCATGCAATGCTCAAACCAGGACAAAACATTGTCTTCATTGACACCCCCCCTGCAAGATACCGAATTTTCGTCAGCTGAGACCTTATCAATAGCCCTGCACAATGGCTCTTCAGCAGCCAGCATAAAACACGCTTTCGTGTTTAACTTATCCTGAATGACATCAATTGCTCCTAAATTATCACTATACGCCATAACAAAAACTATCCCATCATCGGTCTTTGCCGGAAACACTTTATGCTTAACGATAAAATCTTTTCCTAACGATGTGACCATTCCCTTATGCGCTTCAAAATTACCCTTATAAACACCCCAGCCTGCTTGCCTAGCTAATGCAGAGATCATCTGTTCCTCATTTATAAAATCATAATCGGTGAGCAGCTTTCCCAAACGTTGACGAACTCCATGGTTTTGCAGAGACAGACAAAAATCTAATGTTTTTTCATCTATGAGACCTTCCCTTAGCAAAATATTCCCTAACCGCTGCCCTTCCATCTTAACCCCCGATCAAAATAACCTTCTCTTTGCCATCTTTTGTTCTGAGCACCGCCTTATCATCATCGATCCTCACTACGGTCACGTCACCACGAAGCATCTGGCCCGCTTTTGCTGACACTCTTACACTGTGATCCAACAGCAATCCTAGACGTTCATTCCCAATACGAACAATACCTTGCAGCTTGATAGGAAAATTTTCCGTATCCTGCTCTTTTTTCTCATTCAACATGGACGTAAAATTATCCTCCTGATCTAATTTTTTGATCCTGGAACGCAGATCAGCGCGCTGTAGATCAAGATTTAAGAGTTTTATTTCCCGCATCCGCTTGTTTTCCTGATCAATAAAATCGTCTACATCCTGACGATCTGAGCGCACCGATCCTTTTGAGACCATCTGGTCCACCATAGACACTTCCTGTGCATACACATTGCTAAACTCAAGAACAAATACCAGCAAACAAACTAATATACTAAGCCCCATACACACCCCCATTGATCTGCAGCATGTTATCTTTGAACGCCACGTCATTCTCTATGATCGGGAACTGCTGCTGCCATATTTTATAGTGCCTCAAGATACGAAATATCTCCTCAGGATCCTGAATTTTGAAGAATGAGATCCTGAAAGCAAACCGCTTGATCCCTTCAAAGACCATTGAAGTGTTTTTTATATCAAAATCACTATTGGAGATTATCTCGACCTTCATGTTATACCCATAGGTATCCGCATCATGGGTAATTCGAGCAAGGAACCTTGAATAATATTGATCGACTCTTGATAAAATTATATCTTCCCTGGATTGAAGAATATCCAATGTTCGTTGTGCATGCAAAATTCTCTCCTTACTCCCCATAATTAGATTTTGTAAATGAAAGCATTCTTTTAATATTGGGTAACATGCAAACACAACAATTAGTCCAATCAATAAGCTGCTGATCAAAGTCTTTTTCATCACATCACCTATTCTTTCCAAGATAATTCGATCTTTGTCCCCATCTGTTCATTGAAACGTTCTGACGAAATGTTGGCTTTAGACCATTTCCCCTCTCTTATAAATTCCTCCCCTAGGTTCACACTGCCTGGAACTATTACTGCGTTCATCCAAAAATTACCTCGTTCCTTCTGAGCCACCATAAATTCTTTGATCAAATATCCCTTGGGGACATGAAGATAAAAATCCCAGAAAATATCGTCCCACTGAGAATTCTTTAATGAATCCAAATAATCTACAAACTTATTCTTGTATGTGTTCTCCAGCTCACGATTCAATACGCTGACTTGCTCCTGGGCATGAACATATTCCTCCTTTAAACGTTTTTCTTTTATCCAGAAAAGACCAACTATTATCCCGCCCAAAATAACACTACCCATGAACATGCATCCCTGGAATATCCAATTAAGGCGCATTTGTTTTCTTTTTCTTTGTGCAAGTTCATTTGGAAGAACATAATTATTCGTAAACTTAGCAACCTTTAATCCGTCCAATGCAGGATTAACTTCACCAATATCTAGCACTTCTTCGTGTCTTGCCAGTTTTAAATCCACACATGCAGAAAGCCAATCCCTATTATTGCTAACAATCACATATGATGATCTCTCCTCTTGATCTTGAGAAAAGATCAACCATGAACGTTTAATCTCCTCGATCATATATTCCCTATCCCGCACAATGATCTGCCGTGATTCCGAGAAAATCGCACTCCTAAAGATCGTAACCACCATTTTTGATCCCAATGCATCAATAACGATCACAGCTCTATTGTCATTAAGGAATCCTTTATGTCTTAAATATGCCCGAACGGCCACTGGATATGGAACCAGAACGACAACAGCAGCAGGACTAAAAAATTTGTAAATCTCCTCAATAGCCGCCTGTGGAACACTCAGCCTTAACGCCTCACGCGCCGTGATCTGTTCCTCAATGAACATTACTTGTGCGTCAACAACCTGCCTTTCTTCATTCTCCTTTTGGACGCGTTGTACAGAAACACCTAAACATGCCACAAATACTTCTTTTATATGGTTCTTATATTTCCGTGTAAATTCATCTTTGGGAAGTGTTTCAACTCCCTGACCTGTCCCTACTAACAATAATTCATCAAATATAATTCTCATTTCATCCTTTTCGCGGCGTTATAAAAATGATCAGCTCTGTTTTATTGTCCCGACGCACTTCATATTCAAATAACCTTCCCAAGAACGGAACTTTAGAGAGCAGTGGCACATTCTGTTTGGAATGCTCTTTAGCTGATGTGATAAGCCCACCGATCGCTACAGTTTGCCCCTCTTTTAACTTAACCATGGTATTAAGTGATTTTGTTGTTGTTTGGGGAGCTTCTATCAGACTATTACCCGAGACAATGGTTCGAATATTATCAATGCTTGTCACAACAGGGGTCACTGACAGAAAAATATCATCACCTGCGATATTTGCCAGTAGTCGCATTGTTACCCCTTCCTGAACTTGGGAGGTTGATACGGAAGTGACAGAACCTGTCTGAGTTGTTTCTATCGTTGACCGATCCACATAACTTTGGGTTGAACCAACCTGAATAACTGCAACCTGATTATTTAAGATCTTCACCCTTGGCTGAGACACCACTTCCACTTCCCCCTGCTTAGATAACGCATCGATTGCCATTTTAAAACCATTTGACGATAGACCTGATCCCTCTTTGCCCCCATCCATATTAAATCTGAGGAAATTTCCACTGCTAAAATTGTTTGAGGCAAAATTGCTGACGAGAGCAATACTATTTAATGTTTTCAGATCACCTGCCAGTACATTCCAATCAATACCAAAACGATTGTCATCATTTAATCTCACTTCCACAACCTTCACATCCACCTCAATCTGGATAGAGACACGGGCATTTAGATCCTCAAAATACCTCCTTAATCTCTCTAATTTCACGGGCGTATCCGTTACAACAACCATCCCCGCTGGTTTATTAAGTGATATTTTGGCTGAATCAGAAGTGAGACCTTTCACATTGGCCAGAACATCATCCCAAAACGAAAGCCCAGCGTTCTGGCTGCTGACAACGATCTTTGTCCCTAGCTTCACCTGCTGATTCTGACTAGAACCATTCTGATTCTCCCCTGACCGCACAAAAGACTCGTTGCTGGTTGTATCATCAAAACTCTGAACGATCGGCGGTATTAACACCCTAAAAATCTGTGTCTGTTCCGCTAAAACAGTCATTTGCCTATCTTCAATCTTGTATCCATATCCCAAAGAATAAAGAATTGTATTAAATACACTGGCGATCGTCATATTTTGCGCATCAATATTGGTCTTTTTGTCCTCAACACCTGGCCCCAACAACACATTAATACCAATAGATTGTGCTAGAGGTTTTAATACACTTGTTAAAGTCACATCATGGGCATTTATAGATACAACCTTCATCCATTCGTTATTTTCTGTATCAGATATAATTGAAACATCTTTTGAAAAACCATCATCGATCAATAGCGCAGGTTTCTGCGTGTGGGCCGTTTGCTTGCGCCATTCCTCATTGATTATTTCTACCCTTGCCTTGGTACTCAACGGTTCCGGAAGCCCCCAGATGATTCGGCACACTGGTAATGTCAGCAACAGTGTTAAAATCATGATCTTCTGAATTTGGTACATATTTCTCCTTTTGTTGGATTACAAAATCCTCAGATTCTTTGATCCATTCTCCTGGCTTGATCATGACCAGTTCTTTATGTTCTGGAATAAATGCCCCCTGATCAATATGCCCAGGAATACTGATCTCTTGAACGAGAGGAGCACTCCAATGATAATCTGGCATAACCTTATAATGACCTTCCTCAAGTATCTGTGATACTTGCTGTTTTACAGCATGTTGATAACTCTTAACATTCATACTCTGTTCTGAGAATCTTGCTGTAGCACATCCCGCAAACATCAAAATGAATATCCCCCAGAAATTATTGCAGCCCATATGGATACTCCTTGGCACATACATTTATGGCCTCAATAAGATCACCGTTCAAAGATTCCACCTTCTGCCACAAATAATCATTATTCCTTGGTTCTGAATTAGCTACCCAATACAAGAATGGATCAGGAACAAGACGAATGACGCCAGTAGAATTCTCCGACATCACTAAACACTCAGAATATTGGCCTTTAATTGTTTTAATGGATTTAAGTAATTGGATTTTTTCATCATCGAACGACAATGTCTCTTTAAGCAAATCAATAACTGCTGGATCTTGTTTGAGAAAGATCTTATTGGCCGCATTCGCAATGATCGCCATCCCGCTTTCTACTCGTGTTAGATCAGCAATCTCCTGTGTTATCGCTATGGTTGAGCAGCGGTATTTTCGGAATGTTTTAAAAGCATTGGTGATAAAATCCGACGTGTTCTTGACTTTTAATAATGACCACGCCTCATCTATCAATAAATATTTTCGTTTGATCCTCATTGAATCACTGGACACAAAATTTGTCATAAAGAACATTAGATTCAATAAAACGGCTAACTGCAAATCAGGATATGAACTCAAATTGGCCAATTCAAATACCACAAAACGGGTATTTATCGTGAATTGATTTGGACCGTCAAAAAATCGGCCATACGGCCCCTTGTTTGTAAACGGGGTCAATCGCAATGCCAGTGTCGGCCCCATCAATGAATTTATACCGCAGCGTTCATTAAAATAACTGTCATTAAGAACATTCGTTACATCACTTAAGAACACCTCTGATTTCTCCTTATTATTCTTATAGGCCGTCATAATTGCTTGCTGCAATAACCCTTCCTCTTCCCGGCTCAAACGGTATCGGTCATCACCACCGCTGGCCATTTGCGATAGCAACGATAAAAGGAAAGATATATTATCTGGCGTGGGTTCATGAGCAAATGGGTTGATTGTGACAGGATCGTTCAAATAAAGACTAATGTATTGGCCATTTAAAACCTGGCAAAGCTTCTTATAAGAATCACCCTTATCCAAAACAAAAAAATGACTGCCTAAACGATCTGCCTGAAGTATAAAATCATTGATAAAAAAACTTTTTCCGGATCCAGATGCTCCAACAACAATTCCGTGCGGGTTAATATTCGAATCAAACATATCAAAGAAAACAACTTCATCCCTGCGGTTAGAATACATTTGTGCCGGAGTTGATGTTCCTTGAAATGCACCGAAGATCGGAAGCATATCTGCGACATTAATTGACAACAATCTCCTGGATCTTCTAATAAAATTCTCATAATAGGGATCAAAATTAAGCGGCAAACACGTCAGGAATAATGATGCCCCTATCAGGTCCTCCTTTATCCCGCCGCATTGATATCGGTTTAGACCATTAATGATCTGATCACCAAGATTTTCAACCTCCTCTGCACTTTCCCCAAATACAACCCAATGGAACCTGGCGTTAATTATCTTTTGTCCTCCCTGATACATAGCCCTAACAACTTCATCCAGTTCCTCCTTTTTCGCAACCTCCTCAACCGACTTGTCTCCCAACCAATTCTCCTTATGCATGAATGCAAAGTCCTTCTGGATCTTGATCCGCCTTAAAGCATCTTGAGGATCGGCTGACGTCATATTCACCACAAAAAGCATAGACTTGGCCTGGTCAAGCAAACTGAATGGTTGAGCCCCTTGAAATTCCTTAGTAAACATGCCGATCGTTGTATGGGCAGGCATTTCTTTTAAGCTCACAACCCTCATGTATTGGCCCTCGAAATTAAAACCCTTACCACTTGCTTGCGGTGAATTAAAAAGAACCTGGTCTCTTATATTCAGATTATTTTCCAGCCTGACATCTGGCACGCTCATGGAACGTTTGGGATTCATTAATTGATATAATAATTGTGTTAGCTCCTGCTCTAAGACAGGCTTAACAGATACGCCGGAAGTCTTGAGTAGCCCTCCCAAAAGAGAAGTATGTTGCTCAAATACCTTTTTATGCTCACACAACTCATTTTCAATCCCTTGTGAATGCTTTTTCCACACAGGGAAGAATCTGATCGTGATATACACATCAATTGCTCTCGTAAAACAGCGCTTCCCATTGTTTTTCTGACGTTTGGTTGCATAAAAAGATGTTGTCGTTACACCTTGAGCATTCTCTTGGAATTGATCATATTGATCATTCTTGTCCTTACTATTAACATTGACATTCATGATCATTTGACAGGCTAAACGGTCATGCGGGAGCCTGGTCAAAACAGTCTGCCAATGCTGCACCAGAATATTCATATCCCTTTGTGTTCTTCCTTCTGAATCAACAAGATTTATCTTCCAAACTTTTCCCATACTCCCATCAGATAATAAACAAACGTCATCGCAAAACTCAACATACGGCAAAAGATCGACAAAACTCATGCCTTCAGAGAACAATGCCTCTATATTCTTGTAACGCAACACTATTTAATCTCCTCTTCTACTTCTTCTTTTTTGGGGATAACGACCGAAGAGCTTGACCTTTGCACTTCTTGATCATCGAACCACCTTGGCCCCTGGACCATCACATAGACCCAATGTCCAGATACTAAAACGCCTGTATCATCAACAGAACGGTGATTGGGAACCCAAACTTTCTTTACTACAGGGGGTTTGATAACAGGAACATAAGGTTTCACATACCCAAACACTTTTTGCTCCCTAAAACGCTCTGCCACAAATTTTTCTACATCTTCCTTAGCTTCTCGCATGCTATGATGATACATATCTTCCATAGGCACTCTGCTGTTAGAACTCTGCCTGATCTGCCGATGCCCGCAGCCATTAATTAAGAACATCAATGTGATTAACATCACGACGTAATAGACCATCGATCATCACTCCTTTTTGAACGACGAAATTAATACTAGTGCCACTGGGCACATGCACAGCAGGTATGATATTTTGCGTTTGTTTATCGTAATACTGCGACAACTCAGCGGCGCTTTTGGAAAGTCCGGAAAACATGGCGTATTTACCAGCATCCCCCGTGACATTACGTTCAACATTACCAAATCGTCCAGATACAGATGTCTGCTCGCTATCAGCCAACGCAGATGACCCTCCAGCCATAAATCCGCCCATAAAAGCCAGTGCCAAAGCTTTTCCTGTACTGTGCACCAACTGTCCATGTATCCCTAACTCTCCATGACGGTCCGTTACATAACCAATCTCCTGTTCTTTCTCAAAAACCTTACCGTCAGGTTGAACATAAGAAATCGCAATGATCTGGATTAAGGCACGTTGAGAATTGATGTCCCCTATAGCCTTCCCCAAAGCAAATGCACCCTTTAACGGTATACGCGCATTGTTGGGCCCGTAAAATGCCTCATCAAGCGTGATCAATACTGGTAATGGACTATTGACATCAACTGACGCATATACTCCTGTTAACAATGTACCTTTACAGAAAGAACCGATCGGTAAATACACATCATACTTTTTATTAATAACCCCTCTTACCGGAGCAATCTTCAATTCATAAGATGATTCTTTTGAAATATCAGAAGAAATTGAAAGCTTACCCAGATCTTCTTTAATTGTTGACAATGTGCCACTGATGTTGAGCTGTTCTTTTTTGTATTGCTCATCTGCCTGTTTTATACCTTTGATCTGTTCCTCCATCTCTTTTATCCTGTCTTCAAAATCATAATAATTCTTTTGGAGGCCTTTCATAACTTCCAAACGTTCTGTGTCTCCAACTTTGACACCTTCATCATCAATGCGCAGTTGCGTACCCTGCTGTTTCGACTTTTCTAAAGAATGTTCATCGCTAGACCATATATAAGATCCAACAACCACTATCAACAAGACCACACCATAAATGATTAGCGGATTCTTATGCTGAATCGACTTGAGTATTTCAAATAGTTCGTTCATTTGCCTGTATGATAAATATTGTTGTGTGATCTCTTGCTTGACCCTCTGGCGCAAGGACATCATCCAAGGATGCAGCGGCTATGATATTCTCAAGACTTAATTGATCTAGAGGGACATTGACCCTACGATCAGATTTATTCCTTGCCGTTATGCCATACACCCTAAATTGAGGAAAATCATACGCCAACTCAAAATCTAAAGTAATGTGTGAGTTTTCAAGTACTATTTGGCGCTGAACCTTGATCTTTACTGCCCCGGCTGGCTCATTTCCCTGCAGCAAAATTTTCATGATATCGATTGCACTAATCCCGCTCTGATATTTACTAGAGTTCACACTATTGCCATTGACAACCACATTAAGATCATGCTGTGTAGAAACCTTTAAATTGATCGGATAAGATTTTCCTGATACTCCTTTAACAAAGACGTCTGAGGGCGCTTCCGTTTTAGGCAAAATAAAAAGGGAATTATCCATGGCCTCAACTAGTAGGGAATCACTCGCCCCTCCCTTGATTACTTGGGCAATATTCTCTGGAAATGAGACCTCCGAAACTTTACCAACTTCTACATGAACACTTGTTACTTCTTCAGCAAATACTGTAGTAGCCAACATTAAAATAGCGATAAGGAGTGCATTCATATACTTAGCTCCTGATCAATTGACGCCACGATCAAACCCAAAGGATTCTGTTCCGTTGGAGCCACTACATTGATAAGAATCTTAAAGGTTATATCCTGCTCTTTTACCATTTGCTTCCCCATGAATAACGTCTTTTTAGTCTTGATGGTCACTTTATAATCACCTCTTTCTTTCTTCACCGAAGGCTCATCAATGACAGTCAATAATGAAGATATTTCACTTTGTTTTATCTCCTCTAGATCTTTACTTAAGCGCGTGCGCGTTTTTGACAATACATATGGCGACATAAATCGCTGCGCGCGTGCATAAGCATTTGACGCCGTCACCGGATTGAAATTATTCCAATCCATGATCCATTTGGACACAAAGGTCGATACAACCATAGACATATCCGATATTGGCAAAGCCACCCCTGCTTGATATACATTAGGAACATAATAAATAGATTTAGGCTTAACCACTGTCCACATAATGATCCCCGCAAAAGCCAAACTGACAATCCCAAGCAATAGACAAACGTAAAGCATCCGCTGATACATCAATTCTGATCTTGTCCATCGTTCCACAAACTGAGTACTTTTAGAATGTTGTGCTTGCATATGATCCATAATGAGAAACTCCCCTAGGTGACGGAGGCAAACCTGGAAGTCCAAGGCCCTGAGAATATAACCAATGCATCAAATAGCCAGGCGGTTTTCCACTTTTCAATCTGGATATAAGTATCCAACATATGATCCCTATCGCTCCGGGAACATAAGGTTCAAACAACAAACCGCCAATACCAATGACCAATACCACCGCCGCAAGGTCCTCTTGTTCTAGTCCAAAGAATGTTTGTGGCTTATCTATTGTTCGATAGCATGTGTGCATGTATTAGCCAGTCGCTACCCTTTCTAATAAGAGCGGCAAAAATAACAACATTACAAAAGCTACAGCACTAGCAATTGCCAGCTTATATCTTCCTCTTAGCAAAGACGCTACACCTGACAGCAGTATCACCACGCCTAACAATTTTGCGATAGGCCCCTTAAGCATCAATACAGACTTCTCTGAAAATTCTTGTACTGTTTTCTCTGGATCATCTGCCCACACAAATGAAACAAAATCAATTAGATATAAATGCATCAGTACCACCATCTTCATCAAAGATCGCATCTTAACCTCCTTTAAATATAAGCATTCTGGTTAATAATACCTGGAACAACAACGATATTAAAAATGCGCCCACAAAGAATGGTTGCTCCCATGCCCACGAAACTTCTTGTTTAAGGACTACTTGTGTTTGAGCTTGGGCGACCAAGATTGCAGTATAATGACTTATCGCCGCACTCAGTACCCATGATTTGATCCAGATAAGATTTCTGCAGTATTCTCGGAACATCCCGGGTTGAACGTCTATAAATAATGACAGGACTACAAAAGGGAAGAGAATAGATAAGGTCATCTGTGCAACGCCATGAATATAGGGCAATGCTCGCATTGACCAGTAAAGCAATTTTGAACAAATCTTTTCTATTCCCTGAGAACTCTTAAGAATATTGTGTTGGGCAAATGACGCCATAATACATTGTTTGACGTCGTTGTCATTGTGAGAATCAAGGAATGGTAAGAATACAGCCCTTGCGTCGCGTCTTAAATATTGATTGGACTCCAAATACTTATCACATAATGCACTTAAACTTTTTGAACCAACCCACTGTTTTTCGGCATACGCAGGATAAAGTTCAAGAATATTTTTATGTCCTGGCCCAATAATCCCAAGAGTTTGATTGGAATTCTCAATCTTATAGCGCGATAACACAGGAGCGTATTGCTCATCAATAAAAGACTTAAATCGGTAAGAAAGACCCGAATCCAAAAATCCCACTCTGCTCGCTTCTCTTATATAGGCGCTTTGGGTTTCAATGAAATATCCCTTGGGTAGAAACTTCGCTTCTACTGACATGGACTTATCCATCAGGCTAATAATGGCAAAGAATACTTGATCTACAGCTCGGCTAATAAACGTAAAAAACACAGGCACTCGATCAATACTTGTTATTGTGTTCTTTAAAGACTTGCTACTACGAAAAGATTTATCGTTAAGCTCCTGATAGCTACTGATGTCTTTCTGTTCAAAGGATGGCAAAAGCATTAGAACAAGCACAATGATTATAGAGAAGAAAGAAATAAGTAAGTTGAAATGACCCGTTCGAATATACCGCCACAGGCTCAGCAAAAAAACTGAACCACCTACCACTAAACCTATCCCGCTCCTCCTGAAAATGTAGTCCATCAGGATATGGGTAAAGTTAAGGCCAGCTAAATTTAACGCAGCATCTACTGAAGTTAAACCAAACAAATTCACAAACGAGGAAAAACTATTGGGGGAGGTTATTACACTATCTGACTTAGATTCGTTGGGAGAAACGAAATATTAACTAATAAGCAAATTATATTGATTATTACACAAATGTCAAGAAATTTAATATCATTTGCGCAAAATAAAAAGAAGCCTTTTCATCTATTTGAAGCACCCATCAAATCATTTATAAAATCTAGATTCACATTCACACCTAATTCTTCTGCCTTTCTAACATCTGCCCAAGCCTTGTCGTATTCCTTTAAATGATAATAAGCTACCGCTCTTAGATTATATGCTTTCCCATATTCAGGTTTTAAGACGATGGCGCGGGAAAGATCATTCACCGCTTCATGCAGCTTTTCCTCTTTAGCCAGTGTTTGCCCTCGATTAAAAAAAGCCTGAGGGTCATTGGGATTTAAATCAACTGCTCGGGAGAAATCTTGGAGAGCCTCTTCACTCCTGCCCTGTTGAGCAAGAACTACACCGCGATTGTTATATGCTTGCGCGAACAACGGATCGATCTCAATGACTTTGTTATATTCCTCTAAAGCAAGCTCTGGTGAATTTTGTTTATAATATAGGTCGCCCTGCTTTTTGTGTTCCAAGGAGGTATCCGCCAACACAGCAGAAATATTAAATAGGAATGAAAACAGCAGCATTAAAGATATGCGATCATTCATCATCTGCCTATTGTTGGGGATGGTGGAATTGGGTTTCGTAAAGACGACGGTACAGAGGGCAGGAAAACAGCAGGTCATCATGAGGTCCGCAGCCAACGATCTTTCCACCCTCGATCACAACGATCTTGTCCGCTTTCATGATCGTCGACAAACGATGAGCAATGGCGATGACCGTCCTGCCTTGCATGAGCTCATCAAGCGCCTGCTGGACATATTTCTCTGATTCAGAATCCAAAGCACTTGTCGCTTCATCCAATATCAGGATCGGCGGGTTTTTCAAGATAGCCCTTGCAATCGTTAAACGCTGTTTCTCCCCACCGGATAATCGAAATCCGCGGTCACCCACCATTGTCTCGTAACCCTTGGGCATTTTCTCAACAAAATGACTGGCGTATGCATGCTGGGCAGCAATTTTGATCTGATCATCCGTCGCATCAAATGTGCCGTATGCGATATTGTTACGAACCGTATCATTAAAAAGAACAGCCTCCTGAGTCACAATGCCGATCTGGCCCCGCAGCGATCTAAAGGACAATTCTTTCACATTTACTCCGTCAAACAGCACATTACCGTTTGAAGCGTCATAGAAACGAGGGATCAGATTGACCAGCGTTGACTTCCCGCTGCCTGTCGGGCCGACAATGGCAATGAGCTCGCCCTTTTTGATCTCAAGATTGATATCCGCCAGAACAGGGTCCCCTGACTTGTCATAGCTAAAGGTCACGTGGTCAAACACAACTTTCTGCTTAAGGGCATCCGCCTCTTTGGCATTTTCTTTTTCGACAACGGTCGGCTTAGCATCAAGCACCTCATAGATGCGCTCATTCGCGGCCAGCGCTTGCTGGACAATCGCTTGAACGTTAGCTAACTTCTTAATGGGCCGTATGACCTGAAGGATCGACACAAAAAAGAATAAAAATACCCCAAAAGATAACTTACCTAAAAGAACATCTTTACCCAAAATCATCAAGATGACCATGCCGCAGATCGCACCAGCAATCTCTGTGATCGGTCCGACCATCATCATACTGATCAATGATTTCATCTTGACCTTGTAAAAACCTTGATTTTGCTGACGGAAACGTTCGATCTCATATTTCTCCGTGCAAAAGGCTTTTAGAATACGCACTCCGGAGATAGTCTCCAATAAGTGTGAACTAATGTCAGCGATCTTCTCCTGGATATTCTTCGATAATTTTCTCAAGCGTTTAGAAACAACGGCCATCGGCCAGCCTATTAGCGGGAACATGATAAAAACGATCATTGTCCCCTTGAAATTGACTGTTAATGAAAATGATATGAACACCAGGATCAGAAAAGGCTGACGGAATAAGTCTGTGATCGCATAAGACACGGCATTCTCGATCGCGGCGACATCGTTCGTGATGCGGGAGACCAATTCCCCTGTACGCTTTTTAGAGAAATAATCCAGTGACAGCGTCTGAATGCGTTCGAATAATCGTGAACGCACATCCCTCATGACACTTTGGGCAATATCATTCATTAAATAATCACTTAAGAACAACACAGCCTGTTTGACTAAGAACATCGCCAAAAATGTGACAGGAATAAGCTTGAACAAGGTCATGGCATCGGCTGTATTAAGCCAATTGACGATCTCATTAAAAAACGCAGGCACTTTATTGGGCAAAATGATCTTTTTATTGGTAAAAATACGGTCAATGACCGGCAGCATGAAGGACAGCTGTACGCCTTCAAAAAGGGAAGACAAAAGGATAAAGAACAACGCAAGACTAAAACGCTTTTTGTACCCGCTGACAAAGGAGAGAAGTTTGAGATAATTCTTCATAGGAGATTTGAATTTAGCATGGGGTTTGACATTTGTCGAGGGCTTTGTTAGTATCCTTTTCATGCAAAAAATCAACATAGCCCTCATTGGCTGCGGCTTCCTGGGCAGCCGTCATCTAAAGACACTTCACAATCTAAGGAACAAGATCAACATCACTGCGATATGCGACCATAACGCAGAAAACGCTAAAAGTTTAGCCAAACAATACCATGTTCCTTTTGTCACAGACTATAAGGAGCTTTCCGGAAAAGTAGATGCCGTTAGCATCTGCACCCCCACGATCTCCCACAAAGAGATCGCTGAATATTTCCTATCTAACAATGTGCACACTTTTGTTGAGAAACCCATTACCACAACCATTGACGAGGCCAATGTGCTGGTGGATCTTGCTGCCGCAAAAAACCTAAAACTCCAGGTGGGTCATGTAGAACGTTTTAACGCGGCCTTCACTGCGATCGCGCCTCTTGTGAAAGATCCCTTATTCATCGAATGCCATCGTCTGAACTTGTTCCCCAACAGGTCGCTTGATATAGGGGTTGTTCTGGATCTGATGATCCATGATATCGACATCATTTTAGGTTTGGTCAATTCCCCTATCAAAGACGTTCAGGCTGTTGGCGTTAATGTCTTAACGGACAAAGAAGATATTGCCAATGCCCGTTTAACTTTTGCGAACGGCTGCGTTTGCAACGTGACCGCCAGCCGCATATCACCGGAAGTGACGCGCAAGATCCGCATGTTCACCAAAAACGCATATATATCGCTCGACTATGCCAAACAGGAAGCAAAAATGTATACCAAGGATGAACGCGGCATCCACTTGAAAAATTTACCCATTGAAAAAGACGAGCCGCTCAAACGCGAACTGGAACATTTTATCGATTGCATCCGTGAAGGCAATAAGCCTTTGGTCTCTGGAGCTGAGGGACGTGAAGCGCTGCGCCTCGCACTAACCATCAATCAAAAGATATGGGAACACCGACAAAACGCCTCTTGATCGTTGCGGGAGAAGCCTCCGGGGATATGCGTGCCGCCGGGGTTGTCCGCGCCATTCTTAAAGATCATCCCGAATATCATTTTATCGGCGTTGGCGGCGAACACATGAAGGCCGCTGGGGTTGAGATCCTGGAGAACATCGACCAGCTAGGTGTTGTGGGATTTCTCGAAGTGATCAAACACCTCCCCGTGATCACCCGGATCTTCAACAGCATACTTGCCTCGATCAAAGAGCATCAGGTTGACGCTGCTATTTTAGTCGACTATCCGGGTTTCAACATGAAATTGGCTCAAAGCTTGAAAAAGTCAGGTGTCACTGTCTTTTATTATGTCAGCCCCCAAGTCTGGGCGTGGAAAGAAAAACGCATCAACGTACTAAAAAAGATCGTCGATAAAATGCTGGTACTTTTTCCCTTTGAAAAAGAGATCTACGCCAAGTACGGCATGGATGTGGATTATGTCGGCCACCCCCTCTTAGATGAAGTTAAGATCACGGAACCGCCATCGAGCATCAAAGCCCGTCTAGGTATTAAACCTCAAATGCAGACAATAGGCCTTCTTCCCGGATCAAGAGAAAAAGAGATCACCCGTCATCTCCCAGAAATGCTTGCCGCGGCAAAGATCCTTCTCTCTAAAAAGCAAGACAGAAAATTCATCGTCCTGAGAGCACCGACCATCCCCAAGGAGACGATCAAAAGCATTATCGATGCCAGCGGCGTGGAGGCCATCATTTACGAAGGACCCGTGTACAATGGGATCGGAGCAATGGACGCGGTGATGGTCGCATCCGGCACCGCGACACTGGAATGCGGTCTACTGCTTCGTCCCATGGTCATTATGTACAAAACCGCCTGGCCCACCTATTGGCTGGCGAAAAGTTTCGTTAAAATCCCCTATATCGGATTAGTCAATGTGGTTGCCGGAAAAAAGATCATCCCTGAACTTATCCAGCAGGACGCAACAGGCGAGAAACTGGCACAAGCGATTGAGAACATATTCTCTAATCCTAACACCTACGGACAAATGACCAATGATCTGGCCATGGTCAAAGCAAAACTTGGCGCCTCCGGTGCTAACAGCCGCGCTGCCGCGATCATAACTTCTTTTCTAGATCAACAATGATGGATTGGACTTTCAAAAGGTCTTCCTGCATGCGTGACTGGTCGACGTGAACGCTTGCAAACTGCACCATATCCGCGTTCTCATAAACAGCTTTCATGCTGTCGATCACGATAACTGACACACCTTTATCCTTTAATAACACAAGGATGTCGGACACTGTCAAGCTCGCGGCTGGCCGATGTAATTTGTCTGCCAAATAGTTATTCATTGTTCTGACCAGCACATGATAGAAATCTTTGGGTAAGCCGGCATTCAAATGTCCAGAAGCCGTCTTGATCCCCATCCTGGCAGTCTTAAATGCACGATGCCGTCTAGCGAATGCGGTATCCGTCTGCATCTTGTCATTAAAACGGGTCAACAGCCATAACACCACTGCGAATACACCCATAATAAGAACTCCTGCACGAAACTGCCATTTCCTGGAGAGCTTAATCAGGGATCTGACCGGATCAATGATATATTTCTTCACATAATCAATCTGGACCACACCTTTAGTTACTGATCCTTTGGAAAGATCCGCAAATCCCACCGCTTTGAATTCCTGATCTTTCGCGACGGGTGACACTTTAAGTCCAAACGGCCCCTGGGTAATCGTTTTATATTGTCCTGCGATCGGGTCAAAATAATTGAACACGATAGCCGGCACCTGCTTGATCTCCTCGCTGGAAGGGATAATGACCTGCTCCACGATCCGGCTATTATCCACATCTTTGATCACAGGATCATAGGTTTTGAAATTCTTGTCAACAAACTCCGGCATATGCAGCGATCTAAAATTCGCATCACCGGATAATTTCATCCGCAGCGTAATGGGATCCCCCACATGAACCTCATAAGGATTAATGGTCACAAAGAAATTCATTTGACCAACGGCTCCTGTAAAATCAGCCGGCTTCCCTTCAGTTGGCAGCTGGTGGACATTGATCTTCATGGCGCTGGCATTGACCATAATAGGGCGCTCCTGATAACTGTCGAACATGCCATTAAAAAAATCATCATTGAAGAACCCCTTTCCACCTAACGGGTTCGCTCCTTTTGTCCTGTAAAGTAAACTCCCAGAGATCTGGATGGGACCGATATTCAATTCACCGGGACGTGTGGGATAAATGAATGTTTGATAATCAACAACCGTATGCTGCACCCCGTTGACCACCTCATTATACTGAGGGGGTTGGGCAAAATTATCCATCGTAAAACCATTCTGTTCAAACTTTGGGAATTGCAGGTTACGGATAGGAAGCTGGTTGATATAGAGCTTAATGCGGATAGGGACCTTTTGCCCTAAATACACGTTGGCTTGGGGCGTTGACACGACCATGAATATCTTATCTTTCAAAGAAACTGAAGTATCACCGGCAATAGGATTTGCCGCTGTCGGTGAAGACGGTGCCGCATCCGAGATCACCAGGTCAATGGGACCTGTCACATATGATTTACCGTCGATCACAACCGTTAGCGGTGGGATCTGCACCTGTCCAGTTTTAGTCGGGAAAATGCTGTAATTATACGCGTGTATGCTGGAATATTGGCCATTGATGATCGAAATGCTTGTGGATGGCCCCAAGTAGTTAGTATCAATCCCATCGATCTTTGGCAATGGGGGTGGTTCAATACCGCCCTTGATACCATGAATGGTCAATGTCAATTGCCCGGCATCGCCAATGGTCAATTGATTGGATTGGACAGTAGCCTCAACACTAACATCTTCTGCCAGAACCCATCCGCTAAATAATACCAGCATCATTACCGATAGCAATACCCGTCTCATCACCAATCCTTGGCTACAGGCTTTTCTTCGCCCTTAGTTCTCTCGATAAAATTCAAAAGCCCCTGAGGCTCCTCATTGCGTTGGTAATCTTCTAAAATATCTTTAGCTTCTTGGGGATCCAGCGCACCATCTCCTTTATTTTCTGTCCCACTGTTCTTATTGTCTAGGGATTTCTTAGTCTGTTGATCTTTCGGCTCAGATGAAGCGTCATGTTTTTCCTGCTGTTTGTCTTTATCTCCGTTCTTTTGCTCCTCACCTGACTTATTGGGCTGCTCCTGCTGCCCTTGACCCTGGTCATTCTTTTGTCCCTGATCACGCTGATCCTCTTTACCCGACTTGTCTTTATCCTTTTGATCCTTATTATGATCTTTGTTCTGATCTTTTTGCTGATCTTGCTCTTTATCCTTTTTCTGTTGTTGCTTTTGCTGTTGATCCTGCTGCTGTTTCTTCTTTTTCTTTAGTTTCTCTAATTCTCTAGAAACAATATCACGATTAAAGACAGCATCGGCATCCTTACCGTTCTTGTTAATCACGTCGATATAACTTGAAAGAGACTTCTCCAGATCATCGATCGCCCCATCTAAATTCGTTTGAGCTCGAGCCTTACCCTGACGAAAATAGGTGTTTCCTAAATTATACCGCGCGACATCGTCCTGCCCACCTTCCTTTAAGGCATTCTGGTAGAACTTGACAGCTTCCTCATACTGTCCTTGACGGTAGCTGGCATTACCATTCTTAACGATATCGGCAGAATTGCCCGCCCAAAGGTTGGAAGCAGCGGTCAGAATAATAAAGCAATTAAGCACACACTTAAGAACCATTGGAACCTTTCGTAATACTTCTTCTCTTTTCTCTGTTCAACATCTGTTTTATCCAGTTTTGATATCTGTTCCTGGTACAAATAATCCAAACCGAATTGCGCCCCGGACGAACGGACATACGCACCACTGGTTAAATACGCGATCTGCTGCAGAACATTCTCATTCAATCGGGATTTCACATAATTACCCTGAGCATCTTTCAAATATTGAACGCCTCCGTTCTCATCCGGGATCTGGATCAAATCCCCCGCTGCTGTTCCCATCCCAACTGTATAGATCTTCATGTTAAGCTCTTTGGCCTTCTTGGCCGAACTTAACAGTTCCCCCTCAAGATCTTCACCATCAGTGATGATGACCAAGGATTTATAATGCCCTTTGGACCCTTTATAGGCTTTCTCTGCCTCAGTGATCGCGCTGGAAATATCTGTTCCGCCGCGGGGAATGGTGTCGGTACTTAGGTCATTGAGACTTAAAAAAAAACCATTGTAATCATTGGTCAAGGGACAGACCAAAAAAGCTGTTCCCGCGAATGCGATCAACCCTACTCTGTCGCCTTTTAATTTCTTTAACAGATCTTTTATCTCTAATTTGGTCCGCTCAAGCCGGGAAGGCTTGACATCCTGAGTTAACATGCTTTTTGAAACATCGACCGCGATCAAAATATCAACGCCCTGACGTTTAACATCTTCGATTTTGTATCCCCATTGTGGACGCGCTAAGGCAATACAGGCAAATGCCAAAAGAACCACCAGCGCTATTGCTTTACGCTGCCAGAAACGCCGGCTGTCAGCTTTCAACTTAGGCGATAACAATTCATTCTGCACAAAACGGTCTGTCAACACTGACCGGCGCTGGTATAAAAAGTACAATCCAAACGCCACTAGCGGCAGAAACCACAAACCATGCAAATATATCGGCGCTCCGAAATCCATCTTACGGTATCCTAAAGAACAATGTGTTGATCAATAGTGTCTCTAGTGCCAAAAACAATATTCCAGCAATGACGAATACACCGAACAGTTCCTGATACTGCTTATACCCCACCTGTTCGATCTTTGTTTTTTCCAACTGATCGATCGCTTTATACACATTGCGCAGCGATTCCGTGTCGGTAGCCCGGTAATATTGCGCATGAGTCATATCCGCGATCTTTTTAAGACCTTCTTCATCAATGTCTGTTGGAATATTCTGGTAGAATGTGCGGCCGAACATATCCTTGACGGGATAAGGCGCATACCCTTTGGCGCCGGCACCGATGGTGTAGACCTTGATCCCCAGCGCGGCTGCTGTTTTGGCCGCGGTCATCGGTTCAATAGAACCCGTATTATTGACCCCGTCCGTCAAAAGGATAATGATCTTGGATTTGGCTTTACTGTTCTTAAAGCGTGAGATCCCCGATGCAATGCCCGAACCGATCGCTGTCCCATCCTCGATCAGTCCTAAACGCATCCTGGATAAATTAGCCTGAAGCCAATTGCGGTCGGTCGTCAACGGACAAATGGTGTAGGCTTTAGCAGCAAACCCGATCAAAC
Source organism: uncultured Planctomycetales bacterium (assembly GCA_964520655.1). Lineage (GTDB taxonomy): Bacteria > Omnitrophota > Gorgyraeia > Zapsychrales > Fredricksoniimonadaceae > JACQQW01. The sequence continues at coordinate 40,904 of CAZFNI010000012.1, forward strand.
CGATCTGGTCGTTGGGACGGGCATCAATGAACTCCCCGACAACTTTCTTAATGATATCAAATCGATTCAAGCGTTTCCCGTCGATCTTAAAGTCCTCCGCCATCATACTACCGGAACAGTCCAGTGCCAGAACAATATCGATCCCCTCAGACAAAACGCGACTCTCCTCCAACACTTTCCTGGGACCGGCGATCGCGATACACAACAGCACCGCGGCCAGAACACGGCAGGCCAATGGAAGCCAGGAAAACTGCAGCCTCCAGGTCGATGGCAAACCACCCACAATATCCGTGGATGAGAAGATGACATCTTCCTGTTTGTGTCTGCGCCAAAAAAAGAACATCACAAAAAGGATCACAGGGATCAGCACAAGCAATATGGGCGTTTTAAATTCCATGGTGTGTGTCCATAATCAATTGCTTAGCCAGATCGAAATTCTGCTGAGCTTCATTCACGGTCGGCAAATGTTTGGCAAATTTAACCATATCGCACCCATTCAAGAAATCTCTTAGTGATCTTTTATGATCATCAGTTAACAGCGTGCTGGTTTGCGCGAATACCAGGAATTCTTCCGTGGTCATCTCGGGAGCCTTGAATCCAAATTGCCCCTCCAGATAATGACGGACAATGTCGGATAAACAAATATAAAATTCTTTAAACTGACCTAACTGCGGATATCCTTTCTGATAAAGCTCCTCTAATGCTTTTAGCGCGAGCTCAGCGGGCGGCCGTGAAGATATGGCCGGCAATGGCTCTGCCGGAGCCTTTTTCCTTCTTTTTAACCAGATATACGATCCCGCGATGATCAAAACAAGCAGTACACCTAACATGATCCATCCCCAAAGTGGGAATTCTACTGGAACCCGGATGTCTTTGATATCCTCTGTCATCGCCGGCCTTTTCTTCTGGCAAAAAAACTGATCAATGCTTTCGCATATGGTTCGTGGGTATGCACATCAATATGATCGACCCCTGTTTGAGCGAACAATCGCTCTCTGGCGTCAAGCCTCTGTCTGGCCTGGGCGGCATAGGCATCACGGACTTTTCTGTTGCTGGTATCCACAACCCTTTGCGCTCCCGTCTCGGCATCTTTTAAACTCACCAGCCCGCAATCCGGCAATACGGCTTCACGCAGGTCATTGAGTGTTATCGCTATGATATCGTGATATTTATTCGTGATCTGAAGGGATTTTCTGTAGTTCTCTGACGTAAAAAAGTCTGAAATAACAAACGCAACGCTTTTACGTTTGGTCACTTTGCTTAAATAATCCAGGGCCATTTTCAGATCCGTACCTGTCCCCTTAGGCTTAAAATACAACACCTCTCGGATGACCCGAAGCACATGGCTTTTGCCTTTACGCGGCGGGATGAACAGCTCGATCTCATCAGTGAACATGAGCAGTCCGACTTTATCATTATTGCGGATCGCGGAAAATGCCAGGACAGCGGCGATCTCGGCGGCCAGTGTATTCTTTAATTCTTTGGTGGATCCAAAATAGGTGGAAGCGGACGCGTCAACTAAGATCATCACTGTCAGCTCGCGTTCTTCGACATATTTTTTGATATGAGCCAGTCCAGTACGGGCCGTCACATTCCAGTCAATGGTACGGACATCATCACCGGGCTGGTATTCCCTCACCTCGTCAAATTCCATCCCCCGGCCTTTAAACACGCTGTGATACGCACCGGCGAAAATATCGCTGACTAAGTGAGTGGTCGTGATCTCAATGCGACGGACTTTTTCTAGGACAGCTTTGGGGATCATGGGACTTCGATGGTATCAAAAATGATCTTGATCAGGTCTTCCGCAGTTTTTTCTTCCGCTTCGGCCTCGTAGCTGACCGCTATGCGATGGCGCAGAACATCTAGACCTATCGATTTAACATCCTGCGGCGTCACAAATCCTCGCCCAACGATAAATGCGTACGCTTTAGCCGCGATGGCTAAATTGATCGTGGCCCTGGGACTTGCCCCGTATTGAATAAGACCCTTGAGATCCTTTAATTTATATTGCTCGGGATAGCGCGTGGCTTCCACGAGGTCGACAATATAATGCTCGATCTTCTCATCCATATAGACCTCATCAACGATCGATCGCAGACGGATGATGTCCTGGGGATGAAGGATCGGACGAACCTCATGATGGCTTTTGGTCGTGGCCATTCGCCTGAGGATCTTTAACTCTTCAACCTTTGTGGGATAGGTGATCTTGACCTTGAGCATAAAACGGTCAACCTGGGCTTCAGGCAAAGGATATGTCCCTTCCTGCTCGATCGGATTCTGGGTAGCCAGAACTAGGAATGGTTCCGGTAGTTTTAAGGTCTCTTCCCCGATCGTCACCTGTCGTTCCTGCATGGCTTCCAGCAATGCGCTCTGGACTTTAGCCGGCGCGCGATTGATCTCATCGGCCAGGATAATATTGGCGAATATGGGCCCTTTTTTAACATTGAATTGCCCGCTGCGCTGATCGTAGATCAATGTGCCTGTCAGATCCGCCGGCAGCATATCTGGAGTAAACTGCAGCCGGGCGAACTTTGCCTGAATAGTTTGGGATAATGTTTTAACCGCTGTGGTCTTGGCTAAGCCGGGAACCCCCTCGATCAAAATATGGCCATTGGCAAGGATCCCAACCAGAAGCCTGTCTAATAAAGCTGTCTGGCCGACTAGAACTTTAGAGGCTTCCATGCGGATCGCTTCAATGACCGCAGATTCTTTTTTAATTTTCTCATTAATTTCTGCAATGTTGACCGAAGACATATGATCCTCCCTTACACATCTTGAATTGGAATAGCCTTATTATAGTTTGTTTATGGTTAATTTCAATATACACCTTTAATAGGCACAGCACTCAATCTTGCAGCCATTGGGTCACAATAAACGAGGGCTACCTCCTCTATTTGTCCCCTATTTTTAATTGACTTTTCCCCCTCTTTCCCCTATCTTGATGCGATATGAATCCGTCTATTCAACAACACCCCATCGCCAGGCTACTTAAAGATCGCATCCTTATTTTAGACGGTGCAATGGGCACCATGATCCAAAAGCACAAACCCGATGAAAAAACCTATCGCGGCGAGAGGTTCAAGGACTTTGCCCATGATGTTAAAGGCAACAATGAGTTATTATCCCTCACCCAGCCTCAGATCATCCGTTCAATCCACGAGGCGTATTTAGCCGCAGGTGCGGACATCATTGAGACCAACACCTTCAATGCAAACCGCGTTTCCATGGCAGATTATCACATGGAATCATTAGTCTATGAATTAAACTTGACCTCTGCTAGGATCGCCCGCGAGGCTTGCGATAAATTCACGCGGCAGAACCCTCAAAAACCGCGTTTTGTCGCCGGATCTGTCGGACCGACCAATAAAACAGCGTCTATATCTCCGGATGTTAATGACCCGGCTTTTCGCGGAATAAATTTTGACCAGCTCGTTGAGGCTTATTTGGAACAGCTTAAAGGGTTGGTCGACGGCGGTGTTGACCTGTTCTTGGTTGAGACCATTTTTGATACATTGAACGCCAAAGCCGCCTTGTTCGCGATAGATACCTTTTGCGCTTCATTAGGCAGAAAGATCCCGATCATGATCTCCGGGACGATCACGGATGCCAGCGGACGCACCCTGTCAGGACAAACGACAGAAGCTTTCTGGATATCCATTAAACACAGCAACCCTTTAAGTTTTGGGCTCAACTGCGCGCTGGGCGCCAAAGACATGCGCCCTTATATCGAAGAATGTTCACGCATCGCGGATTGCTTTATCAGCTGCTATCCAAACGCCGGTCTACCCAACACCTTTGGCGAATATGACCAGGGATCACAGGAAATGGCAGGTTTGATACAAGATTTTGCCCAGAGCGGTTTTCTAAATATTGTCGGCGGATGCTGTGGAACAACGCCTGAGCATATCCAGGCGATCGCTGCCATCGTCAAGGACCTTAAGCCGCGCGCCATTCCAGTAATTCAACCACACACCTCATTTAGCGGCTTAGAACCATTGATCAAACGCAAAGAGACCAATTTCATCAATGTCGGGGAACGCACCAATGTCACCGGCTCCAAACAATTTGCCCGTCTAATCATGGCCGGACAATTCGACCAAGCCCTGGCTGTTGCCCGGCAGCAGGTCGAGAACGGCGCACAGATAATAGATGTGAACATGGATGAAGCCATGCTTAATTCCGTTGAGTCCATGACAAAGTTCCTGAACTTAGTCGCGGCAGAACCGGACATTAGTAAAGTCCCCATCATGATCGACTCTTCCCGCTGGAACGTGATCGAGGCTGGACTTAAATGCGTCCAGGGTAAAGCCATTGTCAATTCGATCAGCATGAAAGAAGGTGAACAAGAATTCATCCGTCAGGCGACACTTGTTAAACGCTACGGCGCAGCCGCAGTTGTCATGGCTTTTGATGAGAAAGGTCAAGCGGATACGGTTGAACGCCGTGTCAGCATCTGTCAGCGGGCCTATCACCTCTTAACTAAATCAGTCGGATTTGATCCTTCTGACATTATCTTTGATCCAAACATTTTCGCGGTCGCAACCGGTATCGAAGAGCACAATAATTACGCGGTGGACTTCTTTAAAGCCACCCGTATCATCAAAGAAACCTGCCCCGGATGCCTTATTTCCGGCGGGGTCAGCAATGTTTCTTTTTCTTTCCGAGGTAATGATCCTGTCAGGGAAGCCATGCATTCTGCATTCCTTTACCATGCTATTAAAGCCGGCATGGACATGGGGATCGTTAATGCCGGGATGATCGCGGTATACGACCAGATCCCCCAGGACCTATTGATCCTTGTTGAAGATGTGCTGCAAAACCGCCGCCCGGATGCAACGGAACGTCTGGTTTCCTTTGCTGAGAACTTTAAAACTCAAGGCAAAAAGACGGAAGAAGACCAAAGCTGGCGCAAAGAACCTGTTGAAAAACGGCTTTCCTATGCCTTGATCAAAGGCATTGTAGATTTCATTGATGTGGATGTCGAAGAAGCCCGTCTTAGATCCAGCAGACCTCTGGATGTGATCGAAGGCCCATTGATGGATGGGATGAATATTGTCGGAGATCTTTTTGGAAGCGGAAAGATGTTCCTGCCCCAGGTCGTCAAAAGCGCCCGGGTCATGAAAAAAGCTGTAGCCTATCTTCTGCCCTACATGGAACAGAACAAAGATGATCAGGCAAAGAATGCCGGCGTTATCCTGATGGCGACCGTCAAAGGAGACGTGCATGATATCGGTAAAAACATCGTCGGAGTTGTTTTATCCTGCAACAATTTCAAAGTCATTGATCTTGGCGTCATGGTGTCATGTGAAAGAATACTCAAAGCGGCGAAAGAAGAAAAAGTTGATATGATCGGCCTTTCCGGGCTTATCACCCCCTCATTAGACGAAATGGTCCATGTGGCCCGCGAAATGCAGCGCCTTGATTTTACTATTCCCTTAATGATCGGAGGAGCTACCACCTCCCCTAATCATACGGCCGTCAAGATCACACCCGGTTACCCCAAAGGATTCACTGTACACGTCAAAGACGCGTCGCGTGCTGTCGGTGTCTGCCGGGCACTCATGGATAAAAACGCCAGAAAAGAATTTATCTTATCGGCCAACGCGCAATATGAAAACCTGCGTCTTGAGCACCAAAAACTTTACCAGCAGCGGACTCTCGTCAGTTTACCCGAAGCGAGAAAAAAGAAGCTGGATATTGATTGGACCACCTACCGTCCTGTCAAACCTTCCTTCCTTGGGATCAAAACGCTGGATCACATAGATCTGACAACCATCCGAAGCTATATTGATTGGTCGCCGTTCTTCATCGCCTGGGAACTCAAGGGTAAATTTCCCAACATCCTTAAAGACACCACTTATGGGGCCGAAGCCACACGCGTCTATAATGATGCCAATAATATCCTAGATGAGATCATCCGCAAGAGATCTTTGACAGCGAAAGCCTGTGTAGGTTTTTTTGCGGCAAACAGCATTGGGGATGACATTGAACTTTACACCGACGATACCCGTTCAAAGGTCTTAGGGGTTGTTCATAGCCTGCGCCAGCAATCCCCCGTTCGTCAGGATGATGCTTTCTTAGCGCAAGCGGATTATATTGCACCTAAGGACAGCGGCGTACGTGATTATCTGGGGGCTTTTGCCTTAACAACCGGCATCGGACTAGATCAAATGGTCGCTGCCTATGAGGCTGATCACGACGATTATAAAAGCATTCTGGCCAAGGCCGTAGCTGATCGTTTAGCCGAAGCATTCGCCGAATACCTGCATGAACTGGTCCGGAAAGAATTATGGGGATATGCCCCGGACGAGAATCTCACCCGGGAACAGCTCACTCATGTGGATTATACCGGCATCCGTCCGGCTCCGGGTTATCCGGCATGTCCTGACCACACGGAAAAAGAATTTTTATTCAAGATGCTTGATGCACACCGGATCACCGGCATCAGTTTAACAGAAAATTTTGCCATGACACCTACCGCTGCTGTCTGCGGACATTATTTCTCACTGCCGCAATCAAAATATTTTTCTTTAGGGAAGATCGGTAAGGACCAGGTGGAAGACTACGCCATACGCAAAAATATGCCTGTCCAAACAGTTGAACGCTGGCTTGGCCCTAATTTGGGTTATTAAGACCCCGGGCAAAACTTTCCAAACGTTTCTGCGCCATTTGACTCCAAAATATCTCTTCAGTAGATGCCTGAGCGATCACTTTTTGATAAAGAGCTGCCGATTTCTGATCATCGTGAAGCTGCTGATGGCAATACGCCAAATAATACATCGAGGGGATAAATAAGGAGTTGTGGTCGGAAAGACTTAAGAAATCCTGAAAGGCATCTTTTGCCGCCCTCCAGTTTCGTTGTTCATAATAATGCTGGGCCTTAAAATAGATCTTATTGATCTTGGCTAAAGGCTGTACCGAATCCTGGGCAAAACAATCAAGGTCACTTTTTAACAGCACCAGCAGGCTCATCAGCAAGATCCTCATCGCCTGCACCTTGATCAGCTTCATCAGCGGCTGCTTCATCATTGACAGCCTCATCATCGCTGGTATTAGGGCCTTCTTCCATGACCGGCTCAGTATCTTTTTCACTGCTGTAATATTCTGTATCATCCTTGCCATAACCCTCATCATTCTCGATCAATTGGGTTTCTTCTTCAGGCTCGTTGACAGAAACTGCTTGAGCATAGGACGCTGCCGGAATTACTGACAAGAACATCAATCCCATCAGGGATGATAATAATATATTTGACATATTCTCCCCTTTTTTTATTAATATACCACAATTCACTCTACCCAACAGGTGAATTTTTATTTTTAAGTCTAAACCAACCCCTGATCCAACGCATATTTCACCAGGGCCGCTGTATTCCTGACCCCAAGCTTATGATTAAGCCTGTTGCGGTGCGCTTCAACCGTTCGAACACTGATCTTTAACTGAGCCGCGATATTTTTGTTGGCCAATCCTCCCGCTACGCAATGCACAATTTGTTTCTCCCTGCTTGTGAGAATATCTATACTTCTCGCAGAATGTGCATTTAAAGAACGGGCGAATTGCAGCGCTATCTGATCAGAGATCGACGGTGAAACATAGCGCTTGCCCCCCATCACGACTTTCAAGGCTGTGATCAATTCATCAAATGCACAATCCTTAAGAACATAACCGTGAGCACCCATCGCTAACGCACGTTTATAATGCTCTGTATCTTTGTGCATGGTCAAGATCAGGCATTTTAACTTGGGGTATAAAACCCTGATCTTTTCAAGGGCCTGCAAACCGTCTAAGTTCGGCATGGACAGATCCAGAACAAGACAATCCAGCGCTTTCATATTGATCTTATCGAGCAATTCTTCACCATCGCCGGCCTGGCCGACAATCTTGAACTCACGGCTGGACTCCAGGAGGTTTTTTAAACCATTGCGGAAAATCTCATGATCATCGACAAGGAATATGCGGATCATTCAACGATTAATACCCGTAACGAGTTTTGCGATAATTGCCGTGTCTTTTAACTGTGGACTGTTCATCTATCGGTTGATAGGATTCTGTCGGTGCGTCCCAGGGACTGACAACCGGCATGTCGCCGAAAAATTTCTTAGCCCACTCGATCTCGACACGCTCCAGAGCCCGGACTGCGCAGGGCCTCAGGGCGGTATTCAACTGTACCTCATCCGGATTAAGCCGTCGCGCCACATCGGCAAGATCGGCAACGCTGTCAATATTTTCATCAATGAGCATCACCTGCAAAGCCAGCTTGCCTTTGAATTTTTCCCGGAATTCACCGATCGCCGCAACAATGGCATTGAAATCCAGGCCGCATTGCCCATCAACATTGACAAAAGACTCCTGATCATTCGCATCCAGTTTAGCTAAGACAAAATCCGCTTCCAATAGATCTGATTGAACCCCAGGATCGGTCATTAAAGAAGAATTGGTGATCACGGCGATCTTCTCTCGGCGGACTTGCCGTATCGCCCGGATCATTTCACCCAAATTACTGGCAAGCGTCGGCTCACCTCTGCCGGAAAATGTCAGATAATCAATGAAATACTTAGGAAGGCGCTGCAGCTCTTCAATGATGTCCTGTGTGCGTACATATTCCTGACGTTTATGGACCAGTTCCTTGGTTGTTCCCAACTGGCAATACACACAATTCATATTGCAGACTTTATCCTCACAGGACAATGGGTCGATCCCCAGCGACCGTCCAAGTCTCCAGGAATACACCGGCCCATACAGATATTTAAACGGCTGCGACATAAATGTCCCTCCATTAAACACACGTTTCAGATAGGGTTATTGATTTACTATAGATCACTTGGCGCAGCAGCCATATGCGTATTTCTACGGATGTATCAAGAGGGACCCCAGTTTAAATACAGCCAGGGCAAAACCATAAGCGAGGATGAACATATAGACGAATTGGAACAGCGGCCACTTCCAGGAATTTGTCTCCCTGAACACAACGGCCATCGTACTAACGCACTGCATGGCAAATACATAAAAGACCATGATACTTAAACATACCAGAGGTGTGAATAACGGCTTTCCGTCAGGCCAGGATGCTTTCTCAAACGCGTCTTTTAATGAGTCTTCCCTGGCATCTTTGCCGATATTAAAAACGATGTTCATCGTTGAGACAAACACTTCCCGGGCGGCAAATGAGGCGATCAAGCCGATGCCGATGCGCCAATCATATCCCAGCGGCTTGATGACCGGCTCGATCAAAGTCCCCGCCTGCCCCGCATAGCTATGCTTTAATGCCAGAGCCTCATCCATTCCTTCATGTTTTGGGTACGTCATTAACGCCCAAAGAATGATCGACAATGCCAGAATGATCGTCCCCGCACGCTGAAGGAACATGCCGCTGCGTTCCCACATATGCATCGCAATTGTTTTCCACGACGGGAAACGATACGGAGGCAATTCCATTAAGAATACTGGCTTTACAGATCTTAGTAAGGTCCTTTTAAAGATGAGGGCCATGATGCAGGCACCTGCGATGCCAAGTAAATACAACACAAGCATAACCCCGGCTTTCTGCATAGGGCCAGCTTTGGGCATCAACGCAGCGATCATGATCGCATAGACCGGCAAACGCGCTGAACAGCTCATCAGTGGCGCCACCAAGATCGTCACCAAACGGTCTTTAGGACTTTCAATGGTCCTCGCCGACATGATCCCCGGGATCGCACAGGCAAAGGAGCTTAACAGAGGAATGAACGATTTCCCATGCAAACCAACTTTGCTCATCACCCGATCCATGATAAATGCCGCACGCGCCATGTAACCGGTATCCTGCAACAAGCCGATAAAGAAAAACAGGATCAAGATCTGGGGCAAAAAGACCATCACCCCTCCGACTCCAGGAATGATCCCATTGACCATCAGATCTTTAAGATCCCCTACGGCCATATGCGCACCGACCCAATCACCGAACACAGTGAACATATTATTGATAAAATCCATCGGAATGCTGGCTAGGGTAAAGATACAAAAGAACATGAACCCCATCAGCAGGATAAAGAACATCCAGCCGAATATCTTGTGGGTCAGAAAACGGTCCAGCTTCTCGGTCAGATCCATGCCGATCTTTTCCTGCTGGATCACGATCTCTTTGATGATGAATTTTATCCAGTCATATCTTGCCTCGATCACCGCTGTTCTGGAAGAAACGCCCAATGCCGCAACTTTCTTCAAAACCTCGGCAACTGCGGGATATGTCTGGGGATCGGTAAATCGTTTTGGGTCAACTTTTGATTGGGACAATAAATTCAAGCCCTCGGCAAAAGCCGCGTAGGCAGGAAGTTTTTCATGTTTTTGCAGCACTGCGGCCATTTCTTTGGCCAGATCTTCCATGACCGGGGCCATGCGCCAGGAACGCTTATAACGTGCCTTGACCCCTTCCTTGATCAATGATCTGATCTGATCAATACCGATATTTTGACTGGCCACCGCTTCAACAACAGGAACGCCGAAGATGGTAGAAAGCTTCTCGGTATCGATGCGCTTACCCTGTCGTTTGACCTCATCCATCATATTGAGGACCAGCATCATGGGCAATCCCAGGTCCTGAACCTGCGTGACCAAATACAAATTACGCTCTAAATTTCCAGCATCTACAACGCACACCACCAGGTCAGGGACAGCACACCCTTCTTCCTTACCGAAAAGCACATCACGGGCGACCTGTTCGTCTAAAGAACGGACGGAAAGACTATACGTCCCAGGAAGATCAATGACCTCTACCGTCTGAGAATCTCCCAGGTCCAGCACGCCCGTTTTTTTCTCAACTGTAACGCCCGGATAATTACCCACCTTCTGACGCAAATGGGTCAAGGCATTAAACAGCGTGGTTTTGCCGGAATTGGGATTCCCTACTAGAGCAATGCTGTGATGGTGAGTTTTATCTGATACAGTGGTTGGCACTTAAAGTAAATTGACCATGATCTGGTCAGCTTCCTGTTTACGCAAAGATAATAAATAACCGCGGACCTTGATCTCGATGGGGTCGCCCAAAGGGGCATACCGGACGATCTCAATGGTCTCACCCGGGGTCAAGCCCATCTCTTCTAAGCGTTCGCTTTCCTCGAACATAAATTGCTGTAGAACGCCGCGCTGACCGACCGCCATGGTGCTTAATGCCGCCTGGCCTTTGGCACGCGTAACTGAGTGGCCTTGACATGGACAAATGTCCTTCACCATGATCTTTTGGGCGAGTTCCTTGCTTAAGATCACCTTTGTATCGCAGACTTTACAGATCAATGAACCGCTGTCGCTGACTTTTTCGATAATAGACGACTCGCAAAAGCCCATTTCCCTCAGGCGATCGCAGATCCCTTCGTCTCCGCAAAGACACTCCACCTTTAAACTTGTCCGCGTACCCGCTTTAGACAATGTTTTAGAATCAGCGTGACAGACACAGGTATCTTTCTTAATAAATTTATCCCAAAAACTCATGACTCTCCGCAGGAACAATCACCGCAAGGGCTCTTCCCTAATGTTTTAAATTTTCTCAATAACCTCAGGACAAGATAGATCAGGCTCAGCAAAACCAATACAGGAACGATCAATGGACGATCCTTTTTGAATTAAATACGTCAATATTTAACTTATTTATAGCAGATTGCGCCTTAAAGTCAATAGGTATTGATACGGACAGGATGTGTCGTATTTCTAAAATCTTTTGATTTGTTCCCTGGAATGATCTATACTTCAACACAAGAATTTCTATTCTTATGCGCCTGTAGCTCAATTTTGGATAGAGCGAGACACTCCTAACGTCTAGGCTGACCGTTCGATTCGGTCCAGGCGCACTTATCTTGACTGATAAGGTTCAAGCGCTTTAACATAGCCTTCAGGAGCGTTATACCCCAAGATCCTGGCTTCTTCCAAATAGCGGATCGCCCCTTTAAAATCCTTGGATTTGTAGGACAGAATGGACAAATTAACAAATGCATTGACGTGCTTGGGATCAATGCTCGTGGTTTTCAAATAAGAAGCGATCGCCTCAGCTGTCTGACCCAAAGTCGCGTAGACATTCCCCATATTATAATAGGCTTCGCTGTGTTTGGGATTGATCTCCACCGCTCTCTCATAATCATTGAGCGATTCCCGAAGTTCGCCGGCTGTTTCATTGAGATATCCCAAATTAAAGAATGCCTGGTCATTATTGGGATCGATCTTGATGACCTTCTCATACAAGCTCCTGGCACGGCTGACATCGCCTAAAGCGTTATAGATTATCCCTAAATTCAAATACGCTTTCGTCGTACGCGGGTACAGTTTCACAATGCGGGAATAGAGGATGATGGCATTCTTGTAATCCCCCGCTTCTTTTAAACGATACGCCACATTCTGCAGGGTTTTTTCATGCTTGGGGTCCAGTTCCAAAGCTTTGCGGTAATAACGCATCGCCTGTTCATATCCTCCGACCTGCTCATATAAAAATCCCAGATTAAAATAATCGTTGGCTGAATAATTCTTGCGTTTGCTGACCTGTTCATACTCAGCAAGCATTTCTTCCCGCTTTTCCTTATATATCCTTTCCTGAGGATATTTCATGACCGCTTTACCGTAGGCTTCCATGACCCTCAAATACACATCTTCTTCGTCGGGAACAGTGCTCAACAATTGGTTGAACAAACGCACCAATTCTTCGCTGTTACCCTCGTTAATATAGATATCCCCCAATCCGAAATACCCTTCCGCGTTCTTGGGGTACTGAACGATCGCACGTCGGTAGAGCTCTTTTGCCTCTGCCGTTTTCCCCTGCTCGAGGATTAATATGCGCGCCCAATGCTGCATGGCATCAGACGTATTGCCATGAGTAACGCGATAACCCCATAACGTTTGCTGATCCTTCCACACGCTGTTGATCTGAAGTGTCAGCATCATCAGTCCCAGGATAAGGACATAGACCCCGATCAAAAATAAATGCCTGACCACTGCTTCCTGGGTCTTGAGGAACTTATAAAATCGTTCATAGCCTATACCTGCATATGCCCCAGCACCCCAGACGATCACGTATGCGACGGCATTAAATGCGCTAAAGACACCGGATGCCCACACATAGGCATGACCTGGGAATAAGGCAAATAACAATGCCCCGATCAAAGAGGCCCTTACGCCGACTTTCAGCTGCAGGTAAACATACAACGCAAAAACCATGAAAATATGTAACACTAAAACCAGCGGCTCTACCCATGACTGGAATGAATTAATGATGATCGAATAATTAGCAGCAATAACTATAAGGATAAGGACGAAGATCGCCGGAAGGAACTTTTTTGGCTGCATCAGTACTGAATAAGCGAATGGACCGGGAACCCTTTAAGCTTAGATTTCCCTTTTAAGAATTTCAATTCAATGATAAAAGCAACACCTATCAATTTTGCACTTTGGCTTTTAAGCAGATCAAGAACAGCCCTGACCGTACCGCCAGTCGCCAAAAGATCATCAACGACCAAAACCCTGGCCCCTTTGACGATGGCATCTTCATGCATCTCTAATGTGTCGGTGCCATATTCCAACTGATAAGTAATGCTTGTCGTTTTATAAGGAAGCTTGCCTTTTTTGCGGACCGGAATAAAACCAGCCCCCAATTTATATGCCAATGCAGCCCCAAAGATAAAACCACGGGCCTCAACACCGACGACATATTCTACTTTCTTTCCCTTATATTTTAACGCCAGCGCATCAATCGTCTTTTTGAAAGCTGCTGGATGTTTCAATAAAGTGGAAATATCCTTAAAAATGATCCCTTTTTTAGGGAAGTCTGGAATATCACGGATATGTTTTTTAAGGTCATTGACGGTCATACTAAAGATCTCCCATCGACTTAGCCCGAACAAAACGCGCTGGCAACACTTCTTTGACAGGAAGCTTGGCTTTGCCATGGCTGATCTGATACAACATCTCCAAACCTAAACGTCCCATTTCAACCAACGGTTGGGCGACAGTGGCCAGCTTGATCGGCGAGTGCGTATTAAGCGGATTATCATCAAAACCGCAAACAGCCAATTCTTGAGGGACAGCGATCTTTTTTGTTTTAGCCACGTCCAATACTTCCAGCGCCATGACGTCAGACGCTGCAAAGATAGCCGTTGGACGGTCTTTTATTTTCAGCAGGTCCTGTGTTGCCTGGCGTGCTGGAGTCCTTAAGAAACCACCTATCTTGACATACCTCTTATCTGGAGTGATATTATGCTTCTTTAACGCATCATTATACCCCTCCAACCTGGAACTGCCCGCCTGTGTCGAGAGATCCCCGGCAATCGTCGCGATCTTGGTATGACCAAGCTTGATGAATTCTTCAACAACATTGTAAGCCGCTTTGTAATTATTCACGGCAATATAATTGATCGGCTCGGAAATAATATTATTCAAAACCAAACACGGCATGCCGCGCATGATGGCCTTCTTGACGATCTCCAGGTCATTATCGATATCCGCGAATAAAACACCGTCCACATGCTTACGGTCAAGCAGCGTCGCATCAAGCCAGGAGGAATGATCCTGACGGTCAGTGATATGCACGAGGAAATCCACATTCAAACGGGAGGCCGCCAGATTGACGCCTTTGGTGATCTCGCCTGTATAGTATGCGTGAAAGATATCTTCAAACCGGGGCAAGATCAGGACATAGATTGGTTTTCTTTTTAAAGCCGCCGCCATTACTTTTCCTCCCCCTGCGATTCTTTTTCGTTTAAGAACTTCTTTAGCTTCTTGATGGTCAGTTCCTGGATCTGACGGACGCGTTCACGGGAAATACTAAGCTTCTTGGCGATCTCCGACAGGGTATGCTCCACCCCATCCTCGCCCAAGCCATAGCGCATTTCTATGATGGTGCGTTCGCGCTCATCTAACCAATTCAGCAAAGACTGGGCGCGCTCCTTATTCAAGAACATTTCCACCGACGCGTCAGGAGCTGCCATCGATTCATCTTCGATGATGTCCTTGATCTGACCTTCACCATCCTCGCCTAATGGGGCATCAAGGCTTGACATTTTAGTGATCGCCCCTTCAAGCTCACGAACCTTATCAACGGAGACCTTTAATTTCTTGGCGATCTCGGCAACGCTTGGACGGCGCCGCAGCGCGTGGGTCAATTTCTCGACCATCTTGCGGTATTTCATGATCTCTTCGTTAAGATAGACGGGAACACGGATCATTTTCCCCTGATCGATGATCGCGCGGGAGATCCCCTGCTTGATCCACCAGGCCGCGTATGTCGAGAAACGAAAACCTTTATCAGGGTCGAATTTATCCACCCCGCGCATCAGTCCAATATTACCTTCCTCGATCAAATCACTTAAAGAGATCCCTAGATTGGTATAACGCTTGGCAATGCTGATAACAAGCCTCAAATTCGACTTGATCATCGCGTCGCGCGCCGTCTTATCCCCTTTTTGGATACGCTTGGCCAGCTCAACTTCTTGCGCGGCCGTCAACAGCGGGATATTCTTGATCTCTTTTAAGTAGACTTTAATCGGGTCCATTATTTCCCTTTGTTTGAAGGGTTATTGATTACTTTGCCTTCTTTTTCGATTCGATCGCCGCCTGCGCCGCCGCTAAACGGGCGATAGGCACGCGGTACGGTGAACAAGATACGTAATTCATCCCGGCCTTGTGGCAGAATTTCACGCTTTGGGCTTCACCGCCGTGTTCCCCGCAAATACCAACTTTTAAATTCTTGCGGGTGGAACGACCGCGCTCAATACCCCACTTGACGAGCATCCCGACGCCGCTTTGATCCAGACTTTGGAATGGATCATCACGCAGAATGCCTTTACCCCCATCTTTCTCCGTTGCGACATATACCGGAAGGAAGCGGCCGGCATCGTCGCGGGAAAGACCTAAGGTCATCTGTGTCAAATCATTGGTACCGAAGCTGAAGAACTCCGCAACTTCTGCTAATTGATCCGCCAGCAGGGCCGCACGCGGGATCTCGATCATGGTCCCAACCAAATAAGGTAGTTTCACCTTAGCAGTTTTGATCAAACGATCAGCCACAAGCCTTGTCTGCTGTTCTAGAATACTAAGCTCTTTTTTATCAATGGTCAAGGGGTGCATGATCTCAGGATAAACCTTGATGCCTTCCTTAACGCATTGGATCGCTGCTTCAATGATCGCGGTGGTCTGCATTTCCAGAATTTCCGGATAGGTGATCGACAAACGGCAGCCGCGGTGACCAAGCATGGGGTTTGATTCATGCAGTTGTTCGCAGCGGTGACGGATCTTATCCGGGGAAATGCCCGTGACCTTGCTTAATTTCTCAACACCCGCGTTGTCCTTCGGAGTGAACTCATGCAGCGGCGGATCGATCAAACGGATCGTGACCGGCTTGCCGTTCATGGCCTTGAATATGCCATAGAAATCATTGCGTTGGAACGGCAGCAATTTCGCTAAAGCGCCTTTTCTGGATTCCACTGTATCCGCAACGATCATTTCCTGGATGGCCAGACGGCGTTCCTCTGTATCGAAGAACATGTGTTCTGTGCGGCACAACCCGATCCCTTCAGCCCCCATCTTGATGGCATTCTCGGCATCATAAGGTGTGTCAGCATTGGTACGCACATTGATCGTACGGAACGTGTCCGCCCACTTTAAGACAGTGTAGTAGCTTTGAGGTAATTCCGGTTCCTTCAACGGAAGATCGCCGACAAAGATATCACCTGCAGAACCATCGAGAGTGATGTACTCACCATGCTTGACCGTCTTGCCATGGATAGTAAACTGTTTTGCTTCATAATTGATATTCAACGCTTCGCATCCAACGATACAGCATTTCCCCCAACCGCGGGCAACGACAGCCGCGTGTGATGTTTTCCCGCCGGTGGCCGTCAAGATACCTTTGGCTGCGTGCATACCGCCGACATCTTCAGGGCTTGTCTCTTTACGGACCAAAATGACCTTCTCGCCTTTATGCGCTAATTTCTCGGCCTCTTCAGCGGTGAACACAACCTTACCGGAAGCAGCGCCTGGAACAGCATTGATACCGGAACCGATCTTGGCATTTTTTAATTGCTCAGCCGTGGTCCTCTTGGTGTCAATGACCGGATAGAATAAACGTTCAATATCATCGGAATTGATACGACCTACCGCTTGTTCCTTTGTCAGAACAGGTTTAACCGCCATAGCGGCATATTTCTTGGGCAAATACCCCTTCTTGACCAAGTCATTGGCTTGAGCCTTGCTTAACAAAGGCTTGGTGGCGTGATCCAAGGCGATCTGGAATGCTGCCGACGGAGAACGTTTTCCCGTGCGGCACTGAAGCATGTATAATTTTTCATCTTCGATCGTGAATTCCAGGTCCTGCATTTCCTTATAATAGGATTCCAAGATCGCGCGTACGGCGCATAATTGATCATACGCCTTCGGCATGGTCTGCTGCAAGGTTTCCAATTTCAGCGGCGTACGGATACCGGCAACGACGTCTTCGCCTTGAGCGTTGATCAAGTAATCGCCGTAGAAAATATTCTCGCCGGTATTCGGGTCTCTGGTAAAACATACGCCTGTACCGCTGTTCTCACCCTTGTTGCCGAACACCATTTGCACGACGTTTACGGCCGTCCCTTTGAGGTCTGTGATCTTCTCAACGCGGCGGTAGGTCTGGGCCTTTTCCGCTTCCCAGCTATTGAAGACCGCCATGATCGCACCCCACAACTGTTTCCAGGGATCTTGGGGAAAGTCTTCCTTTTTATTCAATTTATAGAAAGCCTTGAATTGATCACACAATTCCTTGAGCTTTTCAGCAGGGATCTCAGGATCGTTCTTTACGCCGATCTGATGCTTCATCTCATGCAGCATGTCTTCCATCGGCTGCTTGGAGAGCCCCATGGCTGTCGAGGAATACATTTGGATGAAACGGCGGTACGCATCATAAGCGAAACGCGGATTGCCGGTTTTCTTCGCTAAACCCTCGACGGATTTATCATTTAACCCTAAATTCAAAATAGTTTCCAACATCCCCGGCATGGAACGCGCCGCACCGGAACGGACGGAGATCAACAAAGGATCATTAGCGTCGCCTAACTTCTTGCCCGTGACCTTTTCTAATTTCACAACAGCGTCGCGCACTTCTTTTTCCAAGCCTTTAGGCAGCTTGCGGCCTAACTTATAATATTCTTCGCAGGTTTGGATACTGACCGTAAAACCCGCCGGAACACTGATACCGATCGAGGTCATTTCCATCAACCCTACGCCTTTACCGCCCAACACATTCTTTGTAAGATCTGAACCCTTCGCTTCCGCTTTTCCAGCGCCGTATGAAAATACATGCTTGTTTGCCATTGCAACTGCCTTTCTTTTTACCGTTTGCTATAAACGTTCTTTAATATATTTGTACAAATGATCAAGGGAAACGCGCTCCTGTTTCATAGTGTCGCGGTCCCGGACGGTGACCTGTTTATCTTCTAAGGATTGCACATCGACGGTGACGCAAAATACCGTGCCGACCTCATCCTGACGGCGATACAGCTTCCCGATCGCAGCGGAATCATCATACACACAAACAATATCTTTTTGAAGCTCTGATTTGATTTTCTTGGCCAGGCTGACGATCCCTTCGTTCTTCTTTAACAATGGAAGAACAGCAACCTTGATCGGCGCCAATTTGGGATGGAATTTCATGACCACGCGAGTCTGCTCATTGACCGTTTCTTCATGATAGGCGTCGACTAAGAACGCCAGCGTGCCGCGGTCGCAGCCGCCGGAAGGTTCGATGACATGAGGATAAAATTTCTCATTGGTGACGGGATCGTGGTACATCAGATCCTGACCGGAGAACTGGGCATGCTGCTTAAGATCATAATCGCCGCGATTGGCAATGCCTTCCAATTCCGATAACCCGAATGGAAATTCGTATTCAACGTCCGTGCAGCCGGCGGCATAATGTGCCAGCTCTTCCTTGCCGTGGACGCGTAATTTTAAATTCTCTTTTTTGATCCCTAGATCCAGATACCATTGATACCGCGCCTTGATCCATTCGTCATACTTGGCAGCCGCATCTTCGGGACGGCAGAAATACTCAATTTCCATCTGTTCAAATTCTCTGGTGCGGAAAGTAAAATTTCCCGGCGTTATCTCATTGCGGAATGATTTACCGATCTGGGCGATCCCAAACGGCAGTTTGCGGTGGGTCGCGTCGACCACATTGGGAAAATTGACAAAAATACCCTGAGCTGTCTCCGGGCGCAAATAGACGACCGACGAAGAATCCTCCATCGCCCCCACGCTGGTCTTAAGCATCAGATTGAACGCGCGCGGTTCGGTGAATTCATTGGCCCCGCAATTAGGGCATTTGCCTTTCAGGTGGTCCTGACGGAAACGGCGTTTGCACTTTTTACAATCTACTAACACGTCGGTAAAATTATCCGTGTGTCCAGATGCCTTCCAGGTCATCGGATGCATTAAAATGCTGGCATCCAGTCCGACGACATCCTCGCGGTGATGCACGACCGCCTGCCACCAGGCTGCTTTGACATTGCGTTTAAGTTCAGCACCCATAGGACCATAGTCCCAGGCACCGCTTAAACCGCCATAAATTTCACTTGATTGGAAGATAAAACCGCGGCGTTTACAAACCGCAACGATCTTATCCATAAGAGTTGTTTCTGCCATAGAAGCCGCTATTGTAGCGAAAAGATTTTTAAATTGCAAGTGCCATATGTCGGCATTTTTTAGAACAATTTCGCGGTGATATATGCCAAAGCGGCATCCACCCGCAGTATCCTGGGCCCGAAACTTGCTTTGATAAACCCCTCGGCTTCAAACAATTCCAGCTCAAATGGGGTGATCCCTCCCTCCGGACCTATGACAAGGACAATGGGGACCTTGGACGCCCCTGCCAATTCATCTGTACCGCCTGGATGGGCAAGTATTTTCACACACCCCTGCGAGATCTTCGGCAGCTCATCCTGCACAAATGGTTTAAATTGAGGGTGGAATGTTACCTTAGGCATGCGCGTATCTTTGGCCTGCTCTAACCCCAGCGTCAAATGCTCCCTGACCGACTCCTCCCGCAATGTCCTGGAATTCCACAAGCTTTTTTCAACACGGCTGAAATTGATCACATGAATGTCTTTGAGGCCCAGCATCGCGGAAAAGAATAACGCGCGTTTGAACAAATGCGGTCTTGGCAACGCTAGAACCAGCGTCATCGGAAGCGGCGATGGCGGCGGCTGGTCTAACTTCACCGCCAGCTCGACCCCTTCAGTGATACTGACCACTTCACCTTTGCCCATTTGGCCATCGCATAATCCGACCGTTAACACATCGCCGTGCTTGGACTTTAAGACTGTGGTGATGTGATCGAAACGGTGGCCAAAAAGACGAACCCGGTCGACAGCGATAAAATCTTCAGAGAACAATAAGATCAGGTTCATATCAGCTGGTTTGACTCATCCTGCGGCATGTGGAACGAATGCGCGTCGTCGGGGAAAGACCCGTCAGCAACGTCCTGTTTATATTGCTTAAACGCGTCCTGCATCAGTGGCGCAAGGTCAATGAACTTCTTCGAGAATTTCGGACTGCGGCCCGTGGTCAAGCCCAACAGATCATGGCTGACAAGCACCTGGCCGTCGCAGTATTTCCCAGCGCCTATGCCAAATGTAGGGATTGACAACTGATCCGTGATGATCCGTGCTAATTCTTGAGGAATACATTCCAGCACAATGGCAAAACAGCCAGCCTCCTGCAAACCCTTCGCTTGGGCAATGATCTTTTTAGCAGAGGCCGCATCCTTACCCTGGACTTTCATGCCGTCTTTAGAAGCAACTGTCTGCGGAGTTAGGCCGATATGACCCATGACAGCGATGCCTGACTTGACTATTGAGGCCGCTACGGTTAAACATTCCCCAAACCATTCCAGCTTGACCGCTTTGCAGCCAGCTTCCTGGACAAACAGTTGCGCATTAGCGACAGATTTCTGGGGATCGACCTGATAGGCTTCAAATGGCATATCTCCGACGACTAGAGCACTCTTGACCGCGCGGGTCACCGCTTTGCAATGATGCAGCATTTCACTCATCCCCACCTGAGTGGTTGACTCCAATCCCAGGACAACATTAGCCAGCGAATCTCCCACCAGGATCACGTCGATCCCGCTTTGATCCATCCAGTAAGCGGTGGGATGATCGTAAGCCGTCAGCATTGTCAGCTTCCGCCCCGTTCTCTTGCTGTTTAAAATATCTGATACTGTCATGACTTTAAGAACTCCGCGATCTTAAATGCTGCGGCCTTGCCACTGGCTATGGCATCGACAACACTACCTGCACCCGTGACCACATTGCCGGCAGCAAAAACTTTTTCGATGGATGTCAACCCTGTCTGCGCGTCGACCCAGATGCTGCCGTCCGCGTCCAGCCGCAATTGAGGCAAATGCTGCGCGATGAACGTGTTGGGCTTCCGGCCCGTTGCCAGAACAACGGTTTGTGCCTCAATGCTCTTGTTCTCTGATCCATCCGCACTAACGACCAGACGATCATTCTCCTCCTTGACCGTCAACGCTTCCACCTGAACGGACCTTGCAAAACCAAATGCGTTGCCGTCGATGGCCAATGCTTTCATCGGCGCGGCAATAACAACCCCTTCTTCCCGCGCCAATTCCAGATCTTCCGCCCCCACACCCAGCTGTTCTTCCAATCCATCAAAGATCAAGGTGACTTTCTGGCCGGCCCGAATGGAAAGACGGGCTGCATCCAAAGCCGCCCAGCCTCCTCCCACAACGACCGTATGTGTCCCTTGCCAAATCCCCCTCTTATCAACATTGAATTGTTTGGACAATTGCTGGGCGAACATCAATAATTCACCCGCATAATACACACCGCCTAAATTATGCCCTTTAAGATCAATCAAATTGGGAACCCCGGCACCCAGCGCCAATAATACCGCCGCCTGATTGCCAGCAAAAACATCCTGCATGGACATCGTTGCCCCCACAAAAGCATTTGTCTTAAGAGTCACCCCGAGACTGGTCAACATATCAAATTGTTCATCGATGATCTTTGTCGGAAGACGGAATTCAGGCAAGGCATAACGCAGCAACCCGCCCGGTTGAGGCAATGCCTCAAGCATGGTCACGGAATATCCGGACTGAGCTAAATAAAACGCAGCGCTCATACCGGCAGGGCCTGATCCAACGATCGTTACTTTTCTATTTTTTTGCGGCGGTTTTTTTTCTTTAGGGAATTTCAGCTTGCCGGTATCCGAGGCATAGCGCTCCAACGCCCGGATCGAAACAGCAGCCCCTTCTTCATGAAAAATACACGCTTTTTCGCAAGGTGCCGGACAAATGCGCCCGCAGATCGCAGGGAATGGATTCTCCAGACGTATGCGCGTCAACGCGCCCAATGCGTCATCTTCCCGCAACAGCCGGATGAATCCCGGGATATCGACCCCTAAGGGACAGCCCGACAAACAAGTGGCCACGGCGCATTGCGGGCAGCGTCGGGCCTCCTCTACGTTTTCTTTTTTGTTAAACCCAAGAATGACTTCACCAACATTGGTAATCCGCCGTTCTTTAGGTTGGATGGGAGGGTTTGTTTTTCCCATGCCTGCTCCTTATTTGCCTGGTCGCGTTTGGCCAGATCGTCAAAATCTATACGTTTACCGTCGAATTGCGGACCATTTACGCAAGCTAACATAAATGCTCCGTCCACACGCACCCGGCATGATCCGCACATCCCCATGCCGCTGACCATGTGCGGGTTGACGGTGACCCAGATCGGGATATTCCTTTCACCCGCCATGCGGCTCGCCCCCTGCATCATCTCAACAGAACCAATGGCATAGACCGCGTTCACTTTGAATTTTTCAAGCAGATCACTTAATAGACCCGTCGCCAATCCTTTGCGTTCATAGGATCCATCGTTGGTAGTAATGAACAATTCATCGCATACGACACGCATCTGCGCTTCTAACATCAATACTTTCTTGGACTTGGCACCGATGATCCCGATGACCCTGTTCCCTTTTTTCTTTAAAGCCCGGCAAATCGGCAGGATCTGCGCCGCACCTATCCCCGTCGCCGCGCAAATAACAACGCCGTATTTCTCAATGATCGAAGGCCTTCCCAAGGGACCGACCATGGAGTAAACCTTTTGCCCGATAGACATTTCCCCCAACGCTTTGGTCGCTTCTCCCGACTCATGCACAATGAGCGTGATCACACCTTTGCGCTCATCAGCGTCGATAATAGACATTGGGATTGGATTAATAGAAGGTGACGGTGAGACCATCACGAATTGACCGGGCAAGGCTTTGGAAGCAATATGAACAGCGGCAATATCGATCCGTTTGATATCTAAGGCAATGACCTGTTTATTAACGACCTTGAACATTAAAAGAATACTCCTGGAGGCGGTTTGGGCATATTGTTCGCCACCTGCAGCACCTGTCCTAACAAACCAAAAATACCGCCAATGATCTGACCTGGCAAGGAAAAAATTTCACACCCGCTCAATCCGATACAGCACAATACCAGAAATAAAAACCTGACCCACGGAAAAAGTAAACGCCTGATCATCAATTCACCGTCAATTCCGCCTCTAATGACGAAGGCGTGGAAGAAAAACTTATCCCTTCAGAATTAAAAGCCCCAATCCCCTTGACCACTGGCACTGCCACATGAGACATATTATACATAAGCAAACGGTACTGCTGCGACAAGAGCATGTTTTTGGCGACCACCCGGTCAATATCCTTTAATTGAGCGGCGTCATCCTTGATCGTCTGTTCAGCAAGGGCGATCTGGTCGTCGATATTCTTCACAGCCCCTTCATCATTGCCAGCCTCATCCAAAGATCCACCGGAAGATATTTTCTCTTTTAACTCTTTAAGCTTGTCTTTAGCCAGACGGATCTCTTCTTTCTGAGTGATAATATCTTCCGCTAGTTCTTTTTTCTTGGACTCCGCGTCTTTCTTATATGCCGAGGCCCTCTCCACTTGAGTGGAGAGATAATGGTCATACCATTCTATCCCGCCCAAAGCGCGCTGTGCGATCTCTTTGATCTTGAAATAAAAAATACCGTTGGGTTTGCCCTGAGTCAATCCGTGCGCCTTAAACTGTTTATTCTCCATGATCGATGAGGAAGGGTCGATCAAGGTATCGATCGACTTTCGTATGAGCTGACGGGAGGACGCCAGCAAGAAATAATTGTCCCGGATCGCAAAACCAGGATCCACATTACCGCCAAAGGGAAGCGCAACATAACGGATATCACTGCCCTGATAATTCTCTGTCGCGACAAGACTAAATCCTTGCTTAGAATTCAGAACACCGTCTAACAAAGCTTTGGCCTTCTGAGGATCTGAAACCCTCACGAACAACAGAAAACGCGGATATGGGAATGCGCCCTGGATATCCACATCCGTCAAATACCCTCCTGCTTCCTGCTCCAGCAAACCGAAAAGCCCTCCCACATCATCACTGGATAATTTCTTCTGCAGGGATTTCCGGATCTTTTTCGGCTGACTTTCCAGAACGGATTCAGCTTTGGACTTAAAGGCCGCGGACATTGACTTAAAATCATAGCACCCTCCCCAATGGGACAGGATCGCCGACGGTGGGATCAACGCCAGCCCGCGGCTATTTGATGCATCGCAGGCAAAAAATTTCTGGAACGCAGGATCTGTTTTCTGGGCGTCGAACAATAAAACAGTCTTGAATTTATTCATCTCTCCCGGAAGGAACGACAACCCGTATGCGTTAAAACCGGTTTGTTTGGTCAACGCCGCGCCCCATAATGGATCTCCCAAACGGGCGGCGCCGTTTAAACGGACAAACATCATCCCATGGGAGGCTGGGTAAGATCGCGCTACCATCTCCTTAAACAGCCCGTCATTCTTTAAAGAAAGACGTTTATGGTTGATCGTCGCGATCACGTCATTGATCAGTGTACTTTTCTCGTCCGTAAAAACCAACACATTTCGGATATGGGCATATTTAAAGGACACCTCTTTTTTCTTAAATGTCAGATGAACGATGGCATGACCATTGAGTTGATCTTTTTTAACGACAATGTCCTCGCCGATATCTTTAAAGAACAAACTTAGATCAGCAGCGACCTGGATAGACGCCAGAGAACGGGTAACTAACACAAAACCGGATCTTTGGTCCTCGGCAGGATATTGGGCAAATGCGATCTCTTTTCCCAGCAGTTTACCAATGACAGGATTTTTCATGAACGTGACGATCTGCTGGTAATTCTTGACAAACCCCTCAGCATCTTTCTCGGGAACATTGTTGCGCTGCAAAACGGCCGGCATATCGATCGCAGAAAGATTCTTGAATAATTCGCTTTTTTCAATACTGTCCCAATGGCGCAGAGGTTCTTTTAATCGCCCAAAAAATAATGGGTCTGCAGGCAGCATCTCCTCCATCGTCAACTGCGGGCCATAGGCCGAAAATAACAACCATCCGCCGATCGCAAGCGCAAAGCAGCAAAGAATGATCAAAACAGCTTTATAGACGTTTTTCATCACATGATCCTAAAAAAATGTTTTGCATTAGCATTCACCTGTTCTAACACATTGCCTTCCGCTTTATTCTTTAGCGAACTTAACGCGCGTAATGTGTTCCAGACATCCCTGGGTTCAGCCAGATATTCCCCTTCAGTCCCTCGGTAGCGCACCGGCGCGTCCGTCTCGATCAAAATCCTCTCCAGCGGCGCGAAACGCATCGCTTCCTGCGATTGTTCGCTGTATCCAACACTGGGTGAAGTGGATACATAAAATCCAGCATCAAGAATTTCCGCTAGAACATTGATCGGTCCACTGTACCAGTGAAATAATGCCCGCGTTGTTTTCGCGGCCCTGGCCATGGACAAACATTCTTTCCATGCCCCCCTGCTGTGGATCACCACCGGCAGATCAAAAGCAGCAGCCAGGTCCAAATGAAAAGCAAAGGAGTCTTTTTGCTTCTGCCGCTCAACTTCGTCCTTACGCACCCATTTATACCAGTAATCCAGCCCCGTCTCGCCAATGGCTTTAGCCTGATGCACATGGGCTTTCATGAACTCCATCACGGCTGCATGCGCCGCCGGATCAACCTTCCCCGGATGGACACCAAGCGCGGGATGGATGCGCGGCATCGTATATTCAGACGCGATCTTTAAGACCTCCCGCATCGAATCCAGGTCAACGCTCATGGCCATCACATCACTGACGGAAGCTTCCCTTGCCCTGGCCATCGCACCAGGGATATCCTCTAAATGATCCAGATGGGCGTGGGTATCAATAATGGTCATGGACTATCGATCACAAAGGTCACGGGTCCGTCATTGATCAAACTGACCTCCATCATAGCGCGAAATCGACCCTCGGCAACATGGAATGGATGTTTTTTCAAGGTCCGGACGAAATGATCGTATAATTCTTCCCCCAAGATGGGATCAGCCGCTCCGTCAAAAGACGGTCGGCGGCCTTTTTGGCAATTCCCCAGAAGAGTGAACTGAGATACAACCAGAAATGATGCATTTACTTCCGCAGCGCTTTTGTTCATCTTGCCCTGGGCATCATCAAAGACACGCAGTTCAACTAACTTCTGCACCAAATGATCAGCCTGGATAGGCGTATCCCCTTTGGCGATCCCGATAAAGACCAATAAACCAGGGCCGATAGCCCCGATCGTTTCACCATCAACTGAAACGGACGCATTTTTGACCCGCTGAATGAGCAAACGCATAACGGTGATTATAAATTGCCCGAGGGAAATTGACAACACATATGATTTATGTTAATAATCTTTCCATGAATTTAACCGAGCTCCTCAAGAAATATTCTTTTTCACAAGCCATCATCGATATTTTCGAAAAAGAAGGCATCACCAACCTTCACCCTCCCCAAGCTGAGGCGATCCGCAAAGGCGTATTGGACAGACAAAATGTGATCATGGCTGTACCGACAGCAGCGGGTAAAACGCTCATCGCGGAACTGGCCCTGCTGCAGCATGTCCTGCAGTTCAAAGGGAAAGTGCTATATATCGCGCCGCTGAAGGCGCTGGCCAGTGAAAAATTCAACGACTTTAAGCGTAAATATGAAAAACTGGGTTTGAGTATCGGGATCGCGACCGGCGACCTGGATTCCCCCAGCAAATACCTGGATAAATACAATGTGCTCATTGCCACGGCGGAGAAAGTTGATTCGCTGTTGAGAGCAAAATCCACCTGGCTCATCAATGCCTTAACGCTCATGGTCTTAGATGAGATCCATTTCATCGATGATGAATCCCGCGGACCTACGCTTGAGATCCTGACCACCCGGGTCAGACAATTAAAACCGGACATCCAGATCTTAGGGTTATCAGCAACGATCGGCAATGCCCAGGAGGTCGCTGGCTGGCTGAAAGCACAGCTGGCATTCAGCACCTGGCGGCCTATCCCCCTCAAAGAGGGTGTTTATTACAGTGAACGGATCATTTTTAATAATGATTCCGTCCGTTTAGTCAAAGAAGATGGCGACGACGATCTCTCCAAGCTGACGCTTGATACGCTGCGAGGCGGCGGCCAGGTCCTGGTGTTCGTCAATTCAAGGCGCAGCGCCCAGGCCTCCAGCCGTGAATTATGCCCGACAACGAGCATTATCTTAAAGCCGGAAGAAAAAGCGATCCTCAAAGAACTTGCCAAAGAGATCGCAACAGATGCATCGGCGACAAAAGTTTGCAAAAAACTTGCGGATACGATAGCGCACGGGGCCGCATTTCATCATGCAGGTTTGACCCCCAAGCAGCGACAGCTTGTGGAAGACCATTTCAAGAAAAACATCATCAAGGTGATCTGCTCAACCCCGACCCTGGCGGCCGGCGTTAACCTTCCCGCCCGCCGTGCGATCATCCGAGACTGTAAACGTTATGCCAGCGGGATGGGGATGACCTATATTGCCACATCGGAATACAAGCAATGCGCCGGACGCGCAGGGCGCCCCCAGTACGACGACTACGGCGAAGCCGTGCTCATGGCCAAATCGCTCTCAGAACAAAATGCGCTGTTCGAACGTTTCGTTTTGGCCAAACCTGAACCGGTCACCTCCAAATTAAGTTCGGAATCTTCGCTACGCATCCATGTCCTCTC
>CAZFNI010000013.1:0-26495 GCA_964520655.1 uncultured Planctomycetales bacterium
TAAGCTTTTTCTTTAACGACCTTCGATAAAGATGAAAAGTTCCTGGTGAGCCAGGAAAGTACTGCCATTTGCTTCTTCGTCTGGGCCAACGGCCTTGCCGGCGATCCCCACACAACAGCTCCCGCATCAATGCTGCCGATAACACAGCTTTTCCCGCCGATGATCGCATTTCTTCCTACGACCACATTATCAATGACAGCGATCTGTCCGCTCATGGTGACATCATCCTCGATAATCGTGCTGCCGGCGATCCCGCATTGGGCTGCCATGATGACATTGCGCCCGATCTTGACATTGTGGGCAATATGGCATAGGTTATCGATCTTGGAATTCGCCCCGATGACCGTGTCATCTAATGAGCCCCTGTCGATCGTCGTGTTGGCACCGATCTCCACATTGTCTTCAATGATGACCTTCCCTAATTGCGGGAATTTATGGATGACCCCTTGATCTTTGACATAACCAAACCCATCACTACCGACCACCACGCCGGCATGAAGGACGACATTTTGTTTTAATATGGAGCGCTCACATAAAACGACATTGGGATACAAATGGCATGATGGTCCGATAGAACAGTTTTCCTTGATCACACAACCATTCTCTATAACGACATTATCACCGATGGTGACATGGCCTTCGATGGACGCATGCGCGCCGATATACACGTTATTGCCGAATTTGACCGACGACGCCACAAATGCCGATCGATGGATGAAAGGTTTATTGGGCTGAGCAGGCAACAGAATGCGGTACGACATCAAAAATGCCAGTTTGGGATTCTTGACCCTTATAAGAGGCTTGCTTGATGCCCTCATGGACATCGTCGTCAACACGCATGAACACTGACCTTTCTCGGCTAAGCTAAGCCTCGTTTCATCCAACGCAAACGTCAGGTCGCCTTGCCGGGCAGACTCGATCCCGCTTAAACACTTAAGGTCGATCCCCTCATCACCTTCAACGGTGCCTTTGATATGAACAGATAGATCAATGATCTTCATAAAGACCTCTTAGTGGAGCTTTAATATTTTGGTTGTTTGCTCGCGGGGTTGGTTGGCGTGGATATGACAGCAAACATCATGGTTATAAATACTCAAGACCTGTTTACAGCCTCGACGTTTACACTTTCTTCCCTTTTTCGAAATGGCCGATTTTTTAAACATTCCCATGATTGCCTTGACTGGGCATGCCAGACTTATGCCGAAAAGTGATCCGTCCCTTGCTTAGATCATACGGTGACAGGGCAACAGTCACAGCGTCTCCAGGCAGGATCTTGATAAAAAACCTTCTCATTTTCCCCCCGATATAGGCTGTAACCGTATGGCCATCCTTGATCGTAACTGTAAATTGCGCATTTGACAGCGCCTTCTGAACAATCCCTTGAACCTCTACAGCTTCTTCTTTGGCCATGTAAACTCCTCATTTTCCCTGTTGATCTAGACAACTCTTACATAAACAGCCCAATTCTCACCGCGGTGATATTCAATTTCATACTCGACAGACTGCCCCTCTTTCATGGATTGCCTTATTTCGCTATCAACAGAATTTGCATAAACGACGAGTGATTCTCCTGTTAAAGAATCAATGATGCGGCCGCATCCTCGACTTGGATCATATTCAAACACTATTCCTTTAGACATGTCGGCATTTCTCCAATATCGAGATTTACGTAAGATAAATAGAAGGCGAGTCTGCAGACATCAAGAGAAAAGATCGAGAGATCTGGGGGTAGGGATTATCTATTTATAGGGGAGTATACGTCTTTAAACCAGGTTTTACAACACAAATAACTATACCGAGAGAATAGCAGGACGTATTCTGCAACCCGACTGCTTAACTCTGAGAATTTAACCAACCTTTGATCTTGTGTTCTATTTGCTCCCTCACAGCCCTGGTCTTAACAACCTTCTCTTCCCAAGTGCCATCAAACTTTGAAGGATCTGTAAAGCCCCAGTGAAGCCGGCTGGCTGTGCCCGGGAAAACTGGACAACGCTCCGCACTCGTTTCATCACAGACCGTGATCACATAGCTGTACAACTTTCCCTGCTTAAGAAGATCAAACACCGCCTGTGTTTTCTTGCCCGTAATATCGATCCCCTTTTCTTTCAAGACCTCAACAACAATTGGATTCAACTGTCCCGGTTCGATCCCGGCGCTTTCCACCTCAAACCTGTCTCCAGCCAGTTTTCTGAGCATTTCCTCTGCCATCTGACTTCTGGCAGAATTGTGAATACAAACAAACAGGACTTGCTTCTTATCCATATCTACCCCCTTAACAACACCGTTTAACCAATTTCTGTTTACCAAACATTCCTGCCACATGAACCAGCGCGATCATGACCGGCACCTCGATCAGCGGCCCAATGACCGCCGCAAGAGCCACTCCAGAGTTGATCCCGAAAACCGCGATGGCAACAGCGATCGCCAGCTCAAAATTATTGCTAGCTGCCGTGAACGACAACGTAACCGCCTTCCCATGGTCAGCCCCGGCCTTGCGGCTCATAAAGAATGACAGAAAGAACATCACTGTGAAATACATCAAAAGCGGGATCGCGATGCGTACCACATCCAAGGGGATCTTGACGATATATTCGCCCTTGAGTGAGAACATGACACATATCGTAAATAACAGCGCGATCAACGTTATCGGGCTGATGCGGGGAATGAACTTCTGCTCATACCACTCGCTACCTTTAAGCCGAAGCAGAATGTAACGAGACATCATTCCAGCTAAGAACGGGATACCAAGATAGATGAACACGCTCTGGGCGATCTGCATGATCGTCACCTTCACCACCGCGCCCTTGAGCCCGAACCACGCTGGAAGTATCGTGATGAACACCCAGGCGTACAGAGAGAAGAACAAGACCTGAAAAACCGCATTGAATGCCACAAGCCCGGCGCAATATTCCCTGTCGCCCTCGGCCAAGTCATTCCAGACGATCACCATGGCAATGCACCGAGCCAAGCCGATCAAGATTAGTCCGATCATATACTCCGGGTATCCGCGCAGAAAGAGGATCGCTAGAACGAACATCAAAACAGGACCAATGATCCAGTTCTGGACCAGGGACAATGCCAAAACCCTATAGTCCTTGAACACATCGCCCAGCTCTTCATATTTAACCTTAGCCAGCGGCGGATACATCATCAGGATCAATCCGATCGCGATCGGAATGTTCGTTGCGCCAAATTGAAATTGATCCCAAAACCCAACAGCTCCCGGCACAAAGTATCCAATACCAACACCAAGCGCCATGGCCATGAATATCCATAAAGTCAAATATTGATCGAGAAACGCCAGTTTTTTCATTTCTTACTGCCTTTCTTGACGCTGCAGCAACCGCCCTCGATCTTTAACGGCTTGACATTGACGAGCCCATCCGCGATCTTTCTGTGTGCCGACGCGATGATCCTGGAGAACGTCGGACGAGAGATGCCCATGAGCTTAGCGGCATCTTCCTGCTTCATCTCCTCTAAGTCTGCCAGACGAACAGCCTCGAATTCATCGATCGTTATACACACGCCTTCCAGCTCTTTCCTCTTGCTCTTGCATAAAGGACGAAAACACCTTTCCCCCGGATAGCACTTAACCCACCTTGTCTTTTTTGGTCTCACGAACCCGCCTCTCGTTATGAACGTATGTTCATAACTATATCACAAAATGATCCCCCGTCAACCCAAAAGAAGCTCCCGTAGATATTTACAGGAGCTTCTTTTAAATCAAAACAGGGGTGGTCGCTGGCTTAATCGTGTTAGAACTAGCCTAACCCACTATTCAGTAGATTGATACTTCCATGCTCCTCCAATGATCATCAACATTCCTGTAGCGATGATCACAAAAAGCAACACCCCTTCGCTTATTGACGCAATCAAAAGGTTTTGAGGAATACTATAGAAAAGTAAAATGGTAATTAAGCCTTTAGGAGCGATAAAAAGCTCTGGGAATACGTGAGTTCTAACAATGAAATTCAGATATACGAATCTAATTCCCAATAAGATCAACACAATTGGGACCCCCACCATCAATACATTAAGACTGAGGAGGCTCTCCACATTGATCGAATACCCAAAAGCAATAAAGAAAAACGTTCTAAGTAAAAATGCCGACTCATCCACGATAAGCTTGAATTGCGCTAACTCTGACGCAGTGTCAATAACATGATCAACCTTTAACCTCAGAACCTTTGTTAGATAGGTGAAATTCCCTAAGATCATCCCAAACACGAACACTAACAGCAAAGATGACTGGTGAAAGAGCTTCCCTGCGGCATAGATCAGAACCAATAAAGACAAAATAATGAAAACCTTGGTTTTTGTCTTCATTTGATAGATAAGCAAGACCAAGATATACGAAATGATCACAGAAATAACAGCTGCTGCCAACGTTTGAACGGCAAAACCCGATAATGACAGTGCCCCTTGAGTCAAAACAAAATTAAAAAGCATGATCCCCAAGATATCGGAGAAAATAGCCTCATACGTCAAGAAATTGCGCTTATCTGTTGATAAATGATGGATCGACGGGATAACAATGGCACTGCTGATGACAGCCAAAGGAATGGCATTGATAAGGGAGCTGGTTAGATCGACCTTGAACCAGAAATAAAAAAGTGAGGCAATGAAACCAACAGACAAAAGCAATATGAATAACGCGGCCCCAAACGATTTACGGATTATCCCGATATTCTTGCGCTCGATCTGTAGATCCAGAACCCCTTCTAGAACAATAAGAATTAAACCAATGGATCCCAAAAAAGAAACAAAGTCACTGATCTCAAATATTCTGACATTGAAATAAAGGCTGCCATACTTTAATAAAGCGCCAAGGCTGATCAATAACAAGACTGACGGGATCCTTAAATATTTTGCCACCACGTTGAACACATGCGATATAAGAACAAGTGAACACAACGCAATTAAGATAATATAATGATTTGTTTCCATTTAATTCCTTTTTAAATTAGACCTCTACTGCCTCAAGTATGTGCTTTGTTCCGGACCCATTTCTCAAGCTCAACGATCAAAAAGACCCCCACGGAAATACCGATGATCTTAACCCATGACAACAGACTTAACGGTGCCGAATGGAACAAATGATTCATCACTGGCAGATATGTGAATAACAATTGCGCACAAACCATAACCAAACTTCCTCCAATGACCCATAAATTAGAGAAGAAGCCAATGGCACCCATTGATTGTACTAATGATCTGCAGTTAAATAAATAGGCTATTTCAACAAAAACAATGAGATTAACAACCATTGTCCTCGCTTCAGCCAGCATTAAACCTTGAGCATGTTGCACATGCCAAAAAAGCCAATAGGCCCCCAGAAGCATCAACAACACAACAAGCCCCGTTCGCATCAATAATCCATGTGTTAAAATAGGCTGTTTGGGATCCCGGGGCGGTCGACGCATCAGGTCCTCCTCCTTTGGTTCAAAAACCAACATAAGACCAAGGAAAATGGCAGTGACCATATTGACCCAAAGTAATTGTACAGGTAAGGCAGGCAATGACACCCCCATAAAGATCGCTGTCAATAAAATGGCCGCCTCTCCCATGTTCGTCGGTAATGTCCAGACAATGAACTTAGTTAAATTATCAAAAATACATCGGCCTTCTTCAACAGCCGCTTCAATGGAGCTAAAATTATCATCTGTCAGCAGCATATCCGCCGCACCTTTAGCCACATCGGTTCCTGAAATGCCCATGGCAATCCCAATATTCGCTTGCTTAAGCGCTGGAGCATCATTAACACCGTCGCCTGTCATTGCCACGACCTGTCCGCATGCCTGAAGAGCTTTTACCAGCCTTAGTTTCTGCTCAGGGATAACGCGCGCAAATACAACCAGCGACATAACTGCCTTGTTTAATTCATCATCAGACATGCGTTCCAATTCTTTACCGGTGACCGCGAAGTTCTTTGCATCCTTATGATGGCAGCCTTGCAAGCCTATGTGGCGGGCAATGGCTACGGCTGTTAAGACATGGTCCCCCGTGATCATTTTCACCTGAATACCAGCCTCTTGACATCTTTGTATGGCCCTAATCACTTCTCGACGCGGAGGATCTATCATTGCCTGTAATCCCAAGAAAGTCAGATCACCAGCAACATGATGGCGGCCGAGCTTATCTTGCTGCTTGGGGATTATTTTTCTGGCAAAAGCCAGAACCCTCAACCCCTCTTTGGACATTTCCTCGCTAATCTTACGAATACTTTCTTTATTGATCTCCTTTATTTCCCCCTGTTGGGTCAATACATGACTACACTTCTCAAGAAGCATTTCTACTGAACCTTTTTTATAAATTGTATTCACTTCCGCTTCCTGATGGCCATGTAAGGTCGCCATATACTGATACTCCGACTCAAACGGAATAACATCCAAACGGGGCATATGGGCGGCTGAATCTTTTTCATGCAAGCCCCCTTTCAAAGCTGATGTGATCAAAGCGCCTTCCGTTGGATCCCCATTCACCGTCATGCGCTGATTCTCAAGAACAAGCTGGGAATCATTACATAACAACCCCGCCAGAAGACACTCTTTTAACGCGGCATTCGACGCGATCGACACATCTTCACCGCGACGATGTATCTTCCCATTCGTTTCATACCCACTGCCTGTAACAGTATAGATCTCATCTCCCGCATAAACCTGCTGTATCGTCATTTGATTTTCGGTCAGTGTTCCCGTCTTATCAGAACAAATGACCGTAACACTGCCCAGCGTTTCTACTGCGGGCAATTTCCGGATGATCGCCCGTCTCTTGGCCAATCTAGAAACGCCAATAGCTAAAGTGATCGTCACTGCCGCCGGCAACCCTTCAGGAATAGCGCCGACAGCAAGGGCTACGGACGCCATGAACATATCCACAAAATTATTCCCTTGGAGCATCCCCACAATGAAAGTAATGACTGCCAACGCTAAAATAAAAAATAATAACATGGAGCTAAACTGCTCAATCTTTTTTGTGAGCGGTGTTGATAGATCGACCACCCCTGAAGTGAGCGTCGCGATATGCCCGATCTCTGTCTGGTCTCCTGTTGAACAAACCACTCCCTCTCCTTGTCCAGA
This sequence comes from uncultured Planctomycetales bacterium, assembly GCA_964520655.1. Taxonomy (GTDB): domain Bacteria; phylum Omnitrophota; class Gorgyraeia; order Zapsychrales; family Fredricksoniimonadaceae; genus JACQQW01. The sequence continues at coordinate 7,080 of CAZFNI010000013.1, forward strand.
AGTGACCATGGTGCCGGCAAACGCCATATTGGTACGTTCAGCCAATGATGTTCCCTCTTTCAAGAGCCCTGTTCTTTTCTCCACCGCAATTGATTCGCCCGTCAATGCGGATTCATCAATGTTGAGATTACGTGCATGAAACAGCCTAATATCAGCAGGAACTTTATCCCCTGACTGAAGAAGAATAATATCTCCAGGTACTAGATCTACTGAAACAACTCGTTTCTTCTTCCCCTCTCTGAGTACTGTGGATTCCGTAATAACCATGTTGGCCAATGCCTCAATTGCTTTCTCAGCTTTTGCTTCCTGCAAATAACCAACCACCGCGTTAACAAACACAACCCCAAAGATCACCAAAGAATCCACCAGCTCTCCCAGGTAAAACGTGATGATGACAGCTGCTAACAGAATATACAAAAGAGGCTGATGGAACTGCAGCAAAAAGCGCATGAATTCGTTCATACGTTTTTTAGACGTTAACTTATTTAAGCCATACTCATTTTGACGTTGTTGAATCTCTATCGTTGATAGACCGATCTGATGATCGACCCGCAGGAGAGTTTCGATCTCTTGAAAAGGCAAGTGATACCACGAAAGATTCGATGAAGGCATATTCTTAAAGATCCTCGCTCAAAGACTCATCTTGTGCTTAACCACGCACTATTGCAACGGAACAATGCGCCCGCATGGCTACTGATATTGAAACACTTCCTAATAAAAGAATCCGCTCTAAACGGCTAAGACCTGTTGCCCCAAGATAAATAACATCGGCAGGCCATTTCTTTGCCTCATGCACAATCACCTGCTTAGGATTCCCCCCCGCCATTTTCCCTGTCACCGTGAGCCCTTTTTTACGAAGTTTTCTTTCGGCATATCGTATAGATCTCTCAAACCATCGATATGCTTGTTCCGCTTCAATGTTTATAACAATACCCGAGGTATAGTGATTGGGGTCAAAAACAGAAATAACCCTCACTTCACTGCCCTTAGGCCATCGGCCTGATGCCACCATATTAATGGCCGCTTTTGCATGGGTGGAACCGTCCGTTCCGATAAGAATGCGCGCCCCCTTACGTGATGATCTCTTAATTGATCGGCAGATTAAAACTGAACACGAAGCATGCGTCACTACGCTCTGAGAAACGCTCCCTAATCCTAATCTGTTCAATAATGATCTGCCATGAGACCCCATCACAATCAGGTCCGCCCTCCACTGCTTTGCCTGGCATATAATAATAGACGATGGCGAGCCATCCAGCACCTTCGTTTGGATCTTCCATGAAGAAAACATCGCTTGAAGTTTACTCTTTGCCTTCACAGCAATCTTTAGCGCATCTTTTCTCGCACTAGCAAAATACTCTTCCTGATCTCGCGCTGTACTGTTCGCGTCAGAAAACCAAACATCCACAATAGTTAGAATCATGACATCCGCTTCATGTGGAAGTCCTGCCTCCCTTAATTTATCTAACGCCACACCTGACGGCGTTGAACCATCATAAGCGATCAATATTTTCATATATGCTCTCCATCTTGGATTCAATCCGGGATTTTAAATACAGTACGGCCCGATTTGGCGGCATCGCTCCAATCATACTGTGTCTCAAGCAGGAAAATCGTTTGAATGAACGCCAAATGTGAATACCCTTGCGGGAAGTTACCGGTTAACCGTCCCGTATCCGTCTCAATATCCTCGGAAAATAGCCCAACGCGATTGACGCGTGATACGATCCTTTCAAGCATTGCACGAGCCTCTTGTTCTTTCCCGATCAGGAATAATGCATTGACCATCCAGAATGTGCAGACAATAAAAGCGTTCTGGGGCATTCCAAATTCATCCGCGGCTTTATAACGCAGGACAAATCCGTCTTTTGTCAGATCGCTATACGTCTTGTTGACCGTACTGATCATGCGCGGATCTTTCTTATCTAAAAAACCATAATGCAGCATTAAAAGATTGGACGCATCTAATTCCTTGCCCCCATAATACATGACAAAACTTTGCAGCTCTTCATCCCATCCGTTCTTTAAAATATCTTCCTTGATCTCCTGCGCGACCCTTAAGAATCTGGACACATAATCCTTTTTCTCAATATACTGTGCGATCTTTGCCGCCCTGTCCATAGCCACCCAACTCATCAATTTTGAATGGACAAAATGCCGCATCTCTCCTCTTCTCTCCCAAATGCCGCAATCCGTCTCACGCCAGATCTCTTCAACTTTTTTCGCTAAAGAGCGCACCACCGTCCAGGTTTCTTCGTTCATTAACAGGTCTTTGCGAGAATCAACAACAAATGATGTGTAAATTGTCTCGATCAATTGTCCATACACATCATTTTGCTTCTGTTTATACGCCGCATTCCCTATACGCACGGGAAGTGATCCCTTGTAACCGCTTAAATGGCCAAGGGTTTTTTCTTCAAGGTTCGTTTCTCCATTGATGCCGTACATGACAGATATCTTGTAATCTTTCAGCAGCATACGATTTAGAATAAAATTAATGTACCTTAACGATGTCCTCGCATGCCCCATGCGCGAGAACAGATCAATGATCATCGATGCATCCCTCACCCAGCAATAACGATAATCCCAATTACGCTCCTGACCAATGATCTCAGGCAGTGATGTTGTAGGAGCCGCAATGACCGCTCCGGTCCGTTGAAACATTAATATCTTCAGCGTAATAATGGACCGAATGACCAATTCTTTATATTTTTCTGGAATATATGTTCGATACACCCAGTAGAGCCAATAACCTTTTGTCCGCTCATATTCCATCAAGATCTTATCAAACGTTATCAGATCCATCTTTTCATGGTAAGAAAGCAGGAAATATGCCGATCCTTTTAGTTCAATCTCTTTACCCTGGATAACATCATTCATATCAAGATCGGTATACAGGTAATAACTGTTATACTCTCCCTCAACCGTGGTGATCTTCCAATATTCCCTATGCTGCGTAAACTTAGCCGCGCTTGAGCCGTAATTAGGCCGCGGGCACAACTCAACTAATAGTTTCGGGTTCCCTTCCACCAGATGAATATTGCGATGGATCTCCGCGGGACAATAAACATTATTGTCATCGGTGGAGAAGCGGGGCATGTAATCACGCACCTCAAAGATCCCGTCTTTGGTCTTAAAAACTGTTTTGACAATGGGGGTATGATATAAATATGTCTGCTCTACACTTAACACATCTTTTGCCCAGATCTTAAAATACCCGCCCTTCTTCTCATCGAGTATCTTGCCAAAGAGTGATGATGAATCAAAGAACGGCAAACACAGCCAATCGATGGAACAATCTTCATTGATCAGTGCCGCACTTGTACAATTCCCGATGATCGCATAATTAAGATTCGCTGATCGATCCATCTTATCCCGCCTCTCTTAAATATTCTAAGAACTTGATCACTTCACCTGTGTTATTTAAATAATACTGCGCACAGGATGATGCCTGATCCTTCTTCCCAACGTAAACCGTTATCCCCATGCCTTTGATCGCCAAGAAAGCATCTTCATCGGTTGTGTCATCCCCAATATACACAGGAAAACCTTTCTGCCTCTCCAATATCCATAAAACAGCCTTTCCTTTATTCCAATCCAAAGGAGGCCTGATCTCAAAAACTTTTTTGCCTAGATTGATCTGTACCTCATTGCGATCAAAATATCCCTGTGCTATCCGGTATAAAGCATGTTCCACGACAACCGCTTGATCAAAACTAACCTGACGGTAATGAACACTGATCGTAACTCCCTTATCTTCAATAAACGCTCCCGGGAACTCGGCCAATTTCTGGCTTATTTCGTTCTTTAATCGCTCTAATAACTCATAATATTCATGAGTAGCCAAACTTCCGACCTCTACACCGGGCAGCATGATCTCATAACCATGATTGCCAACATAATTTATCCCATCAATACCAACCAAATGACGAACATTCTCTAACGCTCTCCCGCTAATGATCGTCACCTGATACTTTGTTATCTGTGATAACATCTGCAGTTCGTGTTTTGTCGTCAATGATAGCTGCGCTTTCTCCGGAGTCTCGGTTATGGGCGTTAATGTCCCGTCATAATCAAGAAAAAGCGAGACCTTTTGATTGGCCGCTATTACTTTAAGCACATCCGGATCTTCCCAAAGATACTTCATCATTACCCCCATCGTCATTTATCCAAACTTAATGAACCACTAATTCCCTTATAAAACCGCCAATGTCCATATTACCGTTTTCAGAGATCATCCGCCGCTCAATAACCGCAACACCCATTTCTTCTTATAATCCCGGATCAACCTCAACACATCGGTAACTTTACGCTGCTCCGGGACAAAGTAATCAGCTATTGTCTTTTCCCGACCAACTTTAACGATCATCACTTTCCCCTTAAGCGAACGGAAAACATTCTCCTCTCCCTGATCATCACCGATAAAAACAGCCGCTAATTGATGATGCTCCTTTTGCCTGAATTCATCAAGGATCCACAAAACCGTTTGTCCCTTATCCCAGTCCAATGGCGGCTTAATGTCGACAGCCTTCTTGCCATAGTCCACCACCACGTCCCCCCTAAAAGAATACGGCTTGAATATTTCCTGTACTTGTTGACAGAAATCAACCTGCTGCCCTGGACCAACAAGCCTGTAATGAATGCTGAGTGTAATACCCTTGTCCTCCAAATAAGACCCCGGGAAAACGTCAATGACCTTATTGATCTTTTTCTTTAGATCAAGGAATGCTTTCTTTGTTCCCTCAAAATAGGGCCCCTTAATGATCATGCGTTCATTATCTATCTCTAAACCATGATTACCCACATAACCAATGCCGTTAAGAGCGACCATATCCTTAATGTTTCTCACCGTTCTTCCACTGATGATATAAATATGACACGATTGCAGGGATGCCAGATCTTTTAGCAGCGACCTTACTTCCTCATTGGGCACTGCCTGATCAGGGCTATCGATGATCGGGACAAGGATCCCATCATACTCCAGGAATAGGCACAGCTCTTTTCCCGAGAGGTATTGTTTTAATTGATGCGGCTCTTTTAAAACGCTGATCATGTTGAGCTGACAAATACAGTCTGCGTTGGATATGCGAACTGTATCCCTTCCTTTTCAAATTGACGCATGATCTTAAGATTGATCTCCTGCTGTTTATCCATATAAATATTGTAATCCGCACTAAGTACAAAGTATGCGATCTCATAAATGAGCGCAAAATCCCCAAAGGACTGGAAATGCACCCTGTCGACCTTTACGCCGGCTTGAACCAAGATCTCCCGGATCATCTGGGGAACAAGTTCCACCTTATCCAGGGATGTTTGATAGGTGATGCCTATTTTGAAAACGATGCGACGGGTCTGCATGCGCTTATAATTCTTAACGCGGCTTTTCGTCAGATCGGAATTAGCCAGCACAAGCTGTTCGCCTGAAAGACTTAAAATACGGGTTGTTTTAAGACCAATGTGCTCAACTGTCCCCATATAATCATCAACGATGATAAAATCCCCGATCTCAAAGGGCTTGTCCAAATAAATGGATAACGCACTAAACGCATCTCCCAACACAGCTTGCGAAGCCATCGCAACCGCAATGCCCCCGATGCCTATCCCTGCCACTAAGGCGGAAATATTAACCCCAAGGTTATCAAGAATAAAAACAACCCCTAATATCCACAACGCCCACTTCACGATCCAGACCACGCTCTTGACCATTGCCGTAGAAGAAGGATTAGACCCTATTCTTCTTAATAATGTCTTATTAACACCAAATTCAATGATCTCCTGCAGAAGCATAATGGCTCTTACGGTGATCACAAAGATCATGGCATACCTGACCCATGCATGCACCGCGTCCGGAAGCACGATCCACGACAAAGCCATATCCAAAGCGATCACCGTAAAAAGAGGCCACCCGATCTTCGATAAAAGCCCAACAATGAAATCATCGAAGTCCGATGCCGTTTTTTTGGCCAATTTCCCTAAATAATAAATAATGAACTTCTTTAAAGCGAACAATCCGATAATAAGAACCACAAACGTCACGACACACGCGGCATAATCAAGCAGTGTGTTCTTGAAAATAACGGTCCCCAACAAGGCATTTAATTGTTCAAGCATCGCTCTCATACAATGTTTTCCTCGTTATCCGAACGCACCTGGGTCAATTGATCGACCAATTGCCCCGCCCATCGATAAATATTATTGCTTTTTACCGTCTCCCTCATTTGTCTCATCCGGGAAACCTGTTCCTCCACGGGCATCACTAACGCTGCTCTTAATGCCTGGGATGTCTGGCCGATATCGTAAGGATTAATGATCAGCGCATCCTGAAGTTCCCTGGCAGCACCTGTGAATTGACTGAGAATAAGCGCCCCTTTTTCATCACTTCGGGATGAGATAAATTCTTTGGCCACCAGATTCATCCCGTCATGCAGCGACGTAACCATACAAACATCCGCCGCCTTATAAAAAGGCAAAATGTCCTTATGGCTATGGTGCTTCATCAAGAACAGTATGGGCTGCCAGTTCTTCATCTTGAATTTTGCATTGATCCGTTCAACCTCCTTAACAATCTCATCAATGAATTCTTTATATTTAGGGATCATCGTTCGGCTCGGCGCCCCCAATTCGACAAAAGTGAACTTTCCTTTGAATTCAGCATGATGATCCAACAAATTCTCAATGGCCCTGAAACGCTCCAGGATGCCCTTTGTATAATCCAAGCGATCAACTCCAACCCCAAGGAACTTTGCCTGGATCCCATATTTCTTAAGCAGCGTTTCCTTGTTCTCTAATTCAACTCCATTGACATCATTAACGGATTCAAAATTGATACTAATAGGGAATGGTTTTACAAAGGTTGTATGCCCCTCCCGATTAACAGCAAAATGTTCGTAATCAATGCGCGACTCCAGAAAACGATCCACAGACTCAATAAAATTATTACAATGGAATTGAGTATGAAACCCAAGAATATCAGCACCTAGCATGCCTTGAAGAAGTTCCTTGCGCCAAGGGCAAATACCAAAAGATTCTGGATTTGGCCAAGGGATATGCCAAAAGATAGCGATCTTTACATCCGGTTTAATGGTTTTGATCAAACGCGGCAACAATGCGAAATGATAATCCTGGATCAAAACATACGGGTTTGCAATACCCTCTAATTCCTGCGCAACCGCCTGAGCGAACTTCTTATTAACCGCCTTGTAATCTTCCCAATCTTTTGACCTAAAGATCGGCCTAGTGTGCGCGATATGACAAAGCGGCCATAAACCCTCATTAGAGAATCCAGAATAAAATCCGTCTTCTAATTCTTTCTCGACCCACACACGCCGTAATGTATACTTTGGTTCTTCCGGCGGAACACGGATCCTGTCATCCTTATCAACCGTCTCACGATCAGCATTCCCGCTGCCTTGAGCGATCCACGTCCCTCCACAGGCATTCAACACCGGTTCAAGTGCTGTGACCAGACCGCTTGCCGGGACAATGCATTCGATCTTATCTTTATCATTCCTAATATGCATGTAAGGTTCGCGGTTGGATACAACAAACAATGGCCGATCCTCCAACTTTAAACGCACGAATTCTTTTAATCGTTCGGGAGTCCATCTCGACTCAGAAGAATATCTAAGCCTTGCCTCTTCTTCTGCGGCGGCTCTTGCCATCTGTAAACTATTGGCCATCTTTGAGATCTCCGAAGCTAACGGGCCTAACAATAATTGTTCTTTCTCTGGCAGCGGCCGTGAAGCATCCCCCTTTCTTATGCGTCTGATCCATTCCGTTGTACGTTTGATCGGAGCCATCACGTTGTAGAAGATAATGATAAATGTGGTCAACGAGATCAATAGCGCCTGCACCAAGGCTCTTAAGAACCCGTTGATCAAAAGCCTGAAAACACGTTCACGAATATAGTCAACGTCGTAAAATAATGTGAGCACATGAGAAGTTTTGTCTTTATTGGATAAAGGAACAGCATATGCATATAAGGATTGCCCGCCTAGATCAACAAAACTCCCATATTCAGTTCCCTGCCGTTCAACCTCCTGAACTCCTACAGCTACGACGGAAGAATTTTCATTCAACTTAGAACGGATCCCCTCAGAAGCAACGATCAAATTACCCCTTGTGTCATGTATATCAATTCCGATCAATTTCTCACGATTGGAGAAACGGTTAACGATTCGCTGCAAGTTATATATATTATTATCCGCGGCCAATAATGGCTCGACTGATAGCTTTAAACTATCACCGATAAAATTAGCTCTTTTCTCCAACTCACCTTGAAGCCTCTCTCTTTCTTGGCGGGCCTGTAAGAACGAAAAAGTAAACGCTACCAACGCCACGATGGTTACTAAATAAAGAATGAGTCTCAGTGTGATTTTCATTGGAACTTTCCTTTCATTTCACCGTATCTAAAATACGAATTACCAGCCACACAAAAACGCCCGTCAACACCAGATTAAATGCCAGGCTCAACATGGCCAGCGTCGTTATATACCCGCCAAAACCATATCCGATCCCAATGAGCAAAACAGCAGCCCCTACTTCCCCACGAGGGAACATCGCGATACTTAATGCCAACCGCTCCTTTAAGCAAACTTCTTTTCGGTAACACAAAGCTGGGAAACATTTCCCTAAGTTAGCTAATACCGTTAGAACAAGAACATGCCCCACAGTGGTCCACAAAGAAACACCCCCGATTGAGACCTTCGGGAAAGATACGCCGACTAAGAACATAAAAAGGCCCTTAATGACCACATCCAAAGACCATGTTTTATGTACCACCGTTATCTTTTGATGCGAATCCTGATGATGAATAAGACATCCCAGCATGAACGCGGGTATCAGCACTTCCAGATGGATGTGGACGGTATTTCTAAGAATAAATAACACTGCACTTAGAACAAAACCGTAGAACAAAAACCATTTCTCGCCTAAAGGCCAATATATAGAATTCTGAAAACGAAAAGAAGCAAACAAGAACCCAATGATCACCACCAGAACAATAATGGAACCAAGATCAAACCCATGGATGACGATCTGCAGCGGGATCAATAACAAGATAACGACCAGATCATCCAACACCGCCAAAGTCCGCGCTTTCTTAAATACCCAGGTGGAACTTAATCCCGCCGCCATCATCATCGCGAACAAAACACCGGCTGAAGTTGGTGCGCTGGAAAGCCCCGATAAAACAGCTGGCTGCCACGCACCATGGATCAACACTTTAAAATAAATAAACCATAATATCGCAGGCAATATTGCCGCGATCAAGGCAACCATAAAATCCCACCGATAGCTGCTTATTTTCCGTTTGCTTGTTGAGAATTCAAAACCAACTTCGATCATGATATAGGCAAGACAAATTGATGTGACCATATTCAAGATGTCTTTAACAAGAGCTAAATTAAACATCTGACTTGTAATGATCCCAAGGATCAATAACCCGCAAAAAACAATAACCATTGTCAACCTCGTCATGTTTTATAAAAAAAGAAAGCCGCCACCTGATCTTTCAATCAGATGGCGGCCCGACCATCAATAATACCTCTGGAAGAATTACTTCCAGACCCAGAAGTATGTTAACAGAGAATGTTTGTATTTCAAGCTCTAAATCCCCTCAACAATCAAAAACCCTTGCAACTCGTCGAGTTACAAGGGTTAAAGAAATCACTAAGTTACTCGTGTTAAAAAATTCTTTTCCTATTTATAAAAACAATACCCCCTACTGCTGATTGATGGATGCAGCCTTGTCTCTATCAGCCTCAGCTAATTCCGTGTTACCCATTTTTTCGTGGATCTCGGCGCGGATATCGTAATATAAAGGTTCATCCCCTTTAAGCTCGATCGCCTTGTTGATGAACTCCAAAGCCTTCTCCGCCTCTGCCGCATAGTCCAGAGACAGGATGGCGCGCACATAATAGGCAGGATTTATCTCCTTCGCATCAGGCGTAAGCTCGATCGCCTTTTTCGCGTCCGCCATTGCCCCATCCAGGTCTTTAAGCATACCCTTCGCCTCCGCACGGTTCGCGTAAGCCTCGGCAAAGCTGGGGTCCAGCTTCAACGCCTCGTCACAGAAATTGACAGCATCTTCCGCAGCCATGGCCGTGATAGCCCCCCTTGCATCCCTCATCAAAACCCTTAGGTCATCCGCCTTTTCCGCAAAGGCATTTGTCACCAAACAAAAGAAGCCCAGAACCAACATCACAATAAAAACCTTTTTCATCGATATCTCCTTAAGATTATGAATCCAGTGAAAAACTAAAAACTTATAAATAATAACATAGCCCAAAAAATAATAAACCTTTGTGACAATTAATACCACAAGAGAGTTTTCTAGAAGAATGGGGTCGCTGGCTTAATACTGTTAGAACCGCTTTAATGGCCTCCTTATGATGCGTTAGCCAGGGCAGTCGGCTGGGCTTGCAGCTTTTGTTTCAGCTCACTTAAAATAGGCAGGCTAGCGGCAGGACGGATTTCGATAATCCGCGGCACAAAGCCCTGAATGCGGCCTAATTGGGCCATATCTTGTTGGACCAACGGTAGCGGAACACCTTTGCCGTCTCGTTTTATGGTTATACTAAAGTTAGCGGAATTTAAATCTATACCCCCCGGACTTAATTTAGTCTCTTTGCCGTTCATTGCATTATCACCGCTCGATATTTTTGTCTCTACGGCGGCAGCTTCGGGACTCGGATCATTCATCGTTGGTGTAAACTCCCACCAACGGTCTTGGTCCAAAGATTTGTCATTAAGCAGTTCCTGAGCATCGTCCGGTGTCAATCGATAGCGTTCCTGGACAATTCTTAGGAACAGCCGATCAATATCCTGAATCTTTTCTTTCAGGACAAAACCTCGCCCCACCCACAACCCCAAGGTTACATGTCGTTTGCCCTTCACTCCTTCTACATTCCTTCCAAACTCACTTTCCTCACTCACCATAAACTTCTTTGCTCCCATTCGGAATGCGGCAGCCAGAAAAAGATTAAAAAGTTCCTTTGACTCAAATCTTACATTTCCACGTCCTCCACGGTATTTAACCAAAATGTCAAAACCCGGCTCCATTTGGTCACCGCTTTTCAATGTGGAATCATGGTTCGTTGCAATACCATACCCTACGATCTCTCCTTCAATTCTAAAGACATAAAAATGCCTCTCCTTATAACCGGACTTCAGATTTTTGACTCCGTGACTGGGTATTCGATATATTTCCACCGATCGGCCATCCTTCAAAGCGCCGGTCAGATGAAACATTTCGTTTTCCTTTACACTGTCTCTCATTCGAATAATGTTTCCTTCCCGCTGTTGAAACGGACCGATCTCATCCTCATTAACTGCATTCTCAAATGATTGAATAACTCCTAGGCGAGCATTGAGATCGTCAATCTTATTAACTTGGAACGTGACGGCTAATGAGCGAATTTCCTCAGCTATTTGTTTACGAAATTTGCTCGCCTCGCTACGCATGGCATAATCTCCTCCGGATATCGCCTTATCTTGAAGCTGTAAATCTGCAGTAACCGCATCTAGTTCGGAAAATCCCGCCGTCGCAGTTTGTGCCTGATCGGTCTTAAATTCGTGGATTATTTGGGCGTGATCTGCAAAGTCCTGGCCCCATCCCACTGTCCCACCGGAGAAATATTTTCTGTGAATAACTTGCTGAGTATAAGGGTCATCATCTTCTTTTATATAATTGAACACACCCTTTTTAAAGGCCTGCAGGTACTGTTCATAAATCGCCTCGTTGACTTTGGGGTCTTGGTCCACTCCTCTAACCTTCGCCTTATCAGCGTAAATCTTGCCCAGCAATGATTCCTTAAGTGCGCGTTTATACCAAGCAGCTAAGAGCATACCGCTGTACACTTGGCGCAAAAGCGCAAAATTCTTGCCCTCATTTACTTCCTTTTCAATGGCAGGAAGAATAATCTGACGGACAATTTTGGAAGTGAAGGGATGAGTTTGATTGGCATTGTGCTTCTGCAAGGACACATAGTCTTCATCTAACATAACCTTTAACCGGCTTTCAACGACGTAGGCAGTATTATTTTTTTCGTAAATGACAGCCTTGTCCGGCATTATCCAGACCTTATTAAATGTATTTACCGGAATGTTGGTGTTGCCGTATTCTTTATAGGCCTTGGCATAAACTTCATCCCAGAACTTCTTGCCCAGACCTTTTTCGGGATAGATTAATGATGAAGTGATTTGTTTAAGCAGATAATCCTGGGCCAGCAGGTCGCGGCCCATTTCGGTCTTTCCCAAATCATCTTTGATGATGCGGTTCTTTTCATACGGAGAGAGGTTAACCCATTGGTCTTTGTCGGGAACTGCCAATGATGCCAGGAAGTATTTGATGAGCTTGTTATACTCAATTTTCTTTTGATCTTCGGAAAGATTGCCGTCGCCTCTTTGCACAATAAAATCAAACTTCAAGGCATTGTCTGGATGAATGACAATCCCTTTTAGAAAAGCTGGTTCATAGGCGGGGCTTAAATTAACCATGCTCCCCGGTGCAGGCATGACAGGAACCACGATCTCCTCAGCCTGGGCTGAAGGAACGTTAATTGAAGTTGTGACAAACGCGCAGCTGAGCGTGAGGGCTATTATTCTATAAAAAGATTTAAATACTGACATACGGAAAGTATGCCACATTTTGGAGATAACGACAATGTACTTGAGTGTTTACGGCAGGAGGTTCGGAAGTCCCATCAGGGGTAGAAATACTAATGTCGTAAGCCATTATTTTTTAATAACTTACGACATTATAGAAATGGGGTCGCTGGGTAAAGAAGGTTAGAACCTGTTTTATTCAAAAAGCTTTAGATATGCCTCATACACATAAACACGATTACGCTGCTGTCCTGTAATTTCTTTCAAGATTCCAGCTTTTTGGAATTTTCTGATCAAAGTCAATGCATTAGGATTACTTAAACCCGATACTTTCTCTACATCTTTAGTCTTTATATATGGTGTTTTATACAAAGAATCCAGAAGGCGTTTTCCACTTTGAGATCTTCCCATGGTCATGACCTTTTCCAAATCTTGCTCGCGTAATTTTAATATCTTACGAGTCGTAGAAACGGCATTTTGTGCAGTTAAAGAAACTCCCTCTAAAAAGAACTTAACCCATCCTTCAATATCATCTTTCTCATGATAGCTATCCAGTCTTTCATAATAATCACTTCTATATTTCTTAAAATATTCAGATAAATAAAGTAACGGTTTCGATAATACTTTCTGTTGACATAAATAAAACGTTATAAGCAGCCGCCCAACTCTTCCATTGCCATCCAAAAAAGGGTGAATAGTTTCAAACTGCGCATGCAATAACGCTACCCTAACTAAGACGGGAAGATCTGGAGAATCATGCATAAATTTTTCAAGATTATCTAGTGAAGATTTCATTTCGTGTATTGGCGGTGGAATATATCGAGCAGTCCGGATTGTTGCACCACCCACCCAATTTTGGCTGCTACGAAATTCTCCTGGATATTTATTCTCTCCACGCACCCCCTTCAATAAAGTGGAATGAATCTCCCGGATTAGCCTCCAAGACAAAGGAAATGATTCAATGCGATCCAATCCATGGTTCATGGCTTGAATGTAATTTCTAATTTCATCAACATCTTTATGTATCTCCTGATCCTTGATTTTCGCTTCGGCCTTTAGAACATCCGAGAATGTTGCTTGCGTCCCTTCCACTTGACTTGAAAGAGTAGCCTCCTTACGGATATACATAAAAATAAAAAAGTCAACATCAGGAAGAATCTCAGCAATGCCATCTAGTCTTCCCAATGATTGATCTGCTTGAGATACCAATTGATGAAGCTTATCATCCCAATGTAAAGCGAATGGCAAAGCATTTGGAATAAATGCTTTGTATTGAAGTTCCCCCTGCAATTGAGATATGTAATGACCTGTTCTTTTCATGAATCAAGTGTAATCCGTAGATAAAAATTTGTCAATCTATGTTTTCGTAGATAATATATTTCTTATCTACATATCTAAAAAGTTCTAACCTCCCGTCAGCAGTCAAAACAAAACCCCTGCAACTGATGTAGTCACAGGGGTTTATGTTAGTCAAAAGCATGGGGTCGCTGGTTGAAGAAGGTTAGAACCTGTTTAATTGGCAACCCACTGGATTTTGCGATGCGAAACAACACAATCTCTCAAGTACATATTCATTAACTTTTGATAAGGCACATCCATTTCAGCGGCTAGATCCTTAAAATAAGCCACCACATCAGAACCAAGCCGGATTGTCACTAGCTTCTTTAGACGAGCTGCGTAAGGATTACGACGCCCTTTCATTTTTGTAAAATCATATTCTTTTCTCATCTTATTTCCTCCGTATAATAGCGAGTTTCCTCTCGGTTAGCTTTTCTAGCTGAGATAATCCTGATAACATCTCCATGCCTTTCACAGTGAGAAACTACCAATGCTCTTAATTTATAACTCATGCCTAACATGATAAATCTTTCTTCGTTCTTAGAATGATCGGGATCATCGAATTGAACGGCGTTATCATCATAAAAAATAGTCTGCGCTTCTTCGAAAGAAACGCCGTGCTTTCTTTTATTGGCCGCTGCTTTTGACTTGTCCCATTCAAAATGAATTTCGGTCATATGTACAATGTAAATATAACATGTTTGTATCTAATTTCAAGAAAAAAGAAAACCCCTTACAAGGCCCAAAAACCTTATAAAGGGTTATAAATCTGGGGTGAGTGACGGGATTTGAACCCGCGACCTGAAGATCCACAATCTTCCGCTCTAACCAACTGAGCTACACCCACCATAAAAGTCATTTTTAAGTGCTATAAACTACCAGAAAAACCAAAAAGCCACAATAAAAAAAACGTCCCAGGCACGAGTCGAACGTGCGGCCCACAGCTTAGAAGGCTGTTGCTCTATCCAGCTGAGCTACTGGGACATCGCATCAAATATACCATGGCGCAAAACTGAAGAACAATTTATACCATAAACCGCCTCTATCGACAAGAATTCAATTGCCCCCATCATGCATCAGGACCAGCAAGATATTGACAAGATGCCATTAAGCGATTACATTAAACGTCATGAACAAGAACAAATCAGGATTGCTCGAAAGGATTTTTGAATCACTCTTATGGCAGTCCCGTCTGATCGTGATGGCCGCGGTCATCTTCGGGCTTATCGCCGCTTTTGCCTTATTCTTCGCCGGCAGTTTTGAGATATACCATACCGTCAAACACATGTTTCCCGAAGGGGCGCATGAACCAGATTATCCCCAGCTGCTCATCGGCATCATCGGCGCCATTGACCTGTATTTGATCGGGATCGTGCTTCTGATCTTTGCTTTCGGTATCTACGAACTATTCGTCTCCAGGATCGACATCGCCCATGAAGGCGACGGCAGCCAGCACAATATCCTTGAGATCACAACCTTGGATGAATTAAAGAACAAGCTCATCAAGGTCATCATCATGGTCTTGATCGTCAGCTTCTTTAAGACGATCCTGAGCACTCATTTCCAAACACCCATCGAGATGCTTTACTTCGGCCTTGCGATCTTAGCCGTTGCCGGCTGCACCTTCTTCATGCGCAAGCTAGACCACGACGAATAATCAGCCCTTCCTGACAGCGAACATCGACTTAGGCAGTTCCAATTGTCGGATCAACGCCATATTTTTGTCATTGCGCTTTAAGAACATGATCGCCACGTCATCGACATACACCGGCGCCCATTGGGGATCGTTGATGCGGGCGATCAAGAATCCCTGTCCCCAGTCGGTCAAATCGTGGCGGTAAAAATAAATGACATTGAACTGAAACTGCTCCTGTGCTTTCTGCCACGCCGCTTCATCCTGCTGTATCTTGATGTAGACATCCTTGAAAAATTCTTTGGGGAAAGCTTCCTGGCGGTTGTCGACAAAAACCTTCTCCTGATCATGCAGGTGATAGATCAAATACCCACCGATGTCATAATTACTGAAAATGGGCCCTTTGATCTGCCGGGCTTTAAAAAATTCCGCCGAGGCATTGACGCCGGGATATAAACCAATATGAACCTCATCCGGTTTGATCTGCATCGCGTGATATCCACCAATGGAAAAAACAAGTACAAGCATCAACGTTCTAACGGCAGATTGCGCCTGATGCGATAAGCGGTCCTGATATTGGGACAAAAGAAAACTACCCAGCGGGATAAGAAAAACCGCGTATGCCGGCATCAAACGCACTGCTTTAATACCCGCAGCTGCGGTGAAACATAACAACACGACAAAAGCAATATTCTTCTTGAACCCTCTCGACCAGAAAGCGATGACGATACCCAAAACACCCAATGCCGCGATGCACAGGAAATATGGATACATTCCTTGCTTTGGAAAAAATGACATCATGAAAAATACGTTCTGGTTCTCCGCCAAGCGATATCCAAAGCCTTTGAAGATATTAAACGGCGTCAGCATCCCAGCCAGCCCCGACGGATTAATGATATTCACACAGGTCGTCAACAATAACAGGGGCACGGATCGCTTCACACAGACGCTGCAGCCGCGGTTCTTCCCCTCCCATAAAAAGACCGCTACAAGCAGTGGCCCCATAAAAAAGAAAATATGCGTGTTCACCCAGATGATCTGGGCAATGGTCAAAATAATAAAAGCCGTCCCGTGCCTGATCTTGCCTAAAGACAAACGGGTCAACACATAAAAATACAGTCCCATCATCAATAAACTGATCCCCTCAGGCCTGATCTCATGCCTGTCCCACAATACCGGCAAGACGAGAAATGCCAATAACAGGGACAACTCCTTGTGCCCTCGTAAAAATGCCGCTCCCAAGAACAGCAGCACCGCAGCCGCCATCACCGCTATAAAGAAATACGATAATGCCGTAAATCCGCCGAATTTGAAAATTAACGCGGCGATCACGCCGAAGAACCAGTGATGGTTGACAAATGGATAGTCGGGATAGGAGAACGAATAGAAATTTTTGTACAGGATGTCGGTATTGCCGGCCAAGACCAGCTGGCCATTAACAATGTGACGGCCTATATCGACGGCAGCCAAATTGATCGGGACGGCCAGTTTCAGCGCCAAAAGGACAACAAACAACACAACAGCCGCCGCGATCAGGACGCGGTTGCGTGCTTGCAGGAAAGACTTAACCGGCATGGGCTGCGAACTCATCTAACAATTGCGCTGTCCGAGCGATCTTGCTTTCTTTTAAGATCTGGGAGGCCAGCTTCTGGGACTTTTCCATTGTTATAGAGGATAAGACCTGATGGATCTTGGGCAAATACCTGGCATCCATGCTGAATTTCCTCAAGCCCATACCTAACAGCAGCGGGATCATTTTGGGTTCATGGGCCATGTCGCCGCAAATGCACACGTCCTTGCCGTTGCGGTCGGCCGCGTCGATGATCTTCTTTAACGCCCTTAACACGGCCGGGTGATGAGGCACATACATATCCGCCACCATGTCATTGGTGCGGTCCACCGCCAAAAGGTACTGGATCAGGTCATTGGTCCCGATCGAGAAAAAATCCGCTTCCTGGGCCAGCTCGTCAATGATCTCAATGGCCGAAGGCAATTCGATCATCACGCCGAGCTTTGGGTCTTTCTGGTGCTCTAATCCTTCTTTTTCCAGCTCATGCATGCATTCCTGGACTATGCCTTTGGCTTCCATGAACTCATCGACCGACGAGATCATGGGGAAGAAGATACGCACATTCTCATTTTGTCCGGCGCGCAGGATCGCACGGATCTGGGTAGTGAACACATCTTTATGTTTTAAAGAGAACCGGATGGAACGCAGCCCAAGGAACGGATTTTCCTCATGCTTGTAATCATAATATGACAGTACTTTGTCACCGCCGATATCAAGCGTACGAAAATTGACCTGCTTGCCCGGCATCCCCTCGATCAAACGTTTATAGATCAGAAGCTGCTCTTCTTCCGACGGAAAACTGCTGCGGATCATAAATGGGAATTCACTGCGGTAAAGCCCAACGCCGTCCGCCAGAAATTCCCTCGCCGCTGTCAGGTCGCCTAACAAATTGATATTCGCCAGCAAAGACACCAGCACGCCGTCTTTGGTCTTGGGGTGGGTGCTGATGCTGGACTTTAAATGCTCAATATCCTTATTAAGCAGTTCCCTTTCCAGCACCCGCTTGGTGACTTCATCGGTCGGGTTGATATACACATGCCCCATGGCCCCGTCTAAGAGCACCATGGTGTCGGCAGGCAGGTCGATCAGCCGCTTCTCTCCGACGATAACAAGAGGGATATTAAGCGATCTAGCGAGGATCGCCACATGGGAAGAAACACCGCCGCTTAGCAGGATCAATCCCTTTGCCTTTTGGCTGAAAAGTTTTAACGCGTCCGAGGGGAAAAGCTCCTGGGCAATAACGATATGGTCCTGCACATAATCATGCTGGCCTGAAAGCCCTGTCAGATTCTCCAGGACACGTCGGCCTACGTCTTTGACGTCGTAGATCTTGTCCCGCAGATACCCGTCGGAGATCGTCTCAAATTTACGCGTATAATCCTCAACCACATACCTGAGGGCATCCGCGGCGTCCTCACCCTGCTCAACCCGCGCGAATATCTGGTCGGTGAACCCTTTATCTTTAAGCATCAGCATCTGCGCGGTAAAGATAAGCCCGGCCACATCATAGAGCGTTGACTCAATCTCCTGCTGCAGGTCCTGCAGCTGCTGCTCGCTTTTCTCGAGAGCAAGGACAAGATCCCCTTTCGAGAATTTCTTCCCCGCAACGGCAAATCTTTCCAGATCGACCGCGCCCTGATCGATCATGGCCGGCTTGCCCAGCGCCGCTCCCGCGGCACCGCTGCGGCCGATGATGAATTTCAGGTCGGTTGTGGTCGCTGCGGCTTTAGGCGGCGCGGCCTTATTCTCATTAAGTGTGATCAGAAGCCTGGCGGTCTCGATCGTTGTCGCCAACTGGGCCGTGATGGCGCGCATGATCTGGATATCGTCGGACGTAAAATAATTCTTGCGCAGGCTCTGGATGACCATGACCCCGATCTCGACGCTGCCGCGCACAATGGGTACCGCCAGGAATGACTCAAAACGTTCCTCGCCGATGCCTGGGAAAAACCGGAAATTAGGATTGTTCTTCGCCTGGCCTTCGCAGATAGCACGGTGCTCTTTCAGGGACTGTCCGGTCAAGCCTTCGCCCAATTTCATGGTCACACGACCGACGGAAGATGGCTCAAGCCCCTCGGTGGCCTTTAAAATCAATTCATTCTGCTGGGGATAATACAAATAGATGGAACAGACTTCGCACGACATGTGCGCACTGATCATGGAAGTGATCTTCCGCAGAAAATCATCCATGCTGGGGGAATCATGAAAAAGCCCCGTTAATTCACCAACATCACAGATCAGTTTGGCGTGGTCGCGTTTCATGAGGAGT
>CAZFNI010000013.1:26595-34716 GCA_964520655.1 uncultured Planctomycetales bacterium
CGTTAATTCACCAACATCACAGATCAGTTTGGCGTGGTCGCGTTTCATGAGGAGTAAATGAAAGATCGGGAAGCCGGGGCTCGAACCCGGGACCTCTTGCTCCCAAAGCAAGCGCGCTAAGCCAACTGCGCTACTCCCCGTAAATTTTCATGTAAAATATTCAAAAGTATACCACAAATTCTAAAATGACGTTCAGTTATATCAAACTTACTCTCATATGTCGAACAAAAAATTCATGAAGCACTCTTGTCCCAAAAATTCCTGGGCTGCTTAAAGAGGATCATTTCGATCATGTCGTTAAGAACAATGTCCTGTTCTTCTTGTGAAAGCCCCTGCTGCTCCTTGGCCATTGCTTCATGCAGAGCTTTGAGTTTAACGGACGCGATCGCTTTGGCCTGACCGCGCACGAGCTCTTCCATCGGCTTCTCTGGAACAAACCCATACACAAACCGCATATTCATACCTTTGGCGATCTTTTGCAAAGAAGAAAGCTTAAGATTACCAGCAACTTCCGCATTTTCCAAACGTGACACCCTGCTTTGGTCAATACCGACATTTCGACCTAACTGCCTGGCCGAAAGCCCTAAAGCATCGCGAATAGACCTGATCCAGCCTTTGGCCGGCACAAACGCCGGATCCAAATCTCTTAATGATCTCATCTTTTCTTCTAGCTGATCCCGCATTGCCTTGCGATTCCAGTAATTCATATCATGCTCCTTATAGCATTATATTATCAATAATATATGCTATTATAGACATTTATTATTACAATTTCAATGCTATTAATAACATTATGTATTATGTGTCACAAAACATTTATCCAAAGAAACAACCCGGCAACTCTTGAATAAATTCACACGACACCATTATTTCTCCCTTATTTCTCCCTTGTTCATTCTTTCTATAATATATATCTGATTGCCCATCATTAAGCTCCATGGACTTATTTCACCACATTCTCCGACGGAGAAAATCAGTCATTTTCATAAAATCATCCGCATCGAAAATTTTTCTTGCAAATTTTTTAAAAATTGCTATTATTCCCGTCTAGTCTTTGAGCTTTGGCAATAACCGTAGTGGCAACAATCAAAGGAGGTAGTAATGAGGAAGTTGGGTTCTGTTTTATCTGTTTTCTTGTTTTTCGGGGCACTCTTGACGGTTGCTTCATCCGCTCATGCAGCTGCTGTCATCACCAATGGTAGCGGCATCTATTTAGGTGTCAATAACCAAGGCCACTTAGGCTTTACCGATGGTATCACCAAAACCTCTAACGGGGCTGGCGGTACAGTTGGTGTTGCTTTCAGATTCGCTGATGGGTCTTTAAGAGATGCTACATCTCCAGGCTGTATTTGCGAAGGCTGGGGCGCTGCGGCCACCACTGGTTCTGGGATCAAGTCTGCTAATGCTGACATCTCAGCTGGCGGCATCAACAACATGACTGTTGATTCTTTCACGTCAACAGCCAGCACAGCAACATCCATCGTATCGTTGACCAATCTTCCTGGGTTTAAGATCAAGCAGAATTATGTTCCTTCTGCTTCTTCTGCCCTGTATGAAGATATCGTCACCATCACCAATACAACTGGTAGCACGGTCAGCGATGTCCGCTATACCCGCGCCATGGATTGGGACGTTCCTCCGACCGAATTCCGTGAATATGTCACGATCGGCGGCTGGGGCGCTACGAACTTACTGCACACCAGTGATAATGGTTTTGCTAACCCAAATCCTTACTCTGGCGATCACGGTGCAATGGGTTATGGTTGTGCGAACAATGCCAATTTCACCGATTGCGGCCCTGGTGATCACGGCGCTCTCTTTGACTTCGGCTTCGGTTCTTTAGCTGATGGCGAATCAAAGAGCTTCAGCATCTTCTATGGTGCTACACCTGATGAAAAATCAGCATTTGCCGCTTTGGGTAAGGTTGGCGCTGAGGTTTTCTCCTTAGGTCAATCCACCACCGCGGATGGCAAATTGCTTGGTACACCTGCGACCTTTATTTTCGGGTTCAAAGGTGTCGGCGGTACTCCGCTACCAGATCCAACAAGCCCTGTTCCGGAACCCCCGACAGTTCTTCTGTTAGGCGCCGGGTTGCTCGGGTTTGCTGGTTTTCGTTTCAAAATGGCGTAATTTTTAATAACGCTTAAGATCATGGATCTATCTTCTAAGCTTGTATTTTAGAGGATAGATCCATGATCATTTATACGAGAAAAAATTATGAGACCCCAATCCTTTCTATTCGCATCCCTTCTCTTATTAGCATTACCCATGAACTCTTCTTTCGCATTTCTGATCGAAAACCCTGAACCTTTTGACCCTTCAGGCTATTCGGCCAAAACCAGCAAGAATGCTGCCGTTAATAAGCTTTACCAAGAAGGCGTGGATCATCTGTCCCGGAAGGACTATACAAAAGCGCAAAGATCTTTTGAGAAGAGTTTGGAGAAGGACAGCCGTTACGTGAATGCGATCCTGGGGTTATCAGAAGTCTATTTCAGAAAGAAGCAGATCAACCAGGCTGGGGCTATCCTCAATGAAGCGTTGACCCGCATCAAGGATGATGACAGCCTCTACCTCGCCTGGGGCCGCTATCTTTATACACAGAAGAAATTTGATAAGGCTGAAGCCGCATTCAAACAGGCCGCAGCTCTTAACCCTGGTTCGGAGAAACCCTTTCTGGACTTAGGCGACCTGTACTTAAACGCGCTTGAAAAAACCAGCGAAGCGATCAATATGTACCGCAAAGTCCTTGCGATCAACCCGGATAATGCCGGTGCGCATTATGCCTTAGGGATAGCCTTATCTAACACAAACCAGGAACCACAGGAAGTGATCGAACATTTTACAAAGTCCAGCCAGCTGGAACCAAAAAACCCGCTCCCACTGGAGGCCTTATCGAATGCCTATGGGAAACAAAAGAATTTCCCCAAAGCATTGGAAACTCTGGACAAACTCCTGGCCGCCTATCCTGACCTGCCTCGTGCATTGATCCTCAAGGGCGATATTTACCTGACGAGCAACGAGACAGAGAAAGCTCTCGAGGTTTTTACAAAAGCCACGCAGAAAGACCCGAAATTCGCTCTGGCCTGGACGAAGATCGGCATGACGCATCAAATGCGCCAGGAATGGGATCAGTCAGTTATTGCCTATCGTAAATCATTGGATATCAATCCAAAGCAGCCGCTGGTGCTCAATAATCTGGCCTGGTCGATATTTGAGAAAAAAGGGGATCTTAACGAAGCACTGCGGGCAGCCGTTAAAGCCAATGAATTGTCGCCTAATGTCCCGGAATTTCTGGACACATTGGCGCAGATCAAGAACGCTTTAGCCAAGCCGTAAGGATCACCTCAAGCCAAAACGGACCACGACGATCAAGCTTAAGAAGATCAGCACGATCGAAAGGATCAGCATCGGGATAAGCAGATTGTTGGGCCAATATTCCAACAACACCTGATGGCTTCCTTGGACGATAGGGGTTGCCAGAAAATATTTATTGGCTTTTGATATTGCCGCATTTTTCCCGTCGATACTCAAACGCCATTTCGCATCATAAGGCATATGCAGCAACAGCCAGCCGTCGTGGGGCGCTTGATAGGTGAACCCTATCTTGTCGTGGGTATTCTTCCAATAATCAATGATCTCGCCCGAACGCTGCCAGGACAATACAACTTTAGGCAATGCCGCCGGAGCATCATGCGGCAGGGACAGCCGAAGCTCTCCTCGATGGATATTATTAATATCGAACGACATGGCCTGTGTGATCTTGCCTTGCACTCCCGTTAAGGCCACATTGCCCAGCTTGACTTGAAGGTCCTGGGCATCTTTGGTAAAAACAGTGCTGGCCATATAGTCCGGGAATTCCTTCGGGAGATCAAACGCATAGATATCAAATTTCTCACCCTTCATCTTACGGGCTTTAGACAGGTCAAACTCTGCCGTACTTGTGCGCGGCGGCAGCGTCGGCTGAGGCCTGGATAAAACCTCCTGGGGATTTTGCGTGATGCCCGGTGTTTGCCCATCGGCACCGTCTAATAATGCCACCTGCTGATCTAAATGCATGGCAAACCAATTCATCCTCGGCATGGCATCGGCTGGGATCCCGACAGGAACGGTCCTCACCCAGCGGGCGTCCTGACTGACATAATACTGCACGAAACTACGATCCGGCCCGTCCTTGTCGTCATACATGTCTTTATAACTGATCGGCAAGGGATTATATAATGACGGTTCCACAAGTGCATAACGCTCCAGGTCGACATACTTATAGAATAATCCCACCACATTCTGATTAGAATTAAGCACTGGCATCCCGACGGGGATCGGCGCTGCGTGGATATGTTCCGGGAAAGGCAGGGTCATCGGGTTCTGGTATTCGACCACGATCGGGGTCATCCCTGCCAGCGGGTAGCGGATCCGCGGGGAAATAATCATGTCCTTGTTGTGATATTGTTTCACGTAAATGAACGCTGCCGCATGATCAAAGACCAAGAGAGCGCCGATCGCCATCAACAGATATTTCCGCCAAACTTGATTTGGTATATCCACGATGACCTGCAGGCCAAACGCTACCAACGGCAAAAACGCGAACAGCATCAGATATGCTGGCATGCCGAAAGAATGCAACAAAAACGAAAAAGGATTACTGATCACATTGATCCAGTGCGCAAATGAAAATACAGACCAGGGATCTAGCGGCATATTGGAGAAAATGACCAAAATGATCGTCGCTAAGAACACCCATTTGACCTGATGCCGGGAAAATATCAGCGCGGTCAACGTCAACAGAAAGACGCCAAACCCGATAAATACATAAGTCCCTTCCCAGCGGTTATCCAGAAAATTCAAAGATTCCATAAAGAATCTGGAAGGTTTATACATATTCGGCTGCGACTGCAAAAAATAGAGGAAACGGTTAAAGATCCCCTCCAGCCGTCCATGAGTCCCTCCCGCCCCTGAACCAGCGACGAAGAAATCAGACCCCATCAGCTTTGCCATCCAAACGCTGGGCAAGACGATCAGAGCGCTTACGGCCAATGCCGCGGCTACTTTCAACTTCTTCTCTTTGAGCTGGCGCACAATATTCCAGTGTTGATGCCTCTTTGTCAAGATAGCCCACGCCAACGCGCTTAAAATAAAGAAATGCACCGGCTCATAGAAATAACCCAAGGCGATAATGGCAGAATTAGCGACAGCGATCGCGAACACCACGATCGCGGCCAGAAGGTCCTCAAGCTTGCCCTTATCGGCGAACCCCAAGATAAAGAACAATATCAGTGGGAAATAGCTGTACAAATTATTGGTCAACAGCCCTTGATAGATGGCCAGGGACAATAGCGTGTTCAGGACGACCAAAGACACAACCATCACGCCCTTGTGAAGATCATACCGGGATAATAATAAATATCCGCCGACGGTGCGCAGCAGCATGTTGACACCGTGAAAGCCTAAGATATACACGCTTTGATATCCTTCTGACTGGGAAGACAAAAACGGGGCAAACAACATATACAGAAAAGCGGTGATGACATTCGACACCGTGTAAACCCCGCTGGTCGTATGGGCAAAGGCCAGACTGCTTTGGTCGAAACGATTATAAATGCCAAATCCGCCATTAGCCCATTGATTGATGAGCGCAAAGGTATTATGGAATGGTGACTCTGAGTCGTGGGCCGCCATAAAACTGATGTGGCGGAAAAGAAATAAGTCCGGCGCGATCAATGCCGCGACGAGAAAAGAAAGGCCGAACGACAGCAGTATCCAAAATAAATGTTTTCTCATGAATGTTTATCCTCGAAACGAAAGGCCAAGAAAATAAAACCGGCATAAGCGATCAGGGCAGCCAGCAACGCCGCGACCAACCCTAAGCGCAACCAGGAATCCGGCGCGTACTGCAAAGAGACCTGATGCGTTCCCGGCGTGATCGGCACGGCCATGAATGACTTATTCATTCTCCAGATCTTGACCGGCTTATTATCGACGCTGACGCGAAAACGCCGGTCATAGGGCAAATGCATCCCCAACCAGCCATTATCCGGCGCATTATAACGGAACACGGTCGTATCATTAGTGTGTTTCACGACATTAAGTACGCTAAACGCTGGATTGGTCTTGATCAACAACACGCCTTTGGCGCCTGAGAATGACGTGTCGATGGGAAGCGCGGCCCTCACCTCCCCTTCTTTCATGTTCTGCATGTCAAAAGTCAAAGGCTTCACAAACCCGCCCTGGACAGGTTCAAATTCCACTGTTTTACCCTCGGGCATCTGGATAGCAAATCGCACTGAGGGGTCTTTGACCAAGACATTAGTCGCGATGTGCTTGGGGAGACTACCATGAACTTTGAAATTCCAGACCATCATGCGGCCGTCATAATCAAAACGATCCCAGAAATCCATTAAGCCCGTCATGGCCGTCACCGTCCATTTCTCCGGCAAAGGCGGCTGCGGATGGACGGCCTCGGGGATAAACGGCAAAATCCCCGGCGCTGCCCCTTCGATCGCAACCACATCGCGGGCCAGGCCCCGAGACACAATATTCTCAACAATTCCCGGCTGGGACTGCACCCCAAGACGGGCAAAGAAAAAAACCTGCGGGTTCTGCGCCAGATACGCTTTCATCAATCCGTCTTTCCACCACTGCCCATAGGACACATGGCGGGGATTATGTCCGTCAGGTCGGATAAAGAATATTTCCGGATTTAACACATGGAAGAAACTTAAATTCGCGTCCCGCAGTGTCCACAAGAACGGGTTATGGTCACCGTCATAGATGTTAGACGACTCAAAATGGTCGACGAACGGAAAGATCTTGGGATTCTGATAATCCATCCATAAAAGTTTATCCGCCACCATGACCTCGCGCGGACGGATCTGATAGGTCAATAATTGCGTCTTGACCTGATGCCAGCTAAAAGCCGCGTCTGTTAACAGCATAGCCCCTAACACAATGGCCCCGGCGATACGGCGGGATCTCTGAGCAGAAAAACATATCACTAACCCCGCCAAAAAGGACACGGTCATGAACACATACAGATATACTTTTGTCTGCGCCGGCTGTCCGGGCAATGTCAACGAGGCAAATACCATGGCCAACGCGGCAGCGGCGATAAAGCGTCCAGCATTGCCTGTCTTTTTCTCTACCGCTTCAATGACCACATTCACGCCGAGTATGACTAAGGGGAATAAAAGAAATGGCACGATGCACAAGCTGGCCAGATTATAATCACGGACGATGATGGCCAAAGGATTGGTCATGGCGGTCAACACATGCGCGATCCAGCCGATATTGACATGGTCGCGGGGAAAATTCAAGAACCACACCAAGAGCAATGTCCCGACAAAGATCCATTTCTTGGTATCCCTGGAACAACACACGGCAAGAGCAGCCAAAAAGAAGAAAATGTAGCCGAAGAAATAACTGGAAACATAGCCGACATTCCCCGTCAGATCCAGCATATGCATAAAGAACTGTTTGTAATCAAGCACGAACATCTCGGTGTTCTGAAAATAATAGCGGATGTCCCACAAATGCGCCATCCGGCTTGTGGCTTTGCCGAATTCCAAGGTATTGATCTCAAAAAGCTGTATATACACATAGGGCGCAAGTAAAATGATCGACAAAACGGCAAAAGCCGCCAGATGCGGGATGTATTGTTTGATAGACGCGGCAACGATCTTGCCACGCATCAATAGCGCCTTGCCATGCATGGCGACCGCCCAGAGTAAACACACGACCAAAAACAGATGAATGGTCAAGAATGTGTAGCAGGTGTAGACGAGACTTTGGTTAAGCAAAATGACCGTCATTAACAGCGACAAGAACAGATACCGCAGCCGCAAAGTCACAAAGAAACTTAAAAAAGCGTACATCAAGAACGGATAAAAAGTCTGAAAGAACCACCCCATCACTAAGGCGGGGTTGCAAAACAACAGCCCAAAGAGCACGCTCGCCGGTATCAGGACCCGCTGGTCCTTGGTCAGACGGCATAATAGCAAATAAATACCCAGGACTTGGGCCAGAATGAGAGAGCCGACATAGACAACGGAGAACACATGCTGGAAATATTCCCCTGAGTTCGAGGCGAAGAATGACCCGAGATAATAAACCCCGGCGGTCAAGGCATAG
>CAZFNI010000013.1:34726-57051 GCA_964520655.1 uncultured Planctomycetales bacterium
ATAGGGAATGTGAAAAATGCCGAACGTATTAAATAAAAGCGCGTGGGGCATTTGTCCATAAAAATCCCAGAGCTGGACACCTCCCTGATACAAGAACGATGTCAACTGATGTGCAGAGATATAGGGGATATCATAATCTCCCCAGGACAGAAAAGTCACCCGGTGAAAAACAAAGATCTCGGGGTAAAGCAGACATGCGCCAGCAATGGTCGCAGCTAACAGGATCAAGAACCGTTTTAACAATCCCTCATCTCCTTTGAAGCGCCATCAGATATTTCCCTTGGGGGCCGGGCGCGTAATGCTGATAGACATACAGCAATAATAATTGAAGCGCATGCGTGTTATTGGCAAACATTATATTCTGCGGCGCGTAAATCTTCTCTATAAAAATATATTTTGGCCGTTGTGTTTCGATCTGGGTGATGGTGCGCTTTAGCTGGTCGAGCGTATAGATCTCAGGGACAGCCATGGAATACATTCTAAGCGGCCTGGACAAGAAGGTTGGATAGCAATAAAAGAACGGCCGGCGTTTGGCCTGCATTAGGATCATCACATCGAAGCTGGATAATAATGCCACCTTGTCCTTCTCCTGGGTTAGCGCGTCAATGAAGCGCGCATCGTCGCTGAAATCAAATGCTCTTTTGAAATAGTCCTTAAGTTCCCGGGGATCATGGAAATCATTCTCTGTCACCAGCCCCTCTTGATAATCCCCTAATGAGTTGGGCACCGGGATACGCGACGTCTTGATGACTGTGTGGTTGAAATATTCCCCGCCGTTTGGCAGCGGCAAAACTCCGACACCCTTGGAAAGATCATAACGCAGGCCTTTGAATACATTGGGATAGGCCGCGAATTGCGGATTGATCCATAACAAAAAAAACGCGGCCGCGGCAACAGCGGCGGATATCTTCCAATGTAATTTCCGGGATATGTATAGCAGCCAATAGAACATGACAATGCCCCACACAACAGCTACGGTATAAAAACCGTATGGTGAGGAACGGGAGACGAAATAATGGTACAGGCCAAGACCGTAAAGGCACAATAGGCCCACAAATACGGCCTCCCGTCCAGAGCGGCGCAGCACGATGCGCGCGGCCACATAGACCAAAGACCAGACATAACTGACGGGGATGAATAACCCCATCGCGAATGCCCAGTATTTCTTCACCTGAAGCGCTTCTGTCACCGGCAGCGCGCCAAAACCATTTAAGAAATATTTATTAAAATCCCCGACGTCGGACCAGAATTTTGGATCGATCACATGCCGGCCCTGCGTGAAGGCTAAAGCCGTAAATGCGCTGATCAGCATCAATGCCCCCCATCCAGCCAAAGATAACGCCTTCCCCCAGGTCATCCGTTGTGAAACGAACAGCCACAGCAGCAAGGCCCCAAAGGTCAAGACCAGACACATCCCGGTCGAACTCATGTAAAAGACCGCAACACCGGCGGTGATGGCCGCGCCGGCGAGATAACGTTTCTTCTGCGGCTCATGCAAGAACATCCAGACGCACCAAAAGAAAAGGATGTCCCAAAAGAAACGCATCACCGTCGCGCTGGGGTAATTGAACACGCACGGGAATTCATTGGTATTGAACATCTGCAGGCGGATAGCGCACCATAAGGCGGCCGCGGCAAATGCTGTGCTGCTAAACCACAACCGCAAAAGCACATACCACGCCATGAAATACAGCCAATTGCACAGCATCATGACTTTTAATAACCCTAAATGCCCCCCACCAAACGCTTCTGCCGCATGACCGATCAAAACCGGCATACCGATCCCGTAATGCGAAACTGTATCGACATCCAAAATATTGCCCGACACCGCAGCCCAGGCCGGACCACCGACAAAACTGTCAAAATGCTGTGCCTGGTCGCCTAAGAAAATACAGGCTAAGGCATAACGGCAATCCGGGATCAGCAGCATCGCGCTGGTGACGGCCATGACCGCAGCGTCCATCCAGGTTAGCGACCATGCCGGACGTTTAAAGGCATACAGGTCATTTATCTTTGAGAAAGGAACAACTTGTCGACTGGGCCAGGCCAAACGCAGCCACAACAGCTGGAACACGACCGCGCAAAGGATAAAAAACGCATACAACTGCATTTCCCTCTCGGGACGGATCATGTCGGAAAAGAACGGGAATATCTGTGATAAAAGGTTATTCGCCGGGTACGGGGTGCGCAAAGAGATAAAGTAGGCTGCCGTTGTCAGGAGTGCAGCGGCACAAACGGACAACGTCGATGCGAACAGCACATTGGGCAGTTTCAATTGAGTTCTGAATAGCCCCATCATCACCAATGCCAAGAGGCACGCCGACACAATGAAACACCGGTAATAGAGAACGTCCCGTTCCGGGGCGATCAATTGCTGCCACTCCGGCATGACAGCAGCACTTAACGACACGGGTGCCGTTGCCGGCGGCAGAATGAACGCCAGCACGGTTGTCAGCGCTGCCGCGCCGATCAAGCTCAACACCGTGATGATCAGAATGTGTGTTATTTTAATTTGAGAGCGCACAAATATTGTCCATTTTGATACGGCGTATAAAGATCATTCAAAAACTGCATCAGGACCGTTAACGCTGAATATTTCGCGTAATACGCCGGATGCAATCGTCTTTCCCAAAGCTTGCGTTCCACGAACACATAGGCCGGGCGCTTCTGCTGCATCTGCTGCAGGGTCCGCTTTAGCCGATCAATGGTCAGCATTTCTGTCCCGTGAAAATCCATCACATCAAACGGCACGGAATAAATGAACGGAAAATAATAGAATAACGGCTTACGGTTGGCCGCCATTAAGATCTTAGTCTCAAAACTGCTGATCAAAGCCACCGGCTCATCTTTACCGGTCAGCCCCTGGATCAATGCCGTATCTGCCTTGAGATCCGCATCAAAATGTTCGACCGGGTGCGCTTTGGGGTTAAAAAAGATATTGGGATACTCCTTAAACCAGGGATTACATGCGAACATCACGATCAAGCCCGCACTAAGAAAGGCTCCCAACATGATGCGGCCGAAAGGTTTAATCACGTCCCATAATTGTTTTACCCAGAAAGACAACAAAAATACCGCCGGGACAATGACCGCGTCATAACTGGTGGGACCGGAACGGAAAATGTAATAATGGTAGAGCAGCATCCCGTAACAGGACATAAAAATGAGCATACACTGTTCTCTCTTATAATGCCCCTGCCCTATCATGGCCGTTGCAAATATCAGCGATCCAGTATAAAAAACCGGGATCAATAATCCAAAAGCAAAAGCGATGTATTGTTTGTGCTCTAGCGCATAAGTAACTGGAAGATCCCCGAAGCCGTTGAGGAACAAACGCGAATATTCCGTGGCATTGTGCCAATACTGGGCGCTGAACAAGGCCGGGCCCTGAATGAGAAATAATATTGTACCCGCCCCGGCAAAAGGAATGATCATCGTCAAAAGTAGCAGCGCTGCATCTTTGACCGACGTCAACAACTGTGGACGCAGAGGCTTCACCAAAAGCTGAATGCCCAGATAGGCCGCGAAACTCAAGGTGAGATACACACCGGTATCTAGCATATAGGCGATGGCCGCCGCGCAAAACAGACTGGCGATCCATAAATATTTTTTATCCGAACTGCGGCTGTGCTGCAGCAGCGCGAAGAATACCCCTAAGTCAAATAAATGGCGGATGACCGTGGCGCTGGGAAAACGCCAGACCAGCGGTGATACCCCTCCGTGGAACATCTCTAAATTGACGGCCAGGAAGATACCTGCCCCAGCCAAAAAAACATTCTTAAGCCAGACCCGCAGGAACATAAAACCAATGCACCAGTAGAGAACACCCAGCGCCATCACGACAAAAGCCATCGCCGGATAATCGAATCCCCCTCCCAAGTTTGCCAGACGGCTTAGCAGCACCGTCATGCCGACACTATAATTGCTGTTGACGTCCACGAATATCGTCTGGCCTTTTAAATGCGCCCAGCCGGCAGACATGACGAAATAATCAAAATGGAAAAAACGGTCGATGCTGTAGATCTTATCCGTCACATACGCGATGTGCGGGACGTAGGTCAACACAATAAGCGCCGCGATGACCAAGATGCTGTTTATGTGGGTTGTTTTTTTAAGGACGGCCATTTATTTAGACGAAAGTCGATCATGTCGCGCACAGCATTAATGATGTTCTTGAAACTTGCCCCGCGGCCTTTGCCGTCGATGCGGGCCCGGTGCTCGACATCGATATGACCGATGCGGTAGCCGCGCGCATGGGCCGTCAGCAGCCGTTCAGCCTCAGTAAAGGCACTGCGGTAAAAGACGGGAACTTTTGTGACCACCTCGCGCTTGAATAATTTCACCGAACCAATATCGTAAAGCTGGATGCCGAACAAGAGCGGGATGATCGTGTTGAAACACCAGGAATTCAGATGTCGAAAGAGCGTGTACTGTTTTTCCTTGCGCCGGGCGATGATGATATCGTATTTGTCTGTCAGTTTAAATGCCTCAACAAGCAGATCGGCATGCCATTGCCCGTCGCCGGGTAGAAGCAGGACATATTCTTTGGTGGCCGACTGATAGAGCTCTTCGAAAGTTTTGAACATCCCACAATTAACAGGATGATAAATAGCCCTGGCCTGGGGACAGGAGGCGACCAAAGAGGCGATGACCGCCTTGGTATTATCCGAACTTTTGTCATCGCAGCAGATGATCTCAAAATCACATTTAAGGCCTTGCAGCACCTCCAGGGCTTCCGCGAAAACTTTCGGCAATGTTTTTTCTTCATTATAGGCTGAGATGACGATCGTGCAGCTGTTGGGCATGAACAAACCTTATCTAAACAATCGGTATTTCCTGGCCGCGTTTCTTGATCGAGAGGCTGGCTGCTTCCAGCACCTTGATAACCTCGACGCTAAAATTCCCGTCAGAAATAGGCGCGGTATTGGTCTTAATGGCGCGGACAAAATCATCACACATGAATTTCAACGCTTCGGTGTTCTCCAGTTTAGGGCTGACCACATCTCCGCTGCGGTAACTGATGTACAGGTCATGCAGTTTCTCTTTTGAGACCACATCGATCCCCTTGTCGAAGACCTTGATCTTCTCGCTGGCCTGGGTGTCGTCGTAAAGGATCATTTTCTTATCGCCCCCCAGCAGGATCGTACGCACCTTGACCGGCGAAGCCCAGCTTAAATGGAAGTGCGCGATCACATTAGACGGGAAGAATAGCGTCATGTACGCGATGCTTTCTAAGTGGTTGCCGAAATAGGACAGCCCTGTCGCGGAACAGCTGACCGGTTTCTGCCCCAGAATATACTGCATGATCGACACGTCGTGCACCGCCAGGTCCCAGATGACATTCACGTCCTTTTGAAAAGCTCCGAGATTGGTCCTGACCGCGTCAAAATATATGATCTCGCCCAACTGACCCTGGCGGCAGATCTCTTTGATCTTTTTGACCGCCGGGGTATACACGAACACATGGTCGACCATCAGGATCCGGCCGACCTTGCGACTTAGATCCACTAACTCCTGCGCTTCCTTTAATGTAGAGGCGATCGGCTTTTCGATCAGGACATGTTTGCCGGCCTTCAACGCTTGCATGGCCAGCGGTGCGTGCGTTGAGACAGGGGTCGCGATGATGACCGCGTCGATATCGCTTTTGAGCAGATCATCAAATGAGGTGGTCGTCTGGATATGGGGATAACGGCGCTTCACGCCTTTTAAACGGGTCTCGTCCATATCGCAGACGCGCACCACGTCGATCTCCTCATGCTCCACGCCGTTACGGACTAAATTCGGACCCCAATACCCGTAACCGGCAACGCCTACTCTGATCATACCGCTATACTCCTTAAAAGTTGGATTTGCCGCCTAAAAATCGTTTTCATAGTAGCATATTTTATTTCAAACACAAAACCTAAACAAACCCAATTGAAATCGCCAATTAAGGACGCTATAATGGCTGCTATGGCTAAACCCAAACCGATATGGTTATTCGTTCTCCTCGGGATCATTGTGCTTGTGACCGCAGGGACGCTCTATGTCAACCGCGTCATCCTGCCGGTACAGATCAAGAACACCATCACGACACAGGCCAAGAATTTCCTGAAACGGGATGTAACGATCGGCTCCTTGCGTTTCAGCTGGGTCAGAGGCCTTATTCTCGATGATGTCGCTGTCTCCCAAAAAGACTCTCCTGACGTCTTCTTTAAAAGCAAACGGGTCTCCCTGGGTATTATCTTTATCCCTGGTTTCAAAGAACATCGGTTGACCATTCCCTCTGTGGACATTGTTGAACCTTATGTGCATGTAACCCGCACAGGCCCGTCGCAGTGGAATTTCAGCGACCTCTTAACTGTCCCTGCGGGCTCTGCCAGCTCTCCGTCTAACATCAGCGTCAGCGTGCTTGGGGTCAACATCACTGCAGGCCATATCGTGATCGATGACATTACAACGGCATCCCCTAAGCATCAGGAACTCAATAGTCTTACCCTCAAAGTTGGTCTGGGTATCAAAGGCATCGATGTTGATGCCCGGGCAGCGCTCAATAATAACGCGGGGTCATTTGCCCTCAAGGGCTCCTACCAACCCCTGACAAAAGCTATTGATGCTCATGTTTCACTGAATAATATACGCCCTGTCCAATACTTATCTTTTTTACCTCCACTGCCCGGGGTCACGCTGGCCGATGCGTTGATCAACACGATGAATATCGATGGGCACTATGACGAGGATTTTATTTCCGTAAAAGGTGCTGTCAATGCCGCTGACCTTAATGTGACCTATGGCACGATGCATTTTGCCGGCAATGTGGAAGCCGATATCAACCAATGCGACATCCGAAAGAATTCGGTCAATATCGATGCCAGCGTCACAGCCCGCGATGCCGCGCTACTCCTGTCACCGCAGCAGACATTCAAAGGAACAATTTCCCTGGAGAAGGCACGCATCCGTCAGGATAAGGACGGCACCCAGTTCGTTGGGACGATCAACGGACAGAACATGGATATTGCCTTTGACGGACAAACCGTGCATGGCAATGTGCTGGCGCGTCCGTTGACGGTTGAGATGCCTGACGTTAATAATATCGATCTTAAAGGAGATGTGCGGTCCAATCATATTGACTGGACCTCTCCCTCTGGACAATCACTTAGCGGCAAGATCTCCCTTAATGACGCGCACCTGGTGCTCACCAACGGGAAAGATGCGGTCTTTGAAGGCAAAGCCGCTTTGGATGAGATGGAACTCGTCCCCGCGCCCAATGTACACGCCTCCGGCAGCATCGACTTAAAAGCGTTGTCAGTGAACCTTAAAGAGGATGTGCTGACCGTCAAGACCAAGGGGGAACTCAATAACTGGCAGGTGAATCTTGATAAAGATAAAAACATCATCGCTGAGTCATCATTTAGCGTTGATGCCGCATACCCATTAAAGAAGCCCGCGGATCTGAAATATACCGGCACTTTCACCGTGGATCACGCGGATGTGACCGGTTATCCCCTGGGGCCTTACAATAACATCACGGCCAAAGGTGATTTTAAGACAGACCAGATCTCGATCAAGCTGTTTTCTTTTCTGGCCCTGCAAAGCAGCTTTAAAGGGGCTGCCACGGTCTTAAATTTCAAAGATCCTGTCCTCAGTGTGGATGTAACCAATGAGGAGCTTGACTTGGCGAAGGTCAAAGACATCGTGCCGGACATTTATGCCCAATATGGGTTAACCACGACCGGGACCGCTTCATTCAATGCCACCTTCGAGGGATTGCTTTCCTCAGCCTTGAGCGGCAAGATCGGCATCAAAGCCAAACTCAACAACGTATCTGTTTCAAGTTCAACTTTTACGCAGCAGGCCACCGGCATCAGCGGTAATGTCGAGGGAACATTGGACAGTCTGGCCTGGAAAGATTTTAAAGGGACCTACCTGGGCAAACAATACACGTTATCCGGCAGCTTGAAGGATTTTAAATCCCCCAGGATCACGACGACGATCGACGGAGATGATATCAAGCTATCCGCCTCGATCGAGAACAAGGGTAAGTCCTGGGCCGTTAACACATTCACGGGCCAATATTTTGATGTCGCCTTTAATACCACCGGTTCAGTCTCTCTGCCCTCCGGCCAATCTCCGCTGGTGGACCTGCAGACATCGCTAAAATTCAATATCGAAAAGATCCTTCCCCTTCTGCCCCCTGACCAGCAAACACTGCTTCAACCCTACGGGCTTGCCGGTGCCGTGTCCATTGACGGTCATGTCGGCGGTAGTATCAATGACTGGAAAAATCTGGCTTCAAATGCTGTCATTAAAAGTCCAGGGATCACGGTCATGGGCTACCATGTGAACGATATCGCCATTGACTTAAACCAGCACGACGGACGATTGTCCAATGTCACCTTAGATGCTCTTGCCTATAACGGTAAGATCCACAATGTGCTTAACATGGATTTGATCGACAAAGCCATGCCCTTTGACATCGCGGCCAACTTAGACGGGATAGACCTTCAGCTTCTTAAAAAAGACATCCCCGCGCTTAACGGCAAGGAGATCAAAGGCAAATTCTATCTGACCACTGTCGGGAAAGGCACTGTTGCGGACATAAAGAATATCAGCGCCAAAGGGTCGCTGGCCATTCGGGAAGGATTCCTGACAGAATTTAAATTCTTTGAAGGATTGCTTGGCATCCTTAATGAAGCCATGAAGCTCGGCCAATTAACGATCACCGATGTGGAGGGGAATTTCACTGTCGAGAATGCCAAGATCACGACCGACAATCTGCGGCTATTAAGCCCCACGATCGTCCTGTTGACCCAAGGTTGGGTCGGCATGGACCAGATGTGCGACCTGCATGTGGGTGTGGACATGACCAGCGGCGTCATCCCGCCGATCGCCGAACAGGTCTTACGGTCGTTGGACATCCATATCTATGACAAGATCAGCGCCCCGAAGTTCAATAAAAAGATCTCTGTCCCTCAGGTGATCAACAGCATCATCAAGACGATCGGTATTTTTCAATGATGGCGCGGAATTTCTTCAGCGCCCTGGCCCGGTGAGAGATCTTGGCCTTTAACTGCGGCGGCAACTCTCCAAAAGTCTTATTATAGCGGCGAAGGATGAACAGCGGATCAAATCCGAAACCATTGCTGCCGCGCTCTTCTCTGGCGATCATGCCGCTGCATGTGCCCTGCACCACTGCGATCTGGCGTCCTTTACCGTCGACAAAAGCAATCACGCAGCGGTAGCGGGCCTGCCGTTTCGAGTCAGGGACATCCTTTAACATCTTAAACAATTTCTGATTGCGCGCCCCTTCGCTGGCCCCTTCTCCGGCAAAACGTGCGGAATAAATCCCCGGTGCATTGTTCAAGGCTTTCACTTCAAGGCCGGAATCATCGGATATGGTCAACTGCCCGGTCAACCGGGCGATCTCTACGGCTTTTTTGAGCGCATTGGCGCGATAGGTCTTGCCGTCTTCAACCACATCCGGCAGATCGGGATGATCAAGCAGCGACGTCACCTTATAGGGCAAACCGGCAAGAAGCTCCTTGATCTCATGGACCTTGCCTTTATTGCGGGACGCGACGATAAGTTCTTTCATTTAGAATTTTAGACCCGGCAAATGTTTTTTCTGGACGGCGATCAATTCCTTGATCCCTTTTTTCGCCAAGGTCAACAGCGCGGTCATCTGCGCGTCGGTAAATGTTCCTCCTTCACCAGTCCCCTGGACTTCCACGAACTGCCCCCTGCCCACCATGACAATATTCATGTCCACTTGGGCCTTGGAATCCTCGATATAATTCAAGTCCAGGACGGGAACGCCGTGCGACACGCCGACACTGACGGCGGCGATATAGTCCTTCAAAGGATTCCCCTCGACCATTCCTTGCTTTTTCATCCAGGCCGCGGCATCCGCCAGCGCGATGAACGCCCCGGTGATCGATGCCGTGCGTGTTCCGCCGTCGCCCTGCAGGACATCACAGTCGATCTTAATGGTGCGCTCCCCCAGCTGCTTCATATCCACGACCGACCGCAAAGAACGGCCGACCAAACGCTGGATCTCCTCAGTGCGCCCAGAGGTCTTCTCCCGGCGGATACGTGATGTGCACGAACGCGGCAGCATGCCGTATTCTGCTGTGACCCAGCCTTCACCTTTACCCTTAAGGAACGGCGGCACGCCGTCCTCGACAGAGGCAGAGCAGATCACCTTGGTCTCGCCAAACTCGATCAAACATGAACCTTCCGCGTGTTTAAGATAATTCTTAGTCACCTTCACCGGCCGCATCTGGTTGGGGCGGCGTCCGTCTGGTCTGGGCATAGCTATTTCCTTTTCTTGGGGTATTCGGCCGTCACCGTCGTACCGATGCCGCCGCGGGGATTCATCACAACCGACACTTTCATCCACCGGGGTTTACAGGAAGCCACAAGATCATCCAATAACCGATTGACAAGATGCTCATGAAAGATCCCTAATTGCCGGTACTCTAACAGGTACATTTTCAATGATTTAAGCTCCAGACAAACCTTGCTGGGATTATAGGAGACATGGATCACCGCAAAATCCGGCAAACCGGTTTTAGGGCAGATGCAGGTGAATTCCGGGATCGTCAGATCGACGACATAGTCCCGGTCGGCATACTGGTTTGCCCACACCTCGATCGCGGGCATGGTCATTTTGCGGATCTTATCCTGCCGTCCTTCGTATGAACTGGGGGTTGTCATAAGCCTCACCTTAATTTCATGAATTTGTGGACCTGAGGGATGATCCTCACGTCCTTTAATTGTTTCAACGCGTATTTCTGCAATTCTACACACTGGGCAATGCAACCGCCGGAAGACCGCATATCCTGATAGCTTGGCTGCAGGATAAATGCCAGATCGCGATCGACGATGCGCACCAGATCGACAGCGCGCGCCACATCGTCATGGGTCGTATCCCTGGTGATCACCGCTTTGATAAAGACTTCCCTTTGTCTGGCGATGCGCAAGAATTCCTCATGCTCCGCCCAAAATGCCCGGTCTTTTGTCGAGGAGGGCAGCTTGATATCCATGGCCACAATATCTACATCTTTTATGACCATCGCCATCTCCCGGGGAAGAACACCGTTTGTCTCCAGATAAAGCTTCATCCCCTTCTGCCTGAGCATCGGCAGCAGTCCTTTTAAAACATCCGCCTGCATCAAAGGTTCCCCGCCGGTGATACTTACAGAATGGCAAGCCTCATAAAGCTTTGTGATCTGGGCAGCAAGATCTCCAGCGGAGATCTCCTTGTAATTGCGCACCGTGTCGCCGATCGATCCCGGTGAATCGCACCACGTGCAGCGCATATTGCACTCAAAGAACCGCACAAAGACCTGCGGCAGCCCCAGGTATAATCCTTCTCCCTGTATCGAACGGAATATTTCCAGTATCTTAGCGTTGGGCAATGCCGGCATCAACGAATCCGCCTTCACGTAACCGGCAGCTGTCGCAAACGCCGCAGGGTTTTGGCCCGCCCTGATAACATGACCAGGTCAGCTCAAGGGGAACATGCAGTTTGTCCGCCAATCGGATGATCCTGGCTTTGCTTAAATGGATCAGCGGCGTCTGCACCTTGATCATGCGGCCCTGCACGCCGGTTTTAAGCCCCCGGGATAACATCTCTTGATAACTTTTAATGAATTCCGGACGGCAATCCGGATATCCGGAATAATCGACAGCGTTGGCGCCGATAAAAATATATTTAGCAGCGATCGCCTCGGCAAATGAAGCCGCAAAACTTAAGAAAATGATATTCCTCGCCGGCACATATGTCACCGGGATCTCTTTCGCATCCAGCACGCGGCCTTTAGGCAGCTTGATCTTGCTGTCTAACAGTGCTGATCCTTTCCAGGGCAGACTGATCGTAACAACATGGAACGGGCTTTTAGAGAGCGCCGCGATCTTCTTCGCAGCGAGGATCTCTTTGCGGTGCCTCTGGCCGTAATCAAAGATCAAACAATGGGTCTGATACCCTTTGGCCTTGGCATAATACAATACCGTTGATGAATCCAGCCCGCCGGAAAGCAGGACGACAGCTTTATTCATAATACACAATGCTGGCCGTATCCGATTCGAATACTTCCACGCTTTTCAATGTTAAGGGAGACACCAGCGGACGCAGCTGGCCGTAGATATATTTTGCCAGGTTTTCCGTCGATGGATTGACTACAGCAAAAGCTGGATGGTCATTTAAATTGACGTGGTCCAGCGGGGTCAAGACATCCTTCAATGTCTTTTTCATGGTCTTAAAATCCAACAGCAGGCCAATGTTGTTGAGTTGATCCCCCCTCAAAATGACCTCGACCTTCCAGGTATGCCCGTGAAGATGGGCGCAGGGGCCGTCATAGCCGCGCAGCTGATGCGCGGAGGCGATATGATCTTTGACTTTTAACTCAAACATGGACTTTGATAACCTCTTTGACACCGCCGCCTAAAAAGCGCAGCGCCATTTTTTTAAATAATTCCGGCTCATCGCTCACCATGAACGTGTGCTGCGCCGGCGATAACTGCGTTCGTAAAATCTTTTTCTCGACCAAGAGCTGCCGCACCTGGGCTGCCACCTCTTCCGCCGAATCGATCAAATTCACCTTAGGCCCCATGCAGGAATGCAGCACATTCTTAAGCAAAGGATAATGCGTACATCCCAAGATAAGGCTGTCGACGCCGGCCTTCCTGATGGGCGCCAGGTATTCCCTGGCCACCTGATAAGTGACCTCATGATCGAACCAACCTTCCTCGACGAGCGGTACAAATAACGGGCAGGCCTGAGCCGTGACCGCGATCTTCTTGTCCAGAGCCCTGATCTTAGCCGTGTAAGCCCCGCTCTTGATGGTCGACGAAGTGGCTATGATACCAATTTTTTTAGATTTTGTCGAGAGCGCTGCTTTGCTGGCCCCAGGCGCGATAACACCGATCAAAGGCGTTTTTGTCTCCTTAACCAAGGTATCCAGGGCCAGCGCGGAGGCTGTATTACACGCCACAATGATGACCTTCACCTTGTGCTGCTTTAAGACCTTGACGATCTGACGGGAATAGCGAATGATCGTCTCCGCGGATTTCGTCCCGTAAGGAACACGCGCCGTGTCGCCAAAATACACAATACGTTCATTGGGCAAGAATTGGATCACCTGCTTGACGACGGTCAACCCGCCCAGCCCGGAATCAAAAACACCTATAGGGGAATTAGGATCAAGGGTCGGACGCATATTTCATGATACTGTTGGCAATAGCGCGGGCGATCTTCTGGCGGTACGCCGGCGTACTTAATTTCTTTTCTTCATGTTTATTGGTCAAATATCCGACCTCAACTAACACGGCGGGAATAAGAGTATTACGGACGACAAAGAAACGGCAGACCCTCGACCCGCGGTTAAGCCCCCCAGACTCGCTGGAACTGTGATTGACGATCCTGCGGGCCAGCGTCTCGGAGGCCCCCACTTTATAAACATACATCATATCCGCCAGCACATCCTCCACGACAGGTGAATACTTGGAGTTAATCCTTTTAGCGAACATTTTCTCATTCTTCTGGCGCTGTTCTTCCTCCAGATCGCTCTTGTCCCTTGTTTTACAGAAATATACTTCGATCCCTTCTGTTTTCCTTGATGGATTTGAATTCGCATGGATACTGACGAACAGATCAGCGTCAGACTTAGTGGCGATCTCCGTACGCGCAGGCAGCGTGATAAACTCATCACTGTCCCGGGTCATAATGACCTTGAGTCCCGCGTCTTGTAAATAATCCCTGATCTGACGGCCGATATCCAGCACAACGGTCTTTTCTTTCAGCCCCGTCTGTCCCTGGGTTCCCGGGTCCTTGCCTCCGTGGCCGGGATCAATGACCACTGTACGCACTCGCATCCTCGACCAATCAACCTTTCCTCCCCCTTCTGTGGTAACTGCACCCAAGGGCACCAGCACCTTTTTCTCAAAATCATCAGATACATAAATACTGCTGTTGATGCGCTTTAAAGGCATGCTTAATGTCACCCGCTGTTTGTCAACCATCACCACATTACTGCCCACCAGCGCTTTGGCTTTATTGCCCTTGAATTCCAAAAGTACGACCTGTGTCACACCGTCCCAGTTCCAGACGACATGGTATTGGTTGCAGATATCACTGAGATTAATACCGATCTCTACAGGCGGCGGCAGCGTCGGACGTCCCGCGCATCCATGAAGGATCAGGACAATTCCAGCAGCAACACATACTTTAAAAAAATTTAATTTGAACATCATTAGCCCTTAGATGATAAAAAAATGACCGTCTCCGTTCGCTGCATCAACTTGCCCTTATTGCGGAAAACCAGCCCCACCAGAGGAATGTCGCCTAACAGCGGGAACTTGCGCGTTTTGGTCACTTCGCGTTCGCTAAAGATCGAACCGATAACAATGGTCGACTGTTCTTTAAGATCAACGCTCGTCGATCCCGTCTTTCCACCGACCCGGGGAGACAACACCAGATACCTGCCCCCCTTAGAATTCATCGATAATATCGCCGCAACGGCGATGTTCTCCTTATTGTCGGAACCCTTGAATTCAATATTTGTCCGATCATCCACATTCAACGTAACCGGTTCCATGGTATACGAAGACAGCTGGCCGACGGCATCCAGGGCATCTAAAAGCACTTCATAATCCTGGCTGGAAACAACTCCGACACTTACTTTCTGTTTGAGAGCAGAATCGTCGCCCTCTTTAAGCGGCAGCGCGTGAAAATCGGAAACAATAGCTTCCCAATCAACGCCCTGTCGGTGCTCATCATTTAAAATGATCTGCACCATATGGGGCTCTACGATCAGCATTGACGGCGGGGCTTCAGGCTCCTGCTCTGCAGACAACGGACGCACGAAGGTAAAAAAAACCAACACCAGGCACAGCAAAATATTCGGAATGGTCGTCATTGGGGACATTCTCATATAATTTTACGTCCAGGTCAAGATGAAAACTTAGCTAAAAAGAAGCCTTCCATCTGAGCCCCCGGCATGACCCTCACACAAGCCGGAAGCGACGATTGATAAGTCACGACTTCAGGCAGATCCACTGGAACAAGCTTAAAATCTCCTGCTGTTTTTTTCAAAAACCACATGACCACCTCTTCATTCTCCTCGGGAGAGAATGTGCAGGTAGCATACACCAGCGTCCCGCCTTTTTTAAGCAGACGGCTGGCATTGAGCAACAGACCCTTTTGCTTATGCGCCATCTCGCGGACTTTACGGACGCTCCAGAATGCGTAACTTTTTGGATTGTCCAGGCAAAAACGGCCCTCGCTGCTGCAGGGGGCATCTACCAAAATACCGTCGAAGACAGCCTCCCCCTTAAAAAAACGACCATCCTTGGCTGTCAGCTTCACCTCGGCCCCCATCAACTCCGCCACGGTCTTTAACCGGAAATGTCTGTTGCGAACCGGCTCATTGGCATAAATAGTCCCCCGATTTCCCATTAAAGCCGCGATCTGTGTGGTCTTGCTGCCGGGAGCGGCGCAGAGATCAAGCACTGTCCAGCCCGGCTTAGGATCTAACACCAGCGGCGCCAGCATGCTTTCTAAGCCCTGGGCATAAATATGTCCCTCGTGTCTTAAAGGAGAATCCAGCAGCAGCTGGGCATCACTCATGCTGACAACGAACGCATCCGGATACCAGGGGACCTCCTGGACCATAATGCCCATCCTCTTGATCCCGGCGGCCGCAGCTTCCCGTGTTGTTTTAAGGGTGTTGATCCGAAAAGATCTGCACGTCTTGGACGTAAAGCAGGCGTTGATATCCCCCGCAAGAGGAACGATCTGTTTAAATCTCTCAATGAATGCTTCAGGCAGCATATTGACCCTCTTGGTTGTCGACAAAATCGTTGCGAAATAAATTGGGGTAGTATATACTTTTAAATGTGACCTGTCTATATAAGCGTACTGCCCAATCCATGATCGAACTTGTATTTGTTTTCCTGGCTGTCATCGCCGGGATCGTGATGGGAGGGCCATACCTGCTTGATTCATTGAACGCGCACTTCAAATTGTGGGACACAGCGGTCGGCGACTCCAGCAATGACCGGTTAACTCCAACCGATATTGGCATCAATACTGCTGGTCCATGCGTTAAGATCGGTGAAGCCGCCGGCAGCTGCGGCGTTGCGGATTGCGGATTTGACCCAGGGAAAAGATACTACACCATCCAGTACGCTCCCGTTGGATGCATCACAAAATTTGAATGCCGCAAAGATACCAACTGCTGCACCGCCCCTGTCAATAAGAACACCTGCTGGAGAACGGATGATCCCGCAAACGCGACACGCGTCTGGGCGACAGCGGCGGAAGTCCCTGCCGAGGCTCAGGCCGCAGGCTTCCATTCTTGTTTCCCTGGGGGCACCACCTGTGCCAATGGGGATGTGCTCTATACGATCACTTGCGGAAGCAAAACAATGTACGTGGCCAAAATGGACCCCGGCAAATGCAACCCGACATGCAATTGGTCCATTTTACCGGCCAACGCGACCAAATGCGCGTTCCAGGGACAAACAGCGTATATGGCTACCAGTCAAGATCCGGTACTATTATATGCCTTCCAACTTTGCGCCTGCGATCCTGGGGCATGTCAAGCAATATGTGCCGCCGGTACCTTCCCTGTTGGGAATCAATGTGTGTGCATATGCCCAGCCGGCCAAGCTTCCCAGAGAACCTGCGGGTCCGGGCAATGCTGGCAAGGCGCATGCCCTGCTGGTTTCTGCACCCAGTATATGGATACATCCTCTTGCGGATTAGTTGGGACATGCGGCGACGCTGTGTGTAACGGGACGGATGACTGCAACAATTGCCGCGCGGACTGCGGACCTTGCAGCTAAAAACAGGGGATCAAACCATTTGCCCCAGCAGCATTCCCAAACGGAATAAGATCAATCCCAAAGATACGCTGCCGAACACATAAGCAAAAACCTTCGCCATAGCGCCAGCCTTGATCAGCGCATAGCTTTCCAGAATATACGCGGAAAATGTCGTGAACGCGCCGCAAAAGCCAGTGATCATCATCAAGCGCACCGGTGATGGCGCGGCAAATTTACGCTCGATCGCCGCGTCTAAGAACCCCACCAAGAAACACCCTAACAGGTTGACAACTAGAGTCCCGTAAGGAAAATCCATCCCTGTCTTGTGGAAAATGAAACCCGAAAGCGCATACCTGGCAACAGTCCCGGCAATGCCGCCTGCGATCAAT
Source organism: uncultured Planctomycetales bacterium (assembly GCA_964520655.1). Classification (GTDB taxonomy): domain Bacteria; phylum Omnitrophota; class Gorgyraeia; order Zapsychrales; family Fredricksoniimonadaceae; genus JACQQW01. Next base: position 51,922 of record CAZFNI010000013.1, read on the forward strand.
GCTGTCCAATTATTCATAGATATTCTCCATTATTATTTTATAATAACTTTTTGTACGTTTAAGGCCGTGAAGAGGGCTAGGTCAAGCTTCATTCGATGCTCAACACCCCCCAGCCCCCGTAACACATGCACGTGTTCGTTTGGCGCACGCTGGTGGTAAATCGTTGTTGTTCTGGTTAGGGGAGCATGTGACGGGGGACGTTTCGCATCTCATGAACTTGCCCTACCCCTCTTTAGCAATAAATACCATATACAGGAGCATGATATGCCAACACCAATTTCTACGCAAGATTTGCTTTCACAATTGAACTGGCGTTACGCGGTCAAAAAGTTCAACCCATCACGAAAGATCCCGCCCCATATCTGGCAGAGCTTGGAACAGGCGCTGGTCCTAACACCCTCGTCTTTCGGTCTTCAGCCCTGGAAATTCATTATCGTCAACACTCCCGCTGTGCGCCAACAGCTGCGCGCCCATTCCTGGAACCAGACTCAGATCACGGATGCTTCCCACATGGTCGTCTTTGCCGTAAAAAAAGATGTCGACGCTGTTGACGTTGACCATTTGATCAACCGCATCGCGCAGATCCGCAAGGTCCCTGAAGCAGCGCTTGACGGGTACAAGAACATCATGGTCAATTTCGTCAAGAACCCGGATAAGAATTTTGATGTGAACCTCTGGTCCTCCCGGCAAGTATATATCGCGTTGGGGAATTTCCTGACATCCGCCGCTTTGCTCGGGGTCGATGCCTGCCCTATGGAAGGATTGGACAGCAGCGCTTATGATCAGATATTAGGCCTTGGTTCTGATGGGTATCACACTCTATGCGTTGCGGCAGCGGGATACCGGGCGAATGATGATGACAGCGCGCATTTGGCCAAAGTGCGTTATGCCCAAAGCGATGTGATCGCCTACCGTTAGAATTTCTTTAAGACGCTTAAGCGGATGAGGTGCTGGGTATTGAGCACCGTCGTGGCATAGAACGCCAGGCGGGGATCATACGTATTGGTCGCCACATTATACGCCGGACCGACACCGTATTCCATGGCCAGCCAGCTATCCGGGGCAAAAACCCAGTGAGACGCGAAGTACAAGTTATGATACCCGCGATAATCGATATTGGGCGTCGGCAACGACAATTCTTTGAAATCGTTCCAGCGGGTATACGTATACCTTGAGAACACACCCCATGTCTTGGAAATCAAATAGCTGGTCTCTATCCCGAAATGATTCATATTATCGTCGATGTTGCCGGCAAATACATTGGAGTTACGGGTGTAGTCCAGATACACATGCCACTTATCCGTCGGGATCAATTCCAACCCTGTTTTGAAAATATTAAAGTAATTGTAGGGGGGCTGATCGAACAGTCCGCCGGAATAGACAAACGGCACCTGCTGCGTGTACAGCCGGGTGTCATCACGAAAATTGGTGATAAAGGCACTGTTTAAGTCCGCCTGCGGGAAATTATCCGCGGCCAGCGTCGAATCATTGGTGTATTCCCACACGCCGTTGACGGCTGCCCAGGGCGTTAACTGGTAACGGGCCCCCAGAGATGATGTGGTCGTACTGGGATCTTCGCCGCCTAAGACCGCGGCGTTCTTTAAATATTCTCCCGTATTGCCGTCATACACATGCGGATCAACCCCCGCTGTCGTCGGGGGCATCTGGTCGCGGATCAATAAGAATTTGGTTGTCAGCTCATCATTGACCTTTAGATCCCAATGGGTCTGAGCCACCGTCTCGATCTTTTTGTGGTATTTGTTATCGACATTCGTGACCTGGCGGATATCGACCAGACCCTTTAACGCGCCCTGCAATAAACCCACATCCCCGCGCCATCCATACGCCATGCGCCCGTAATCCAAACCATCACCGATCGCCTGTGAGGCAAGATCATTCTCACTGGTATAGGCCAGCTGCGCTACTCCAGGCAAATAACGGTACAGGGATGGATAGAATGTCAGATGGCGGTTCCAAAAGGCGTCCTTGCGGGTGGAATGGTAATTGGACAATGTCGACTCAAAATGAGAGTCCATGCGGCCGGCATACAGTTTTGTCTTATAGAAATCACTGTCTTTGGATCCGGAAGCAATGGCATAATAATCGCGTTTGTTCATCATCTCGGGGTCGGAGGTCGCGATCAGAGACGCATAATAGGCGTTGCCATGTTCCTTGGTTTGATATTTGGCATCGGTCGCATCATACTGGCTGGATGAATTGCTGTATTGGAGATTTAACTTCACATTTTCCAACGGCATGATGCCGCTGTCAAATCCGGCAACGGCATTCCTGGCATCCTGCCTCTTTTTCAAATACCCCTGATGGTCAACCGCTGTCGCCCCCAGATAGAATCTGTCGTCAAAATAATGTTTCAGCCTACCGGACAAAGCCATCGTATTAAAATCCGTATAATCCTGCCATAGTGTTTTAGGGGAAGCCGCCACAACATCCAGCGACGTCTCCGGCTGAGGGTTAAAGGAGAATTTGGCGCCGCGAAGCCCTGTCAAGTGCTGGCCCGAACTGTCGCGAGTGCTGAAACTCAATGAGCGGTCCCATATCCCCTTCGTATAGGTTACTGCCAGGTCATTGAAGTTTCCCGGCGTCCAGCTGCGCAGCCATGGGCTTTCTTCCCAATACGCTCGGTGATTGGACAGTCCCAGCGGATCGTCGGTGGTCAATGCCTGATCTTCATAAGCTAAAGGAAAAGCTCGAAAGAACACGCTGTTAGTCGGTCTATAGTCCACCCACGCTTCACGAATGGGCATGAAGGTAAAATCCAGTTTTCTGTCCGGCAGATCGAAATATCCGCCGAATGTCGTATAGACCCGGTTGGCGGCTACTTCATTACCGTTAAACATCTTCATCTCCGGCAGCGCCATAGCATCGCCGGTGCGCAGCGTCCGTAAAATACGTCCGATCGTGTAATTATTGCTACCGACGGCCAGATACTGGAAGGTCACCATGTCACCGCTGCCCTGTTGGACAGTGATCTCTTTGGACTTACCTGTATAGCTCCACGGGTCAAGCGTCACATTGATGTGGGATGCCACACCCGCACCGACGGAAGCATCCAGCACGAATTTCATCCGGGAATACAGCGCCGGGTCAAACGTATCCAATCGTTTATTCAAACCGTTATCGGAAACAATGCGCCAGTTGCGTTCATTGAGGTCCGCATTAGCCTTATTGATGCTCACTTCCCCGTTGGTGTAGATCCCCATCGACGAGTATAACTCCCCGGAAACCTTGAAACTTTTCTTTAATCTTAAACGGGTACGGTCCTTGGCCAGTGCTTCTTTAAGATTCCTGGGCGCAACCTGTTTGACTTCTTTAGTGACAACAGGTTCCATAACGGCAGATGTATCTTCTACCACTTCCTCTGAAACAGCTGGTTCCATGGCAATCACATCAGCTGATTCAACAATCGGCTCTACTGTTCTGACAACATTGGGAGCTTGGGAGATCGAGATCTGCTTTGGCGCCGTCGCCTGGACCTTGACCGCTGGCAGTTGTAAATTTGTCTTGATCTGTTCTTTGACTGCTATGGTGGATGCTGTAAGTTCTTTGACCGGCTTGGCTTGTGCCGCCTGAGAACTGCTGTTGGGGATCTCCAGCAGATCCATGATGTCTTTGATCAGACGATCGCGCCCAGGCTTGTCAAAACCTTCGATCTCCTCCGCACGGGATAACGGCAAGCCCAGGCCAAAAACGAGCCAAAGGCCGAGCAAAAACCGCAGATTTAGGTTGGCATTCCAATGCATATCGTTATGTTAAAAGGGTTTTGGGGAAACTATATTCAAGTGTACACCAGAAAGCGCATTTTTGCCAATTCTGGCCCCTACGGACCCGGGCGTACATGGATTCCAAAAGGTGCTTAAGTCATTGAGCTTACAATACTTAATGCCCAACGGAAATACGTAAGATGACAGAGTGAAAAAATCTCAAAGATTTTTAATATTAATCCCCTAACGGCCGGGGGAAGAAATGTTCTTTGTGCTCGTGGATTCTTTAGGCGGATGGTAAAAGATCAGTTCATTGGTGACGCGGCCATCCGGGGCATATTCCCGCTGGTAACGGATCACATCATCTTTGAATTCAAATTCAGCGACTTTCTTGCCATCCTCATCGAATTCTTTGAATATTCCCTGACGCTTATTGTCCTTGAATTCGCCGACAGTTTTGACCTTCTTATTGGTGAAAAATTCTTTGCCCACGCCCTGTTTAAGATCATCCACGACCTTGACCTGAGATTTTAATTCGCCCGTCTCATAGAACTGCTGCCAGGCGGGGTCATTCTTCTTACCGTTCTTGTACCTCACAACGCTTAACTTCTGCCCATTCTCGTAAAAGCTGACGACTTCGCCATCCCATTCGTCATTGATAAAGCCCCCTTGTTTGGAGATCTTACCGGTCTGGTAAAATTCTTTTGCCGGTCCCTGACGGATGCCGTCGATAGCTGTGTATGTACCTTTTAATGTTCCATTGCCCCAATATTCCCGGATAAAACCGGTTTGCTTGCCCTCAGCGTTAAATTCATATTCCCGATACAATGCCGCGGTTGAGGCATCAAATTCTTTGGTCGTCCCAACCTCTTTGCCGGCTTTAAAATGCCTTTCCCATTTTAGATGCCCCTGCTCATTATATTCTCTGGTGGGACCGTCCTGCATGCCTTTGATGTATTCCACTTCCGCCTGAACGCGGCCGTTATTATAATACAGCGTCGATGTCCCGTGCAGGCGGCCATCCGTGTAAAATGATTTGATCTTCATTGTGCCGTCCGGCCAAAAGCCTAAAGCGACATCGTCCATGACACCGTTTAAGAATTTTCCTGTTCCAGAGATCCTGCCGTCGGGATAAAAGGTGCGGAATAAACCATTGGGAACACCCAGCTTATACTCAACGATACGTACGAGACGTCCATCTTTGTCATATTCATTGACAAATCCGTCCTTGATCGCTTCCGCCGCCCATAGGGAAGAAATACTGCAAAAAAGGGCTAAGATCACACGCATTAGCATACGTGTAATTTAGCCCCCTTTGCCGCATTAGACAAGTATAAAGTTATTTTACATTAAACAAAAACCAGATCATCCCCTTGAGCATCAACGGTGATCTCCTGCCCTTCTTTGA
>CAZFNI010000014.1:0-54793 GCA_964520655.1 uncultured Planctomycetales bacterium
GAGCCAATAGGTCGCGGCCCATTTCGGTCTGACCAAAACTTTCCGGCACGATGCGTTCTTTCTCATACGGACTTAAGTTGACCCACAGGTCTTTTTCGGGAACGGTAATGCTGGCAAGAAAATATTTAATGAGCTTATTGGCCTCAGTCTCAATAAGGTGACCGTCCCCTTTATCTAAAATAAATTCAAGCTGAAATGGATCTTCCGGGTGGACTTTAATGCCTTTTAAGATGGGAAGATCGGCGGCAGGTCTTAACTGGACCATCGTGCCGGGAGCCGGCAAAGCAATCTCTCCGGCGGACACAAATGGACAAAACCCAATATTTAGAATAATGGTTGATATAAGCGTTAGCGTAAGGGAATTCGTAAACCAGCGATCTTGGTGCACAATATAGTATACATTGTATAGATATTGTTTGCCAGTGAGCGAAGATCAACCATCAGAACATCCTGACTTATCTGGTAGTGCCGGCCGATTCTGTGGGCACCTTGCCTGGCATTTGGTCACGTGGTCGCATTGGTCAAAATCCACATAGGTCACTTCTGGCGGAGGCGAGGTAAACTTGCGGTCCTGCCCTTCACAAAACACAGTTCTTTTCTCTAATTTACCGCAGGCACATCCAGAAAAGTCCGAACATTCCACTTCAGACGGCCCTTTGCAGACAGTTTTTCCTTCGCTCATTGTGGGAACACTGCACCGGCGAGTCCTCACACCTGTCCCGCAGCGGGTGGAACATTGTCCCCACGCCGACCATAGCGGATCCGTACAGCTGTCCACGCTCACGATCTGTGGATGCTGCTGGGCCCACCCCATAAAATTGCCCCACTCTTTTTTACTGCGCGCGGGGATGAACAGCGGACGCCCATTGGTCGATGTGATCACCTTGCAATCCCCAAAAGCACTAAAACGGGTAGGCTTTGTCGTCCCCCGGCAACCTTGAGATGAAGCCCCCTCACAATTGACCTGTGCAACACTCTGCTGGTCTGCCCCGGCCTGAACCGATGGGTTATCCTTATAAAATATGTCCGCGGATGCTGTTGAGGCCAGTAATAAAAACACAGACAAAAATATCAGCATTCTTAAATACATACCTCACCTCACTGTTAGTCTTTTACCTGAAACTGGATCTCAATATTAAACGTATATTCCGGAAGCGTCATCCCCTTTAAAAAAGGAGGGAATACGCATTCTTTGATGCTCTTATGGGAAATGTCTTTTAAATGCTGCGACGCATGAGAACGATCGTCAATGACCTGAGAAGCCTTTAATGAGCCGTCGGAAGAGATCACAAATGTCAAATACACACCGCCTCCCTCAGGCGTTTGCTGGTAATTTTCATACACCTTGTTCTCAATACGGCTGCGCACCATTTCATTATACGCGGCATAAGCAGGGTTATTGATCTTCTCCGATTTAATGGGAGTAACAGAAATTTTCTGTTCCTTAGGGCTGGAAGCAATGCGTTCGCGTTTGCGGTCAACCATCATGAAACTTTTCGGCAATGTGCCTGGATGATTTAATTTGACCCCAACGGCATTATCTTTGGGGGCCGCAACGGTATTTTTCAGGTCCAGCTGCTGGGCGGGCTTGACCGGACGGTCTTTAAGATCAACCCTTTTGCGTTGTTCCGGTTTTACCGTGATCTCAACACCTTTGACCTTATGTTTCTTGACCTCAACAGGCATGTGCAGCAAATAACTGCCGCAGACCGCCGCTGTATGCAGGGCCACCGAAATAAAGACCGCTTTGGGCAAAAAATCATCGAACATTATCTTCTCGTTGATTCCTTGAATAAATACACAATGAACCTCCATGTATCGCGCAGCGGACGGATCTTGCTTTTCTCGTCCCGGTATATCGTTGTGATGGGAGCATTATCGATCCTAAATCCTTTTTTGTTGGCCTGGATCAACAGCTCCGTCTCGATCTCAAAATCCGTACACTCTAGTTTAACCTGCTTGAGCACATCCTTTGTCATGAAACGAAAACCACATTGGGAATCAATGATCCGCTGCTGACAGATGCTGGAAATGATCCAGGACATGAATTTATTCGTGATCAATCTTATCAAGGGCATCCCCTTAGGGTCATGCATCCTGTTGCCGTTAATGACCTGAGCATGTGCCGCTTCATATCTATTAAGAAAGTGCTTAATGTCCGCAGAGTCATGCTGGCCATCCCCATCGAGTGTGATCACAGCGTCGATATCCTGTTTAAGGGCATACACAAAGCCCAAACGCAGAGCATTACCCTTACCGCTCTTGCGGCCGGTGGAAATAACCTCTGCTCCGGCATTCCGCGCTAAATCTGCTGTATCATCTTGTGATCCGTCATCAATGACCACAACCCTGTGCCCCAAGACTTTAATGGACGCTACAACCCTGGCAATGAACTTGGCTTCGTTATGCGCGGGAACAATGATCAATAATCGGGTCATATTTCATACTTTCGGAACATCAGCCACTGATCCGGATATTTTCTGATCTCATCCTCAATGGCCGGCACGTACTGACGCATCAGATCCATCATATCTTCATCGGTATATTTGGCTTTTTTCTGTTGGGGAGGATAAATGGGTTTCATAAAATCAATATAAAAATCATCATTGGGCATACGGATAAAGAATGCCGGAATGATCGGCGCCCCCGTCTTTAACGAGAACAAAGCCGCACCCTTAGGGATAATGGTCTTAAAACCAAAAAAATCCATAGGGATCCCGTGCTGAGTAAAATCACGTTCCGCAAGAATAGCCAGCAGGCGGTTATCTTTCAAATGCTCGATGCAGCGACGTATTGCGGTTGTCGTCGGTATGACCGTTGTTCCAAAGAATTCCCGCTGGGCGTTGAAAAAAGCATTCACCCGGGGGTCTTGATGCGGCAGCGCCACGATCGATAGTGGATACCCCAGCTTGGCTAAGACCGCCCCAGCCAATTCCCAATTCCCCAAATGCGCACTGATCACGATGCACCCCTTATTACGGGAGATGACTTCATTTAAGAACTCCGCATTGCTCACATGCACGTGATTAGCGATAAAATCACTGTCCAAATATTTCGTTTGCGTAAAAAAATCCGCAAGGTATTTCCCAAAATTACGAAAGACGCCCCGTACAAGTTTCGCAGGGACATGGTCTGATCTTAATACTTTCTTTAAATTAGATTCAACGGAGAGGCGATCCTGCCTGGAAAAAAGATAATGGCAGTCCGCCAAGATCAACGCAAATACATACGCCATCCTGCGGGGCATAGCCCTGGTGATATAGTATGCGATCTGATACAAATAATAATTACCCAAATCTCATCCCTAATGGCTTAACACAAATTTGGCGATATTCTCGGCGGCGTTTGGCATGCCATGTTCAAGGGCCTTTGCACGCATCCGTTTTAACTGCGCGGGCGATCTTAATAAGTCCTCGATCGCCGTCCCGATCTGTTTCTTGTCATCAACCCGGGCCGCTATCCCGCTTGAGACCAAAAATTGGGCATTACGCTCTTCCTGGCCCGGTATGGGATCAATGATGAGCATGGGCAAACCCTTGGCCAAACATTCAGAGGTAGTCATCCCGCCTGGCTTACTGACGATCAGCGATGAAACAGACATCAACTCATCGACATTGGTCGCGTAATCATACGTGATCAGCTTCTTATCCGCTTTAACTTTCAGTTTTTTCAGCCAGCGCATCAGCTTCTCATTGGTGCCGGCGATCACAATGATCTGCAGTCTTAAATCTAACCGCATCATGGAGCGGACGGCATCCTTGATCGGACCAAGCCCCTGCCCCCCGCCCATCACCAATACTGTTGGCACATCCAGATCTATCCCCAGCTTTTTGGCGACGTGCGCATTATCCACCTCGAGCGCGAACTTGTCCCTGATCGGAATGCCATAAACCTTGATGCGATCCGCCCCAACACCTTCTTTGACGTAACGTTCCTTGGCCTCTTGAGAAGGGACAATATAATAATCGACGCCTGGATGAAGCCAATACAAATGCGGCGCGAAATCCGTCAATACACCCACGACTTTGAAAGATAATCCATTTGCCTGTTTATAATCTGCGACCATACCGCAAGGAAAAGCCTGAGTGCAGATGACTACCTCAGGCTTGAAATTCTCGATCAATGATTTTAATTTTTTATGGGAGGATTTGTAGACCTTTTCCTTCCACTTGGCAGAAGCTTTGATGACTTTAGGATTATCATAGAGATATTCCCAAATTTGCGGAGCGCGTTTGATCACCCCCATATAGGCGGTATTGACGATCTTTTCCATCACGGGATAAGTGTAGCCAAAACCATTGATGCTCATGATCTCGCAATCAGGATTGAGGCTTTTGAGGGACTTCGAAATAGCGACAGCGCTCTGACGGTGCCCGGAGACCTGGGAAATGTACATCAGCAGAACGCGCTTAGGTTTATATTGGACCATATTATTCGATGACACCCAAGATTGCACCAACGCTTGCTTCTGCTCCAGCTGGAACAGCGATCGACTTGACCCGGCCTTTAGCGGGTGCCTCTACACAAAAAGACGCCTTATCCGTCACCACTTCCAGAACCTCGTCACCGGCATTAACATCCTGCCCCGGATTAACGTGCCAGCAGGCCACCACAGCCTTAGTTATCCCGTCACCCAATTCTGGCAAAATGATATTTGTCATATGACCCGCATCACTCTTTTGAAATTATCAGTAAATTTTTGCTCAACATCCATCATGACGACCGGAGCCTTGGATAACTGCTGCATGGATGTCATTTGTACATCAAGACCGCAGGGTCTGATAAATCGATATAGCTTCAAGTCAGTGTTGACATTGATGCCTAACCCATGAAAAGTGACCCATTTGCGTACGCCGACACCGATCGAAACGATCTTTTTGGGGCCGACGAACACCCCGCGTTTGCCTTCAACACTTATTGCCAATATACCAAAATTACTTAATAAATCAACGGCAACCTGCTCTAAGCGCTGCATATACAGCTTCAGGTCCTTATTCATGTAATTCAAATTCATGATCACATACACAACCAGCTGACCTGGCATATGCATGGTGACATCCCCGCCGCGGTCGATGGGATAAATGCCGATCCCATTGGCAATGATCTCATCGCGGGAATAGATCAGACTATCCGGCTTGGTCATGCGGCCAAGAGTGATCACAGCCGGGTGTTCGCAAAAGATCAACCGGCCGCAAGCACCGGCTAAAACCTCATCGACAATGGCTCGCTGTTTAGCATAAGCCTCCTGATAGTCGATCAATCCCCAGTTTTCTATCTTAATTACTGCATCCGTCATAGCATATGGAACTTATTATTTAAAAAGGGTTGGGGCAAGTTCATGAGGAACGAAACATCCCCCGTCACATGCTCCCCAACCAAAAAAAACAAACGATCAACCTCAACCACACGCCAAACGAACACGTGCATGTGTTACGGGGGCTGGGGGGTGTTGAGTGACGAATGAAGCTTGACCCAACCCTTTCAAATACAATGTACAGACATACAAAAGCCGCTGGAATATCCAACGGCTTTGTACTTCTACAGATCTAACATCGTTTACAGCTTCTTGCAAATCGCTTCCGCCATCTGCATGGTCGAGGCCGCCGTTGGATCGTTACGGTCTTTCTTTAGATCATAGGTGACATCTTTGCCTTCACGAAGGACGACGCGCACCGCATTCTCCAAACGCTTGGCGGCGTCCGTCTCCCCTAAATGCTTAAGCATCAGCACGCTGGAAAGGATTGTTGCCGTCGGATTGACTTTATTCTGCCCTGTATATTTTGGAGCAGAACCATGCACAGGCTCAAATAAAGCGATCTCATCACCGTAATTGGCCCCGGAGGCGATCCCCAAGCCGCCGATCAACCCGGCGCACAGATCGGAGACGATATCCCCGTACAAATTGGGCAAGACCAGCATGTCATACAAATGAGTGGACTGGACTAACTGCATACACATATTGTCAACGATACAATCATTGAATTCCACACGCCCCTTATATTCCTCGGCTACTTCCTGGGCGCTCCTCAAAAAAAGCCCGTCAGAGAATTTCATGATATTCGCTTTATGAACAGCCGTGACCTTCTTACGTCCATTTTTAACCGCATATTCAAAGGCAGCACGCACAATACGCTTGGAGGCTTCGGCAGATATCGGTTTGATCGAGACCGCAGAACCTGCGCGCACTTTCTTGGCCGAAAAACTATTGACCTTCTCAATGACCGCTTCACATTCCGCCGTCCCCTTATCAAATTCAATACCCGCATAAAGATCTTCGGTGTTCTCGCGGAAAATTACCAGATCAACATTCTTGATCGGTGTTTTGGTGCCTTCAAAATAATTACAGGGACGGACACAAGCATAGAGATCCAATGCCTGGCGCAGCTGCACATTGACAGAACGAAAACCCTTGCCAATAGGCGTTGTGATAGGTCCCTTGATCGCTGTTTTGGTGCGGCGTATCGCTTTTAAAACATCATCTGTCAACGGAACGCCGTGTTTAGCGATCGACTTCTCACCGACTTCCTGGACATCCCAATCGATCTTAACGCCGGTAGCCTCGACACAAAGACGCATCGCATTTGTGACCTCCGGTCCCACCCCATCGCCAGGTAATAATGTTACTGGATGTGCCATAAGACTCCTTCGCTATTTGCGGATTAAACTCTTTAATTCATCAACATTATGCGCGTGCAGCAAGGCCATTTCATAAGTGATCAGACCTTTTTGATATGCTTCCTGCAAGGACTTGTCCATGGTCTTCATGCCATGCTGCCCGCCGGTCTGGATCGCCGTGCGGATCTGTTCCACCGCCTGTTCGCGCACCATGTTGCGGATACCTGAAGAAGCCACCATGATCTCGGGGATCATGACACGACCAACGCCGGAAGCCCTCGGTACAAGTTGCTGGGAAATAACGCCTTCCAAAGCGGTCGCCAGCTGCAAACGAACCTGTTGCTGCTGATACGGTGGGAAAACGTCGATAATACGTTCGATCGTCTGCGGCGCATCAGGTGTGTGCAAGGTCGCTAGGACCAAGTGTCCTGTTTCTGCCGCTGTCAACGCGGTGGAAATGGTTTCCAGGTCGCGCATCTCACCGACGACAATAACATCCGGGTCTTGACGCAAGCAGCGTCTCAACGCTTCAGCGAACGAATTGGTATCGCGGTAGACCTCACGCTGCTTGATGATCGATTTCTTGTTCGTGTGAATGAATTCAATAGGATCTTCGATGCTGATAACAACGCAGGAACGTTCGGAGTTAATCAAATTGATCATCGCCGCCATGGTGGTCGTTTTTCCCGTACCTGTCGCCCCGGTGATCAAGACCAGTCCGCTTTGTTTGCGAGCAAAATCAGCCACGACCGGAGGCAGCTGTAATTCTTCAATGGTCGGGATGAACAACGGGACCCGGCGAAAAGCCGCTTCAACGCAGCCGCGCTGGACGTGTACGTTCACGCGGAAACGGTCCAATCCGTTTAACGCCAAAGAAATATCGAGCTCTTTGGCCTCTTCAAACTTCGCCTTCTGATCCTTGTTCAATATCTCATAGATCATTTCCTGGATCTTTTCCCGGCTTAAGGCCTCTTGCTGAATGGGAACCAAACGCCCGTCAATACGCAGGATCGGCGGTGTGTTCTCCGTTAAGTGCAAGTCGGAAGCATTCTGGCTGATGCTAAGCATCAGCAGTTCACGAAGCAGCGTGTTTTTTTCCATGGGTGTTGATCCATTCGCCGATACGGCGAACGCCTTCTATGATTTTTGCGTCAGAGGTTGAGAAACTTAAACGTATATATTCCGGTGTGCCGAAACCATCGCCGGGAATACCAGCGACTTTCACATCATCCAGCATGCGTTTGGCAATGTCTGCACCATCCCCCACTTTGGAGAAATCACAAAAGACATAAAAAGCCCCGTCGGGACGGATATAGCTGATCTGCGGGATCTTATCTAAACACTTTAACATCAAGTCCCGTCTGGCCTTAAAGATCTTGCACATCGCATCAACGCTCTCGGAAGAGGCTTTAAGCGCCGCCACCGCAGCCGCCTGGCTGATAGAGGTCGGATTGGATGTGGAATGATCCTGGTATTTCTTGATATATTCCATGATCTCAACCGGCCCTGCCGCATACCCGATACGCCAGCCTGTCATGGAATAGGCCTTCGATACGCCGTTGACGGTGATCGTCAGATCATAGATCTCTTTACCTAATGATGCGATCGAGGTGAATTCCGTGCTGTCATAAACAAGCTTTTCATAGATCTCATCGCTGATCACAAAGATCTTGTGCTTGACGCACACGGCCGCGATCTGCGAAAGCTCTGTTTTGGAATACATGACCCCTGTCGGATTAGACGGTGAATTAATGATGAGTAATTTTGTCTTGGGGGTGATCGCTTTCTCGATGGCCTGCGCGGTCATTTTATATCCGGTCGACTTATCTGTTTTAATGATGACCGACTTACCCCCTGCTGCCTTGACCATTTCCGGATAGCTGACCCAGTACGGTGACTGGAAAATGACCTCTTGCCCGTCATCAACCAAAACTTGGATGATATTAAACAGCGAGTGTTTAGCGCCGCAGGAGACAACGATCTGATTGGGTTTGTATGTCAGCTTATTGTCCTGTTGAAATTTAGTAGCAATGGCTTCACGCAGATCCTGGGTACCGATCGACGGGGTGTATTTAGTTAAACCAGATTGTATGGCTTTAATTCCTGCTGCCTTAATATGCTCGGGTGTATCCAGATCCGGCTCACCAGCTCCAAAATTGACCACATCATGCCCCTGGGACTGCAATTCCTTGGCGCGGGCAGTGATAGCAAGCGTTGTTGACCCTACAATGTCTTTAATGCGGCGATTGACTTCTAACATATTCTATCCTTCTATCAAATTAATAGGTTTCTAAGACGGGAATAATATATCACAAAAGCGGATTATTGGGGGAAGCAAAATACAATTTTGCTGGGAAGATATTGATAATGACCGGCACAAGACCATCAATACGGATCTGATCAAGATCCTGCTGTTCCAACGGCAGAACAACGCCATTGCCGTCGCGTTTGATGACTAAATCAAGGCTGGAAGCGTTCATATCAATACCGCCTTTATTTGATAATTGTGCATTTTCTGCAGCCTGATTAACAACAGAAACAATCACTGAACGATTCAACCTCCTTTGTTCAGCATCGCTCTGGTAATAAACATGTGATATCCTATCATTGATGAATTCTATTGAGTATCTTCTTCCGCTCTTAAATTGAGTATCTAACCAATCCGCCCATTCATGCCCTTCTTTAGAACCGTCATATCTAAAACCCTTTTTCTCATCAACATTGGTATACTGGAACCCTGCAACAAGATCAACATCTCCGCCTGTAAATAAACTTAAAAGCCTTAACGTCATACTTCTTTCGTGCCCAATTTCATTGATAAATACGACATTATCGAAATATTCATTGACCCCAATTGCGGCCAACTCTTTTCTAAAAAAATCTCCATAAGCTTCAAAAGCACCTTCTTCATATACTAGTTTATTGATCAGTGTTGAAGAAAAATCCAGCAAATACACATCAGTTGCTCTGACCTTATATCTATCTTTTGTTTGTGTTATTGATACCAAAGCATCGTAAATAGGATCAGCTGAACGGCCTAGAACAACAACTTTTTTACCTTGATATTTTGGTTGATCCAGAATCCATTGAGCAAAATTAATTATATCTGGAGCATATTTCGTAAATTGTTCTCTATATTGTTCTTTATCAGATACACTCATCGCCCTATCTTCATTACCAGAACCCCTGTTACTATTCGCAAAATAACTTCGGTACGCCTCCTCATCATCTTTTGCTTCTTTGATTATCTTATCCCTGACCACGGCATAAGGCTGGCCCGTCTTGGGATCAACAATGCCGTAATTGATCAACATCGCTGTTTCTGTTGGTGTTAACCCGTTCACTTTGCCAAGAACAAAAAATCTCAACGCTTTTAATGTCCGTCCAACCTCATAAAAATCTTCTTCCGGACCTTGAGTCTCTTGTTTCATCAGGTCATACATGGCCAACCGCCTGTCATCCTGGACTTTCGCCAAATTCTGTTCTTTTAAGAGAGCTGACTGACCATCGAGCCAATCCAAAAATTTTTTAAAATAGATGTGGTTGATAACAATATCAACTGACTTTTTATCAGCAGCAATCGTTATTGTGTACGGCTTTCTAAAACCATTAAGTAACAAACTCAGGTCTTGATACAATTTCGGCTGACTTTGAGGATCTTCAATTTTAAGCACAAGAGCCTCTCTTTTTTCATCCCAAATCGTTATATTCTTCCTGTTGAAGATCTGATCATCAATCTGATCAACGATCCAGCGTCGCCTCTCCAATGGAACTGTACTGTTCATCGCGGCATCGCCAGCCGTTTCCATTGATACGGCAAGCTCCCTGAAAAGTTCCACATATTCCCGTTGACGCATAAATGCTATCATCGTTTTATGGTCCTTGATCAACCCCTGAGCTAAAACTCTGATTTGCAGCTGCCTTAAAGGCATATCCTTTTCAAATTCACTGATCAAGGCAAGATAATCCTGTATCTTTGAACGAATCTCCTGATTAGCTGCCCATGCTTGAGCAACTTTGCGGCTCCATCCTCCACGCGCCCCAGGAGCAGACCGGCCATAGATCTTCTCGCCCGTCAAGAGCTCGACATAAAGATCAACAACATTTAAGACCTTTAATAAATATCGTTCCTTCTCACCATTCTCTTTCCCCTTCCATGCCAGGATAAAATCAGCGGCATTCTTTTCATTCATCCACAAGAAACTGGCCAACACCGCAGCTTCCGGATGATTCTGGACCCATGCTTTTTCTGTTGATGTTTCTAAAGGCAGCTCTTGTCCAACCATGGCCTTATCTATTAACAAATTACTTTTTTCAACCAAAGCGTCTTTTACCCCTGGCTTCTTTAAAGGATCTTGGATCACTCCATTCGAATAGGCATTCTTTAAAACAGAAACAAAATATCTCATAAATGACGGCAGATCACCTGGGTCATAGGCAGCAAAAATTTCCTGTGCGTTGGCGACAACAAGATCCTTGATCAACGCCGGTATATACTCAGGATCCTGGGAACGAAAAAGGACATCCCTCGCTAAATATTTAGCTAATCTCATACCTTTCGGTAAACGCTTAAAGAACATTGGAACTTCCGTATCCTCCTCTTCTTTTAGCATTCCAGAGAGTATCTTCCTTGCGATCCCAACAGGAACAGCACCTCTGGGATTCAAATCAGCCATCACTGTTAAAGTTTGATCTCCTCTTAATTGAGGCTTGCTTTTACTAATTCGATCAATCGCAACGTTCAAATTGACTAAAACGTTCATCATTCGGCGTTGGAAATCCTGAGGGTCTACGGTTGAGGGCACTGATATCCAATATAGCCTTTTATATTTCACATAATACGGTATACCGTATTCTTCCTC
Source organism: uncultured Planctomycetales bacterium (assembly GCA_964520655.1). Lineage (GTDB taxonomy): Bacteria > Omnitrophota > Gorgyraeia > Zapsychrales > Fredricksoniimonadaceae > JACQQW01. The sequence continues at coordinate 11,478 of CAZFNI010000014.1, forward strand.
TGTCACCTCGTCTCGAAGTCCGAGTTTAGCAGCGATCAAGTGATTAATCTTCTCCGCGATCTCAAAATCGTGTTCATCATAGAAATAAGGCAGCATCATGTCCCAATAGGGTTTATAAAAAGCTTCCCCAAACACTCTTTTGAAGCGGTCTTCCGTTATCCCCCGAGGCGCAAGCTCAAGGCTGTTGCCGTTCTGGCTGATAGCCAAGGTTGAGGAGATCATCTTAGCCCTAAAATCAAACCAGTTTAAACCGTGATTAAACCTCTCGTAATAATCCTTGGCAACCCATCCCTTACGGTTAAAAACTACAAACCTTGAATTAAGAACCACCCCCGTTGCCGCCCCTTTGATCAAAGCAACCCCAGGAGCTTTCCTGAATTCCCCTATCAGTCGTACGATCTGCCGTTGAGCCTCGCCGCGATCGCCTATATTAATTCCCAAAGCATTTAATTCATCAGCAGTAAACTCAAGTGATTCCTTTATCTGATGACCAACTTTCTCAATCGTGATATTTGATGCACGAAAAGCATCAGCAACTCCGGTCAAGATATGCATAATGTCTGTGACATTCTCTCTTGTTTCCAAACGTCCGTCATGAAACCTGAAATTCTTTTCAAGTTCTTCTCGTTTAGTCCCATTGATATCCTCTAACTTGGGTATCATATGCTCAAATATGAACTTTTCCAGCAAGGGCTGCCATGGGTCATCATAAGGGATATGATCGATCAACATGGTCCACTCGTGACCTTGATCATCTTTGGTTGATATGGGCCTGCGGGTATTATCCATTATTTCGCTAAAAAAAATCTGCTGATAGATCTGTAGCTCCAGCCCCTTTAACCAACGGGTGATCCGGTCACGATCTTTCTCATCAAAACTCACATCAAAGGTTTTATGTCCGGCAGACCTCTCGGCCGTGAAGACAACCTTCTGCGCACCAGCGATCGCACGAGCGATCACTTCATCCTCATCACTTACTTGCGATCCTTCAATCGTTGTCCGGGTAATATTAGAAGATTTTAGTTCAAACTTAAGCAGATCAATGACTTTAAGTACCTCTGCCGCCTTAACCCCTCTTAAGTCCTTACCAAAATTGACGATCACATCGCGATCAATTTGCACAGATGATCCTGCCGATGATCTGCCACCCCCACTAACCTTGTCTTGATTAGAGGGCGAAGCGAAGAAAGTATCATATGATCTCGCAGCTACCGGATAATTTCTAAAGACCCCATTAAGCAACGCATGCAGCTTCCAACCGCCGGGATATGCTTTTCGAGGATAATTTTTGGCGATTGCGATCACCCTTTTTACGCGCGCTGCTTTTTTGGCTTTTGCTGCCTCGTCATCATGTTCAGATTGTCCATCTGCAGCGTTGACTGTCTGGACACTAGCCACATCACCTTCGCCAACTGCTCTGTTTACAAGAGCCTTCTCCTCTGGATCTAATTCTTGCTTCGTAGTCACTATCTGGGCATAATCCGAATACCCTTTTGTACCACCGGAGAAATATCGCCGGGGAATAATTTTTCCCGAGACTGAAGTCTCTTCTTTGATCAAATTAAAAACACCCTTCTTGAATGCCTGCAGATACTGCTCATAGACGATCTGATTTTGTTTCGGGTCCGTTTTGACCCCATTGATCTTGCTCTTATCCGCGTAAAGCTTAGCCATCAAGGAATTCTGCAGCGTTCGCTTATACCACGCTGCTAATAACATGGAGTTATACACCTGTCGCAGTATGGCAAAATTCCTGCCCTCATTGACCTCTTTTTCGAGCACAGGAACAACAACATTCCTTATGATCTCGGTCACTGGAGAGGGCTTAGCGGCTAAACTCTGTTTTTGAGCAGCTAAATAATCCTCCTCTGTCATCACCTTTAAATGATTTTCCATCACATAAACAGTATTGCCATTTTCGTATATCACCGCCTTATCAGGAACGATCCAAACTTTATTGAATGTTGATATGATTCCATTATGTTTACCTGCGGCGTCGAAGGTTTTACCCCCAGCAGTTATGCCAGGGTATTTTAAGGCGGATTGCTCGTATACTCTCTTCCAGAACTCCTTGCCTGTCTCTGCCTCCGGGTACAATAAGCTTGCTGACAACTGTTTTAACAGGTAATCCTGGATCAGCAGATCATTGCCCATCTGGGTTTGACCAAAAGTATCGGTGATGACCCTTTCATGCTCATATGGACTTAAATTGACCCATTGCTGATCATCCGGCACAGCCAAAGAAGCCATGAAATATTTGATCAACCGGGCGTACTCCTCCTGCTTTTCAAATGGAGTAAGCGCGGCCTGCCCACGGTTGATGATAAAATCTATTTTAAAGGGGTTCTTAGGATCAAGGACCATACCTTTGATGGTCGTGGGCGTAAATGCGGGACTTAACAAAACCATGACGCCGGGCTTAGGTAAAACCATCTCCTGGGCATGAATGGGCGCCAATGGCAGCAGAAAAAAACACAAAGACATGGCAATTGTTCTACGGAACATACTACAAATTTACCATATTATATATATGAGCGCCACTACAGGGGGAGTAAATAAAAAAGGGCTGTACCTGAAAAGGTACAGCCCTTTTGAGAAACTATTGATGAAACAGGATTATTCCGCGCCAGTTTTGCGCTGGAACAATTTCTTCACGCCTGTCGGCTTGGCCGCGGCTTTTGTTGATGTTTTCACATCCGCTTTGGAATGACCTTCAGACTTGGCAGCTTTGGTTGTTTTCTCAACAGCCGGTTTTGTTTCCGCATCCGAAACTGTTTTCACATCCGCAGCAGCAGTCTTCTGCTTTTTCTCACCAGTAACGATCGTACGGCTCTTCTCGGTCAATTCCAAGAAAACCAGATCAGCGTTATCCCCGTCGCGTTTGCCATACGGGATAATGCGGGTATATCCGCCCTGACGCGATTTGAAGCGCGGTGCGGTTTCTTTAAATAATGAGGACACCAGAACATGGTCACAAAGGATCGCGAACGCTTTACGGCGCGCGGTCAATGTGTCCTTTTTGCCCAATGTGATCAATTTCTCGACCAGACGGCGGCCTTCTTTGGCCTTGGACTTGGTCGTGCAAATGCGTTCCTGGATAAGCGTCGCCTTGGCCAGATCGCGTAATGTGGCGGCGCGTAAACTTCTGTTACGGCTTAATCGATTACCTGATACTTTGTGTCTCATATACCCACTCTTTTATTTAGACTTCAATTTTTTAGTGTCAACCTTCATCCCTAAGGACAATCCCATGGCCTTAAGAAGATCACCGATCTCCGTCAAAGATTTCTTACCAAAATTACGGAATTCCAATAATTCTGATTCTTGACGACGGACAAGATCTCCGATCGTTTTAATGTTCGCGTCCTTCAAGCAATTCGAGGAGCGAACAGATAATTCCAGCTCAGAGATCGGTAAGCGCAATTTAGAATACAACGCTTCTTCTTCCGCAGAGATCTCTTCTTCAACTTCTTCTTCCTCCGGCAATTGGCCGTAGGCAACGAACACGTCCAGATGGCGCTGTAAAATATTAGCCCCGTAAAGTAAGGCTTCCTTGGGGTTAATAGCACCGTTGGTCGTGATCTCCAAGATCACGCGATCATAATCCGTTCGCTGACCGACGCGGGTGTTCTCGACGGTAGAGTTCACATTGATGATCGGGGTGAAAATAGAATCGATGGCGATCGTACCGACAGCCGCACCTTCCTTCTTGTTCTGGTCGGCAGGAACATAACCGCGGCCGCGGGACACTTCCAATTCCATGTTAAACGGAATGTCCTGGGTCAACGTGGCGATGTGATGGTCAGGATTTAAGATCTCGATGACTTCGTCAGAGATGATATCCTTGGCCTTGATGGCGCCTTTTTTATTCGCCTTGATAAAAACGCTTTTAGGGGCTTTAGAATGCGAACGAATGATCAAACCTTTGATGTTCAAAACGATGTTCGTCACTGATTCCAAAACACCCGGCATCGTGGAGAACTCATGAGCAACACCTTCGATACGGATGGAGGTGACCGCGCTGCCTTCAATGGAGGAGATCAGGATCCGACGCAGAGAATTACCTAAAGTGACCCCATAGCCGCGTTCAAAAGGCTCTGCTATGAATTTACCATACGTATTGGTATAGCTGGATTCATCGCAATCTAAACGTTTCGGCATTTGAAAATCGCGCCATTTAACACCCATGAGTTTATCCTCCGTAGACTATGTTTTAAAATTATCTTGAGTAAAGTTCAACGATCAGCTGCTCGTTGACGGCAAATGTCACATCGTCACGCAGCGGGATACGCACCACTTTAGCGCTCAGATTCGCGGCATCAACTTGTAACCAACCCGGAACTTTACGTTCTTTGGTCAATTCAATATTGTTCTTGATCGTATTGGTCGTCTTTGTATCCGTCTTGATCTGGATCGTGTCGTTCGCCTTGACAATGTAGGAGCTGATGTTGACACGGCGGCCATTGACTGAAACATGATTATGGCTGACGATCTGTCTGGCATCCTTACGGGATTTCGCAAACCCTAAGCTGAAAATGACACTGTCCAAACGGCGTTCCAATAATTGCAGCAAGATATGACCCGTAACACCCTTGGTGCTGGCGGCCTTCAAGAAGTAATTACGGAACTGGGTTTCCAAAACGCCGTAAATACGTTTTACTTTTTGTTTTTCACGCAGCTGAACACCGAAGTTGGACAACTTGCCTTTTTTAAGCCCATGCTGACCAGGGGCATATTCACGACGGGAAATAGCACATTTGTGCGTATAGCAACGCAAGCCCTTTAAGAAAAGCTTCTCGCCTTCCCTGCGGCATAAACGACAATCTGGACCTAAATCACGTCCCATATGATGATATTCCTTTCCTTACACTCTGCGTTTCTTGCGTGAACGGCAACCGTTGTGCGGTATTGGTGTCACATCTTTAATTGAAGTTACGTTAAGCCCAGCGGCAACAAGTGCGCGGATCGCGGATTCGCGGCCTGAACCAGGTCCCTTGACCAAAACATCCACGCTTTGCAAACCCAATTCCTTAGCGCGACGGGCAGCGTCGGAAGCAGCTACCTGGGCGGCAAACGGAGTTGATTTCTTTGAACCATGGAAACCGACCAGACCAGGGGTCGCCCAGACGATGGTGGCACCAGTCTTGTCAGAAATGGTGATGATCGTATTATTAAAAGAAGCAGCGATGGTGACGATGCCCGATGTCACGCCCTTAAGCGACTTCTTTTTGGCTTTTGATGGTTTCTTTGCTGCTTGTTGTTCTGCTGGTTTTGTAGCCATAATTTAATTTTCCCTTACTTTTTTTTAGCCGGCTCTTCCTTCTTGATGATATGACCTACGACGGGTTTCTTGCCCTTACGTGTACGCGCATTGGTCTTTGTACGTTGACCGCGTACCGGCAAGCCTTTACGGTGACGGATACCGCGAAAAGACCCGATCTCCATATGACGACGGATATTCTCATTAATATCACGGCGCAGATCACCTTCCGTGACAAAACTTTTCTGGATAATATTGGTGATACGTGAGATCTCTTCTTCGCTTAAGTCCTTAGCGCGTTTATCCAAATTGACTTGAGCCTGGGCCAGGATCTCTTTGGAACGAGCAGGACCTATCCCGTAAATATAGGGAAGCGCCGCTTCGATGCGTTTTTCTTTTGGAAGGTCAATACCTAAAATTCTGGGCATACTTCTTATCCTTGTCTTTGCTTATGTTTTGGGTTCGTACAAATAATACGCACCACACGTTTACGGCGAATGATCTTGCAATTCCCACAGATTCTTTTTACGGATGATTTTACTTTCATTTCACTGTCCTATTTTAATCTAAAGGTAATCCTGCCTCGGCTCAGATCATACGGTGATAACTCGATCTTGACTTTATCACCTGGGAGGATCCGGATGAAATTCATCCTGATCTTCCCTGACACATGCGCTAATACCTTATGGTTATTTTCCAACACGACGCGGAACATCGCATTGGGCAATGCTTCCTCGACCGTCCCTTCTACTTCTATCAAATCTTCTTTAGCCATACCCTTATTTTGTTAAGATCTGTGGCCCATTGTTGGTAATGACCACCGAATGCTCAAAATGCGCGGAAGGTTTACCATCTTCCGTCACAACGGTCCATCCATCCCTTAGAACTCGAGTACGATGCGTTCCCATATTGACCATCGGCTCGATCGCGAATACCATGCCTTCTTCTAAAACAGGCCCTTCACCCGGCTTGCCGTAATTAGGGATCTCCGGCTCTTCATGCAGCTGGCGGCCGATCCCATGCCCTACAAAATCCCTGACGACCGAATACCCGTGCAGCTCTACGTAACTCTGCACAGCAAAAGAAATATCTGATAAGCGCCCACCAACCTTCGCCGCTTCAATACCTTTATACAACGACGCTTCAGCTACATTCAACAACCGCTCTTTAGCTTGGTCTATCTTACCGATCCCGACGGTGGTTGCCGTATCGGAATAAAAATCATTATAAATGATGCCGACATCGAGCGAAACGATATCACCACTGACGATCACCCGTGAATTCCCGATCCCGTGCACAACAGTTTCATTGACAGAGATGCACGCGTATCCAGGGAAACCACGATATCCCTTAAATGCGGATATGACCTTATGCTTCTTGATCAGCTCTTCCGTCTTAAGATCGATCTCTTTGGTGGTCATTCCAATTGTTAAAGAACTCTTCAATTCCGTGATAATTGAAGCAAGAATCTTACCAGCTTTTCGCAAAATGTCAATTTCTGCCGGCGTTTTGATCCTAATGCTATTTTTTGTTTTCATTCAGGATCCTGACCAAATCATCACGCACTTGGGCAGTTTCTTTATCGCCGCTGACCTGCTTTAAACGTCTGCTTTGTGCGTAAAAATCAACGATCGGCTGGGTGCTCTCTGTATATACATCCATCCGTTTACGTATCGTTTCTTCATTATCATCACTGCGCTGATAAAGCACACCGCCGCAGGTATCGCACACACCCTCTTTTTTAGGCGGCTTATTGCGCAAATGGAATATCGCACCACACTTCTTACAAACACGCCGTCCTGTTAAGCGCATCAGAATGATATCAATGCTGGCGGTCATATTCAACGCAAAATCTAAAGGCTTACCTATGCGCGACAAAATCTTATCCAAATCTTCGGCCTGTTTCACGGTCCTTGGGAAGCCGTCCAACAAATACCCTTTAGCCATATCCGCATCGTTGCTGGTAACCCTCTGTTCAACCAAACGCGTCACGATCTCGTCAGACACAAGAGCTCCTTTTTCGATCAAGCCTTTTATTTCAAGACCTAATGGAGAACCCTTCTTCATCTCTTCCCGCAGCATATCGCCCGTTGAAATATGAGCGATCTGCAGAACATCTTTGATCACTGCTGCCAAAGAACCTTTTCCAGCACCTGGAGGACCTAACAAAACAATCCTCATCGACGTCCCCGTAAATGCCCTGTTTTCATGAAACCCTCATAATGATGCATCTGCAAATGAGACTCGATCTGTTTCATGGTATCGAGCATAACGCCGACGGTGATCAGAACACCCGTACCGCCGAAGAAAGATGCCACTAAATAGGGGACTTTCATGGATGCCATGATGGCATCGGGCATAACCGCGATCGCACAAACGTAAAGAGCCCCAACTAATGTGATACGGGTCAGAACAAAATCCAAATAATCCGCTGTCTCTTTCCCTGGGCGTATACCGGGTATGAATCCACCGTGTTTCTTTAGATTTTCTGAAACATCGGTCGGATTAAAAACGATCGCTGTATAGAAATAACAAAAGAACACGATCATAAAGGCATAGATCACGTAGTAGCTTGGATGCCCCCGAGAGATCCATGAGATGAACATCCCGAACTTACTATGCGGCATAAAGCTGGCGATCGTTGCCGGGAACAGAATGATAGACTGCGCAAAAATGATAGCTATAATACCCGCCGTATCGACCTTTAATGGAATGAACGTCGATTGCCCGCCTTCCGTCTGCCCTCCGGATACACGACGAGCGTACTGAACAGGGATACGACGCTGTGCCTGGGAGATCAAGGTGACCGCGACAATGACACCGATCAAGAAAAATATCATCGCCACCAAAGCGATCGGCTGCAGCTGACTGGCCCCACTTTGCGGATTTAACAACAGCTGTAAATAATGGAATGCCGTAGGTGCTGATGAGAGGATACCCGCGGTGATGATAAGCGAAGTCCCGTTACCAATACCTTTTTCCTGAATGCGTTCACCTAACCACATCAAAAATACGGTTCCCGCCGTCAGGGTGACCATCGTTGATAAACGAAAACCCCAACCTGGCTCATTGACGATCTGAATACCGCCGAATGTGGATGGACTTTCAAGCCAAAGAGCAATAAAAAATCCCTGTATCGCTGCTAAACCAACCGTTCCGTAACGGGTATATTGGTTGATCTTTTTATAACCAGTCTGTCCCTCCTTGGACATCTTTTCCAAAGCAGGAATGACGGCTGTCAACAGCTGCATAATGATGGAGCTCGAAATGTACGGCATGACACCCAGTGAGAACAGTGTCATCTTACCCAAAGCACCACCAGAGAACATGTTCATGATCGAGAATACGTTGCCGCCGCCTGTTGTATTGCTCATGCGCGCGAAAAACTCATTAAGCGCGGCACCATTGATCCCAGGCGTCGGAATATAACATCCCAAACGATACACTGCCAGGATCCCGATCGTAAAAAGTATCTTTTGACGAAGTTCCTGGATCTTAAAGCAATTCGTCAACGCTGTAAAAAATTGCGAGATCATATATTATGATTTTTTCGCCTCGATGATCTCGGTTTTACCGCCGGCTTTGGCGATCTTTTCAGCAGCGCTTTTTGAAAAACGATGCGCTTGCACCGTTAATTTCTTTGTAATAGCACCATCGCTTAACACCTTAACAGGTTTGCGTATACTTCTGATCAAATCAGCGGCACGCAATGTCTGCGGATTGACCACGGCACCGTTCTCAAAACGATTCAATGCTTCCACGTTAACGATCTGATATTCATCTGGCCATTTGCTGTTAAAACCAACCTTGGGCAGACGGCGCAACAAATTCATTTGTCCGCCTTCATAACCAATAATGGTGGCGCGGCCCGAACGGGACCCTTGCCCTGTTTGACCACGGCCGGAGCGTTTACCATGACCTGTACCACGACCCCGTCCGACGATCTTCTTACGTTTGCGAGCACCTGCTGGTGAATTGATCTGATGTAATTGCATATTATAATTTCTCTTTGATGGATTTTAATCTTGATAATCCGTCAAATGTCGCTTTCACGACGTTGATCGGATTGTTAGAACGGTGGCATTTTGTCAGAATATTGCTGATGCCAGCGCCGTCGCAAACAGCACGCACAGCACCTGCCGCGATAACACCTGTACCTTCAGATGCGGGTTTAAGTAAAACAGCAGCTGATCCACATTCACCTAAAATTTCATGAGTGATCGTGGTTCCACGGCGGTTAACTGTGATCATGCGCTTTTTGGCTGCGCTTAAACTTTTTTTGATGGCGGTAGCGACTTCACCAGCTTTCGCCAGACCATAACCCACCTTACCCTTGCCGTCACCGACGACAACGAGGGCTGAGAAGGCCAAACGCGTACCACCTTTGGTCGTTTTTGCGACACGGTTGATGGAGACGACTTTTTCAATAAATCCGCTGTCTGTCAAAGAAGCTTTTTTCGCTTGAGGACGACGTTCGCCACCCTTACCGCCCTTACGTCCGCGAAAACCACCAGCAGCCGACTTTCCGGCATCAGGCGCAGGAGCCTCTGCAGCGACCGGAGCTAACTCCTCCTCGAGGATCTGCTCAGCCTGGGCAACATTCTTGACAACTTTCTCATCTAATTCTTCGTTTTTCTTAGGATCTTTCATAATCGTTAAAACTCCAATCCGGCCTTACGCGCGGCTTCTGCAAATGCTTTGACGCGGCCATGGTATAAATACCCCCCGCGGTCAAAACTGACTTTTGTAATTCCCTTTTTCTTGGCTTCCACTGCCAACGCTTCACCCAAAATCCCCGCTGCGGTAATATTGCCACCGGTCTTGATCTTGGACTTCAAATCTTTAGCCAACGTTGATTTCCCCAGGATTATTTTACCAGAGACATCATCGATGATCTGCACCGTCAGATTATTGATGCTGCGGTGAATGCACATACGCGGACGCTCGCCGCTGCCGGTGATGCGCTTGCGGATACGCGCGTGACGAAAACTTCTGGAACTTTCTTTTGCGGAGATCATATTTTCAAACCTGTTATTTAGTTACTTGTTTACCTTGTTTACGTTTGACCACTTCGCCGACGTAGCGGATGCCTTTGCCCTTGTAGGGTTCCGGGGGTTTATACCCGCGGATCTTTGCAGCGACCAAACCGACTAAAGCTTTATCAACACCTTCGACCGCGATCTCTGTTGGTTTTGCCGAGGTGATCTTTACATCCTTGGGGATCTCGTACTCGATTGGATGAGAAAATCCCAAATTCATGACAAGTTTATTCCCCTGAACAGCGACGCGGAAACCAACCCCCTGGACTTCCAATTCTTTTTTGTGGCCGGTGGTCACACCATTGCACATATTAACGATCAAACGTTTCGTTGTGCCGTGATTTGAACGCGCCTGTTTGGTATCGTCTAAACGGTTGACGAACAATTCATCGCCTTTATGCTCCAAAGAAACAAGTCCTGGCAAAGCCATTGACAACTTGCCCTTAGGGCCTTCGACATTGATCTTGATCTTATCGAAGGAAACCTTCACATTTTTGGGTAGTGCAACTGGTGTTTTAGCAATTCTAGACATTTTATGACTTCCTTATTTTTTACCAAATATGGCAAACGACTTCGCCGCCGATCTTTAACTTACGCGCTTCCCGATCAGAGATGACACCTTTTGAGGTTGATAAAACCGCTGTACCCAAGCCGCTTAGAACGCGCGGAATACGGTTGTTATCGGCATAAACACGCAACCCCGGACGAGAAATGCGTTTGATCCCCATGACTGCGGGTTTGTTGTTTTCGTATTTTAAATACACCTTCAAGACACCCTGCTTGTCATCCTTCAGCAGACGAAAATCTTCAATGTAACCGTCATTCTTGAAAATGTTCAAAATACGCTCTAAAAGCTTGGACGCCGGAAATTCCACGGTTTCTTTACGCGCATGGATACCGTTGCGGATAACAGTTAATGAATCGGCGATAGAATCAGATACGGACATTACCAGCTCGCTTTCTTAATTCCCGGAACCTCGCCCTTCCAGGCTAATTCACGAAAACAGATACGGCAGATTCCGAAACGGCGCAAATACCCGCGCGGACGACCGCATAAGCCGCAGCGATTATGCTGACGGACAGGAAATTTAGGAGGTTCCATTGCTTTGTTAATTAATGCTTTTCTTGCCATATATCCTCTATGATTGTTTTGTAAAAGGCATCCCTAAGAGACGCAATAATTCCATGTTCTTTTCTTTATCCCCATCGCGAATAACGATGGTGATGTCCATACCCTGAATGCGGAAATCACGAACGCCCGGATCAATTTCAGGGAAGATGCCCTGGTCTTGAATACCCAAGGTGTAGTTCCCTTCACGGTCGAACGCTTTACGTGATACACCGTTAAAGTCGCGAATACGCGGGAGACTGATATTGACCAAACGGTCAATGAATTCATACATACGGGCGCGGCGCAGTGTTACTTTACAGCCGACGGGTAAGTTCTCACGTAATTTAAAATTCGAAATAGCTTTTTTAGCACGGCGGATCGCAGGCTTCTGACCGGTGATCGTCGCCATATCCACGGCCGCACGATCGAGGATCTTCACATCAGAGATCGCTTCGCCAACCCCCATATTCACAACCACCTTCTCGATGTGGGGAACAGCCATGGGATTCTTGATACCGTACTTCTTCTGCATTTCTGGGACTATTTCTTTTCTGTATTTTTCAAGCAAACGGGGACTCACGTTAATTACCTCACTTATAGTGTTTCGCCAGATTCTTTAGCAATGCGCACTTTCCCGCCGTCCTTAAGGACCTTGGCAGAAAAACGTGTCGGCTTATTGCTCTTTTTATCAACCAACATTAAATTCGACAAGGCAATGGGTTTTTCAACTTCAATGTATCCGCCCTGAGGATAGGTGTCGCTTTTCTTCACCGATTTCTTAACCACATTAATATTCTCAATAACAGCCTTGTTGACCTTAGGAAGGACGCGGACCACTTTACCTGTCTTTCCCTTGTTCTTGCCAACCATGACCATCACATTATCATCTTTACGGATTCTTAACATCTCACACCACCTCTGGAGCTAAAGAAATGATTTTCATATATTCCATGTTGCGCAACTCACGCGCCACGGGACCGAACACGCGGGTACCTTTAGGGTTACCGGCATCGTCGATGATCACGATCGCGTTATTATCGAAACGCACATAAGTACCGTCAGAACGGCGGATAGGCTTCTTGGTACGGACAATGATCCCTTTGGCCATCGTGCCTTTTTTGATCGCCGCATCAGGAATGCTTTCTTTCACATTAACCTTCACAATGTCCCCGATCTGGGCCCACAATTTACCCTTGGCTTTAAGAACGCCGATCAAGGAAGCCTTACGGGCGCCAGTATTGTCTGCAACATCTAAGATCGTCTTTAATTGAATCATAAATTTGTCCTATTTTCTTATACTTTGGAACCAACCACGTCGCAGATGACCCAACGTTTGTCTTTGGATATAGGGCGTGTTTCCATGATACGCACCACATCCCCGGTTTTTGTCGCGTTCTTTTCATCGTGAGCTTTATAGGTCACAACACTGCGCACCGGCTTCAAATATTTTGAGTGTTTGGAAACCTGGCCGACTTGAACCACGCGGGTCTTGTCCATTTTATCGCTGACGACGGTCGCGGTTAAGAAACGGCGCCGATTAGCTCTTTTTTCCATTGCGCTTTCTTTCGTTTAAAATAGTTAGTATTTGGGCAATGTTCCTGCGGAATTTACGCACATCCGCTGGCTTCTCAATACGGCCCAATTGACGCTGGTTGCTTAACACATACAGATCTTTTTTGATCTGCTTTTCTTTCGCGATCAATTCGTCCTCAGATAAATTTTTCAATTCTTTGATCTTCATAACGATCCTTAATGAGCCCCTTCACGGGTGATGAACTTTGTTTTAAGCGATAATTTAAAAGCGACCAGGCGTAAGATCTGCTTGGCGAAATCCTGTGGAACACCGCCAAGCTCGAAGATCACTTTGCCGCGCTTGACAACAGCGACCCAATGATCCAACTCACCTTTGCCTTTACCCATACGGACTTCAGCGGGTTTCTTGGTGATGGATTTATGCGGGAACGCATTGACCCACAATTTACCGGTACCGCGCAGCTTACGGGCAACCACAACACGGGATGCTTCCAACTGACGTGCCGGAATAAAACCATTCTCTAATACTTTCAGACCGTATTCCCCAAAATGCATTTGGGAACCGGTGGTCGCAACGCCGCGGGATTTCCCCTTTTGCATTTTGCGATACTTTACTCTTCTTGGCATTAACAACATAATATTTTACCCTTCTTTACGCTGCTGGAGCAGTTGCTGTTACAGGCGCAGCTTCACTCACCGCTGCCTGGGTCGCTGCTACTGCCGCTGCTTCGATTTCTTCGTGATCCTTGATCACATCGCCTTTATAGATCCAAACTTTTACGCCTAATAGACCATAGGTGGTCAACGCTTCCGCAAAACCATAATCAATGTCCGCACGCAATGTTTGCAGAGGGATCTTTCCTTCAGAATATTTCTCCGTACGGGCCATTTCCGCACCGCCTAAACGGCCAGCGCAGCGGATCTTGATGCCCTTGGCTCCAGAAGCGCGGGATTGTTCGATCGCGCGTTTCATGGCACGACGGAAAGCCACACGTTTCTCTAACTGGAACGCGACGCTCTGGGCAACCAATTGAGAATCGAGATTAGGATTCTTGATCTCCTGGATGTCCACCACGATCTTATCCATGTCTTTTCCGGTGATATCTTTTAATTCTGCGCGTAAACGATCAATGTCCGCACCACGGCGGCCGATAATAACCCCAGGGCGGGCGGTATGGATACGCACTTTGATCTGTTCAGCCAAACGCTCGATGACGATCAAAGCCACCGCCGCTTGAATGAATTTTTTACGGATATACTGGCGGATCTTATAATCCTGCTGTACATTCTTCGCATAATCTTTGCGTTCGGCAAACCACAAGCTGCGCCAATTTTTGGTATACCCAAGTCTGAGTGCTAACGGATTAACTTTTTGTCCCACCTTGTTGTCCTCTTAGTTATGATTTTCTGTTCGTATTTAAGTCCAGCTCGATCACTAAATGTGTCGTGCGGCGTAAGATCGGTGTTGCACGGCCAAATGAAGCAGCCCTGAAACGTTTCCAGGAACCGCCATGATCCGCGGTAATGCGTGAAATATACAATTGCTCCTCGGTCAAACCTTTTTGCTTCGCATTAGCAACAGCAGAATCTAATACTTTCTTGACCGAATCAACGCTGCCCTTATTGATCTGTGCTAAGAGGGCTTGCGACGTTAGAATGTCCTTGCCGCGAAGAACGTCAATGACCTGACGCATTTTCATCGAAGATACTCTTAAATATTTGGCATGAGCTTTGGATATCATAAATTTTCCTAAGTTATTCCTTACTTCTTCTGCATGGATTTCTTGGCTTTAACACCGCCATGCGCTTTGAACGTACGTGTAGTTACAAATTCCCCCAGTTTCAATCCGACCATGTTCTCTGTCACAAAAACTGGAACATGTTTTTTCCCATCATGCACGGCAAAAGTATATCCCACAAAGTTAGGGACGATCGTTGACCGGCGGGACCAAGTCTTGATCGGTTGACGAGAACCTGAGGCAACGGTCTTGTCAAAACGACGCTGTAATGAATCTTCAATGTAAGCACCTTTTTTTACGGAACGAGGCATGTTATTTGACCCTTCTCTTAACGATCAGATGATCGGAATATTTTCTCTTGCTGCGGGTCTTGAAACCTTTGGTCGGTTTGCCCCAAGGGGTGACTGGATGAGGATTACCTTGCGGTGTCTTACCTTCACCACCACCATGAGGGTGATCCACAGGGTTCATAACAACCCCGCGGGATTGAGGACGACGGCCTAACCAGCGGCTGCGTCCGGCTTTACCGATAGAGACTGTTTCATTCTCCACATTACCCAACTGACCTATCGTTGCACGGCAATCGACGGAGATCTTACGAACTTCCGACGATGGCAAACGTAAATGAGCCATAGAACCTTCGCGGGCGATTAGCTGCGCGGTCGCGCCAGCTGAACGCGCCAACTGTCCGCCTAAACCAGCCTTTAATTCAACATTGTGGACACCTGTCCCCAACGGGATCTTTTTTAAAGGCATGGCGTTACCTGCACGGATCTCGACGTCGGCATCGTTGGTTGAAACAACAGTATCGCCGACATGCAGTTCCAGCGGGGCCAGAATATAAGATTTTGTTTTATCGCTATTATATTCGATCAACGCGATACGGCAGGTACGATTAGGATCATATTCAATGGCTAAAACTGTAGCAGGATCATCAATGCGGGTGCGTTTGAAATCGATCAAACGGTACATGCGCTTATGACCGGCGCCGCGATGACGCGAAGTGATGCGTCCATAGCTGTTGCGACCGCCTGTTCTCTTTAAAGGCGTCAATAATGACTTTTCCGGTTTACCCTTGGTAAGCTCGGCGAAATCCGGCAATGCCGCATGACGCAATCCATTTGTTATTGGTTTAAAACGCTTGATACCCATGATACGCTCCTATTATATAGCTGAATCTATCTTTTGCCCCTCACGCAGAGTGACCAAAGCTTTTTTCCAAGCACGGGTGTAGCCGGCCTTAAAACGCACGCGTTTTAATTTACCGACAACCTTACTTGTATTCACATCCTGAACTTTTACTTTATAGATCTCTTCAACCGCACGGCGCACATCGATCTTAGTCGCGTTATCCGCCACCTGAAAGACATATTTACGCTGAGGTTCCAAGCCGGTTGATTTTTCTGTGCGCACCAGCGCTTTTAATGTGTCGTAGCAAGTATTCATTGTATTCTCTTTAATAATGTTTCTAATGCGGTTTTAGTAACAAGGATATTTTTATTGCTCAAAATATCCTTGGCGTTGGCATTCAAAGCCGAAGTTAGGGTCACTGAAGCGATATTGCGCCCGGCTTGCATGGATTTGTCATCCCCGGCATCAAGCATCACCAAGGTACGACCCTTTAATTTCAAAGCGGACAGCACAGAGGCAAAATCTTTTGTTTTACCGGATGTGATCTCCAATTTGTCAATGCAGTGCAATTCATTGCTTAAGAATTTGGCATTCAACGATTCGCGTAAAGCGGCTGACTTCACCTTGCGGGGAACTTCGTAGCTGAAATCACGAGGCTTAGGACCAAAAGTGATACCACCTTTTTTCCACAAAGGAGAACGTGAAGAACCCGCACGTGCGCGTCCGGTTCCCTTTTGCGCCCATGGCTTCTTACCACCGCCGGAAACTTCACCGCGGTCTTTGGTAGATACGGTTCCTTGACGGTCATTGGCATTGTACATCACAATAGCCTGGTGCAGAACACCGTTATGGACATGGATGCCAAATTGTTCTTTTGGCAGCTGCACGCTGTCTGATTTTTTACCCTTTTTATCAACTACCGTTAATTCTGGCATATTCTTTATTCCTTATAGAAACTTACTTCTTGGCTGTCTTAGCAACAGAAGCCTTGCTTTGTTTCATCGGGTTGCGTTTCACGGCGACGACTTCTCTCTTGTCATCGAGTGAACGGTACGCCTTCTTGAAAGATTTGTTGATGCACAATAGACCGTTCTTATGGCCGGGGACACACCCTTTGACCAAGATCAGATTATTGTCAGCGTCGACGCGCATAACGCGCAAACTCTGTACAGTGACAGTTTCCATCCCCATATGACCAGGCATGTGCTTGCCTTTGAATGTACGTGAGGGATCAGATGATGAACTGTTGGAACCGATACGGCGGTGATGCATGGAACCGTGAGCGGCAGGACCGCCGTTCCATCCCCAACGAACCATCCCTCCCTGGAAACCTTTACCAATGGAAGTCCCGGTAACGTCGACGAAATCGCCAGCCTGGAAGAAATCCGCTTTCAGTTCCTGACCGACTTTATAATCCTTGTTATCGGTTGACTTGAATTCCTTGATGTGCTTTAAGGGATTGACGTTGTTCTTCTTGAAAAACCCAAGTTCTGGTTTGTTCAAGCGGTTCTCCTTCACCGACATATACCCCAAGACAACCTTCGAAGGCTTGTCTTTTAAAGCTAAGACTGTGCATGGACCAGCTTCAACGACTGTGACCGGAATGATGTTGCCTTCGGTGTCGAATATCTGGGTCATGCCCACTTTTTTTCCCATTAAACCGCGAATCATGTTTATCTCCAAGTTACTCTATTGTCCCCTCATACCAGGGATTCCCTGCTGTTTACTTCTTATTGATCAGGGTTCAGCTACTGCTTGATCTCTACATCCACACCCGCGGGCAAGTTCAGCTTGCGCAAAGCTTCCACGGTTTTGGATGTGGGGTTGACAAGATCAATCAGGCGTTTATGCGTCGCCAATTGAAATTGCTCCCGGCTTTTTTTGTCAATGACCGGCGAACGAAGAACGGTGTATAGCTCTTTTTTCGTCGGCAAAGGTACGGGTCCTAAAACCTGGGCTCCCGTACGGATCGCCGTATCCACAATTTCCTGGGTTGATTGGTCGATCAACCGATGGTCAAACGCTTTTAATTTAATCCTAATTTTTTGCATCTGTTTCTACCTTCTTATTTGATGATTTCTGAGATAACACCTGCACCGACCGTACGACCACCTTCGCGGATGGCGAAGCGAAGTTCCTTCTCCATAGCGACCGGCGTGATCAACTCAACCGTTAAGGTCGCGTTATCACCAGGCATACACATTTCCTGACCTTCAGGTAATTCCGCTGTCCCGGTAACGTCTGTGGTACGGAAATAGAACTGAGGACGGTAACCCTTGAAGAACGGTGTGTGACGTCCGCCTTCTTCTTTTGTCAAGATGTAGACCGTTGCCTTGAATTTGGTATGCGGGGTGATAGAACCCTTAGCCGCTAAAACCTGACCGCGTTCGATATCTTCCTTGTTGGCGCCGCGCAGCAATAAACCAACATTATCACCGGCTTGTCCTTCATCCAAGTCCTTACGGAACATTTCAACACCTGTAACAACAACAGGCTTAACATCCGGACGTAAACCGATCAACTGGACTTCATCGTTAACCTTTACGCGTCCGCGTTCAATACGTCCGGTCGCAACAGTACCACGGCCAGAGATCGAGAACACGTCTTCAACAGCCATGATGAAAGGCTTATCTAACTCGCGGGCTGGTGTCGGGATAAACTCATCAACCGCCTTCATTAGATCCAAGATCGGTTTAGCTTTTCCTTCGAAATCTTTAGGATTATTCAAAGCATCCAGCGCAGAACCCTTGATGATCGGAGTATTGTCGCCGTCAAATTTATACTTGGTCAAAAGATCGCGGACTTCCAACTCAACTAAGTCCAACAATTCTTTATCCTGAACTTGATCACATTTATTTAGGAAAACAACAATTCGGGGAACGTTAACTTGACGAGCTAAAAGGATGTGTTCACGGGTTTGAGGCATAGGACCATCAGTTGCGGATACGACTAAGATCGCACCATCCATCTGGGCGGCACCGGTGATCATGTTCTTGATGTAATCCGCGTGGCCCGGGCAGTCGATGTGAGCGTAGTGACGGCCTTCTGTTTCATATTCCAAGTGAGAAATATTGATCGTAACACCGCGCTCTTTTTCTTCCGGAGCATTATCGATAGAATCATATGCGCGTGCTTGAGCCAAACCTTTGTGGCTGAGAACAGTTGCGATCGCAGCGGACAAAGTCGTTTTACCATGATCGACGTGACCGATCGTACCAATATTGAGGTGCGGTTTATTACGATTAAATTTTTCTTTAGCCATCGTGAGACCCTCCGTTTAAAAAATTAAAGTTTAAAAGGATACAATATTTAAAGACAAATGTCAACAACTATGTAATTTAACTAACTTTAGCAACAAATTCTTGACGAGCACCGATGATTTTATCGGCGATGGTATTAGGAACCTGTTCATAGTGCGACGGTTCCATTGAGAATGATGCGCGCCCCTGTGTAAGTGACCGCAGTGCATTCGCGTAGCCAAACATTTCAGACAAAGGAACATCAACCAGGGCTGTTTTCAATTTGCCGCGGTTACCCGTTTCCTTGATCTGAGCACGTCTTTTCATCAAATCACCAGTAACATTCCCCCAGTGATCATCCGAACATTCAACTTCTAATTTCATGATCGGCTCTTTGAAGACAGAACCGGCTTTACGAAACGCCTCCTTGATGGCTTGTTTGCCAGCCAGCTGGAACGACATTTCATCAGAATCGACATCGTGATAAGACCCGTCGATCAGCGTCACCGTCACATCCGTTACAGGATAACCGGCTAAAACGCCGTTCTGAGTCCCAAGCTCCATCCCTTCACGGGCCGGCTTGATGAATTCGCGAGGGATCGCCCCGCCCTTGATCTTATCAATAAAAACAAACCCTGTGCCAGGCTCACCCGGTTCAACATCAATGACAACGTGGCCGTATTTACCACGACCGCCTGATTGTTGAACATATTTACCAACGATCCCGGAAACTTTTTTGGTGATCGCTTCTTTATAGGCAACTTCAGGACGCCCGACATTAGCTTCCAATTTATCTTCACGCTTCATACGATCGACAATGATCTCCAGATGCAGCTCACCCATTCCAGAGATGATTGTTTGCGAGGTTTCCTGATCGAACTTAACGCGCAATGAAGGATCTTCATCTAAGAATTTACGCAAAACCAAACCCATTTTATCCTGATCGGCTTTCGTTTTTGGCTCGATCGCTAACGACACAACAGCTTCGGGCGGCTTCAACCCTTCTAGTAAAATAGGAGTTTCACCAGCACATAATGTATCGCCGCTCTTGCTTTCCTTGAGCCCGACAAAGGCTACGATCTCACCAGCTGAAGCAGAAGAAATGATCTCTTGTTTATTCGAATGCATGATCACGATCTTGGCAATCTTCTCTTCTTTACCGTTGGATGAATTTAGATAAATCATACCAGGGACGAACTTACCCTGATAAACGCGCGTGAAAAAGATCTTACCAACGTATTTATCAGAAGCGATCTTAAATACCAGAGCAACCGGAGGCAACTTCTCGTCCGCCTTGATCGGAACGATCTCTTCTTTTTTGTGTGGATTGAAACCCTTCATCTTGGTAACGTCCAATGGAGAAGGCAAATAGCTGATAACAGCATCCAGAACAAACTGAACACCGCGATTCATTTTTGAGGTACCTGTTAAAACAGGGATAAACTTACAGGCGATAACAGCACGGCGAATAGCCTGCATTAACTGATCTCTGCTCGGCTCCTTACCATTGAGATAAATATCAGCCATTTCATCATCAACATCGGCAAGACGCTCGATCAGATCATGGCGATACGCCTTCAATCTTTCATGGAATTCTTCTGGGACCGGCAACAGATCAAACTCTTGACCGTCAACATCCTTATATTGGATATATTTCTCATTAACAACATCAATTAAACCTTTAAATTCATTTTCTGTCCCATCATTAAAAACGATCGACGCTGCATTAGCGCCAAAACGATCGCGCATTTCACCAAGGACGCGGTCAAAATCCGCACCCAAACGATCGATCTTATTAATGAACGCAATGCGGGGAACATTATATTTGTCAGCTTGGCGATAAACCGTTTCTGTTTGAGGCTGAACGCCGGAGCAGGCACACAACACAATCACTGCCCCGTCCAAAACCTTCAAGGAACGCTCGACTTCGATCGTAAAATCCACGTGGCCCGGAGTGTCGATGATATTGATGCGGTGATCTTTCCAGAAACATGTCGTCGCAGCCGCTGTGATCGTGATACCGCGCTCTTGTTCCTGAGGCATCCAATCCATGGCGGTATTACCGTCATCGATGTCCCCCATCTTGTGGATGGTACCTGTGTAATAAAGGATTCTTTCCGTGGTCGTGGTCTTACCGGCATCAATGTGCGCGATAATACCAATATTTCGGAACATATGTAAAGGAACTGTATTAGCGGCCATAGGAGATTACCATCTTAAGTGACTGAAAGCACGGTTAGCTTCAGCCATTTTGTGGGTTTCATCGCGTTTCTTGATCGCAGGACCTTCACTTTTGTAGGCGGCGATAAGCTCTTCAGCAAGCTTGACTTCCATGGGTTTGCCTTTTTTGTTGCGGGCAAAATCACGAATCCAGCGCATGGCTAACGACATCCCACGCAGAGGAACAACATCGGTCGGAACCTGGTAGGTAGCACCACCGACGCGGCGCGCTTTGACTTCCAGACGCGGACGCGCATTGTCGATCGCCTTGGTCAATGCCTTGGCAGCATTTTCTTCATTGGTCTTTTCTTTGAGGATATCCAACGCGCTGTAAACAATACGCTCAGCGGTAGTCTTCTTACCTTCGACCATGACAATGGCCACAAAACGGGATACTAAATCACTGCCGAATTTTGGATCCGGAACCACTTTTCTTTTTTCTGCACGACGACGTCTCATGTACTATTCACCTTTGATGACATCCAGACTTGACTGTCCGGATTATTTTTTAGCTCTTTTAGTTCCGTATTTTGAACGGGATTTATTGCGATTAGCAACACCGGCAGTGTCAAGCGTACCGCGGACAATGTGGTAGCGCACACCAGGCAGATCTTTAACGCGCCCGCCGCGCACTAAAACGATCGAGTGTTCCTGTAAATTATGACCTTCACCCGGAATATATGAGGTCACTTCGATTTTATTGGACAAACGCACGCGTGAGATCTTACGCAGCGCCGAGTTCGGTTTTTTCGGCGTCATGGTCTTGACCTGTAAACAAACGCCCCGGCGTTGGGGACAGCTTGTTAACGCAGGAGACTTACTGCGCTTGATTTTGATGTTCCGGCGATGTCTGATTAACTGTGATATCGTTGGCATATTTTACCATTTCAACATTTGCGTAATCTTGCATCCCTGTCCCCGCTGGGATCAGGTGACCAACAATTACATTTTCTTTTAACCCACGTAAAAGGTCTACTTTACCACTTGCAGCAGCTTCTGTCAAGACTCTTGTTGTTTCTTGGAAACTCGCAGCTGAAATAAAGCTTTCCGTAGTGAGCGACACTTTCGTAATCCCCAGCAGCAACGGAGTCGCTTGCGCAGGCTTACCCTTTTTCTTCAAAACCGCTTCATTGGCTTTCTTGAATTCCGGACGATCGATCTGATCACCGATCAAGAAATCCGTATCTCCAGCGTCATCAATGCGGACTTTCTTAAGCATTTGCCCGATGATGATCTCGATGTGCTTATCGTTGATGCGAACACCCTGTAAACGATAGACTTCCTGAACTTCGTTCAGTAGATATTCCTGCAATGCCTTGTCACCACTGACACGCAAAATGTCATGCGGAACAACAGGCCCATCTGTTAATTGCTGACCAGCAAATACATGATCCCCCTTATAGACATTGGGATGCTTGCCGTGCGGGATCGTGTATTCCTTGGTCATTCCCGTCGAAGATTTGACAATGATGGTACGTAAACCCTTCTTATCTTCGCCGAATTCGCATGTACCATCGATCTCGGAAATAACAGCAGGATCTTTCGGACGGCGGGCTTCGAACAATTCCGCGACGCGCGGCAAACCGCCGGTGATGTCGCGTGTTTTGGAAGCACCACGAGGGATCTTCGCGATCAACTCACCCGCACCAACGTTATCCTTGTCATTGACCAAGATGTGCGCGCCGGTTGGAATGGAATAGATCCCGACAACCTCACCCTTTTCATCCGTGATGATGATCTGAGGATGGAATTCCTGTTTATGTTCAACGACCACACGCTCAACAACCCCGGTGACGGGATTCTCTTCGCGGCGGTATGTATTATCTTCAATAAGGTCTTCAAATGATACGCGACCCTTCGCTTCAGTGATGATCGGGATCGTATACGGATCCCAAGATGCGGCGATCGTACCTTTAGTGATCTTATCCCCATCAGCAAAAATGATCGCAGAACCCTGAGGCAGATTATGGCGTTCAAATTCACGGCCATATTCATTATTGATACTGATCGCACCATTACGGTTAAGAACAATGTATTCTTTGCCGCGGGCGACAACACGAAGAGAATGGTACTTGATAATACCATCCTGTTTAACCTTGATAAATGATTGTTCAATGGAACGGGACGCTGTACCGCCAATGTGGAACGTTCTCATGGTCAGCTGGGTACCAGGCTCCCCGATACTCTGAGCAGCGATAGTCCCAACCGCTTCCCCGATCTCAACCATGCGGTGGTTACCCAAATTACGTCCATAACATTTCACACAGCACCCTGTCGGAGCTTCACAGGTCAAGACAGAACGAATACGCACTTTTTCAATACCCAATTGTTCGATCAGATCGGCCTTTTCGTCGGTGATTTGTTCACCTGCAGAAACAACCAACGTGTCTGTAACAATATCCATGATATTATCCAAAGCAACGCGACCCACAATGCGTTCTTTCAATGAAACAACTAACTCATCACCCTCAGTGATCGCCGCGACCGTGATCCCGTTTACGGTCTCACAATCTGCAATGTTCACAACGACTTCCTGGGCAACGTCAACTAAACGACGGGTCAAGTAACCAGCGTCGGCAGTTTTAAGAGCGGTATCCGCCAAACCTTTACGGGCACCGTGAGTGGAAATAAAGTACTCCAAAACGGTTAACCCTTCACGGAAAGATGCCGTGATGGGGTTCTCGATGATCTCACCAGAGGGCTTGGCCATAAGACCACGCATACCTGAAAGCTGACGGATCTGCAATTTAGAACCGCGGGCACCAGAATCAGCCATGATGTAAACCGGGTTGAACTGGTCCATTTTCTTAAAGACCAGATCAGAGATCTGTTCCGTCGTATGGGTCCAGATATCAATGACCTTGTTGTAGCGCTCACGACCGGTGATGATACCCTTACGGTATTGATCGTCAACCTTGGCCACTTCCGCCTTGGACGCGGCAATGATCTTGGATTTCTCTTCCGGAATGGTTAAATCAGACATACCGATCGAAATACCCGCTTCCGTCGCTTTCAAGAACCCTAGAGCCTTGACCTCGTCGAGCAAATGGACAGTTTCATGGTGGCCGAAACGTTTATAGCAATCGGCAATGACCGCGCCGATGCGCTTCTTATCTAATAATTCATTCACAAACCCGTATGTTGCAGGAAGAACTTCATTGAAAAAGACACGACCGACAGTCGTTTCAATGATATTCGCATCAGCGATCTTGATCTCTTCTTCCTTTTTAGACTTATCTTTGGCATCAGGATGGATGACCAGAGACGGCTTCTCCTGTCCCCATACTGGACCATTCAACCGCAGCTTAATACGGGAATGTAATTCGACATATCCATCCCAGTAAGCCACCTTCACCTCATTGATGGAACCGAACAAATGTCCTTCACCCTTTGCTCCTGTTCTCTCCTTGCTTAAATAATACAACCCAAGAACAATGTCCTGTGTCGGAGAAACAATGGGTCTGCCATCCGCCGGCGAGAACAAGTTATTGACAGACAATAATTGCAAACGGCATTCCATTTGTGCTTCAAGAGACAAAGGCACGTGAACAGCCATTTGATCCCCGTCAAAGTCCGCGTTGAATGCGCTGCAGACGAGCGGGTGCAATTTGATCGCTTTCCCTTCGATCAAGATCGGCTGGAAAGCCTGAATAGACAATCTGTGCAACGTCGGGGCGCGGTTAAGCATGACCGGATGGTCCTGGATAACCTCATCTAAAATATCCCAAACCTCGATCTTGGCGCGCTCAACCATGCGTTTAGCACCTTTGATCGTATGCACAAAACCTTTTTCACGCAGTTTGCGGATGATAAACGGCTCAAACAATTCCAACGCCATCTTTTTTGGCAACCCGCATTGATGCAATCTTAATTCAGGACCGACGACAATAACAGAACGGCCGGAATAGTCAACACGTTTACCCAGCAAGTTCATACGGAAACGGCCTTGTTTACCCTTTAACATATCGGATAAAGACTTTAAGGGACGATTTCCAGAACCTAAAACCGGACGTCCGTGACGTCCATTATCCAAAAGCGCATCGACAGCTTCCTGAAGCATGCGTTTTTCGTTACGGATGATGATCTCCGGAGCGTTTAAATCGATCAACTTCTTTAAACGATTATTACGGTTGATGACACGGCGATACAGATCATTTAAGTCGGATGTCGCGAAACGTCCACCTTCCAGCGGAACTAAAGGACGCAGATCCGGAGGGATGACTGGAAGCACATCCAGCACCATCCAATCAGGATTATTCTCTGAGATCTTGAAATCTTCAACGATCTTCAAAGTCTTTGCGATCTTTTTAAAATTGGTGCCATTGGGGTTGGCTTCAACCAGATCCTTGCGCAACTTCTTACAAAGATCGTTCATATTCAATTCACGCAAAATATCGCGCACAGCTTCCGCACCGATCTTGGCTTTGAATGCCCCGCCATGCTTGACCAATGCTTCTTGATATTCATCTTCAGACAAAAATTGTTTTTTCTTGAGCGGAGATGTCCCCGGATCAATGACCACATATTCTTCATAATAGATCAATTTTTCCAGATCGCGCAGGCTGACTTGCAGCAATGCCGCCAAACGGGATGGGACCGCCTTGTAGAACCATATATGGGTCACAGGGCAAGCCAAATCTATATGACCCATGCGTTCACGACGGACAGAAGAGCGAGTTACCAAAACCCCGCAGCGGTCGCAGGTGATCCCCTTGAACTTGATCCCCTTATATTTGCCGCAGTTGCATTCCCAATCGCGTATAGGCCCAAAGATCTTTTCGCAGAAAAGACCATCCTTTTCCGGTTTCAACGTACGGTAATTGAGCGTCTCCGCTTTTCTTACCGCTCCATTGGACCAGGACATGATCACATCCGGGGATGCGATCCTGATGGTGATACGATCTTGCTTGGAATAATCAATTTTTGCCATTATATGTCCTTTTAGTTTTGCTTTTCTTCCGCAACGGCTTCGGCCGGAGCTTGTGTTCCTTCAGCTTTTTCCATACGGATATCCAAACACAAACCTTGTAATTCTTTCACTAAAACGTTGAACGATTCCGGAACTCCCGGAGCCAATGCTTGCTCGCCCTTGACGATCGCTTCGTAAATACGGCTGCGTCCGGTAACATCGTCGGATTTAACCGTTAACATTTCCTGCAGCGTGTAGGCAGCACCGTAAGCTTCCAGCGCCCAAACTTCCATTTCCCCGAAACGCTGACCACCGAAATGCGCTTTACCACCCAAAGGCTGCTGCGTGACCAGAGAATAAGGCCCAATGGAACGCGCATGGATCTTCTCGTCGACCAAGTGGTTTAACTTCAACATATAGATATAACCCACGGTCACCTTCTGCAAGAATTGCTCGCCGGTATGTCCGTCAAAAACAACTGTTTTACCGTCAACAGGTAAATTAGCGTCGCTTAACAACCCGCGAATCTCTTCTTCAGTCGCACCATTGAAAACGGGCGTTTCCGCATGAAAACCAAGCGCTTGCGCAGCCCAGCCTAAATGCGTTTCCAGCAATTGCCCGACGTTCATACGAGACGGAACACCGAGCGGATTAAGCACGATATCGACAGAACGACCGTCTTCTAAGAACGGCATATCCTCTTCCGGCATGATGCGAGAGACGATACCTTTATTACCGTGGCGCCCTGCCATCTTATCGCCGACCTGCAATTTACGCTTGGTGGCGACATAAACAACAACGCGTTTTAACACGCCGGCCGGTAATTCATCACCGCGGCGGACACGGTCTAATTCATGTTCCTGATCCTCGATCAACTCTGCGGCTTTATCCATATAGAAGCTCATGACTTCACGAGCCTCTGACCCTTCATCGATATCATCGAGAGTTAATTTACCGACACGCTTCTTGTCGATACCAAGGATCTTGCTTAGCTTGGTGTCTTTTTCATTATTGATAAACTCAATTTCTTGAGCATAGTATTCTTTGATCTTGTTGATCTCTGTTGATTCTTTTTGCTTATCCTGTTTGGATTTGCGGCCGCGCTCATTGCGGGCAAAGACCTCAACATTAACAACAACACCCTCGATCCCTGGAGACAATGTCAACGATGTGTCACGGACATCAGCGGCTTTTTCGCCGAAGATGGCGCGCAACAAACGCTCTTCAGGGGATAATTCTTTTTCACTCTTAGGAGTAACCTTACCGACCAAGATATCGCCGGCCTTGACCTCTGCACCAACGCGAACAATACCCTCCTCGGTCAGATCCTTAAGAGCTTCTTCCCCAATATTCGGAATATCACGGGTGATCTCTTCGTTCCCTAAACGGGTTTCACGGCATTCACATTCAAAACGTTCAACGTGAATGGAAGTGAATACGTCTTCACGAACGATGCGTTCGTTGATCAAAATAGCGTCTTCGAAGTTGTAACCGCGCCACGGCATGAATGCGACCAAGGCATTGCGGCCAAGGGCTAAACGGCCGTGCTGTGTGCCGATCCCATCCGCAATAGTCTGCCCAGCTTCGACCTTATCACCTAAATTCACCAGCGGGCGTTGATGGACACAGGTATTGGCGTTGGAACGTTGGAAATTCTTCAACGTATAAACTTCCTTGCCGATCACGATCTCACGACCGTCAACCTTGGAGACAACACCAGAATTCTTTGCGATCACAACAACACCGGAATCTCGAGCAACCTTCTCTTCCATACCAGTCCCGACGAAAGGCACTTCCGGGATCATCAATGGTACGGATTGACGCTGCATGTTTGAACCCATCAGCGCGCGGTTTGCGTCGTCATGTTCCAAAAACGGGATCAAGGCAGCTGCCACCGAAACCAATTGTTTCGGGGAAACATCCATATAATCAACCTTATCACCCTTCAAACGCGGGAAGTCGCCTTTATAACGGCAAGCAACCAGAGGTTCATTGAACTTGCCGTCTTTATCGACGGTTGAGTTCGCCTGGGCGATATTCTTGATCTGATCCACATCAGCTGTGAGATATTCGATCTTCTTGGTGACCTTACCTTCAACGACTTTGCGATAAGGCGTCTCAATAAAACCTAATTCATTGACACGAGCACATGTTGTCAACGAAGCGATCAAACCGATATTCGGACCTTCAGGGGTTTCGATCGGACAAACACGTCCATAATGCGTCGGGTGAACGTCGCGCACTTCAAAACCAGCGCGTTCACGGGAAAGACCGCCGGGCCCCAAAGCGGACATACGGCGTTTATGTGTCATTTCAGATAGAGGATTGACCTGGTCCATGAATTGGGACAGTTGGCTTCTCGCGAAGAAATCCTGGATCTGATTGGAGAATAAACGGGAATTGATCAAATGATGCACGGTCAGATTCTCGAAGGAACTCATGACAACCAGACGTTCCTTGATGGAGCGTTCCAATCGGGCTAACCCGATACGCACCTGATTTTGCACCAGCTCGCCTACAGACTTGATGCGGCGGTTACCTAAGTGATCGATATCATCGCACTCGCCGGTACCTTCACGCAAGCCCACTAAATATTTAATGACCGACACCACTGTATCGATGTCCAACACGCGATTGTCCATCGGGACATTGGTGTTCAATTTACGGTTGACGATATGACGGCCGACTTTACTTAAGTCATAGCGTTTAGGATCAAAAAATAAACGGAAGAATAATGTTTCCGCCACTTCAACCGTCGCCGGTTCAGTGGGGCGCATTTTACGGTAAAAATCCAATAAAGCTTCTTCCTTGGTAGTTGTATGGTCTTTTTCCAAGGTATTCTTTAATTTATCAAACTGATCACCCAGCATCTTTTTCATATCATCGGAATTAGCTAACCCCAGGATACGTAAGATCTGAGTAGCAGGGAAATTACGACGACGGTCAACATACGCGATCAGAACGTCGTTAAGATCATATTTAATTTCAAACCAGGCCCCGCGTGAGGGGATCAAACGCCCGTAGTAAATACTTTTACCCGTCGGGTGGGTTTCTTCTTCAAAGGAAACGCCTGGCGGACGCTGGATCTGGGAGACAACAACACGTTCATCACCATTGATGATGAATGTACCCGTGTCTGTCATTAAGGGGAAATCGCCGAAATATACTTCTTGTTCTTTAATATCAACCGGGGTGATCAATCGCAATTTGACCTTCAATGGTGCCGCATAGGTCATTCCGCGGCGCTGACATTCATAACGGGAATATTTTTCTTTCCCGATCGAGTAGCCGATATATTCAAGACGGATCTGGGCATCATAGCTTTCCAGAGGAAAAACCTCTCTAAAAACTTCTTCCAACCCCTGGTCTTTGCGCTTATCCGTCGGGATATCGCGCTGCAAAAATTCTTCATAAGACAACGTCTGGATATCCAAAAGTTTTGGCAATTCGAAGTTATCTTGGAATTTGCTAAAATTTCTGATTTTTAATTTTTCCATTTTATCTTCCAATAGTCCGAGGGGATAGGATCTATCCCCCCGGATCGATGTGTTTAGGAAATACTGCGTACCCTAAAATTCAAGCTGAATCAATTACTTCAATTCAACTTTAGCGCCGGCAGCTTCAACCTTCTTCTTGATATCTTCTGCTTCGGCTTTCGGTACGGATTCCTTGATGGTCTTAGGTGCGGATTCAACCAAAGTTTTGGCTTCGGCTAAACCTAAGTTGGTGATCGCGCGGACTTCCTTGATGACGGCGATCTTCTTGGCAGCATCTACTTCCTTCAAGATAACATCGAAAGATGTTTTCTCTTCGACAGGAGCAGCCGCGGCGGCAGCGCCACCGACAGCAGCGACAGCGACAGGCGCGGCAGCTGAAATACCTAACCTATCTTCCATCGCCTTGACCAACTCAGCGAGTTCCAACACTGATAATGCAGTTACTTCTTTGTAGATCCCCTCTAATTTTGGGGATAATACGGCTGTTTCAGACATCTTAATTCCCTCCCTTTTCGCTTTTCTGTTTCAATATTGACATAAAGTCCCTTGTTTTGGCATTTAAGCCAGCGGCGAAGCGCGTCATCGGCGCTGACATCGTGCCTAATAACTTCGCCAGTAAAACTTCCCTGGTCGGTAGATCAGACAATGTTTTGATCTGGTCCGGATTAAGCACATCTCCGTTTAAAACCCCACCTTGGACAACAAACCCTTCATACGCTTTCGCAAAATTGACGAGGATCTTTGAGATCTCAGAGGCGTCAGAATTGCTCAAGACCAGGGCTGTTTGACCACTCACGCGGCCGGATAGAGTATCAAACTTAGCTTCTTTTAAGGCGATGCGTGAGACAGATGTTTTGGAGACCAGCACATCCGCTTTTTTGCGCTTGAGATCTTTGCGCAACACGTTCATCTTCGCGGAAGAGATCCCGCGGAAGCTAACCACAAACGTTGTACCTTTGTTACTCACACCCTCTTGTATCGAGGATGACATCTTTTTTCTATATATTTGTCCGACTTTCATTATAGCACCACCTTGATCCCCGGTCCCATGGTAGAGGCGACCGATAAGCTCTTGATCAAATTACCTTTAACCGTTGTTGGTTTGGCATGGTTAATGGCTTCAATGACCTGTTGCGCGTTCTCAACCAGTTTATTCTCCGCAAAAGAGCGCTTACCGATACCTAAATGAACGCCCCCTTGTTTATCCGATTTGAATTCCACGCGGCCCGCTTTGACTTCTTTGATCGTGCGTTCAACATCAGTTGTGACCGTGCCTGCTTTAGGTGTCGGCATAAGACCACGAGGCCCCAGAACCTTACCTAATTTGCTTAGATCACGCATCATGTCCGGCGTAGAAATAACAACATCGAAATCCATGAAGCCGCCAGCGACCTTGTCGATCAGATCATTGCTGCCCACATAATCCGCTCCGGCGCTTTCTGCTTTCGCTAAAGCATCCCCTTTGCAGAACACAGCGACCTTAACCGACTTACCCGTCCCGTGAGGGAGAGCAACCGTACCACGGACACCCTGGTCATTGGCCTTAAGGTCCAAATTCAAATTAAAATGCAGTTCAACCGTCTCGTCGAACTTGACCTTAGGGGCTTTCGCCAGACGATTGATGGCTTCCTGTAAAGTGACGGGAGCAGTAATGTTCCCGACAGCTTTACCCACTTCTTTCATGCGTTTACTTAAGTGTGGCATAGTTTTATCCCTTTACCTCAATCCCCATGCTGCGGGCTGTGCCCGTGATGGTGACGATCGCCTGCTTCATGTCGATGGTATTTAAGTCATCCATCTTAAGCTTCGCGATCTCCTCCACCTGCTTGGTCGTCAGGGTACCGATGGTTTCTTTACCAGCAGTTCCGGACGCTTTAGCCAATTTCGCGGTCTTTTTGATCAGAGCGGAAGTCGGCGGAGTCTTAATAATAAAATCAAACGACTTGTCCTTGTATACTGTGATAACGACAGGCAAGGGTAATGGATCTTTTCCCTTGGTCTTATCATTGAAAGCCTTGCAGAACATCATAATATTGACGCCGTGCTGACCCAGGGCCGGACCTACAGGAGGAGCCGGATTGGCCTGACCAGCTTGTACGTATAATCGAATTTGTGCCACCGCTTCTTTTGCCATAATCTTTTACCTATATCTTCTCAACTTGCCAGTATTCCAACTCCACAAGCGTTGAACGCCCGAAGATCGAAACGCTGACCTTTAATTTACCGCGATCCGGATACACTTCCATGACCGAACCGTTAAAGTTCGCGAACGGCCCTTGCGCGATGCGAACAGCTTCACTCACCTCAAAAATGATCTTGGGCGAGGGTTTGTTTTCAGTTTCCTGGGTGCGCTTTAAGATGTTGTCGACTTCGGTCTCAGTCAAGGGCTGAGGCTGATTCCCCGGACCGATAAAACCGGTGATCCCCGGCGTTGTTTTCACCAGGTACCAGCTGTCTTTATTCATATCCATCTTAATTAAGAGATAACCGGGGAAAAAACGACGGGTAGTGATCCGCTTTTTTCCGCCCCGAACCTCGGAAACTTGTTCTGTTGGAACAACAACTTCTTCAACAAATTGCTTTAAGGCCGTGGACGCGATACGGCTCTGTAAGCCCGCCCTGGCCCGCTCCTCTGCCCCTGTCTGCGTATGAACAACATACCATTTCATGCTCATCGTAGTATCGTGGTTACTCCTTTTGAGTAGATTAAATCAATCGCGGCCACAAAGACTCCTAATAGTAATGAAGCAAAAATGACGACCAAAGTGGAATCAACAAGTTCCGCGCGCTTCGTCCAAGAAACTTTTTTCATTTCAGCGACGACTTCACCAATGAATTTTCTAATTTTTGTGACCATCGTATATTCCCGCCTACTGGTATATTCACGTGTCAATAAACAGGCCTGGAAGGACTCGAACCTTCAACGCATGGTTTTGGAGACCATCGCTCTACCAATTGGAGCTACAGGCCTATAAATGACCAATGCTTCAAAGACCTTTTATTTCTTTGTTTCTTTGTGAATAACGCGTTTTCTGCAAGAAGAACAGAACTTCTTTAATTCCAAGCGTTCCGGCTTCTTCTTCTTATCTTTGGTACTGTTGTAATTGATGCGATTGCACTCGGTGCATTGAAAATGAATTGTCTCGCGCATAATGTCCCTAGTATTTGTTGCGCTCCCCCGCCTGCGGGCTTACACCCGACTTACCAACGGAGTCACATGAAGATTGACCTGCACTACTTAGCTATATTAGAAGCCCCCGAGCGGTATTGAACCGCTGGCCTCGTCCTTACCAAGGACGTGCTCTACCAACTGAGCTACAGGGGCAGCATATCAGCCGCCTGCAGCAACCAAGCACAAAAAAGAACAGACAGCGCTTGGCATAAAAATATGAACCGAGAGTATATCTTGCCTCTCTGATATTGTCAACAATATTTTTTTCATTTATCCAGATACGGCTTTGGTTTAGGCTCCAACCATAAAATACCGTCGGCATGAGTAGAATATCTCAATATCACCCTTTAACCCTGTGCTGTAGATCCTTACGGGAGATCTTGATCCCACGGTCGATCAGATCTGAAGGCCAGGGAAAAAAAACCACCGGTATCTTAAAGCTGGGCAGCCTGTCCTGAAGATACCGCACGATCTCATCGACCCGTAACTGGACGCCATGGGCACATTCGATGAAGGCGACCGGACGAGCCCCAAACTCTGCATCCTCCCGAGGCACCACCATCGCCTGGAGGATCCCGTTCAGGGACAATATAACCTTTTCGATCTCCTCTGGATGTATATTCTCGCCTCCGGAAATGAACATATTGTCCCGTCGGCCTAAAACCCGTAAACAGCCATCCGCATCCACTGCCCCTAGATCACCGGTATCAAACCAACCCTGCGGCGTTAACGGCAGAACGGTCTTGCCGGACTGGATATATCCCTTAAACAACGCGGGCCCTTTAACCAAGATCTGTCCTTTATCGCCGATCTTCAGCTCGCGAAAACGCAAAGTCTTGATACATCCACCGGCTTTTCCTGTCGCCACCTGGGAAGACATTTCAGTCAACCCGTAACTTGAATAGATATTCAAACCCAAACTGTGGGCCGCCTCCGTGATGGTCGACGGGATCGCTCCCCCTCCCAGCAAAATATATTTAACGGACTTTAGTGCCGCCACCCCTTGATCGCGCGCCAGCAAACGCAGCATCTGCGTTGAGACCAATGACACATGAGTCACTTGACGTTTAAGGATCGTTTCAGAAATATCATCCTCAACACCAAGCACAATGGCTGCCCCGGCAACCAACACCCTCACTAAAACAGCAATACCAGCGACATGATAGAGCGGCAGGCATAATAACCACTTGTCATCTTGCGTCAGAGGGATCAGCTCCTGCGCTCCAAGCGCGTTATAAAAGTGACTGCCCCAGGTATGCACGGCAGGTTTTGGCTGTCCGCTGGACCCCGAGGTCGCTATGATCGTGACCTCCTGCTCTTCCTTAGGCTGCCAGCTTTGATATTCTTTATGGAAGCCATTTCTGGCATCAAAATTGACGATCTCATTTAAGATCAGCGTGCGCGTTGAAATCCCATGATGCGTGGACTTGATCTGGGACGTTGTTAAGAATAATACCGCATGGATCTGAGAGAGGTATGACGCAATGCCGGCGGCTGGTAGCTTTGGATTGACCGGACACACCACCACCCCCATGCGCCACAGGCTAAAAAGGACAATGATATATTCAGGGGATGTCGGTGCACAGATCGCCACCCTGTCCCCCTCTTTAAATCCAAACGTTTTTAATTGCCCGACAGCATTGGCGCAGTAGGCATCCATTTGCTCCCAGGTGATCCGGCGCGTTCCCCATATCATCGCGATCGCATTACGCATAAAAACGCTGGGTCCCCAAACCCGCAACCTCATTGGATAAACTGGCAATGGCCTTGACCATTTCAAACCCCACAGTTGTCTCAAAACAGGACGAGACAATGGCTTTTTTCCCGTTTTGCCGGGCTTCCTCGATCCAATCGAGGGCCGCCATGACCCCTCCTAAAACAACCGGCTTAATGATATAAGCTTTAACCCCTTCTTGATTCGCCAAAGTCGGCATACAGCGGCCAGGAGCGCTCACACCGCAGCGCAGATGCAATAATGTCTCATCCAATGCAACTGGCATATGCGTTATTTGATAGAACTCTGCTAAACGGTCGGCATTTCCAATAGGCTCCTCAATAAACTCGATATTCTGCAAGCCCGCACATTCCACAAACAACTGGGCTTCAGCCAACGACCACACCCGGTTCGCATCAAGCCGGACCACGATCTCATTGGCCCCTAAGGCCCGCAGGTCCTGTACATTCTTCACATCAAAAGGAATATTACGATTGCCCACTTTTAGTTTAAAGACCTTTACTCCAGCATCCCAAGCGTTTCTCGCTTCCACCTTGATCTGGTCATTGGTCCCTTGAAGTAAAAAGGCGCTTTCAACATGTTTATCGTCCCCGCCGATAAAAATATGCAACGGGACTTTCTGCGATCGAGATGCAAGCATGATCAACGCTGATTCGACTCCAAAACGAACTGACGGGCAACAACTCTGCAAAGCAGGCTCATTGCGCAGACGGGCGAATAATTCTTCTTTGTCAGCTGGGATGGAGAGGCCTTTAAAAATACCGTCGGCCACTTCCAGATCATGTTTAGCTTTGCGCAGCGTTTCTCGGCTGACGCCCTCCAACGGAGCGACCTCGCCCTGGGCGCTGGTCCCATCGCTTGCGGTAACATTCCAATAAAAACCAATCCGTTGCGAGAAAGTACTGCCGCCAAAAGAAAAAGGCCTTATCAGATCAAGGCCGAAAGGCACGATCGAAGTATGTTTCAACGTCAACGGCTGCACAGGGCCCATCCTAAAGAATATAGAACGCTGTACATGATCAACAGCCGCCCTGTTTGCGCCAACACCTTATTAAGTTCTTCCCCGTCATTCGAGATACAAACCGTCTTGATCATGGGAATACTGAAAAACCCAACGATCGAAGCGACCACGATCCCCTGATGAT
This sequence comes from uncultured Planctomycetales bacterium, assembly GCA_964520655.1. Lineage (GTDB taxonomy): Bacteria > Omnitrophota > Gorgyraeia > Zapsychrales > Fredricksoniimonadaceae > JACQQW01. The sequence continues at coordinate 47,208 of CAZFNI010000014.1, forward strand.
CATGCGTAAGAAAAAACACAACAAATGGGGTCACCATGGCCAGCATCATGCACGCGATATATTCCGCCCGGGCAAATCCAGACCCAAAACGCACCGCCAGTGTTTTCTTACCGGCACGTCTGTCCGTATCCACATCCCGCAAATTGTTGACCGCCAGGATCCCGCACGATAATGCGCCCGGCGCTATTCCCGCAAGCACCAGCGACCAATTCATGTCCAGGGCCTGCACGTAATATGTCCCCCCCACCGCCACAGGCCCAAAAAAGATAAATACAAAAATATCGCCTAACCCTAAATACCCCAGAGGCCTCTTCCCAGCTGTATAAAATATCCCGGAAAGCACGGAAACAACAGCAATGATCAGGATCGGCGTTTTCCCTCGAGCGTATAAATAACCGCTTGCCGCCAGCGCTAAGGCGAAAGCAATGCAGGCTGCGATCAGAACAGCTTGAGGACTGATCAACCCCGCTTGGGTCACCCGAACAGGGCCTTTACGCTCAGCGGTGTCAGCCCCTTTTTTGAAATCACAATAGTCATTGACCAGATTGGTCGCAATCTGGATCATTAGAGCACCAAAAGCACAAGCGAGCGCCGATGGCCAGAGAAAGGCACCATCTCCCCAGGCCATGGCTGTTGCGATCATTACAGGCGCAAGCGCCGCCGGCAAAGTTTTTGGCCTCACTGCGAGGATCCAGGATGTTAATTTCATTTAAGGTCTTTTGGGGAATTTTGAGAAATCGGGTTTACGTTTTTCCTGAAACGCATTGCGGCCTTCCTGCCCTTCCTGGGTCATATAGAACAGCAGTGTCGCGTTGCCCGCGAGTTCCTGCAGTCCAGCCTGCCCGTCGCAATCGGCATTAAGCGCCGACTTAAGGCAGCGTATCGCCAACGGCGAGTGCTGCAATATTTCCTTACACCAGATAATGGTTTCCCGCTCCAGATCTTCATAAGGGACAACAGTATTAACAAGCCCCATATTCAATGCCTGCTGGGCATTATACTGCCGGCAAAGGAACCATATCTCGCGCGCTTTCTTCTGACCGACGATGCGCGCCATATAACTTGATCCATACCCCCCGTCAAATGAGCCGACCTTGGGACCGGTCTGGCCGAAAATGGCATTATCCGCAGCAATGGTCAGATCACAGACCATCTGCAAGATCTGACCGCCGCCAACCGCGTAACCGGCCACCATGGCGATCACCGGCTTTGGACAAGTCCTGATCTGGCGTTGGAAATCCAAAACATTCAATCGATTAGTGCCGTCCTTATCCTTATAGCCGGCATCTCCCCTGATCTTCTGGTCTCCGCCAGAACAAAAAGCTTCTTTGCCTTCCCCCGTCAAAATGATAACACCAATTTTTTCATCATCCCTCGCCTCATCTAAAGCCTTCATCATTTCTTTAACGGTCACAGGAGTGAACGCATTACGTCGATGAGGACGATTGATCGTGATCTTGGCGATCCCCTCAAACTTCTCATATTTTATCTCTTCAAAAGTGCCAGCGCTTTTCCATTTAGTTTGTGACATTACACATACCTCGGGATCAAGTGCGCGTGGGCGTGCATGACCACCTGCCCTGCCGCGGCACCGCAATTAAATTGAATATTAAACCCATCTGGATGAAGCTCCTGTTCCAGCATTTTCCTTGCTTTGCCGATCAATTCATAGATCGCCGTTATCTCCTCAGGCGTTGACTCAAAGACTGACCCATGATGTCGCTTTGGGATAAAGAGCATATGCCCCTTGGAAATGGGTTTAATATCATAAAGCGCATAGACCAATTCATTTTCCATGACTTTTGGCAAATTCTTACAAAAGATACAATCAGACATGGCAGGTTACACCTTTAAACTGCGTTGCAGTTCCTCAACATCTTTTCGGGCTTTATTGGGCGTGGTCTTAAAGATCGAACAATACACCTCGATCGCCATCTCTTTCTTCCCCTCCATGAGCAAATTCCTCACATCGAACATGGTGGGGGTTCCGTTAATGAACTTTCCTTCCCGCATGGTCTTAGACATCAGCCAATAGCGTCGGAAAGAAACGATCAAAATAGCCGCAAGCAGCACCAGCAGCATTGTATACGCGATAACCATCATTGGGCAAAGTCCTCCACGATCTTTTTGACTTCCAGATCCGCCTTATCGATCTTGGATTTGCAGACTTTCAGTAAACCGACCGCTTCCTTAATTCTAACCGAGAGATCATCCACATCGATCTCATCGTTCTCTATCTGAGCGATCAATTCGTCTAATTTCTTTAAAGCGTCCTGATATTTGATCTCTTTTGACATTTATATCACGCTGCTTTCTACTGTACCGTCCGCAAATGTTGTTTGAAGCTTTTGCGCCTTCTTAGCCTTCTCTACAGAATATATCACATCTCCCGCAAGACTGCGAGTGATCGAAAACCCCCTCTTTAAGGTATTCTTAGGGTCAGCCATATCCACAAGCTTTTGGTAGTATTTCATTCTATCTTTCTCTTTTTCCAGACGCAATTGAATTGTTTTCTTTAAGCCTTCCGACTGCTTTGCGAGCATGTGCTGCTGTTCCTTGGCATACATTTGAGCAAGTCGGATGATCCGCTCCTGCTGATTCTTTAAACGCTCCCGGGACAGCTTTATCCGTGTGACGGGCGCACGTAAGAACGCGTCAGCCAGATTTTTTATATGCCGCTGTTCCTGTTTGAAATACTCCTCGGTCAGCCGCAGCAAACGCTCTTTTCTATCCTCAAGCTGATCAAAAGCATAGTTAACTTTCTCAATGAGCAGCTGCGCGACAGCCGTCGGTGTTTTGGCATATGTATGTGCGGCCAGATCAGTGATCGTCGTGTTGATCTCATGTCCTATGCCACTGATCACAGGATAACGACATTGGGCAACAGCCTCTGCGATCACGGCACTGTCAAAACAGCTTAATTCCGCGACCGACCCACCCCCGCGGGTGATCACAATGACATCCACTCCCATATTATTAAAAAACCCTATGGCTTTGGTGACAGACCCCTGGGCGTTCTTACCCTGCATGGTCGCATCAGCAACTAACACCTTAAACCCAAAACCGCTCCGTTTCAATTCATCGATAAAATCATGATAAGCCGCGCTATCATAGGAAGTGATCAACCCGATACGCAGCATCAAATCCGGCAAAGGAACCCGTTTATTCTGGTCCAGGATCCCTTTTTGTTTCAACAAAGCGATCAGCCGCTGACGGTCCTGGGCGATCTTCCCCAGCGTATACACAGGATCAATGCTCTCAACGATCACGCGGATCTGTCCGAACGGCGGATAAAAATCAACCTTAACGAGCAGCTTCACTTGAATATCTTCTTTTAAAACAAACGCATTCTCAGCGTTCTTAAGGATGGATTCGATCTTAAAACGGGAATTAGCCCAAATGGTCGCCCCGATCTTGGCAACCACCTGATTTGTAGAGGCATCCTTCTCGCTGAGGGTAAAATATAAATGATTATTCTTTTCCCGAAGTTCCTGGATCTCGCCGCAAACCCATAAAGCCCGGGGGAAGCCGGATCTAAGCACATCCCGGACAAAATTGCCTAACTCCGATACTGTTAAAAATTCTTCACTCATGTCTTGATCAACCCCTGATCCAACATTTCTTTTTCCAGCGCCTTGCCCGCAGGGATGATCAGAGACTCCATCGACTCTAACTGCTTGTCCAGCTCGTGCTTCATCCCGTGCAGTTTCCTGGCATTCTCCGGGGTTTTTCGCTCTAGATCAGCCGAGTACCATTGTTCAAAATCTTTATGTTCCTTAAAGAGTACGTTAAATCTCTCAAAAGCCCTGATGCAAACAATGATCGATTCATGTTTCTTGATACTGTTTAATTCTTTCACAGCATCCCACGCCCTAAGCGCAAACCCCTGGGTAATGAACCGCCTCTGGTCCATGACATAAAATGTCTCTAGATTCTGTTCCATCTCTTCCAGAAAACACACCAGGTCTTTTTTTATCTTTCGCTTCTCTTGAATTTTCTTGAGCAATGGGATCATGGGTAAGCCTTATCTGAAAAGTTTATAATGTGTCAGCGCCGCCCAAAGTTGATCGAACTGCAGCACCGGCATGACCGTTGAATAATCATCCGTCCACGTCCGCATCGGTTTATAATCATTGATACTAAGAGGTTTCCAACCCTCCGTCGTGATCAGACGGATAAATCGATCCTGGTCCCAGGTCATGACAGCCCAGAACGTCTTTAAGGTGATCCCGTCCTGCTTAGCCTCCTTGATCGCCGCAAATGCGCCGGTCTCATGAGCAATACGCGCCAATACCGGTTCCAAATTAAAATAACGGCTTGGGATATGAAATAAGATCCCCCCGCGGTCTGTTAAATGCTGACGGTATAATCCCACAACATCCTTATTGACCAAATGCACAGGAATAGCATCGCCGCCAAAAGCATCCACAATGAGCAGATCATATACCGCACCAGGTGTATTGGCTAAGGATAAGCGTGCATCTCCAATAGCCACGCGGATATGCCCCTGAGCCAGACTCAAATACCAGAAATATTTCTGCGCTATGGATAATACGTCTGGATCGAGTTCATAAAAATCGATCGGCATGTCCGGCTTGCTGTACATCGCAGTCGTGCCCGCCCCCAACCCGATAGCCCCAACACTCCTTGCCTTAAAGATATCTTTCTGAAAGACCTCCCCTAACGGCGTCAATGGACTGTAATACCCCAACGGCACATACCGGCGCACCGGGTCTGTCCACTGAATGCCGTGCAGTGTTGTTCCATGAACGAATGTACGCACATCATTTTTATCAAATACATCATAAATGCCGTAATAGTTGCGTTTCTTGACCAGCGATTGATGCGGATTTGTCCAATAATCCCCAATAATAGCAATGATCACAAGACTTAACAGGATCAGCCTCGTGATCTTGCTATTATAAAGAAACGCGATCAATCCCAATCCCAGCAAAAACTCAACAGGAGAATGAGATATCAATGGAATAATCCAACTGGTCACAAAACCTCCCAGGAAACCGCCCAGTGAGATCATCACATAGAAGAACGTCAAATTGCCAGACGATGGTTTGGAACGGATCAATTCATGCTGTGTAAACAAACACAACACAAAGAGGATCAGATTGAACAATATGACTGACCATGCTGCGGGCAAGAAAGACGTCCTGACCTGAAAATAGAACATAACCCCCAAACATAAAGAAATACCGACCAGCGGCGCCACCCATGCTGGATACCACGGCTTATTCTTAAAACACAGAATAAATGTTAACAGATAAATACTTAACGGCATGATCCATAATAACGGGATAGGCGCAACTTCGTAGGTGATCAAATTGGTAACCGATAAGAACAGCATGACCCCCGCCGCGCTAAGCAAAAGCCATCTCAACGCAGTCTGCCGTGAGACGACAGCCGCCTTTTCTGTTCCCTTATTAACATCTCTGGCATCAATGATCTTAAACGCCCAAAGGGATAACAGCACAAGCAGTACATAAGCGGCCCGCCACACATTAAGCTGCTGGGTATTGGTCATCAGCGGCTCAACCAAGAATGGATATGTCCATAACGCCGCAAATGACCCGACATTGGATACGGCATACAGGATAAACGGGTGGTCGCGCCGGGAATGCGCGCTTGAAGACAGCCATGCCTGCATGACCAAAGAGATCGTGGACAACACCAAAAATACCGGCCCGATCGTCGTTAACAATCGGATAAAAATATCCAGTACCAACGGCATCCCGGAATTGTGATGGTCAACCTGCATCGCCCGTCCGGGAAAGAACAAAAAAGGAATGAACAATAATACTAAATGGACCTTGAGGTATTTCTTAAAACCCCACAGATCGATCCCTTTATGGGCCAGGACATAGCCCGCCAGCAGAACTGCCTGGAAGAATACTACACAAGCCCCCCATACCAGGTAACTGCCACCGTAAACAGGCAACAGCAGTTTCGCCACGATCAGCTCGATCTGGAACAAAAGAAAAGCGGATAGAAATGTGATCACGCTTAACAGTAAGAAACTTAGATGCCCCACCAGGCCTCCTTTTATTTCCTAAAATACATCGACTTATAATACTTCAATCCAGCCCAGAATTGATCATACGCCAAGATCGGCAGGACTGTAGAATATTCATCAGTCCATGTGCGCACATTCTTATAATCCTCTGCATTCAATGGCTGCCATCCTTCTTTTTCAACCAAACGCTTGTAACGCTCTTCATCCCAGGTCAATGCGACCCAAACTGATCGAATTGTAATCGTGTTCCCTGAAACAATTTTTTTTGCGGCATATGCGTTGGTATCCTGGGCTATGTGCGCCAGGACAGGATCCAGATCAAAATACCGGCTAGTGATCTGGAATAAGATCCCCCCGCGTTGAGTTAAATGCTGACGGTACAGCCCCACGACATCCTTATTGACCAAATGTACAGGAATGGCATCGCCGCCGAACGCATCCACGATCAAAAGATCATATTTCACTTGAGCATTACTTAACAGGAGAAGCCTTCCATCTCCCGTCGATATGTCAATATGTCCCCGGGCCAGCCGTAAATACCAGAAATAATCCCTGGCCAAAGCAACAACATCCGGATCCAGCTCATAAAAATCAATCGCCAGATCCGGTTTGCTGTAAAGCGCGATCGTACCCGCCCCCAACCCTATCACACCGGCTTTTTTGACCTGGAAAATATCTTTTTGAAAAACCTGACCTAATGGGGACATGGGACTAAAATATCCGAGCGGCACATAGCGCATTACAGGATCCAGGGATTGTACACCATGTAGTGTTGTTCCATGCACGAAAGCGCGGATACCATCCTTGTCGTAGACATCATATATCCCATAATAATTTCGCGTTTTGATCAGCGAGTGCCTTGGGTTCGAAAAATAGTCCGTTGCTATCCCCAAGATAATAAAAAACATCAAAACCCACCGCGTGATCCTATTTGGGTATACCAAGACTATGATCGCTAGGGCAAACAGGAACTCAACCGGCGAATGGGATATCAATGGAACAATCCAGCTGGTCACAAAACCACCGATAAACCCGCCCAGAGAGATCATCACATAGAAGAACGTCAAACGTCCAGCAGCAGGTCTGGTTCGGATCAATTCATTTTGTGTAAACAGACATAGAAAGAACAATACAAGATTAAACAACACCACCGACAACACTGCCGGAAAGACCGTAGTCTTTAACTGAAAATAAGCGATCCCCCCGATCGTGACAGAAACAATGACAAAAGGATTTATCCAAGAAGGACAACACGGCTTATTCTTAAAGACCAGCACAAAACTCAGCAAATAAATGCTTAGTGGGATGATCCACAATAACGGAAGAGGCGCGACCTCGCTCGTAATAAGATTCGTGACGGATAAGAACAACATCACACCCGACGCGCTTAGCAGCACCCAGCGCAGCGCTGTTGACCGAGGTATAACATTCTCGTTATCCGTCTGTCTGCCGGCATCATTGACGGGCAGATTCCTGAAAACCCAGATCGTCAACAGCACAAGCAGGACATAAGCGGCCCGCCACACATTAAGCTGCTGGGTATTGGTCATCAGCGGCTCAA
>CAZFNI010000015.1:0-54700 GCA_964520655.1 uncultured Planctomycetales bacterium
TTTTGTATGTGCCCATGATCGGTGTCATGCTGGTCCTGTGCGGGCTTGTTGCGCGCTTTTGCCGGGGAAGGGCGGAAGCGGTGCTTTTCGCGTGCATGATATTTTTCTTTTTTCTGACGCTGGCGCAGAATGAGTACTGGCAGAATGAGGTCGTTTTGTTTGAACGGATGACGGCCTATGAACCGAATTTCGGACGCGGCCGGTATTTACTGGCAGGTGCGTACTATCAGAACAAGGACTTTGTGTTGGCCAATGAGAATTTTGCCAAAGCTTACGAGATCATGGACGGGTATTCGCGCAAGGCCGTCGGTACTAAGTCTCAGGATTTCTTAAGGAATTACAAACGGGATATCCTGTTTGATTGGGCCCACAGTGATGAGGCCATGGGGCATTGGACGCTGGCCCGGCAGAAATATGAACAGGCCATCGTCTTGGATGCGAACGACGCAAAATTATGGGATAATCTCGGTGTGCTGCTTGTACGATCGGGTAAGGCGAATGAGGCGGTTGCTTATTTTGAGAAAGCACTGCAGGTTGATCCTGGTTTCGCTTTGGCCCGGCAGCATTTACAGCAGATCAAATAAAAGGAAAATAGAATGATGTGGATCGTGTTGATCATGGCGTTCGTGCTGTTTGTGATCGCCTGGATGATCTATAAACTGCCGACAGACCCTGTACGTCGGCCCAAGAAAGAAAAAAGATCGGCCGCCGCTGTTGCGACGCAGGTGGACGCAAAAGACTGGAAAGAGATCGCCGTGCGCTGGGAGAAAAAGAACAATGCGCTGCTAGGGGACGTCGAGAAAATGGGTCATACGGAAAAGAAGCTCCTCAAGGAGATCGAGTCCCAGAAGGAGCAGATCCGGGAACTTTTAGATAAGACGGCGCTGGAAAAAGGCTGGCGGGAAAAAGAGCAGGGTAATTTAGAAAAGGCGAAACATCACGAAAAAGATTTAAAAGATCAGGTGATCCGCACAGAGAAAGACCTGGAGAGAGAACACTCCGGTCGTTTGTCCGCCGAACGTGAGCTGCAGGAATTAAAGATCAGGCATGAGGCTGTGCTGGATGAGAAACGCCAGGCCACCGTCAGTGCGGCATCATTGTCAACGACGGTCAAACACCTCCAGGCACAGGTTAAAGATCTGACGAGGGAGAATGAGGCCTTAAGACAAAAGCGTGAAGATGTGCAGTGGGTGGCCAAATCCGAGCATGATGATCTGTTGCGAAAATATCAGCAGCTGTCTGCGGACTACCAGAAAATAAAAGGGGCCGTTTGATATGTTCTCCAAACGGACGCAGTGGGACCAGCAGTTAAATGACCTGCATGAAGTGCTGGATGTGTTAAGGTCTAGCGGAACAGATGTACTGGATGGGACGGAATCCAATCCGACTAAGTGTGGGTTTGAATATCCTTCTCATTGGACGGCGGCGCTTGCCGATAGCCATGTTCTAAAATATGAGCCCCAGGCCATGGGTTTGCCTGCGGCCCGGGATGCGGTCGGCGCGTTTTGCGCTTTTGACCCCTCGCGCGTTATGTTGACGGCCAGCACATCGGAATCTTATTCGTTCCTGTTCCGCCTGCTCTTGGATCCTTCGGATCATGTGCTCGTCCCCAGTCCCAGTTATCCGCTGTTCCAATTCCTGTTAGAGTTAAATGATGCCGCGTTTGATTATTATCCGCTTAAATATGACCAGACTTGGGAGATCGATTTTGAGGCCTTAGAAGCACAGATCACACCGCGCACAAAAGCTGTTGTGCTGGTCAATCCCAATAATCCCACAGGGTCGTATCTTAAGCGCGCGGAACTCGAGCGTCTTAACGCGCTTTGCAGAAAACATGATCTGGTGATCATTAGCGACGAAGTTTTTATGGATTATCCTTTGATCGACGGGGAGCATGTGTCGCTCAAAGATAATCGTGAGGTCTTGACCTTTGTGTTAGGAGGGCTGTCCAAAGCGCTGGCGATGCCGCAGATGAAATTGGGCTGGATATTGACCAGCGGTCCAACTGATGCGGTCAAAGAGGCTCTTTTGAGGCTTGAGATCATCGCGGATACATATCTGTCGGTCAACACGCCTGTCCAGCATGCCGCCCTCACCTGGCTGAGCGAGGCTAAGGGTATTCAATCGCAGGTGCTTGCGCGGGTCAGGCGCAATTGGGAGGCATTGAGATCTTCAGGATTAGAGGTGTTGTGCGCCGAGGGAGGATGGTACGCGGTCATCCGCATGACAGGAAAGTCTGAAGAAGAGATGGTGCTTGAGCTGTTGAGAACGCATCACCTGCTGGTGCATCCCGGTTTCTTTTTTGATTTTCTGGAACAGGGTTATCTGGTGGTAAGCTTATTGCCTAAGCCGGAGCATTTTGATAAGATGGTCATGATCTTAAGGAGCGCTCGATGAAAAGACCCAATTGGGATGAATATTTCTTAAAACTGGCCATGCTGGCCTCCGAACGCGCCACCTGCCCGCGTATGCATTGCGGCTGCGTGTTAGTCAAGAATAAAAGCGTGATCTCAACCGGGTATAATGGTTCCATCCCTGGTGATGATCATTGCGAAGATGCCGGATGCCTGATCGTTGAGAACCACTGCGTGCGCACTGTGCACGCGGAAATGAACGCCTTGATCCAGGCCGCGCGCCGCGGCAATGCGGTCGACGGGGCCAGTGCCTATGTCACGAATATGCCCTGCACCACCTGCGCCAAAGCGTTGATCACTGCCGGGATCAAACGCGTCGTTATTTTTTCAGAATTCCACGACACCATGGCGGAAGATTTTTTCAGTAAAGCGTCAGTGGCGATCGACCGGATAGAAATGCCGCCGAATGCCATATTCTATGATCTAAAGAATTATTCATCCGCGCGAAAGGCGTAACCCATGCCCGCGATCAAAGTACTGATGGCTGATGATGAAGAAGGAATGTTGGAAATTATGGCCCGCAAGGTTTCTGACGCCGGGTACGGTGTTGTGACGGCCAGGGACGGAAAATCAGCATGGGATAAGATCCAGGCGGAAGAACCGGATGTGATCATTCTGGATGTCACCATGCCAAATCTAAACGGCTGGGAAGTGTTACAGCGGGTGCGCAGTAATCCCGCGCCTAAAAAATGGCAGCCTGTGATCATTGTTTCAGCGCTGGGCCAGGCCGACCATCTGAAAGACGGCATGAAACTGGAAGCGGACCATTATATCCTCAAACCCTGCCGCATCGAAGATGTCATCAAGTCCATCCGTTTGATGGTCTCATTGATCCCGATGCGTTATGTATGACCCCCGGCGGTTGATGATGACGGTATTCATTGTTGTGTTGGTTATGGCCTGTGTTCTATGGGGGCTGGTGCGGTATTTAGAGACGCATGCGGTCTTCTTTCCGGGCAAGACCTGTGGCCTAACCCCGTCGGCATTTGGTATCCCTTTTGAAGAGCTGGATATCATGACCTCCGACGGAGAGAAGATCAATGCCTGGTTTGTCAAAGGATCCGGCAACGGAGCTACGATCATTTACGCGCACGGCAATGCCGGTACGATGTCGGACAGATTGCTCAAATTAAAGTTCTTTCATGAGTTGAAATTAAATGTTCTGTTGTTTGATTACAGGGGCTATGGCAAAAGCAGCGGGACCCCTAGTGAGAAGGGTGTGTATCTAGACGGGCAGGCGGCTTTTGATCATGCCGCCTCACGGGCGGATGTCGACCGCGACAAGATTATCATGTACGGGGCGTCCTTAGGGGGTATCGTTGCTGTTGATGTGGCCAGCCATCGTCCCTGTCTGGGATTGATCGTTGACTCCAGTATCACCTCGGCGAAGGACGCGGCGAAGATATTTTATCCGTATTTGCCGGCGTTCTTAATGTCGCTGCGGTTTGATTCGATCAGTAAGATCTCTCATTTAACGATGCCGAAACTGATCATCCACAGCCCTGAGGATAAGATCGTTCCGTTTGCCATGGGGGAACGTTTATTCCAGGCAGCCGCAGGGCCTAAAACATTTGTGCGTTCCAGCGGCGGGCACAATGAGATACAGATCGTTTCAGACGCACCGACGCGCGAGGCGTTTAAGGTTTTTTTAACAAGTTTGGGTGTTCAATGATCATCACTAGTGCACAGAATCCTTATCTCAAGCAGGTCGCGTCATTGCGCGAGGCGAAGATCCGCCGGGAGAAAGGTTTGACCTTGATCGACGGGAAACGCGAGGTCGAGCGCGCATCCGCCGCGGGAGCCGATATTCTTGAGGTTATCCATTGTCCCCAGCTTCTTGATGGCGCGCTGAAATTATCCGGCACTCCTAAATTAGTAGAAGTCTCAAAGCTCGTGTTTGAAAAGATCGCTTATGGGGAGCGTATTGACGGCGTCATTGCTGTTGCCCGGCCGCCTCAACGGACGGTCCATGATCTTAAAATATCCAAGACACCGCTTGTTGTTGTGGTTGAAGGCGTGGAAAAGCCTGGGAATCTTGGTGCTATTATCCGCACCTGTGACAGTGCCGGGGTGGACGCACTGCTCATTGCCGGGACTGTTGTGGACATTTATAATCCTAATGTCATCCGCGCCAGTGTCTCGACAGTGTTCGCCCTGCCGGTCGTTGTCGGCAGCAACGAGGAGATATTGGCATTCCTCCGCAAGAAATGTTTAAAGACCGCTGCGGCACTGGTACAAGCCAAGACAGTCCATACCCAGGCGGACCTGAAAGGGCCGTTGGCCATTGTGCTTGGCAGTGAGGACAAGGGATTAAGTGATTTTTGGCAGAAGCATTGCGATGTGAAGGTGCGCATCCCCATGAAAGGCCTGGCGGATTCGTTGAATGTGTCGGTTAGCGCGGCAGTGCTCATCTTTGAAGCGCTCAGGCAGAGGTCATAATGCGCTTGCAGGTTTTCCTTTCCCACAATGGTGTTTGCTCCCGGCGCGATGCGATGGATATTATCAAGGACGGGCGCGTAACCGTTAATGGCAAGAAAGTGCTGGAACCATCGACCGATGTGACGGGCAAGGAAACGATACAAGTGGACGGCCAAACGGTCGCGGCCAAAACATATACCTATGTGATGCTGCATAAGCCCGCTGGCTACACCACGACTAAGGATGATCCTCATGCCGAGAAAACAGTCATGGAATTACTGCCGTCATCTTTAAGACATTTGTCGCCTGTTGGGCGTTTGGATCGGGACACTGAGGGATTGCTGCTGTTTACCAATGACGGACCATGGGCGTTGTCCTTGACCCACCCCAAATTCCATCTAAATAAGACCTACATCGCGCGGATCAAGGGACAGTTAAGCGCGGCCAGTAAAAAAGAGCTGGAAACAGGGATCATCATGGAGGGCCGCAAAACCGCTCCTTGCCGAATTTCGGATGTCCGCTATAATAGCGGGGAAACCAGCCTGACGATCACCATCACTGAAGGACGCAAACGTCAGGTCAGGACCATGTTCTATTTGATGGGGCACCGGGTGCTGTATTTGAAACGCATCGCGGTCGGGAAATTAGGCTTGGGGGATCTAGCAGTAGGCAAGTGGCGCGAATTGACAGCTTCGGAAGCCAAAAGTTTGGCATGAATTAATTTCTAGGGAATTGGGGAGGGTTGTTATTGTTTTGAAGCGAGAAACAATAACAATCCTCCACAATTTGCAAAGATTTATAACAGCATATAAAGGAAACACATGATCACGATCAGTAATTTATGCAAGAACTTCGACGAGCGCATGCTGCTCGATGATGTTAGTTTAAGCATTTTTCCCAATGAGCGCATCGGGTTGACCGGCCCTAACGGGGCGGGCAAATCGACGCTGTTTAACATCATTCTAAAGACGATGGAACCAACCTCCGGTCAGGTCTCGATCCAGAAGGGCTTAAAGATCGGTTACATGGCCCAGGAGGCCAAATACGCCAGCGACCGCACGGTGCTGGAGGAGGTTTCTTCCGGAGATGATGAGATCCGCGAACTCTTGGCGGAGAAGCATAAATTAGAAGATGAGAATAAAGCGGACAGCCCTCGTTACGGAGATGTTCTGGAGTTGTTGGAGCAAAAAGGCATTTATGAACTTGAGCACAAGGCCGAGAAAATATTAAGTGGGCTTGGCTTTAAAGAAGCGGAATTCCATAAACCCATCACTCAGCTTTCCGGCGGATGGCAAATGCGCACACAGCTGGCTAAATTATTGACCTATCAGTATGATCTGATCCTTCTCGACGAGCCGACCAACTATCTGGACCTGGAAGCGACCATTTGGCTTAAAGGTTATTTGGCTCAATATGACGGCACGTTCATCATCATTTCTCACGATAAGGTATTCCTCAATGATGTCACGAATTATACGATCATCTTAGAAGATGCCAAGATGACCAAGATCAAGGGGAATTACGAGGAATATGAAGAGGCGAAAGAGATCCGGATGCGGACGATGGAGAAGCAGCAGAAGGTGATCGACCAGAAACGCCAGCAGCTGGAACGTTTCACCGAGCGTTTCCATGCCCAGCCCAACCGCGCGGCCGCGGTGCGCAACAAACGCAAAATGCTGGAACGCCTGGAGGATTATGACATCCCTCAGGAGAAACACTCGATCCGAGATTTTGAATTCCCGCCGACGGTTGAAAGCGGGTATACGGTCTTGACGCTTAATCAGGTCTGTAAGTCATATCCCGACAAACAAATTTACAACAATCTGGACTTTGAGATCACCAAGGGGCAGAAATTGTGTTTGGTCGGACCAAACGGCGCCGGTAAGTCCACGCTTTTAAAGATCATCGCCGGTGTTTTGCCATTTGACAGTGGCACGCGTAAATTGGGGCATCAGGTGGAGTTGGGATATTTCTCTCAAACGCGTCTGGATGTGCTTAATCCTAACCGCACGGTGTTTGAAGAATTGTTGTCGGCTACAACCAGAAGCGTCCCGCAAGCGCAGGCGCGCACGCTGCTTGGGGTCTTTAATTTCCGCGGTGATGATGTCTTTAAACCGGTCAATGTGTTATCCGGGGGCGAGAAAAGCCGGCTCATTTTAGCCAAGCTGCTCATCAATCCGCCGAATTTCATCTGCTTAGATGAGCCCACCACTCACTTGGACATCGACGGAGTTGAGGCCTTGACCTCGTGTTTCAAGAACTATCAAGGGACGTTGTGTTTTATCAGCCACGACCTGTTCTTCGTCAAAGAAGTGGCTGACCATATTGTTGAGGTCACACCGGGAGCATTAAAGAATTATCACGGCAGTCTGGATTATTATTTAGAAAAGAAAGCGGGCATCGCAGCGGCTCATGCCAGTAATGAAGCCGCAGCTAAGGCTATGGCCGCGGCGGGCAATATTCAAAAAGCCAAGCAGAAAGATGACCTGCCGGCACATTTGAAGGAAGCCCAGGAGCGTCATAAGCAGGCCATGCGTCGTTTGGAAGAGATCAAGAAAGAATTAAAAGCGTTGGAGAAAGAGCAGCAGGATCTAGAAACTGAAAGTTATGTTAAATCCCGTTATTTAAGCGATACCTTCGGGCGCGACCAGCAAATGCTCAAAGAGTACGGCCAGCGCATCAAAGAGATACAACTGCGTCAGCGCGACATCGCCGTGACCTTAGACCGCCTGCAGGAAGAAAAACAGAGGATCAATAAATGAGACAAGCCCTGCTGATCATGCTGCTGTTATGCTGCGGCTGTACCCAGGTGCAGATGCTGCCGTATTTAGACCAGGTCATGGTGCTGCAGGACCTGGGTAATGATAAAAAAGCCCAGGAAGAATTGATCGCGAAGATCGACGCTGGATACGATCGCATGTTGAATACGATCGCCGAAGGGAAAATGAACCGGTATCGGACGGAAAAAGAGGTTCTCAAGGCGTTTGGCCCTCCGGTCGTTTCTGAACAGGAATCCGTGGAAGGGAAGATCTATACGCAATCAGTATATCGATACGCAATCCAGAATAAAGGGAGGACCCGGGTGCATATTTTATATGACAAGCAGGGGAATCTGATCAAATGGGAGCATGTCCAATGATCTGGATCATCCTTGGTGTCGTTGTGCTTCTCTTGACAATGGCGTTAGCCTGGATGAAAGTCATGCAGTATAAGACGATGGCCGCGATCGAGGCTCAGCGCGCGGCGATCGACCAAACCGTCAAAGGATTGACCGAACAGTTGGAAAAATATCAAGGTCTGCTGCGTCAGGCTGAAGATGACCGCAGCCGCAAATACGGCAATCTGGAGGCGGAATTAAAGAATACTTCCAATGCCACCTTAAGACTGTCGGAGAGCACCAATCGTTTAAATAATATCCTGGGAAATGTGAAGCTGCGCGGCCAATGGGGCGAGCGGATGGCCGAGGATATTATCCGTTACGCCGGGCTCATTGAGAATGTCAACTACACCAAGCAGCAGGCCAACACGTCGCTGACCAAGCCGGATTTCACTTTTCTTTTGCCCAACAGACACAAGATCAATATGGACGTCAAGTTCCCTCTGGATAATTATCTGCACATGGTCAATGCCCAGATCCCGGAACAGGCGGAAATGTACCAGAAAGAATTCATCCGCAACGTCAAAGAGCGCATCAAAGAGATACAGAACAGGGATTACATCAATGCGGCGGAGAATACTTTGGATTTTGTCTTGCTGTTTATTCCCAATGAGCAGGTCTTTGGGCTTATCCAGGAGAAGATCCCGGAATTGATGGACCTGGCCTTAAAACAAAAGGTTGTCCTTTGTTCGCCGTTCACGTTATACGCGATGTTAAGCGTAGTCCGGCAGGCGCATGAGAATTTCCGTTATGAGAAAGACTTGAAAGAGATCATCGGCTTGATCGAGCAGTTCTCTAAATTATACGCGGCCTTTAAAGTCCGTTTTGAGACGATGGGCGATGCCATCACCAAATTAAACAGCCAATACCAGGACATCCTCGATAAGAATTTCAAACAGCTGGACACCAAGATCAAGCACATTGACGAGTATAAAAAGGGCCAGCTTCCTCAAGGGGAGAATAAAACGCTCGATGTTCCCGCATCTTAAAGGATTTGTCAGCTGCATCTCGGATGCATCGATCGATTTCACGCCACATGATTTTAACGCTCCGTTAAGCGCGGCGCAGAGAGCCTATCTTAAAGAGAGGACGGGGCATGATATTCCCCAAGTCTTTTGGCGCAAGCAGGTCCATGAAGACGGTGTGATCGTCGTCGACGGCATTGCTTCCTGTGCTTTATCTCCTGATGCGGACGCATATGTCACGGATCGCCCCCAAGTCCCCATTGCCATAAGAACGGCGGATTGCGTGCCTGTGTTCATTGTGGATCCTGTTAAACGCGTGATAGGTTTGGCGCATGCGGGGTGGAAGGGGACGCACAAAGGCATTGTCCGTAAAACGATCCAGACCATGCAGGACGCATACGGCTGCCGCTGGCATGATATCTGGGTGTATCTGGGGCCCTCCATCCGCTCCTGCTGCTACAGCGTGGGCGATGAATTCAAAGCGTATTTCCCTCAAGACATCACGGTCCATGACGACGGGCAGCTGACGGTCGATATCATTAATGCCAACCGTCGGCAATTGCTGCAAACGGGGTTGAATCCGCAACAGATCATTGATTCACAAGAATGCACCTGCTGTGACCATAACTATTTCTCTTACCGGCGTGACAAGGACAAGGCAGGGCGCATGATCTCCTTGATGATGCTCATATGAAAGATGCCTGTATCGTGATCCTGGTGACAGCGAAAGATAAAGCTCAGGCCAAACGCATTGCCAACGGCCTGTTAAAGGAGAAGCTGATCGCGTGCGCGAATATGATCAGCGGCGTGGAGTCATTATTTTTATGGCAGGGTAAAATAGACCATGCCAAAGAGACGCTGTTGATACTAAAAACTAAAAAAAGTGCGTTCCAACGCGTGGCGGTGAAGGTAAAATCATTGCACAGTTATCAAACGCCGGAGATCATTGCCTTTCCGATCACGGCGGGCGAGAAAACGTATTTGAAATGGATAAGGGAGAGCGTATGCTAAAGAATATCATGTTGATCTGCGCGCTATTGCTGACGGGGAACGCCATGGCGATGGGTGAGCGCCAGGAGAAACCGGGTCCGATGATCGGGACAACCGCGCCGGAATTCGTTTTGGACACCATCTATAACGGGACAAAGAAATTGTCCGAGGCCCGCGGTGAGCAAAAAGCTGTTTTGTTTTTCTGGGCTACCTGGTGTCCGCATTGCCACGAACAGCTGGTGCGGTTAAATAACAGCGTTGATTCTTTAAAGCGCCGCGGCTACGTGATCATTCTGGTCAATCTGGGCGAATCGACCAATGATGCCAAAGCGTTCTTGAAGTTTAATTCGATATTCCTGGATTCGTTCATGGATCCCGACAGCAGCCTGCAGGATGTTTACCAGGTCATAGGAGTTCCTACCCTGTATTACATCGATGAGAAAGGTGTGATCGTTTCCGAGCAGCATGAATTAGCCGGCAATATCGACGCGCTTTTCGGCGGTCAGCAGAAGAAATAAGGCGTCTAGTATTTAAAACGCTTTAACGGTAACGGATCTTGTCTTTGACGTTCGGCTGGATGTTTGCGTCCATTTTTGCCTTTGTCACGAAGATGCCGATCTTCTCATTGCGTTTCTGAGCGCTGACCATTTGTTTGAAGTCTTCTTTATCCAGCTCAAATTTCTTCTCGTCAATAGGTTCCGTGGCGATCAAATAAGCGATGGCCGGCCCTTGAGAGGTCTCGATCACGTCGCTTAATTTATGTTCATTATTGATCTTGTAGCTGTCCTGCTGGAATTCCGCGATCAGTCCAGGGGCATTAATGTATTCGCCCCGGGCAAATGATGCTGTTTCTTCCAGTTTCAGATTCAACTCGGCAGCAATGGTCTTAAAATCTTTGGTTGCCAGGTCTTTTTTAATGGCGGCATGTAATTGTTCCGCTTTAGTTCTCGCGGCGGCATAGCCTTTGTCGAGCAGAACGGCCTCTTTGGCCTTAGCTTGCACAGCGGCCAGATCAGGGACAGCGCTGGCTTTCTTTTCTTTGATCTTCACGATCTGCCAGCCGTCCGGCGCTTCCATCGGGCTTGAGATCTCATTGGTCTTCATGGCGAATAATTTATCAACGAATTCCGGCGACCAGGCAAAGGTCAATAGAGGCTGATCTAAGGAAAAGAAGCCGCTATCTTTAATTGCTGTTTTGTGTTTCACGGCAACAGCGGCAAAATCCGCCTTGGGGGTCAATTCATGGGCGATGGCCACGGCTTCGTCCTTGACCGCTTGTTTTTGCTTGGCGTCAGCATTTTCCGGATACAACAGGTGAACATACTGCACATTGATCATGGCTGGTTCACGGAACGATTCTTTGTGCTGTTCATAGAAATTCTTAACATCCTGTTCGCTTACGGTGATGTCCTTGGTGAAGTCAGCGGGGGCTAAAAGCGCGTAGCTTAAGCGGATCTTTTCATTACGTTTAATATATTCCTGTTTTAATTCGGCATCGCTGAAGGTAATGTTCCCCGCGACAGAGTCAAGCAGTTTACGCAGGATGATGGAACGGCGGGCGCCGGCTTCAAAATCTTTGACCTTGCGGTCGAACAACCCTTGGGCCTGGACGATGTTCTCGTAGACATTCTGGTCGAATTTCCCGGCGTTCTGAAAGAAGGGCATTTGGGCAATATAATCCACAACTTCTTTGTCAGTCGCGGTGATGCCGCGTTTCTGGGCTTCGCGGGCGAGCACGATACGGGTCCATGCTTCGCGTTCCAGATCCAATTGATGCCCTAACTTGAAAAATCGTTCGCCGTAAGAAATGATGGCCTGGTCGCGGCTGTCCATATAGGCACGTTCAAACTCTCGCAGGCTGACCGAATGTCCATACACTTTCCCGGCACTATTGACATTATTATCCAAACGATAGGCGGTCCCGAATACACCGAAAGACAGGATAATGATGACCGCAACACCCCAGAGAACTTTTCGTGAAAACCCTTTGTGACGCAGCGTGCTTAGCATGGAATTTCCTTTGGAAAAAATGTGTTGTTAGAATGGGTGCAATTATAAGGGATTGTGTCTTCTTTGACAAGAGCTTGTTTGAAAAATTCGAGACAGGGTTATCTGGGGGTATTTCTCTATTATATAGGTATGAGAAAATATGAGTCATTCACAAGCAGAGGGATAGGGTCAATTTTTCATAATATTGAATAATTATTTAAAAATATTGATATTTTTTGCCATAAAACTTGAAATTATAGAAATACTGTGCTATATTTAGGTCAAGAAGGAGAGCGCTATGATCAATTGTCCAGTGTGTAAGGGTATGTTAAAGTTATCAAAGTTATTGTGTGAGGGGTGTGATCTGGTGATGGAGGGGAATTTTAATCTTCCCCGAGTTGCCCGGCTTGCTCCGGAGCATAGGATCCTGGCGGAACAGATGATCTTATGCGGAGGTAATCTCAAAGACCTGGCCGTTGAGGTGGGGGTCAGCTATCCGACCCTGCGTCGTAAGGTCGATGAGATGATCGCTGAATTAAAAAGCCTTAAAAATGCTGATGATGCAGCTGTTTCTTCCATTTTAGACGGCATGGAAAAAGGGACGGTTAAGGCGGATGAAGGCATCCGAAAGGTAAAGGAGATACAAGGTGAAATTTAACGATAAGATCAAAAACTTGCTCGATCAGGGCAAGATCAGCGCGGAACAGGCGCAGGCACTTACCGCCAGTTTAGATCAGAAGGGGGTTCTTATGGAAGAGTCCGGGATGCACAGGGTACTGCCGGCAAATATGATCACGGCAGCGGCTCTGATCGCGGGGCTTGGGGTTATCATCGCGCTTGTCATGAGCGGGTCAGCGGGTGATACTCAAACCATTCAAAATGTATCAGAAATTCTTAATCAATCAGGAAAGGTTGGCGAAATGAATAGATCAATGACATCAATGCTTAGTATTGCATTATTTTTTATCCCTCTGCTTGTCTGGTTAACATTCACTTATAATAGTTTGGTTGGAAAAGAAGAAAACGTGCTGTCCAGCTGGGCGCAGGTTGAGTCTAGTTATCAGCGAAGGACGGATTTGATCCCTAATTTAGTCAAAACGATCAGGGCTTATACAACGCATGAAAAGGACACCCTGACGGATATCACCCGGCTGCGCACCCAGGTGGATGCGGTTGAAGCCCAAAATCAGAAGATCGCTGCCTTGGCACAGGGCGCTGCGGCCCATCTTAACGACGAGGCCTACATGGCGTCATTGGCTAAAGCACAACAGGAACTTGGCGGCAATGTGAAGAACTTCATGATGACGGTTGAAAGTTATCCCGCGCTGCGTTCCTCCGACCAGTATCTTGGTCTTCAGGCAGAACTTGAGGGGACTGAGAATAGGATCAATGTAGCCCGCATGGCGTTCAATGAGAAGGTTAATGATTTTAACGCGTCCATTCGTCAAATGCCGGGAAGTTTGGTCGCCGGATTCGGTAAATTCCAGCGCAAAGCGTATTTTAAATCTGATGAAGGTGGTTCTAAGGCAGCTGGGGTTGATTTTGGAGGCAGCCAGAAATGAGAATGACATGGGCCGCTGCCGTCGGCATTGTGATGGGATGTATCTTTGGGTACCACACAGCATATGCGTATGAGTGTTCCCAGAAACTTGTCTGCGACAGCGGCTATCTTTTAAACGGCGGCGAGAATAAGCAATTGACGCGGTATCATCAGGCCCTTTTGGAACGATATGATATGGATTACCGAGTTGTGGTCGAGTCCAATGCGGGTGATCTGGCAGCTAAAGCTGTCGAGTTATTTAAAATAATGAATGTCGGAGATAAGAGCAAAACGCGAAAAGGCTTGATGCTGTTGATCGACCCTACGGCGGATAAGGTCCGTCTGGAGATCTCCGCCGGTTTGGATGCGGTCTATACCGATGCTTTTGTTGCGTATCTAGAGAAGCGCCAGATGGTGCCGTTCTTTAAGGCTGGACGGGTGGCGGATGGAATATTAGCAACGACCGAATTACTTGTGACCAGGGCTCAGAAAGCAGCCCTGGGTGAAGAATTCATCGCGCCGCAGGACCTTCCCAAAGAGCTTGCCATCGGCGCCGGAGCCCAGACAGAGGCGTCCATTGGCAAAGGGGAGGATATACCCGAGACCCCAGGGAATAATGATCATGTAGCAGAGGGTTTAACCCCGCTGGAAGTGGTGCAGGCCTATCATCAGGCGCTGGCGGATAAGAATGCTTCGCCGTCGCTGGATATCTATAGCCAACAGACAAAAGTCATGCGGAAGCAATGGGTCGTGACAGAGGCGCAAATGGCCTCTGAGCTGGCCGCGTACCAGCAATGCGTTGTTGATCGTGTCATTGAGCTTAAGGACCACACTCTCGCGGTTGTCCGCTATAAAGTAGATCAGCGTCGATGCGCGCCGTATTATCTCGTGCGTGAGGAGGGTCAATGGAAATTGGATTTTGTGGCAATGTCAAAGACAATCCGGTATAATATTGACAATGAATGGCATGTTGAAATGAGCGTGCCAACCCCGTATAATGAAGCCTACGATGATTGGTCGTTCAATAAAAATGGATATCCATTCCCAATGAAGCCCATGCGCTGGGGGCTGATGGTGATGACCAATAGAATGACCAAGGTGACCTGGATCAAGAAGATTTATGAGGGAACACCGGCGGAGTCGATGGGATTTAAAGAAGGCGATGTGATCCTGTCGTGGAGGCATTTGGATCATCCGGATTACAAGGAAGTCGTATCTGACATGGACCGCGTCAAACCCGGCGATCATGTAGATGTGATCATTGAACGCGGCGGGCAACAATTCACATTATCCGTCAATGCGCCGCCATACGTAAAGCCATAAGGAGAATAGAATGAGAATTTTCAGAGGATTGATCTGTGTGTTGGCGATGTGTCTGGCAGGGTTGGGGCATGCGGATGACAGGGTGGATGAGCTGATGATCAAATCAGGGGCAGAACGTCAAGTGGCGGCTATCCCGGAGATGGTCCTTTCGAGTTTTCAAGAACGTTTTGCGCAGGATGATCATTTAAGCGAGCAAGAGAAGGCGTCTATAATGGCGAAGGTGGCGTCTTCATTCAAAGCAGAGATCCTTCAAACCACGGTCAAGCAGTATATGCGCGCCGGTCTTGGGGATGAGGACATTGTGACGATCTTAGAATGGCTGAGTTCACCGCTGGGCGTCAGAATTACGCAAATGGAAGAGGTGGCTTCCACTCCCGAGGGGTATGATCAGATGATGGCCTATGTTACAGCATTGGAGGATTCTCCTGCTCCCCAGGAACGGGTAGACGCCATTAGTGATCTGGATACGGCGGCGCGCATGACCGGTGCCATGGTGGATATACAATTCGCGGTGACCAAAGCCATGATGACGTCGATAGGACAGGCATCTGGTCAAGGTGATGCCGCCCAAAACATTACGGCCCAGATGGAAGCTAACCGCGGCATGTTTGAGACGCAGAATAAGCAAAATGTGATGATGATCGGATTATTCACTTATAAAGATCTGACGATCGATGAGATCAAGCAATATGCTGACTTTTACCGTACGCCTGCCGGGCAGAAATATCAGCAGGTGGTCACCAAAGCCCTGGCCACAGCCGTTGCCGATGCTTCCGAGGATCTGGGCCGGCAAATGGCGGAATTATTGAAACAACGTTCCTCAGCCGGCAAATCCTGACCCCGCTTTAAGAATATGCCTTTACAATCCGCGCCTTGATATATATAATGCGCGCTATCAAAAACTTTTTTACTGGAAGATAAACTATGTCCAATGCATCTAAAAAATTAAAATTAGGTATTCCCAAAGGCAGTCTTCAGGACGCGACCGTCGCCCTTTTCGAAAAAGCAGGGTTTAAGGTGGTCGTTTCCTCACGTTCTTATTTTCCGCAAATTGATGATCAGGAGATCGATCCGGTCCTGTTGCGCGCACAGGAAATGTCACGATACGTCGAGGACGAGACCTTGGATTGCGGCATTACCGGGAATGACTGGATCTTAGAGAACCATTCGGATGTGGTGCGTTTAAGTGAATTGCTGTATTCCAAAGCGACGACCAATAAGGTCCGCTGGGTGCTGGCTGTCCCGGAAAGCTCTGGGATCAAGTCGGTTAAGGACCTGGAAGGCAAAAAGATCGCGACCGAGGTCGTTAATGTGGCCAAGCAGTATTTGGCCAAGAACAAGGTCAAAGCGGATGTGGAATTCTCTTGGGGTGCCACGGAAGCGAAAGTAGCGACCGGTTTGGTCGATGCGATCGTGGAATTGACCGAGACGGGATCGTCGCTGCGTGCGAACAAACTACGCATTGTCGACACCTTGTGTGAATCGACCACCCAGTTCATCGCTAACAAAAAAGCGGCGAAAGATCCCTGGAAGCGTAAAAAGATGGAGCAGGTCATCATGCTGTTGCACGGGGCTCTGTCCGCGAATAATATGGTCGGCTTGAAAATGAATGTTAGCCGTAAAGATCTGGATGCGGTGTTGGAGATCTTAACGTCCCTGCGCAATCCCACGGTCAGTCCGCTGACGAAGGACGGATGGGTCGCGCTGGAGACAGTCATTGACGAAGGAACGGTGCGTCAGATCATCCCTGCGCTTAAAGATGCTGGGGCTGAAGGCATCATTGAATATAGTTTAAATAAATTGATCTACTAACAGAAAGGGTTCTATGCCTTGCGGTAAGAAAAGAAAGCGCATTAAGATCCGTACGCACAAACGCAAGAAATTGCGCAAAGCGTTACGCCATCTCAAGAAACGCGCAACCCGTTAATTCTTCAGGGAAATTTTAGGATGTTGAAACTAGTCGTTTCCGTCATAGCCTTTGCCTATGTTTGCGTGTTAAGCCTCTATGCGGGGGATAATCATGCCGAAACGCGGTCGAAAGCACTGGCTCATTTTATCATGGCCGAGATCCATGATTTTAGCGGCAACAGCGCCGAGGCTATTACGGAATACGAACGTTCATCCTCGCTTGACAGGTCGCAGTCTTTACCGCGTTTGCGACTGGCGTCTTTTTACGCGCGTGCCGGTCTCCTGACCAAAGCCCAGGATCAGCTTAAGAGTGTTGTTGATCAGGACCCTCTCAATGCCCAGGCCCATTATCTGATGGCGCTGGTCTATTCTTCCCAGAAGCAATATGACCTGGCGGCCAAAGAGTATGAACAGATCCTGACGGGCAACCTGGAAGATACGCCTCAGAATCTGGATATCCATATTAATTTGGCCCAGCTGTATTTCTCTCAGAAAAAATTCCATAAAGCTGTTGAAGAATTCCAAAAGATCGTGAAGATCGATCCTGAAAATGTCTCGGCCTATTACTTGATGGGATCGGCCTATCTGGAGCTTCACGACAACTTTAATGCCAAAGAGCAGTTCAAGAAGGTGTTAAGGCGCGATCCGGACAATGACCAGGTGCTTAACGCTCTGGCGTATGTCTACGCTCAGCTGGGAGAAAATCTGGATGAAGCGCTCAAGATGTCCCAGAAAGCCATCGATATCGACGGGAACAACGGGGCGTATTATGACACTTTAGGTTGGCTCCTGTATAAAAAAGGCCGTCATTCGGAAAGCTTGCTGGCGCTGCAAAAAGCAGAGATGTATATCAAAGATGCGGAATTGTATGACCATATGGGGGATGTTTACCATGCGGTCAAAGAATTCGCCCTCGCCCGCAAGTACTGGCGTAGATCTTTGGAATTCAATCCCAAAGAATATGGTGTTCAGGACAAGATCAACAATCTGGAAAAGATCCAGGCTTTCCAAGAACAGTAACCCCTCCTATGAAGCAGCTGACCCTTTTTTCACCAGCAAAGTTAAATTTAGTTTTGGATGTGTTAGGTAAACGCGCTGATGGTTTTCATGAGCTGCGCACCATTTTTGAGCGCATTGACCTGTGTGATGAGATCACGTTGGAAGATCGCGGAGACGGTAGGATCAAGGTGGTCTGCAAGCATCCTCATGTGCCCAAAGGTCCGGCTAATCTGGTGGTAAAGGTGGCAATGAGGCTTAAAGATCAGTACAAGATCGATCGCGGCGTGACCATCACGATAAAGAAGCGCATTCCGGTGGCGGCCGGCCTGGCGGGAGGGTCCAGCAATGCGGCAACTGTGTTGATGGGGCTAAACCGATTGTGGAGCCTGGGGTTATCGCGCAAGCAACTTGTTTGGCATGCCGCTGCTGTTGGTTCGGATGTGGCCTTTTTTATCTATGATGCCCCCTATGCCTTAGGAACCGGCCGGGGTGAGAATATTGAGGTTTTACCTCTGCGCACAAAACTCTGGCATGTGCTTGTGACCCCTAAGGTTAAGATGCTGACAAAGGATGTTTTTAAGGCATTAAATGCCAAACCGGCCGCGGGCAAAAAGCCGTTGACATATAATAGGGATAATGTTAGTATTTTGCTTCCCTTTTTAAGGGGAAATAACATTGTTCAGATCGGGCGTTCTTTAGCCAATGATCTGGAACCGGCCATTTTGTCTTTACGGCCTGATTTCTGTATTTTGAAGGAAAAATTAAAGAAAGCGGATCCACTGGGGATTTGTTTTTCCGGAAGCGGCCCGTCGGTGTATGCCTTGGCCTCTTCGCCTGAGCATGCCAAAACGATCAAGGCTGTTTTTGATAAACGGTTTGCCCAGGTTTTTGTGGTGAGCACGAGAACATAATTACTGCCCGGTGGTGTAAAGGTAGCACCCGAGAATTTGGATCTCGTTGTCAAGGTTCGAATCCTTGCTGGGCAATTGAATATATAAAGGTTGTGATGCCAGAGACACGCGCGATCATTTTAGCGGCAGGGAAGGGGACGAGGCTCAAGTCGGATACCCCTAAAGTCCTGCACCACGTGTGCGGTCGTCCCGCACTGCAGTACATCGTGGACCTGGTGGGTTCTTTGAAAACATATATTGTCGTCGGGTTTGGTGCACAGGCCGTGCAGAAGGCCATCGGAAGCGGTGTTGACTATTGTTTTCAGGATAAATTGCTGGGGACCGGGGATGCTGTCCGTCGGGTCGAGAGCCGGCTCAAAGGTTTTCACGGCAATGTGCTGGTGCTTTGTGGTGATACGCCGCTGCTGGAAAAATCTGTTGTCACGCGTTTGATCAAAACGCACGCCAAAAGTAATGCCAGCGCGACCATTCTTAGTGCCAGGGTCGGCAATCCTCATGGTTACGGCCGGATGGTCCGCGACGAGCGTGGCCAGTTAAAGGCGATTCGTGAACAAAAAGATTTATCCGAGAGTGAGATCGGGATCAATGAGATCAATGTGGGGATGTATTGTTTTAAAGCGAAAGATCTGTTCGAAGCGCTGCGCGGCGTGAAGTTGTCGCCGAAGAAGAAAGAATATTATCTGACGGATGTGATCGAGATCCTCTTGGCTGACGGAAAAAATGTTGCTTCAGTGATCAGTGATGATCCCAATGTGGCGTTCGGCATCAATACCCGCCAGGATGTGGCGCAGGCGGAAGGGATCATGCGCGCTAGGATTCTGGACCGTTTGATGACATCCGGGGTCGGAATAGTCGACCCAGCGACGACATTTGTGGATGCCGGGGCCAGGATAGGCCGCGACACCATTATTTATCCCTGCAGTTCCATCGCCGGCGATGTGACGATCGGCAAGAATTGCAAGATCGGGCCTTTTGCCCGCATCCGTCCGGGGACAAAGATCGCGGATAATGCCGAGATCGGGAATTTTGCGGAAGTCTCGCGCACGACGATCGGGCGCAATGTGTTCATGAAACATTTTTCGTTCTTAGGCGATGCGTCGGTCGGCCAGAATTCGAATATCGGAGCAGGGGTCGTTACGGCCAATTATGACGGCCAGCTTAAACATAAGACTGTTATCGCAGAGGGGGCCTTTATCGGCAGCGATGCGATCTTAGTATCTCCTGTTAAGGTCGGCAAAAAAGCGATGGTTGGGGCGGGGAGTGTTGTCCCCAAAGGGACTACGGTTAAACCGGGAAGCGTTGTGGTGGGTGTGCCAGCGCGTGTGATAAGGAAATCGTGATGAATAAAAAGATCGCGGTCTTAGGCGGTAATGCCAATGCAGGGTTGACCAAAGAGATTTGTGATTGTTTAAAGATCAAGCAGACGGAAGTGCTGGTCAGCCGTTTTAGCGAAGGCGAGATCAGGGTGCATGTGAAGGAGAATATCCGCGGTAAGGATGTGTTTATCGTCCAGCCGACATGCCCGCCTGTCAATGACAATTTGATGGAGCTATTGATCATGATCGACGCGGTGCGCCGCGCCTCCGCGGACCGCATCACGGCGGTGCTGCCGTATTACGGTTATGCCCGTCAGGACCGCAAGGACCAGCCGCGCGTGCCGATCACGGCCAAGCTCGTTGCGAACGTGATCGTGGCGGCAGGAGCTAATCGTGTGTTGACGATGGACCTGCACGCCAATCAGGTGCAGGGATTCTTTGATATACCGGTGGATCATTTGTATGCCATCAATGTTCTTTCAGAATATTTTAAAGAGAAGCAGTTAAAAGATGTTGTCGTGGTCTCTCCCGACGTGGGCGGGATCAAGATGGCGCGCGCGTACGCCAAACGTCTTGGCGCGGCGCTGGCGATCGTCGACAAACGGCGCATGTCCCCGGATAAGACCGAGGTCATGCATATTTTAGGCGATGTCAAAGACAAGAACGTCATCATGATCGACGACATCATTGCCACGGCGAGTTCCCTGGTCGAAGCGGCCAATGCGCTCAAAGGGTTCGGGGCCAAAGGCATTTACGCGGCGGCATCGCACGGTGTTTTATCCGGGCCGGCGAAGGAACGCATCGCGGGTTGCAAAGATTTATTAGAAGTTGTCATCACCAATAGTATACCGTTGGCCAATCCTTTGGATTGTCCGAAAATCAAACAGTTGTCCGTTGCGCCTATGCTGGCAGAGGCCATCGCGCGCACGCACAACGAAGAGTCGATCAGTAGTTTGTTCGAAGAAATACGCAACTAAGAAAAGGGTGGTAATCACATGGAACAGATCAAATTAGATGTTCAATTAAGAAAACAATCCGGTTCAGCGAAGGTCAGGCAATTGCGCCGTACCAACGTGATCCCGGCCATCATTTACGGCGGCAAGGAAAAACCGACAATGATCCAGGCGGACCGCAAGACCTATGACCGCATCCATCGATTGCACGCGGGCGAAAGCCTGATCTATCACTTAAACGTGGTGGACGGCGAGAAGAAAGTGGCGGATTTTCCGGCGATCATCAAGGATGTCCAGCTGCATCCTGTCACCGACCAGGTCGTGCATTTGGATTTCAACCGCATTTCTTTGGATAAAGAGATCGAGATCAAGGTCAAGATCATCACCAGGGGCGATGCCATCGGCGTCAAACGCGACGGCGGTACCCTCGATCACTCCATGTGGGAATTGGATATCATCTGTTTACCGACGAATATCCCTCACCATATCGAGGTCGATATCACCAATTTAGGTATCCATGATGCTGTTCACGTCAAAGACCTGGTTTTGCCCAAAGGTGTTCGCACCAAGCATGATGGTGAGTCGGTCGTCGTGTCGGTTGTCGGGTCCATGCGTGAAGAAGCGGCCGGCGCTGCGGAAGGCGAAGCTGCGGCTGGGGAACCTGAAGTATTGAAGGAAAAGAAGAAGGAAGAAACAGCGGCCTCAGGCGATGCCAAGAAAGCGGACGCTGCGAAAAAAGACGAAAAGAAATAGAGCATGAAATTGATCGTTGGGCTGGGAAACCCGGGGAAAGCGTATACGAATACCCGTCATAATATCGGGTTTCTGACGGTCCAGCGGCTGGCTGAAGTTTTTGGCGGGCGTTTCCACCCGGCGCATGAAGGGATGGCGGCCAAGGTCATTATCGATGGTTGTTCATGTCTGCTGTTGATGCCGATGACCATGATGAATAATTCCGGCGTGTCAGTCCGGGCGGTGGCAGCCAGATCTGGTATCCCAAGCAGCGAGATATTGGTCGTTTACGATGATATGGCCTTGGGGTTTGGAACGCTGCGTATACGTCCGTCGGGTTCCGCGGGCGGTCACAACGGGGTTAAGTCGATCATCGCGCAGATGGGAACGCAGGAATTCGCGCGGCTGAGGATGGGGGTCAGTAAGGCTCCTCAAGGGGTTGACGCCGCAGATTATGTCCTGGCAAAATTTACGTCGGCAGAGCAAAAGGCTCTAGCGGACTTTATCAACACAGCCTCTTTGGCGGTTCATAGCTGGGTGACGCAGGGGGTTGAGGCGGCAATGAATGAGTATAACGGGAACACTACAACAAAGGAACAGGCATGAATAAGTATGAGTTTGTGTATATCGTTGACGCGCATGCCACACAGGGCGTCAAAGACGAGATCGCTAAGCAAGTTAACGAAGCACTTGCCAAATCGAACGTTAAAGTATTGAGTTCTCAGGTCTGGTTGGAACGTCACAAGATGAGCTTTGCGATCAACAAGATCTGGGAAGGTACGTATTACATGTTGAACCTGGAAGCGCCGGCTGCGTCGTTAGCGAAGCTGCACGGCTTGCTGCGCATCAATGAACAGATCTTGCGTTTCTTGACCATCAAGCTTGAGAAACAGAGCACATAATTGCTTTTTGGGAGGAACGTTGTATGGCTAGTTTGAATAAAGTATTATTGATCGGGAACCTGACCAAGGACCCTGAATTGCGTTATACGCCCAACGGCACCGCGGTGACGAATTTACGTATTGCGGTCAACCGTAAATTCAAAGATCGCAGCGGGGAGTTGAAGGAAGATACCTGTTTTGTGACGGTCACCGCCTGGGATAAACAGGCCGAGATCTGCAATCAGTACCTGCAAAAGGGCCGCGCGGTGTTTGTCGAGGGTATCCTGCAAAGCCGTTCCTGGGAGACCAATGACGGGCAGAAACGCAGCACGATCGATGTGCGCGCGGAGCGTATTCAGTTCTTAAATGGTTCGGGCAAATCAGAAGGCGCGGCTTTGGGCGGCGCAGAGAATAATAAAGATGTTGAACCTCAGGATGAAGTCATTTCACCTGAAGATATCGCTTGGGAGGAATAATCATGGACGAGAGAAGATCAAGATTCAATAAAGATGATAGAAAAGGCGGCAAACGCGATGGAGATTCCGGCGGGTTCCGCCGCGGCGGCAGCGCGCACCGTACGCCCCGGGTGAGCATCCCCAAGGGCACGGAGATCAGCTACAAGAATTTGCCTTTACTGCAGAAATGTCTGACCGAACGCGGCAAGTTATTGTCCCGCCGGTTGACCAGCAGTTCGGCGAAACAGCAGCGTTTACTGAGCATGGCCGTCAAACGTGCCCGTTTCTTAGGGTTGTTGCCGTCCGGTTCATCAACACACAAATAACCTAAGTGCAGTTTTCATTGAGGAGCGGTTTATGCAAGTTATTTTAATGGATAATGTCGAACATTTAGGCAAAGTCGGCGATGTGGTCAAGGTCAAGGACGGGTTCGCCCGTAATTTCCTGCTTCCCCGCCAGCTGGCCATGGAAGCCACCCAGGGCAATGTCAAGCGCATCGAGAAAGAAAAAGCCAAGCGTTTGGCTCAGTATGAAGAACAGCGTAAAGCTGCCCAGGGCAAGGCTGATGTTTTAAGCAAAGTCTCTCTGACGAT
This sequence comes from uncultured Planctomycetales bacterium, assembly GCA_964520655.1. Classification (GTDB taxonomy): domain Bacteria; phylum Omnitrophota; class Gorgyraeia; order Zapsychrales; family Fredricksoniimonadaceae; genus JACQQW01. Next base: position 23,545 of record CAZFNI010000015.1, read on the forward strand.
CGCCGTTGAAGTCAACGACCAGGAAAAGCTCTACGGGGCTATTTCTGAAACAGAGATCGTTAAGGCATTTGAAGCGGAAGGACAAAAGATCGACAAGAAAACCTTGGTCATTGAAAAAGCGATCGAGGATCTGGGTATCTTTGAAGTGGGCGTAAAATTACATCCGGAAGTGATCGCCAAAGTCCGCTTATGGGTAACGAAGAAATAATTCGCTTCCTTAGACCCTTTTCAGGAAAGCGGATTATTCCTTGCTCATGGGAATTGATATGACGCAAGAAATAAGAACACCCCCGCAGAACATCGAGGCTGAAAAGGCCGTGTTGGGGGCGATGATGTTAAGCGATGAAGCTATCGGGACTGCTCTTGAGCATCTCGATAGCTTTTATTTTTATGAGACCCGCCACCAGAAGATCTTTGAGGCGATCAAAGACCTTTATTCCGAGCGCCGTAACGTCGATCTGATCACGCTTTGCGACCATTTGAAGAATAAAGGCATATTTGACGCTGTAGGCGGCAAGAATTATGTCATGGAGATCGCGGATTTCGTTCCTACCGCCGCGAACGTCAAATATTACATTGATATCATCAAGGAAAAAGGTATACAGCGACAGCTGATCAAGAACTCGACGGAGATCATTGCTAAAAGTTACGGCACCGATGTCGATGTCGACGAGTTGGTGGATACGGCTGAGCAGCTGATCTTTGAGATCGCCACTTCTAAACAGAAGCAGCAGGCCGTTCCTGTCAAGGAACTGGTCAAGGCCGCGATCGAGAACATCGATAGCCTCTACCAGCGCAAGGAAGCCATCACTGGGGTCGCCACGGGTTTTACGGATTTTGACAAGATGACCTCCGGGTTGCAGAGATCGGATTTGATCATCATCGCCGGACGTCCCTCCATGGGCAAGAGCGCTTTCGCCGTGAGCATCGGCGAGAACGCGGCCATCGACAAAAAGGTGCCGGTCGCCATATTCTCTCTGGAAATGTCCAAAGAGCAGCTGGTGCAGCGCATGCTGTGTTCACAGGCCATGGTCGATGCCAATAAGGTCCGTACTGGGATGCTTTCACCTTCCGATTGGCCTCATTTGACCAAGGCCGCGGGCAAGCTTTCCAATGTCCCGATCTTCATTGATGATACGCCGGCCATTTCCGTGCTGGAATTAAGGGCCAAGGCGCGCCGGTTAAAGGCTGCGCATAATATCGGTTTGATCATTGTGGATTACTTGCAGCTCATGCAGTCTTCAGCCAGAGCGGAAAGCCGTCAGCAGGAAATTTCCGAGATCTCGCGTTCTTTAAAGGCGCTGGCCAGGGAATTACGGGTGCCGTTGATCGCGATCAGCCAGCTGTCCCGCGCGGTTGAAAGCCGTCAGGACCATCGTCCTCAATTATCCGACCTGCGTGAATCAGGAGCGATCGAGCAGGATGCGGATGTGGTGGTCATGCTCATGCGCGAAGAATATTATGTCCCAACGGAAGAGAACCGCGGCATTGCCGAGGCGATCATCGGAAAACAACGCAACGGTCCGACCGGTTCGGTCAAAATGAAATTCTTTAAAGAATATGTCAAATTCGCTAATTTGGAAACGGCCCACGCTCAATAAAGATTGTTTCTTAATTGACAGTATAAAACCCAACACTTATAATCTCAACATGACTAAAAAATCTCTCACATCCCTCTCTATTTTATTTACGATCTTAATTCTCTCTGACGCTAAACTTGTGTTTTCTCAAGATGTTGCGGCAGATGCAACTGTGAACCAGGAGAACGCGGCGGCAGCGCCGGCAGCGGATGTCCCGGCCATGGAATTAAAGCAGGAATCCCCAGCAGCGGCGGTGGTCTTGCCTTCCGAAGCGGCACCGACAGCCAAGATCGTCAAGTCTATCGACATTACCGGAAATAAATCGATCGGCATCACTCAGATCTTAGCCAAGATCAAAACCCGTGTGGGACAAGAGTATGTGGAAAATATCGTCAGCGATGACCTCAAGCGTTTATACAATACCGGGCATTTCGCCGATGTGCAGATCGACCATGAAGATGTGGACGGCGGTTATAAGGTCATTGTGAAGCTAAAGGAAAAGCCGATCATCGAAGAGGTTACCTTTTCGAAATTGAAGTATTACAATAAGAAATTCATTGAGAGCAAGATCAAGACCCGCAAAGATAAATTCCTGGATAACAAAACATTAAAAGATGACATCAACATCATCGAAGATCTGTACAAAAAGAAGGGTTTGACCCAGGTGAAGGTGGATGTGGAAACATTCATGGACGATACCACCAACAAAGCCAGCTTGCACTTTATCATCCGTGAAGGTTTTCGGATGAAGATCAAGCGCATCAATGTGTACGGCAACACCGCGTACCGCGATAATAAGATCATCAAGGCCATGAAATCCCGTCCGGCCTGGCTGTTCAATTCCGGTTTCCTCAAGGAAGAGGACCTGGAAGAGGATATGACCAAGGTGCAGGCGTTCTATGAACAGAACGGGTATATCGATGCGAAAGCTACCTATAAGGTCGATCCGTTGTATAAGGGGCTTGTCAATGTGGATGTGACGGTTGAAGAAGGCAAGCGTTATTATGTAGGTGATCTGGCCCTCGAGGGAAATTCAGTGTTGTCTGAACTTGACATCCGCTCCAAGGTCAAGAATCTGCATGAAGGCAATGTTTTCAGCCGCGAAAAATTACAGGAAGATGTGGGGTTTGTCCGCGACGCCTATTTCGACCGCGGTTATATTTCCGCGGCAGTCATCGAGGCGACCTCGTTTAATGCCGAATCGGGCCGCGTGGATGTGAAATTCAGCATCACCGAAGGGAAGCTTGCATATATCGACAAGATCAAGATCCAGGGCAACGCCAATACCCGCGACATTGTTATCCGTCGTGAATTACGCATGTACCCGGGGGATCGTTTCGACGGTGCAAAGTTGCGTAAATCAAAGGACCGCCTGCGCAATTTGGGCTATTTTGAAGATGTGGGCTATGACATCGAAGACACGGATCAGGATGACCAAAAAGACTTAGTCGTTCAGGTCAAGGAAGCAAAGACCGGCAGCTTTTCTTTCGGCGGCGGTTATAGCACCGTTGACAAGCTGGTTGGTTTCATTGAACTGGAACAGAAGAATTTTGATATTGCCAATTGGCCGTCATTTACCGGCGGCGGTCAGGATCTGCGCATCCGTGGGGAGCTTGGTTCATCTCGTCAGAACGCGGAGTTGAGTTTCACCGAACCCTGGGTGTTCGATTATCCTGTATCAGCCGGGTTCGACCTGTTCGTGACCAGTTTGTCTAAGGATAGTTCTACCGGTTACGCTTATGATGAGCGTCGCACCGGCGGTGATCTGCGTTTAGGCAAGTCATTTAATGACACCTTTAACTTAGCCGGGTATTACCGTTTGGAACAGATCAAGATCAATAATCTGGATTCCAATGTTTCGGCGGATCTGGCGGCGGAAGAGGGAGATAATCTCGTCAGCTCTATTGGTGTTTCGACGACCAATGATTACCGTGACAGTCCGATCGTTCCAACAAAAGGTTTCTACTGGCGCAACAGTGCTACACTCGCCGGCGGCATGGTCGGTGGGGACAAGGATTTCTACCGTTTGCAGACAGAAGGCAGCTACTACACACCCTTTAAATTCAGTGAGTTGGTCACGGTTCTTGAGTTGACCGCCAAGACGGGGGTCATACAGGCGTACGACAATACTGACCGCGTGCCTATCTTCGAGCGTTATTTTGCCGGCGGGGCCAACACCATCCGCGGGTACAATGAGCGTAAAGTCGGCCCGCTTGACAGCAATACTAATGATCCAATCGGCGGTGAAAGCATTCTTGTCGGTACAGTTGAATACACCGTACCCATCGTGGAAGTCCTTAAGGCGGCCGTGTTCTTTGATGCCGGTAATGTCTGGTCCAAGGCCAGCGATTATGGCTCAAACGGGTTAAAGTCCGGCACTGGTCTTGGCTTGCGCGTGAAAACGCCGATCGGGCCTTTAAAACTGGATTATGGTGTTCCTTTAAGCAAAGAACCGGGTGAAGATAAAAAGAGCGGCAAGTTCTATTTCAGCGTCAGCCGCGGCTTCTAACGGATAATTAGATCTATTTTACATAAAATAACAAGGGAGGATTATATGAGGTTCGCACGTCTGTTGGGTATTTTGGTCGTCGGTATCATGTTATCGTCATCTGTTCATGCAAAAGAATTGAAAATGGGCTACGTGGACTTAAGCCGTTTATTCGATAATTATACAAAAACAAAAGAATTTGACGCTCAACTGCAAAAACAAGGGGAAGCTTTCACCAAGGAACGCGACGGCATGATCGCCAAGATCCGCGACGCCCAGGGTAAATTGGCCCTTCTTAAAGAAGATGAAAAAAATAAATTGAACGACAGCATCGAAAAACAAAAAGCTGATCTGATCGAATACGACAAACAAAAACGCACGGAATTGGCGAAGCAGCGGGATGAGAAGGTTCGCGAGATCTTGCTTGAGATCGAGAAGATCGTCAGCGACTTAGCGAAAAAAGAAGGGTATGATTATATCCTCAATGACCGCGTGCTCGTCTACGGCGATCAGACCCAGAACATCACGGACAAGGTCCTTAAAACATTGAACGACAGCTACAAAAAGTAAGACTATGATGATGACCGTTGCCGAGATTGCCAAATTGACTGGCGGCGAGATCGTCGGTGATGGGGGCATAAAGATCCAGGGATGTTCAGGGATCCATGAAGTAAAGAGCGGTGATATTACGTTCGTGGCAGACCAGAAATATCTTGATCAGGCCCAGAGATCAGTCGCATCCGCAGTGATCATTCCCCGGCAGTTGTCCTTGCCGGGGAAAACTGTTATTAGGGTCGATGATGCATCGCTCGCCTTCACCGTGCTGCTTAAACATATGCTTAAAGATGTTCCCAGCGTGCATCCGCGAGGCATCCACGCGTCAGCAGTCATCGCCCCCAGCGCCAAGATCGGCAATAATGTGGCTGTTGGGCCTTACGCCGTGATCGAGGCGGATGTGGTTATTGGGGATGATACGGTCATTTATGCGCACGCGTTCATTGGCGCCAAAACGACTCTCGGCAAGGGCTGTCTGATCTATTCGCACGTCAGCATCCGGGAAGATGTCCGTATCGGCGATCGTGTGATCATTCAGCCTGGGGCGGTCATCGGCGGCGACGGGTATGGTTATGTGACAGTTGCCGGCAGGCACGAGAAGATCCCCCAGATCGGCCGTGTCATTATCGAAGATGATGTGGAGATCGGATCGAATGTCACCATCGACCGCGCGCGTTTTGATAAGACAGTCATTGGCGAGGGGACAAAGATCGATAATCTGGTACACATCGCTCATAATGTCATCATTGGTAAACATTGCTTGATCGTCGGTCAGGCGGGGGTTTCTGGGAGCACGACACTGGGCAATTATGTGGTGCTGGCGGGCCAGGTCGGCATCATTGGACATTTAAATATTGGGGACAGGGTTATTGTGGCAGCGCAGTCGGGTGTGACCAAGTCGATCAAAGCCGGCGAGCAGGTTTTTGGGTCTCCGGCCCAGCCGATCAAAGAGGCATTTATTACCAACGCGCATATCCAGCGTCTTGACCATTATGCCAATACCATCAAAGAATTAAAGAAACGTCTGGATGCTTTAGAAAAGAAACAATGAAACAACGTACGCTGCGTTCTGAAATAAAGCTCTCTGGAATAGGGCTGCATACAGGAAAAAATTCGACGGTCACGATCAAGCCGGCACCGGAAGGGCACGGTATTGTGTTCGTCAGGACCGATCTAACCCCGAAGGTCGTGATACCGCTTTGCGTCAAAAGCATTGTGATGGATGAAAAGATAACCCGCTGCACGGCGATCAAGTCCAACGGCGGCACTGTTTTTACCATTGAGCATATCCTGGCCACTTTTCAGGGGCTTGGCATTGATAATGCGGTCGTTGAGATCGATGCGGAAGAGGTCCCCGGGATGGATGGCAGCAGCCTGGAATTTGTCAACGCGATCCATGAGGCGGGGGTCGTCGAGCAGAAGGCGTCCAGGGAATACATATCGGTCAAAGAACCGATCACCCTGACAAAAGGAGCGGCCACACTTACCATTTTACCTGCGGACGATTTTAAGGTATCATATACGCTTGATTATGATCACCCGGCATTACCGCTGCAAACATTTGAGACGCCGGTCAATCGTGCTGCATTTGAAAAAGAAATTGCTCCGGCCAGGACGTTTTGTCTGGAAGAAGAAATTCAGTTGATCCGAGACAAAGGTTTGGGCAAGGGAGCCAATGAAAGCAATACGCTGGTGATGGGCAAGAACGGCCCTTTGGGCAATCGTCTGCGGTTTGATAATGAGTGCGCCCGTCATAAAGCGTTAGATATTGTGGGAGATCTTTTTTTACTGGGCAAGCCCATTCGCGGCCATATTGTCGGTGTTAAAAGCGGCCATGCGTTAAACCGGATGCTTGTTGCCAAGATCATGGAGCAGAATATGAAATCAAAAGTGTATGACATCAATGCGATCATGAAGATCTTGCCGCACCGTTATCCGTTCCTTTTGGTCGACCGTGTGACCATTGAGGAGCCGGGTAAAAAGGGCGTCGGCATCAAGAATGTGACGATCAATGACGGGTTCTTCGCGGGGCATTTCCCGACGCGTCCGGTCATGCCTGGAGTCTTGATGGTAGAGGCTCTCGCGCAAACAGCTGGGGTCGTGGTTCTAACCAGCGGCGCACATCCGGATAAAGTGGCGTTATTCATGTCCATCGAAGCGGTTAAGTTCCGTAAGATCGTATCACCGGGCGACCAATTGGTGCTGGAGGTTGAGATCTTGCGTGACCGCGAGCGAACGGCCCAGGTCAAAGGGGTTGGTAAAGTGGACGGCGAAGTGGTTGTTGAGGCGGAAATGCTTTTTTCTTATACTGATATGAACACGTTGAATAAATAATATGATGATGACGCAACAGATCCATCGCACAGCGATCATTAGCGACGATGTCACACTGGGCAAGAATGTGACTGTCGGCCCATATTCTGTTATTAACGGACCAGTTGTTCTGGGAGATGATGTGGTCATTGGCGCTCATTGCGTCATTGAAGGCCGGACCACGATCGGACGCGGCTGCCAGTTCTTTACCGGTGCCGTGATCGGCAGTCCACCGCAGGATAAAAAGCACGATATCAAAGACAAGGTCTATTTAAAGATCGGTGATGACAATATTTTTAGGGAATATGTCACTGTCAATCCCGGGACAATTGAAGGCGGCGGCGAGACGATCATCGGTCAGGGGAATTTATTCATGGCCTGTTCGCACGTGGCCCATGACTGCCGTATCGGAAGTTTTTGCATTTTTGCCAATTATGTTGGTCTTTCCGGCCATGTCACTATCGAAGACCGGGCGGTCATCGGCGGTTTGACGGGCGTGCATCAATATGCTCGTGTCGGTTTTCTGTCGATCACCGGAGGTTGTTCCAAAGTTAATCAAGACGTGCCCCCTTACTGCATGGTTGACGGTAATCCTGCAACACTGCGCAGCTTGAATGTTATCGGTCTTAAACGCGCCAATGTCTCCTCGCAGACAAGCCTCGCTTTGCGCCGTGCTGTCAAGCTCTTGTTTAATTCCGGGCTGGCCAGGACAAACGCGCTGGCCCAGGTCAAAGAGCAGATGGGGACGATACCGGAAGTGATGCGGTTGGTCGATTTCGTCGAGAATTCAAAACGTGGGATCTCCTAAGAAAACCATCGGTTTAATTGCCGGCAACAATCAATTCCCTTTTCTGTTTGCCCGGGCGGCGAAGGACCAGGGATACCGCATCATTGCCGCCGGCGTGATCGGGGACACGTCCCCATTCCTTTTTCTATTCGTTGATAAATTCCAATATTTTAAAGTCGGAGAATTGTCGAAGCTGTTCGCCTATTTCCGTGCCCATGAAGCGCGTGAAGTCATCATGGCGGGGCAGGTCAATCCGGATAATTTGTTCAATCCATCAGTCAAGCTCGACGAGGAGTTTCAAGCCATTGCCCTGGCACTGAAAGACCGCAAGACAGACACCATATTCGGTGCAGTGGCCGATCGTTTAAAAAAAGAAGGGATGACGCTGTTGGATTCGACGTTTCTGCTAAAGAAATATCTGGCGCCCAAGGGGACGCTGACCAAACGCGGTCCCACCAAGGTGGAATTGGATGATATTGATTTTGGTTTTGGTTTGGCGAAATCCATGGGCGGCATCGATGTGGGGCAGACGGTCGTGGTCAAAGAAAAAGCGATCGTGGCCATCGAAGCCATGGAAGGCACAGACAAAGCCATCGCCCGTGGTGGATCAATTGCCCGCAGCGGCGCGGTGGTTGTCAAGACCTCCAAGCCAAAACAAGACAGCCGATTTGATGTGCCGGTGATCGGGCCGCGCACCATCGAAGGAATGATCAAGGTCAAAGCCGCCTGCCTGTGCATTGAAGCGTGTAAAACCCTCATCATCGATCAAGACAAAGTCCTCAAATTGGCCAATGCCAATGATATCTGCATCGTTTCCGCATAAGTTTTAGTCTTTTCCCAGAGGTCTGGCAAAATGGCAAGTATATAGATTATATGCTAGACTTTTGTTATGCCCCGTAGATTTCTATCGGTATTCTTAATCTTATGTCTTTTACAATCTTCCCAGCCCGTTGCGGCATCAGAGGTTGTGGTATTGCCCGCTGCCGGGACTATGGTGCATGTCAGTCCCTCCTTTGCTCCTGCAATTTTAAAAGGTATCAAAGTTGATCCGGCGAATCCGCTAAAGTTTGAATTCATTTTAGAGCAGGGTGATGTTGTTTCCGGTCCTGCGTCGTCCGCTCGTGGTGCAGAGCCATTAAGAACGGAAGCCAATAAACTCATCAAGTATTTCCTTGCCAGTCTCACCGTTCCGGAAAAAGATCTGTGGGTTAACTTAAGCCCGTATGAAAAAGACCGCATCGTGCCGGAGAGTTTTGGTCAGACCCAAATGGGCCGTGACTTATTGGCGCAGGATTATCTGCTCAAGCAGCTGACCGCCAGCATGGTTTATCCGGATGACGAGCTTGGCAAAAAGTTTTGGAAGCGTGTTTATGAAGAAGCGGTAAAAGATTCTGGGAATACAGAAGTTAGAGTGAATGCATTTAATAAGGTGTGGATCGTTCCGGATAAGGCTGTTGTGTATGAGAATGCGAAGGCGGGGACGGCGTATGTCGTTGAATCAAGTTTAAAAGTTCTGACAGAACAAGATTATCTAGCCCAGGATAAGAATGCGGCGGGTGGCGCCCAAGCTGTTCGTTTCGCCCGCAGCTTAAGGGGGACAATGGCATTATCTCCTGCTACCCCACGGGGGGATGGGTTAAGCGAGGACGAAAGGAACAGTTGGGCGACAGGACCCGCCCATGCTATCCGAGATCTTGTCATTCCGCAATTGACCAAAGAGGTCAATGAGGGCAAGAACTTTGCTGTGCTGCGACAAGTCTACAACAGCCTGATCCTGGCGTTATGGTACAAGAAAAAGATCAAGGATAGTTTGCTTGCGCGCGCCTATGCCGACCGCAATAAGACGGACGGAGTTGGATATGGAGATGACCTCAATGCCCAGGTCATCTATCAGCGTTACCTGGAGGCCTTCAAAAAGGGCGCGTATAACTTGATCAAGGAAGAGATCGATCCTTTGACGCGGCAAATGGTCCCCAGGAAATATTTCTCTGGCGGGATGACCTTCATGGGAGCATCCCAGGCGATGGTTGCGACGGACAAGGAGCCCAAATCGACTGGTGTGGAGTTCTTGGTGAAAGCAGATTTGGCTATGGCTGGTAAACAATTAATTAAGGGAGAGGGGGGTTTTGATGAGGATCCTCAATTTAGAAGGAAATTGAATAATTTTTGGCAAGGGAGAATGAGGGCATTGAATGTCACGCAATATATTGGAAGGAGGGGGATGCTTAAGGGGGAATTTGGAGTAAATTTCCGGTTTAATAAGGAAGGTTTCAAACCGCAAGGGGCTATCGGTGTCGGCAGGGGGAAAGATGGTGATGAATTACAGATGCGCTATAAAACAGATAGTAATGATGTGATTGTTTTTGAGCTTATTCGTGATGGGCTGGTTGTTTCTTATGCCGAGTGGATCATGTCAGATGAAAAAGATCAAGATACAGGGTTTAATATCTGGTACATGAAGCCAAAGGGCCGAAAGCCGCGTATTTTTAGCGAATACGAGAAATACACTCAAGGTTCAGCAGAAGGGCTGATCAAGTTTTGGTCAAAGAGGGTCAACAGTGTGGATATTACGGTCGTTTTGGGATCTGGAGTCGCTGGTGGTTTCTTAAATCAAGATTTTACCTTTGAACTCTTCGGATACAAACCGGGAATGATCAGCAGCGGATTAGGGTACGGACAAGTTGGTGATCAGGTGATCATGAGAAGGGATGATGGGAATGAAGATGAGATTGTTCTGGAGAGGATCAGGGATGGGGTTATTGTCAGGAGATCAAGGTGGGTAAAAAACAAGAATATACCTTTAGGAGCAGGGTATTTTGCCTGGATTCGCGAAGAAAATCTTCAAGAGAGATTGTTCAGGATATATGGAGAACGTTCAGCGGTACCCGCTCTGGCTTACAGGATCTTAAGGGGACAAGCCTTGGAAGGGCCGGCACTTGTTGGTAAAACATTTCCTCAGACGTCCATTGATGGTAATTCAAGGTTTATGTTATTTAATGATTTTCCTGTTGATGTGTGGTTGGGGGTCAAGAAACCTGGGTATCAACCGATGGTTATATGGGAAGGGGAGAATGCCGCTGGTTTTTATGAATTTCGGATCCGAGCGACAAAACCCGGGGAGAATACACTCATCAGGTCTTATGAAATAGGCAGATTAAAAGCTAAGAGAATTTCCCGTGAAGGGGCGTTGTATAAGGTGTTTCCCATAGTACCAGTCGATGTGACAATAAGAAACATGCTGAAGAATGCTCTGCGTTTGGAGGGGGTATTTAATCCAAGGCAAATTGAGAAAGAACTCAAGGTGTTTAGTAATGTGGTTTTTACACAGACAAATGATAGCGGCGGGATACGTATTACAATCGCGGATGGTGTGAGGATCCGTCTTCCTTTTGTTGGAACATCCATGGGGAAGGATTGGGATGTCAGTTTGGCGGGGGTTAAAGCTAATACTGATAACACGCGTTTACGATTAATATTCATGGCAAGTCATAAACGGATGCCGGGAGAATATATTATCAAGGTTTATGAGATTGGCGGCGCAACCTCCGATATTGAAGGTCAAAAGATATCTTATTATAAACCCATCCCTGTAAGTTTTAGCAGTTTGTCAGAGGCAAAAGAGGGAATATATCCTTTGTTATGGCAATTAAAGAGTCCGTTGACTCCGAATCCATTTATGAACAGAGTGATCCGTTTTGTCGATGTTGCTGGGCCGGATAAGCAAGATATTATCGAGAATGGTGATTATCAGCTTGTTTTGGATAAGTATGCCGTTGTTGGAAAGACGGCTCATGAGAAAGCCTTGTATTATCAACTGCAAAAGATCAGATTTTCTGACGCAGTAAAAAAATATTTGAACAGTGCTGTTTTTCTATCTTTACCTGTCAATCGCCGGATGCATTCTTTATTAAAATTTATCCGCGAAAAGGGGTTGGTGTTAGAGTCTCATGATGTCTGGAGAATATACAAAACATTTATGTCCCTGGAAGAAAATATGAGAGATGAACAAGATTCGGTTGACCTGACAGGGGTTCGAATGACAGAAAGCACCTTAAATCGATTGGTGGATCTCTTGGATACTAATCCTGTTGGTTTAGAGAATGTGATGAGAACAATCATCACTGATGGGAAAGATCAGCGTTTGATCAGATTAAAAGATTATTTTACAGCCCAATATGGAGATATTAAGTGGGTCAGTTTGGAAGACCTTTATGATTTGCTTCCTGATAGGTTTAAGAAAGAATTTTACCGGCCTGATTTTGCGATGGCGGCTTCGGTAGTTTTAGAGGATCTTTCAGCTGATGAATTAAACTTGCTGCGAGAAAAAGATGAGGGCGGCGGTTTTATTTCCAAACGCTCCCGCGATGATGACCGTATTCGCAGGCAGGTTATCGCCATTGAAACAGCACGGGGCATGACGGAGGATAAGGCCAAGGCTCAGGCAGAGGCGGTTATTTTGGCGCTTAATCATGGCGAGGTGAATTTTAAAGGAGAAGAAGTTCATGTCTTAAGCGGCGTGGCTTTGAGTGACAAAGTGATCGGCCGCATTGATCGCAATATCGCCGAACATTTTGGATATGCCCATGAATCAGCCAATGTGGTGCTGGTGGCGCCAAGCGGGAAGGTCATCCTCCAGGTTCGCAACAAGGATAAGTCTGATAATTATCTGGCGATGTACGGCGGGCATTTGGAAGTGGGTCAACCGCATCAGAAGGCGGCCGAACAGGAAACAATGCAGGAGGCGCATTTGGATGCGTTGGACAGCGCGCCCATTTTTGTCGGCTATGAAAGTTTTGATGTGCCGGGAATCGGCAATAAAGAGCGGCGTTTATGGTTCGTTAAGTTTGTCAACCAGCACGAATATGACCGGATGAAAGCCAACAAGGATCAGGAAGATATTAGGGCAGGCATTGATCGCAATACGGTTTCCAGGGAAGCACATAAGAATGCTTTGTTTGCGTTATCAAAGAAAGAAGGCAGCGGCACTGGGGAAGTGCTCGCTCTGCATGAATTTACTATTAATGAGATTGAGCATGCTCCAGTCTCGAATAATCCAAGGTCCCCGTTTAAGAATAAACGTAACCACTTTTTAACGGTGCAGGAAACATATCAGGGTGTCGTTGTGCCACAGGAATTATTTTTCTCACCGGGGTCGATGAATCGTTTGCTGCGTCATGACAATAAGCCGCTATGGGAGGCGATCAAACATGCGGTTGCTACCGGTCCGCAGGATGCGGCGATGTTTACAGCAGATTTGACGAAAAGATCGGATACGAATATGGCATCGGAGGATGGTGAGTTTAGCGTTGATCAGGCTGACCATGCTCAAGCAGCGGCTGATTCTTTTACTGATGCTAATTTGAAATTGGGACAAATACTTGTTAATCCTGAAGAGTTTGACGTTCGAGTTCAAGAACTTATGGCTCTCAAGAATAGAGATCTGGGGGGCTGGAGTAAGTCTAATACTAAATTTATAAAAGTGTCAGAGAATTTTTATTACAAGTGGCCAATCTGGGGACGAAGTGACTATGTTCAAGGGGCTACGGCATTTATCAGAAAGGCGTATGTTGAGTCGGGTGTTCTAAATCTTGTTGTTGGGTATAAAGTACCGGAAGGCATATTAACTGAGAGTGAACTGCCTAAAGATCGTTTGTTTCAGATCAGCAGGCACTTTACGACGGGAATCCGCCACAATAAATTACAAGAACAGCATATTGATGCCCTGGTCATCAGTGATCGTTTGGCTGGTGTTGCTTTATCACGGATGATGGATGTTGACCAATTCAAGGCGCTAAGGAAGGCAAGAATATCTTTAAAGGGGATCAAGATCCAAGAGGTAAATCGGTCATCAGCATTTAGTTTCCGTCCTTTTGAGGGATATCCAGTGGTCTTGCCTGTTCTGGGATTTAAGGATGCTCAGGGCGGATGGGAGGCTGTTTTCATCGATGATCATTTTGATAAACAAACAGGATATTATGAATTTACTTTGAAAGCCACGAAACAAGGTAAGGATCCTGTTTTTAGGACTTTTGAAATCGGACGTCTGAGAGAAAAGGTTATCGTTGAGGGTGTAGAAAAAGAAATATTCTTGATCGTCCCCAAAGAAGAAGTGGCATATCTTGCCATAAAGGATGCGCTTTTGAATGTGTCGGATGATTTCGTGCCTCAATCTATTGCTCAACAATTGAATTCATTGAAAGGCAGGGAGATCGTTAAGAGCAATCGCACCCCCGGATCTGATAATGTCAGTAAAACAGGAGAGATGGATTTCTTGGTTTCTGGCCGTGTGCGTTATGTGTGGAGTTTATTGGGTTTTGCTGATGAAGGATGGACAGCAACGATCTTGGGAGCAGTGGTGAACGAACAGGGGATCCCTGAAATAAGCGTTGGCCTTTCCAAGAAAGATGAGCCCTTTCGGATCCGCACATTTGAGCTATCTAAAGATGTTTTTCATAAGGATGGGGCAAGTTTCAGGAGGTTCCGTCCCCGTACTTATCAACATGCTAATGATGTTCTTGAGATGGCAGTGAACAATCTCGGCAAAGATTGGCTGGCCGTGAATGCGGACAAGAACGGTACGATCAATATCGTCTTCAGTGATAACCAATACAGATCTGATAAGTATTTATTTGTTTTTAAAGGGTTTATTCCTCAAAAACCTTACCGCGTATATTTGAATAGAAGTGGTGAAGAGGGTGTATACCTGGTCGCTATTGTTGGGGAACTGGGTCGGGTTGAATATCGTGTTGTACCAGATACAGGTGCTGAGGATGGGGTTCGGATCTTCAAAGTATTCGACAAAGAGATAGCCTCCAAACACCAAAGCGTGTTCATGTTCACGGATCAAAATCAGGAGGTCATTGTTGATGGTAAAGGCGAAGTTCACCTGATGTTTAAGGAATATCCGAAAGCCGAGCAGAATTATAGGGTGGTTATAACAGGTCTTGCCAGCAATAAGAAATACCGGATGTACTTAGCTGAGAAAAGGAATTTTAAACAAAGCGTCTATTTTCTTGATGACCAATACAATATTTATATTGTCGAATTTTCTGTGCTGAATCTGAGGTTGTCTAAGAATCTGGCTGTGAACGCTGTCTTCATTGAGCAGGATACCGATGTAGATGAAGAGGAAGATGTCGAGACGCGTCTAAAGAGGATGGCGAAATTAAGGGTGCAAAAATTAAAAGAAGATTTCAAGGTTTTTATTCAGGAGCTTGTGGCTAAGAATAAAGCGGCCTATCCTTCATCTTCCATTATCCCGGCTCTATCTCAATTGCTTTTTGTGACTGGTAATCTTAAAAGTAATGTGCGTAAGATCGGTTCCCTAAGGGGCATGGTATTGCCTGTTTCGGATTCTACGGGAGGAAGTTTTATGACCCCTTTCCCTAGTTATAATTTGAGGATACCGGTTATCGGTAAAAGGGAAAGCGGATGGTCGCCGAAGGTGATCAGTGATGGATTTAATCAATTTGGATTCTACGAATTTAAAGTCAGTTCTTCACGAGATGGTGAAGGGGCGATTGAGCGTTCTTTTGAAGTGGGCAGGTTTAAAACAACTTTTTATTGGAAGGGTGTGATGAGACATGCTTTTGAGATCGTTCCAGTCGAAGAGATCCCAATGTTGACGTTAAAAGAAGTTATATTTAAGCAGTCGGCTAATTTCGATCCTGATAGGGTTAACAGGGCTTTTAAAAGCATTGCTGGCCAAGAGATCAATAAAGTGATAACGGATGGGAGATTATTTATCAATCTAGCCCCGCGAGAATCAGCATTGTTATCGGTGGTTGGTGAAAAAACCCTGGGATGGCGTTTGCGTATTCTGGGGTCACGGGTGGCGGATCAGGGTGATCACGTCAGGGTGACGTTCTTGATGTCCCGCGTAAACGGAGAATACAGGATAAGAACGTTTGAGATCGGTAAAGAGACAGCGAAAACCCAGCACGGCTTGGAGTATTATAAATTGGTCCCGGTTAAGTTTGTCACGTTTAATGACGCTATGGACGAGACCCATGATTACATTAGAGGGTTGGGCTCCCCATTGCCCCGTGGATTTATGGGTAACGTAACGATCAGCTTCCCGGATGTCGCTAGTCCCAGCGACCAGGTAAAGGTGTATATGAACGGGGAGTATGATATGAATTTTGGTAAGAGCTTTGTAAGGAAAAGCGGCGGGGCGGCAAGATCAACAGCGGATGAGTTGGATGAGATCTTAAGGGATGAGAACGTGTCTGAATATCTGGATTCTAGGGCGTTTACCTTATTGCCCGTGAATCGAAAGTTAGGAGAATTTGTCAGATTTATTCGGGAACAAAAAGGGTTTGTGTTGTCCACTCATGATCTTGGGGTTATATATCGCGCGTTGCCGGCAGAACTTGGTCCTGATATTTATAAAGAAGACCTTATGGGATTTAATGTTTCGGAGGCTGATTATGATCGTTTGCTTCAAATCTATGCTGGTGAAGATTTCAAAGCATTTGCCAGGGGTATGGTTAAGGATAGGAAAGATGCGTTACGTTTACCATTCTCAGGGGTGGTGGAATATTTAACAGAGAAAGATAGACATTTAGGGACATTAAGCGTTCGTTCTCTCTATGACATTATGCCTGAAGAACACAAGAGGTTCTTTGCCCCAGTTGATGCGGCCATGACAGCCTCAGGAAAACCTCATGTTATCGTCGCCGTGTCGAATGTGATCTTGCGCCAACGGGTCGTGTCCTTTGTGGAATCACAAGGCGCAGTGGCTAGTGTCATTGAACCGCCGAGTGATCTCGTTGGCGAGAGGGAGATCAATGCCGCTATTGCCAGAGATGCCGGAGAGCTTTTATTGCACCGCAACACGCATTTGATCATCACGGACATGCCACAAGATCTGTATATCAATGGCAAGAATATGCCGCAATTTAGTCCGGCGAAGATCTTGGAGGGGGTGTCTGCAAAATTCCCCTTATATCGCGGGCACGGCCGGGATATTGTTGGGATCAGTTATGGTACTGATAGTCTGAAGCCAAATATAGAGGCCCTGATCACCTCAAAGATAAGTTTTCATCAACGCATGATCCTCCAAAGAAAATTGATCCATGATGTGGAAGCGGCCATTGAAGGCGCGCCCGCGATCATCAAGAAAAAGACGACGGAGGCCGGCATTGATCAGACCAAACAAAGCAATGTTGTGCCGTTAAAACAGGTCAAGGCGAAAGGCGATGTTAAGTCAATGGTGATCGAATCTCCCGCGGGATCCAAAGCATCGGCCGATATCAAATATATGCCAAACAAGATGCTGGTGCGGGGGATGCGGGTCTTGTTGATAGGGCCAAGCACGTCTAAACAGAAATCGTTCAGGGATATTTTACAAAAGAATGGGGCTCTGGTCACGACAGTGCCTAATTGGTCTGGTATTGTAGAAGCCGTTTATCGGGATGGGTTGCCGGGTGTTATCGTTGATCTGACCAAGAATGACGGAAGGCTGGGGACACTCAAGACTAAGATCCTAAAACAAGTCTGGCCTCAAGAAATCCCGGATGTGTTGTCTGGATATGAGATGGATCTCGATGGGCTGTTGAACTCCATTGGTCAGAATGTCGTCAACGGCTCAGATCCCGTAATAAAAGATGCGAATAAGGCCATGACGGCCACCGGCGGTATTGATCTTTCAGCTGCCTCAATGAATGCCAAAACCAGGCAGGACGGGCCCGGGCAGATCCAGTTCCACTTTGATCCCGCGCAAATGGCGCAGCTGCAAAATGCTTCAGGTCTTCTGCCAGTCATTGTCAGCATTCTTCCACTCACGGACCTGCATGGATTTTTATCCGCCCCATAAAGCATTTTAACGTCCCGTCAATTGTTGACACCCCGCCGGAAATTCTCTATAATAGCCGCTTCTATATAATATAGAAAATATAAAAATCGTATTTAGGAAGGTTGTTTATGGAAACCAATGAAATCAAAGAAGTTAGGATAAAAAAGCTGGAAGCGCTGCGCGCGAAAGGTCTCAACGGCTACGGGCAGAAGTTCGTGACCACGCATGCGATCAATGATATTTTAACTAAATTCCAGGAAAATATGTCTGTTGTGGTGGCCGGGCGTTTGATGGCAGACCGCGGCCACGGCAAAGTGCATTTTATCGATCTCATGGACCAGAGCGGACGCATGCAAGTGTTCATGAAATTGGATCATTTGGGACAGGAAGCTTTTGACATGTTATCAGCGCTTGATATCGGCGACATTTTGGGGATCGAGGGGGAAACCTTCACCACCAAGACTGGTCAGCCGTGCATCAAGGTCAATAAATATCATGTGTTAGCCAAATCTTTGCAAACTTTGCCGGAGAAATGGCACGGGCTCAAGGATGTGGATATCCGTTACCGCCAGCGTTATGTGGATATGATCGCCAATCCTGAGGTGCGCGACGTTTTTATCAAGCGTAGCAAGATCATTTCGTTTATCCGCCACTATTTAGACAGCCGTGGATTCCTGGAAGTGGAAACCCCGATGCTGCAGCCTTTGGCGGGCGGGGCCAGAGGAAGGCCGTTTGCTTCTAAACACAATGCGTTGGATATGAACGTGTATTTGCGCATCGCGCCGGAATTGTACCTCAAGCGCTTGTTGGTTGGTGGTCTTGAGAAGGTTTACGAAATGAACCGCAATTTTCGTAACGAAGGGATCTCAACGCGGCATAATCCTGAATTTACCATGCTGGAAGTTTATCAGTCTTACGGCAATTTCGAGGATATGATGAAATTGACCGAAGATGTGGTTTCTGAAGCGGTTAAATCTGTGCACGGATCATATAAGGTCACCTATCAGGGCAAAGAGATCGATTTTACGCCGCCCTGGCAACGCCGTTCCTTTGCGAAGGTGGTTAAAGAACTTTTTGATATTAACGCTGAGGATTCCGCGGACCAAATGCTCGAGAAAGTGCGCGCTAAACGCAAAGGGGTCAAGGTGGAACGTCTGACACGCTCGGCGATCATGAAGATCGTTGAAGATGTGCTTGATGAGAACCAGAACGCCAATCCGGTGTTCATGTTGGATTATTTTGCGTTCCTCTCACCGTTGGCCAAAACCTATCCGGACAATCCGGCGATTGCCCAGCGTTTTGAATTCTTTATCGCCGGGATGGAAGTCGGCAACGCGTATTCCGAGCTTAATGATCCGCAGGAGCAGCGCACCAGATTATTGGCTGATCTTGAGGATGATGTCGAGACTGGTAATCGTTCCATTGACGAGGATTTCGTGACCGCGCTGGAATACGGCATGCCGCCCGCGGGCGGTTTGGGTATCGGGATCGACCGTCTGGTCATGCTCTTGACCGACCAGCCGTCGATACGCGACGTGATCTTGTTCCCGCTCTTGAAGCCGGAGCAATAGTGTAAGGAGCCACATCAAGTGAATTTTCCTATATGGATGGCATTTCGATATTTGAACGCGAAGAAAGATAAATTCTTAAGCGTGATCAATTTCATCGCGGTCGCGGGCATCGCGATCGGGGTGGCGGCTCTGATCATCGTCATCGGGGTCATGAGCGGTTTTGATCATGACATGCGCGAGAAGATCGTCGGGGCTAACGCGCATGTCTTAGTTGAGCGCGAGAGCGGGCTTAAAGATTATGCGAAGGTCTTTGAGCGTCTTAAAGATGTTGAGGGTGTGATCGCGGCGACGCCTTATATTCACGGCAATGTGTTCTTGGAAGGGCCGCAGCGGGCGGTGAATTTGATCATCCGCGGCGTCGATCCCAGGACCGAAGGCAGCGTCACGCGCATCAATGAATATTTAGCACCGGCCAAGATCGAAGACTTAAAAGAAAATGAGATCGTCATCGGCAGCCAGCTGGCGTCCTTTTACGGCTATAAACCCGGTGATGAATTGACCATCATCGCCCCGGCATCCGGTGTGGCCGGCAAAGACTGGCGGTTTAAATTCAAGGTGGGACAGATTTTTAACTCCGGGATGTATGAATACGACATGAGCTTGATCATTATCCCTTTGCCCAAGGCCCAGGAGGTTTTTCATTTAGGCAATGACATGGTCAGTGGGATCGGGCTCAAATTAAAAGATCCGGATAAAGCCGTTGAGGTCAAACGCGCGGTCTATGAGATGATGGGATTTAGTTTCCTGGTGCGCACCTGGATCGAGCAGAACAAGAATCTGTTTGCGGCGCTCGCACTGGAAAAGTTGACAATGTTCATCATCCTGACGCTCATTGTCCTGGTGGCGTCTTTTAATATCGTCAGCACCCTGATCGTGACGGTGACAAGCAAGGTCAAGGAGATCGGGATCTTGATGGCCATTGGCGCTTCACGCGGCACGATACGGGCGATCTTCACCGTGCAGGGGTTGGTCATCGGGTTTACCGGAGTCTTCTGGGGATTTGTGCTGGGGGCGGGCTTGAGCTATCTGCTTAAGACATACCATTTTGTCGAACTGCCGCAGGATATTTATTACATGAAATATATCCCGGTCTTGATCCAGGCCAGCGATATTGGCTGCATCGTCGGGGCGGCAATGGTGATCGCTTATCTGGCCACCATTTATCCGGCGTTTAAAGCCAGCCGCTTAGAGCCGGTGGATGCGTTGAGGTACCAATGATCACAGCCAACAATGTTTCTAAGATCTATCGTTCTGACGGCAATGTCTTAAGAGTGCTCAAAGATGTGTCGATCACTGTTGCTTCGGGTGAAGTGATGGCGATTGTTGGGCCTTCAGGGGCCGGAAAGTCGACGCTGCTGCATGTGTTGGGCGGCCTGGATAAACCCAATGAAGGGGTTGTCACTTTTGAGGGTCAGGACGTTTATGCCATGTCCGATGAAAAGCGCGCGGCCTGGCGTAATGCCAAGGTTGGGTTCGTGTTCCAGTCGTATTACCTGATGCCGGAATTGACGGCTTTAGAGAACGTGATTTTACCGTTGTTGATCAAAAATAATTCAAGAAAAACAAGCAGTATCGAGGATAAGGGAGTAAAATTACTGGAAAGCGTCGGGCTGTCCGCAAGGGTGTCGCATCGTCCCAGCCAGCTTTCCGGTGGGGAGCAGCAGCGGGTGGCGATCGCCAGAGCCCTGATCAATGAGCCGGCTGTCCTTTTCTGTGATGAGCCGACGGGGAATCTGGATTCCGCTTCCGGTTTGAAGGTGATGGAAATATTATTGGGATTAAACGCGCTCACACGCCAAAGCGTCGTGGTGGTGACGCATGATGAGAGGATTTCGGCCCGGGTTTCCCGCGTCGTGAATATTAAAGACGGCCAAATTTTAAACTAAGGAGCAGGAACGTGAAGATCTATTTTAATGGGAAATTGGTGGCGAAAGAAGACGCCAAAGTGTCCGTGTTCGACCATGGGTTTTTATATGGGGACGGCGCTTTTGAAGGCATCCGCGCCTATGATGGGGTGGTGTTCCGTCTAAAAGAACACATTGACCGTTTATATGAAACAATGCACACACTGTTGATCGACCCGAAAATGACCAAGTCACAGATGATCGACGCGGTGATCATGACACTTAAAGCCAATAAGATCAAGAACGGCTATATCCGTCTGATCGTCAGTCGTGGCGACGGGGATCTGGGGTTAGACCCGCGCAAATGTTTCGGGCGTCCCAATGTGATCGTGATCGCGGATAATATTGTCCTGTATCCGGCAGCACTGTATGACAAGGGGATGGAGATCATTACGGTCGCCACCGCCAAGAACAATGTCAACGCGCTTAACCCGCAGTTAAAGTCGCTGAATTATTTGAACAATATTCTAGCCAAGATCGAAGCAGTGCATTGCGGTTATAATGAAGCGATCATGCTCGATAGTAACGGCTATGTCGGCGAATGCACGGGCGACAATGTGTTCTTGGTCAAAAAAGGCGTGCTGCGTACGCCGCATTTAGCCCAGTTAGAGGGTATCACGGCACAGGCTATCGTGGACCTTGCGGAAAAAGCAAAGATCAAGGTTCAGAAAGGGTTTATCACCCGTCATGAGGTGTATAACGCTGATGAATGTTTCCTGACGGGAACAGCGGCGGAATTGATCCCTATTGTGAAAGTCGACGGCCGTACGATCGGCACCGGACGTCCGGGGCCGTTGACCGCTAAATTGCTTAAAGCTTTTCGTCTGTTGGCTAAAAAAGACGGGGTTAAATATGCAGTGTGACATTTGCAGCAAGAAAAAAGCCACCGTTCATCTGACCGAGATCGTTGATGAACAGATGTCGGAAATGCATTTGTGCGAAGAATGCGCTCGTAATAAAAGCGCCCAGATGGAACAGCAGTTCGGGCTGGGCGATCTGTTGGCTGGGCTTTCTGCCGATGTTGGCAAGGGGCCGCTTAAAAGCGATGACAAGGCTTCGATCAAATGCGCGGGCTGCGGGTTGAATTACGAGGATTTTCGTAAGTTCGGCCGTTTGGGCTGCGGGCAATGTTACGTGTCATTTAAAGAACATTTATCCGGGCTGCTGCGTAAGATCCACGGCTCTAACCGCCATCTGGGCAAAACGCCTTTCGGGGTCAAGCCGGAGGCAGCGGTGGAGAAGGCGGAGCCTGTCAGTTTGCCGCATCCAGCTCCTGAACCGGCGGCACTGCTCGTCTCCGAAAATATCGATGACTTAAAGAAACAGCTGCATGACGCGATCGCTGCGGAAGATTTTGAAAAGGCCGCCAAGCTGCGCGATAAGATACGTAAAATGGAGCATTCATGAAGATCGAAGAACTATTAAATCACACAGGGGAATGGTTAAGGGGGACTGGCCCTTCTGCGCATATCGTCATGAGTTCGCGTATCCGCCTGGCGCGTAATCTCGCGCATACGACCTTTACTAACAAAGCCGGGAAAAAAGATCTGGAAGCTGTGTTCACATCTGTTGCACGCGCGGTCGGCAAGATCGGTCTGTTCAAAGGGGCGACGCTGTTTAGCATGGGAGACCTTGACCAGGTGGACCGCCAAATGCTCGTTGAGCGCCACTTGATGAGCCATGAGCATGCCTCTAATCCTGACGGTAAAGGGTTGCTCATCTCGGGTGAGGAGGTCATCTCCATTATGGTCAATGAAGAGGACCATTTACGCATCCAGGTGATGCGTTCTGGATTGAATTTGACCGAAGGCTGGGACATGATCAATGCGATCGATGATGCTTTATCCAAGGAGCTGGAATTCGCTTTCATCCCGTCGTGGGGATATTTGACTGCCTGTCCGACCAATACCGGAACGGCCATGCGCGGTTCGGTGATGATGCATTTGCCGGCGCTGGTCATGACCAAGCAGATCAATAAGGTGCTGGCGGCCATCTCCAAGCTGTCATTCGCCAGCCGCGGTTTTTACGGCGAGGGCACCCAGGCGTCAGGTAATTTTTATCAGATCTCCAATCAGGTGTCACTGGGCCACAGCGAAGAGGATATTATCCAGAACATCAATGGGCTGATCCGTCAGGTCATTGAGCAGGAAGAGCAGGCCAGGCAGGCGCTGTTGGTGCAGAACAAACCCATGCTTGAAGATAAGATCTGCCGTTCCTGGGGAGTCTTAAAAACAGCGCGCATCATTTCCAGCCAGGAAGCGATCGAACTGTTCTCCATGGTGCGTTTAGGTGTTGACATGGGCATCCTTAAGAATGTCGCCCATAAAGCCATCAATGAATTATTCATCATGATACAGCCGGCCCACTTGCAGAAAGTGGAAGGGAAAAAACTCAATGCGTTCGAGAGGGATACGAAACGCGCCGCTGTCATTCGACAAAAATTAGGTCAGTCGCTGATCTAGCGCCTGACAGGTATTGAATTTCTTGAAAGTTTAACCAGGAGGGGACAATGTTTAATCGATTCACCGAACGTGCCCGCAAGGTCATCGTGTATGCCAAAGAAGAAGCGCGCCGTTTTAACCATGATTATATCGGCACCGAACATTTGCTCTTGGGGCTGATCCGAGAGGGTGAGGGTGTTGCCGCCGCTGTTCTGCAGAAACTTGGGTTGGATCTGGAAACGATCCGCCTGGAAGTTGAAAAGCTCGTCCAGCCGGGTCCGCAGACGCAGGTGATGGGGGATATCCCATTTACGCCGCGTTCCAAGAAGGCGCTTGAGCTTTCCGCCGAGGAAGCACGCGCATTGGGTCATAACTATATCGGTACGGAACATTTGTTGCTGGGGTTGGTCAAGGAAGGCGAAGGCATGGCCTACCGTGTGCTGTTGAATCTGGGGCTAGATCTTGGCAAGCTGCGTAATGAAGTGATGGAGCTGCTTGGTTCGGGTATCCCTGGATATGGGCAACAACAGCAGCAACAGCAGGAAGGTCAGAAAGCTGCGGGCAAAACACCGGCGATCGATGCCTACGGAAGGAATTTGAATAAATTAGCGCGCGACGGGAAATTAGACCCGGTGATCGGCCGCAAGACAGAGATCGAGCGTGTTGTCCAGATCCTTTCCAGACGCACAAAGAACAATCCGGTTTTGTTAGGCGAGGCGGGTATCGGTAAAACAGCGATCGTCGAGGGGCTGGCCCAGCAGATCGTTTCCGGCGATGTTCCCGAGATCCTGCGCGATAAGATCATTGTCGTTTTGGATCTGGCCATGATGATCGCGGGGACCAAATATCGAGGCCAGTTCGAAGAACGCATCAAAGCGGTGATGGATGAACTCAAGCGTTCCGGGAAGATCGTGCTTTTTATCGACGAGATCCATACATTGGTCGGTGCGGGGGCTGCTGAAGGCGCGATCGATGCCGCAAATATCCTAAAGCCGGCTTTAGCGCGTGGCGAGATCCAGTGCATCGGAGCGACGACGTTGGATGAGTACCGCAAGAATATCGAGAAAGATGCGGCCCTGGAACGTCGTTTTCAGACGATCATTGTCGAGCCGCCTTCCGTTGATGAGACCATTTTGATCCTAAAAGGCCTGCGTGATAAATATGAAGCGCATCACCGCGTTAAGTTCTCCGACGAGTCTCTTGAAGCGGCGGCACGACTCTCAGACCGCTATATTTCTAACCGGTTCCTGCCGGATAAGGCGGTGGACATTTTAGATGAGGCCGGCGCCCGCGCGCGTCTTTTAGCCATGGTCGTCCCCGACCACATCAAGGAGCTTGAAGCCAAGATCGAGAATTTGCGTAAAGAAAAAGAATCGTTCATCAAGATCCAGGATTTTGAGCGAGCGGCCAAGATGCGCGACCAGGAGCGTGAAGTGCGCGATGAGCTGGAGCGCAAGCGCAGTGAATGGATGCAGAAACGCGATGATGTGTCGTTAACCATCACTGACGATGATATTGCCCGCGTCATTTCGCAGTGGACGAAAATTCCGCTCATCCGTCTGGAACAGAAGGAAAGCGAACGTCTTTTGAAGATGGAAGACAAGATGAAAGAAGCGATCATCGGCCAGGATGAGGCGGTGTCCGCTATTTCCCGGGCTGTTCGTCGTTCCCGTGCGGGCATCAAGAATCCCCGCCGTCCGATCGGTTCGTTTATTTTTCTGGGGCCTACCGGCGTTGGTAAAACGCATGTGGCGCGCATCCTGTCCGATTTCATGTTTGGCGACGAGAATGCGCTGATCCAAATCGATATGTCGGAATATATGGACAAGTTCAATGTGTCCCGTTTGATCGGGGCGCCTCCGGGCTACGTGGGTTATGAAGAGGGCGGGCAATTAACCGAGAAAGTGCGCCGCCGGCCCTATTCGGTCATTCTGCTTGATGAGATCGAGAAGGCCCATCCGGATGTGTTCAATCTTTTGCTTCAGGTCTTTGAAGACGGGCAATTGACCGACAGCCTTGGACGCAAGATCGATTTTCGTAACACGATCATCATCATGACCTCCAATGTCGGTGCTGAGACCGTACGCAACAGCGGCACGCTGGGTTTTGTGGCGCAAAAAGAAGACTCTTCTTATCTGGGCATGCGCGAACGGCTTCTCAGTGAGGTCAAGAAAGTCTTTAAACCGGAATTCATCAACCGTATCGACGATATCATCGTCTTCAGGCCTCTCTCCAAGGAGCATTTGCAGGGCATCGTGAAGCTTGAGGTCAATAAATTGGTCGCGCGGCTTAAAGACCGGGGCATCGACGTGAGTTTAAGCCAGCCGGCCATGGATTTCTTGATCGAGAAGGGGTATGATCCCGTATTTGGCGCTAGACCCCTCAAGCGCGTGATCCAGCGTTACGTTGAGGACACGCTCTCGGAAGAGATCATTGCCGGAAGATTTAAAGAAGGGTCTAAGTTAAACGTTGTCCGGAAAGATGATGAGCTGGCCTTTGAGCCGGCCGAACAGGTCACGGGTCAAGCGAACACATGATGACATATGTCTTTAAGACAGGTCAAATGGCGCTGGGCTGGGTGCGGTACGTCGGGCAGTTGAGCATCCTGTGGGCGCAGGTTTGCGCCTGCGTTGTTACGCCCCCGTTCAAAGGGGTCCGCTCCCTGACGCAATCACACCGGATAGGTTTAGGCAGTTTCATCATTTCAGCACTGGTGGCTTTTTTTGTAGGGATGATCATCGCGCTGCAGATGGCCTACCAGATGATGCAGTTGTCGGCGGAAATGTATATCCCCAATATCATCGCCGTATCCCTGACGCGCGAATTGGTCCCGGTCTTGACTGCGCTGATCGTAGCCGGACGCGTTGGTGCTGGAATCGCGGCGGAGATCGGTTCCATGACAGTGACGGAACAGGTCGATGCGCTGCGCGCGTTCGCTGTGAACCCGGTGCGTTATCTGGTCCTACCCAGATTTCTCGGGCTGGTCATGATGCTGCCGGTCTTGACCATTATTTCTGACCTGGTGGGGATATGCGGCGGATATCTCATCTGTGTATTTAAATTGCACATCGGGCATGAAATGTTCTGGAAAATGACGTTCTTGTCCCTTCATAAGAAGGATATCGTGACAGGTCTCGTTAAGACGTTGTTCTTCGGCATGATCATCGCGATCGTCGGTTGCCATCAGGGATTGAATGTCAAAGGCGGTGCCGAAGGTGTCGGCAAGGCGACCACAACGGCGGTGGTGCGGTCATTTATCTTTATCATCATGATGGATTGCTTTATTACATTCGTTTTTTATTTTTTACTGAACGCGTAATATGATCGAGATCCATAATCTCTATAAAGCTTTCGGCGCCCAGATGGTCTTGAATAATTTGAACCTGACCGTCCGCCGGGGAGAGACCAAGGTTGTCATTGGACGTTCCGGGGTCGGAAAAAGCGTTTTGCTGAAAAGTATCGTGGGGTTGGTTAGACCGGAAAGCGGTTCGATCAAGATCAACGGCGTGGAGGTGACGGGATTAAGCGAGCGCGAATATAATAAGCTGCGGCTGGAGATCGGTATGGTTTTTCAGGGCGGGGCTTTGTTTGATTCTTTAAGCGTTGGCGAGAATGTGGCGTTCGTCTTGAATGAATTCATGAATTTAGAAGCAAGGACGGTTAGAGAGCGGGTGCGCGATGCTCTGGCCATGGTGGGTTTAAAGGATGTGGAACATTTAATGCCGTCTCAGCTGTCTGGCGGGATGAAAAAAAGGGTCAGCCTGGCACGTGTTCTGTGCATGGAGCCGCAGATCATTTTGTATGATGAGCCGACCTCGGAGGTCGATCCCATCACAGCAGCTGCGGTCAATAATCTGATCCGTGAATTAAGGAATAAATTAAAAGTGACATCGATCGTCGTCACCCATGATATGAATTCCGCGTACCAGATCGCGGATTCGATCGCGATGTTCTATAAAGGTACTGTTATTGCTGATGGAACGCCTGATGAGATCAGGCATTCCAATAATCCTATTGTTCACCAGTTTATCCATGGCCTGGGCGAAGGGCCGATCACAGATGATGAGCAGCTTGTCTTTGGGCATGTTAAAGAGGAGAGCGTATGACCCGTGAAAGCCATTTGGAACTCAAAGTGGGGAGCTTTGTCTTGCTTGGTATCGCGGTCCTGTCCTTTTTTGTCAGCTCGATCAGCAATTTTTCTTTTGTTGAGAAGGGCTGGCCGTTCCAGGCGGTGTTCACTTTTGCTAACGGGATCAAGGACGCGGCTCCGGTCAGGCTTGCTGGTATTGATGTCGGTATTGTCAAGGGCATTAAGGTGTTCACTGATCCCGTCGATAAGCATATAAAAGTGCGTATCAATCTTTGGGTCAAGGAAGGCGTGAACATCCCTGCTGACTCGAGTGTTTTTATCAACCAGTTGGGCCTGCTGGGGGAAAAATATGTGGAGATCTTCCCAGGGCAGTCGA
Organism: uncultured Planctomycetales bacterium; assembly: GCA_964520655.1. Lineage (GTDB taxonomy): Bacteria > Omnitrophota > Gorgyraeia > Zapsychrales > Fredricksoniimonadaceae > JACQQW01. The sequence continues at coordinate 51,446 of CAZFNI010000015.1, forward strand.
CAGAATTCATCAAGCCTAACACGGATATTTTTGGTAAAGACCCTGTGCCGGTCGAGCGCGTGACCGAACAGGTCAATAAATTGGCGGACAAGATCGAACAGACGATCGACAAGGTCAATAATGAATTGATGTCTCAGGCCAACCGCGACGCTGTTGCCGGGGCTTTAAAGGGGATCAATGAGCTGGTCGCCCGGATCAACCGCGGGGAAGGGACGATAGGACGGTTGTTCGTAGATGACTCTATTTATCGTAATTTGAATGAATTGACGCAGGATCTGAAACTAAATCCCTGGAAATTGCTGTATCGTCCGAGGACAAAATAATAACCATGAAAGCTAAAACGGTCTTTGTATGTCAGGAATGCGGCAGTCAGGCGCCGCGCTGGATCGGTAAATGTCCCGCGTGCAGCAGCTGGAATTCTTATGTCGAGGAACATACGGTTGAGCGTGCCGCGCCGAAAACGACACGCGCCCAGATCGCCCAAAGCGCATCCAACAGGGTCATGCTGTTAGAAGAAGTCGATACCATCGACCAAAAGCGCGCTGTCACCGGCATTGTTGAATTCGACAGGGTCATGGGCGGCGGGATCGTGCCGGGCAGTGTGACGCTTATCGGCGGGGACCCGGGGATCGGCAAGTCAACGATCGTTATGCAAATGGGTTGTGCCTTGGCGAGAAAAGGCATTAAAGTGTTGTATGTCAGCGGAGAGGAATCGCTGCAACAGGCGAAGATCCGCGCGGACCGTGTGTCCAGTGAGGTCAAAGGGAATTTCTTTATCGTCAGCGCCATCGACGTTAATGAGATCGCCTCGCATATCCATGAATTAAAACCACAGGTCGTCATCATTGATTCCATTCAGGTGGTATATCTGCCGGAGATCACCTCCAGCCCTGGGAGCGTCTCCCAGGTGCGGGAATCCGCGGCAGTAATGACGCAGCTGGCGAAACAGCATGGATTTTCGTTGTTCTTTGTCGGGCATGTGACTAAGGAGGGGATGATCGCAGGTCCCAGGGTGCTGGAGCACATGGTCGATACGGTATTATATTTTGAAGGGGAGAGATATTCCACGTACCGCATTCTGCGGGCCAACAAGAACCGTTTCGGTTCAACCAATGAGATCGGTGTGTTTGAAATGACAGCGGGCGGGCTGCAGGAGGTGACAAACCCTTCCGAGATATTTTTAGCTGAGCGTCCGCAAGGCGCATCAGGGTCGGTGGTCGTGCCAGTTGTCGAGGGGACGCGGCCGTTCTTGGTGGAAGTGCAGGGCCTGGTGTCACGCAGCGCTTTTGGGATGGTCAGGCAGAAAGCTCAAGGGTTTGACGCGAACCGTCTGGCATTACTGGTCGCTGTTCTAGAAAAGCGTCTCGGCATGAATTTGGGGGACAAAGATATTTTTGTCAACGTTGTTGGCGGTATGCGGATCGAGGATCCAGCAGCGGACTTAGGCGTCTGTCTCTCCGTTGCTTCGGCCTTGTTGGACAAAGCGGTAGGTGCCGATGTGGTGGTTTTAGGCGAAGTGGGTCTGTCAGCGGAGGTGCGCAGTGTTTCACAGTTGCTCACCCGTGTCAATGAAGCGGAGAAACTTGGGTTTACGCGCTGCATCCTGCCTAAGAATAATTTGAATAAAACGGATCTTAAACCCAAACGCATCAAGTTGATACCGGTTTCTTCCGTCAGGGAAGCGTTGGATAAATTATAACGGGTATTGTAAGGGAGCTATCGTATGACACTGACATTCATTCGTGTGTTTTTCGTCCTGATCAGCGGGGTGGTCGGGTTCCAGGTCGCCACCATTGTCAATTTTGATTCGACCTATGGTTTTTTTGGCGGGATGATCGGAGCCTGTTTGCTGATCGCGATCGAAATGACGCTCAAGCAAGTCTCCGTGCGCGGCCTTTCCAGCATGGTCTTTGGGTTGATCTTAGGGGTGGGGATGGCCAAGCTGGTCGCGGATATCCTGTCGCTGCTTCCGATCGACGAGGTTCTAAAGCCTATCCTGCGGGTCGTTTTGACGCTGATCTTCGCCTATTTGGGTGCTATCATGGCCATGCGCGGTAAAGACGAGTTCAACTTGATCATCCCTTATGTGAGGTTTAAACGTCAGGATCTTAAAGAAGGGGTTGTGCTGGTGGACACAAGCGCGATCATCGACGGGCGTATTTCAGACATCTTTAAGACAGGATTTCTTGATGGGCGATTGGTCGTGCCCCGTTTTGTGCTTCATGAAATGCAGGCTCTGGCGGATTCATCGGATGATACCAAAAGACAGCGCGGGCGCCGCGGGTTAGAGCTGTTGAAGAATATGCAGAAAGATCCGGCTGCGGATATCCGTATCCATGAAGATGACTTAAACGGGTCAGAACCTGTTGATCTGAAGCTGGTGAAACTATCCCGGTTGATGGAAGCGCGCATCTGCACGACAGATTTTAATTTAAGCCGCATGGCCTCTATCCAGGGGATCGAGGTGCTTAATATCCATGACTTGGTCAATGCGGTCAAGCCGATGGTATTTGCGGGTGAAGAATTAGAAGTTCGGCTACTTAAGGAAGGAAAAGATCCCAGCCAGGCGGTCGGTTATCTGGAGGATGGGACAATGGTCGTTGTGACCGATGCCCGTAAATTGATCGGTCAGAATGTCAGGGTTGCGATCACCTCAGCGCTGCAGACGCAAGCCGGACGGATGATCTTTGCGAAATTATCAGGATCAAATCCATCATGAGATGTGCGGTCATTATTGTTGCCGGCGGCAGCGGGACGCGTTTTAAGTCTAAGGTCCCGAAATCCTTCGTCATGCTTAAAGGTAAACCCCTGATCGCGCACAGCTTGACTGTTTTCCAGTCGTGCAGTACTATTAAGGGCATTGTTATCGTCGGCCACGTGGATTTCATGCGCCGTTTTAATGTGTTGGCCAAGAAATTTAACAAGGTTGTCGCTGTTGCTAAAGGCGGGGAAACTAGAGCCGGATCCGTCAAGAATGGATTGGCGGCGCTGGGGATTGAGTATGACCATGTGCTGGTGCATGATGCGGCCAGGCCTTTGGTCAGCCGGGAAATGTTGACGCGTATGATAGATGCGCTAAAGGATCATCCGGCAGTGATCACCGCCGTCCCTGTTAAGGCGACCATCAAGCAAGTCAATGACAAGACCATGACGGTCCAAAAGACGTTGCCGAGGTCGTTGCTTTGGGAAGTTCAGACGCCGCAGGGATTTAAGCGTTCGCTGCTGGAAAAAGCGCATCAGCAGAGATTCAAGGGT